>DAOMGC010000058.1:0-20401 GCA_035430125.1 Cyclobacteriaceae bacterium | reverse complement strand
AACTGCGCCACCAGGCTGCAACCGACACTTCCCAACAGCGCAAGGCAGAAGCCCTTAAGCGCCTGAAGGTGGTGGAAGCTTTCCGCGAAGCCAACACACGCGTAGAGAACAAGCCCCAGTGGATGATTATCAAGATGGTACCGGTAATCCCGCCCGAATTGCGTCCACTGGTACCGCTGGATGGTGGCCGTTTTGCTACCTCTGACCTGAACGACCTTTATCGTCGTGTCATTATTCGTAACAACCGCCTCAAGCGCTTGATTGATATCAAGGCTCCGGAAGTAATTCTCCGCAACGAGAAGCGTATGTTGCAGGAGGCTGTTGACTCCTTGTTCGACAACTCCCGTAAAGTAAACGCCGTTCGCTCGGAAGGAAACCGCGCCTTAAAATCCCTCAGCGATATGCTGAAAGGAAAGCAAGGACGTTTCCGTCAGAACTTGCTTGGAAAGCGTGTGGATTATTCAGGCCGCTCGGTTATTGTAGTGGGTCCTGAATTGAAATTGCACGAATGCGGTCTGCCCAAAGACATGGCAGCCGAGTTGTTTAAGCCATTCATCATCCGCAAGCTCATCGAGCGCGGTATTGTGAAGACGGTTAAGTCTGCTAAAAAGATTGTTGACCGCAAGGACCCTGTGGTATGGGATATTTTGGAAAACGTGTTGAAAGGACACCCCGTGCTCCTCAACCGTGCCCCAACATTGCACCGTCTCGGTATCCAGGCGTTCCAACCCAAACTGATTGAAGGAAAAGCTATCCAGTTGCACCCCCTCGTTTGTACAGCCTTTAACGCTGACTTCGACGGTGACCAAATGGCCGTTCACGTTCCGCTGGGTCAGGAAGCTATCGTAGAAGCTTCTATGCTCATGCTTTCTTCTCACAACATCCTCAACCCGTCTAACGGCGCACCGATTACGGTGCCGTCACAGGACATGGTGTTGGGCTTGTACTACCTCACCAAAGGCAGAAAAGGAGAGAAGGGCGAAGGAAAACTCTATTATTCGTCTGAGGAAGTGATTATCGCCTACAACGAAGGTCGCCTCTCCAAGCACGCGCTCATCAAGGTGCGTGTGAAAACCAAAGACAAGAAGACCGGACAAATCGTGATGAAGACAGTAGAGACCGTTACGGGTCGCGTGCTCTTCAATGAAGTGGTACCGGAAGAAGTTGGCTATATGGATGAGCTGCTTACTAAGAAAAAGCTCCAGACCATTATCGCCGACGTATATAAAATTGCCGGTCAGGCCAAGGCGGCGAAGTTCCTTGATGATATCAAAGAACTTGGATTCCAAATGGCGTACCGCGGTGGTCTTTCTATCGGTTTGAATGACGTAAAGGTTCCTGCTGAAAAGGAGAAACTGGTATCGTCAGCACAGAAAGAGGTGGACGGCGTGTGGAACAACTACATGATGGGTTTGATCACCGACAACGAACGCTACAACCAGGTGATCGATATCTGGACCCGGACCAATACCCTTTTGACCAACACGCTGATGAAGCAGTTGGAAGAAGATCAGGCCGGCTTCAACTCGATCTACATGATGATGCACTCCGGTGCCCGCGGTTCCCGCGAACAGATTCGTCAGTTGGGTGGTATGCGTGGTCTGATGGCCAAGCCGCAGAAGAACCTTGCTGGCTCTGTGGGTTCCATCATCGAAAACCCGATCCTCTCCAACTTCAAAGAAGGTTTGGATGTATTGGAGTACTTTATCTCCACACACGGTGCTCGTAAAGGTTTGGCTGATACCGCGTTGAAAACAGCGGATGCAGGTTATCTGACCCGTCGTCTCGTTGACGTAGCCCAGGACCTTGTAATCACCGAAGAAGATTGCGGTACCCTGCGTGGCTTGAAAGTGACTGCCCTCAAGGACAATGAGGACATCGTTGAACCTTTGTCTGAGCGTATCCTGGGTCGTGTATCCGTACATGACATCTTCGATCCGATTTCGGATGAAATGATTTGTCCTGCTGGTCAGGAGATCACCGAAGAGGTTGCCAAGCGCATTGATGAGACGAGTATTGAAGAAGTTGAAATCCGCTCTATCCTCACCTGCGAATCACGTGTAGGTGGATGTACCAAGTGCTATGGCCGCAACCTGGCCACAGGTCGTATGGTGCAGACCGGTGAGGCTGTGGGTGTAATTGCAGCACAGTCTATCGGTGAACCCGGTACGCAACTTACCCTCCGTACCTTCCACGTGGGTGGTGCCGCTTCCAACATTGCAACAGAAGCCAGCATCCGTGCCAAGTTTAGCGGTACCATTGAGTTTGAGGGAGTTCGCACCATTGACAGTACCGACAAAGATGGTAACAAAGTGAAGGTAGTTATGGGCCGTACCGGTGAAGTACGGATCGTTGAAAAGGATAAGAACCGTGTATTGATCGCCAATAACGTACCGTACGGATCATTCCTCTTTGTGAAGGATGGTCAGAAGGTAGAGAAGGGCGATGAATTGTGTAACTGGGATCCTTACAATGCTGTAATCCTTTCCGAGTTCGATGGTGAAATCGAATACGAAGCGATCATCGAAGGCATTACCTACAAGGAAGAGTCTGACGAGCAAACCGGTCACCGTGAAAAAGTGATTACCGAAACGCGCGATAAGACCAAGAACCCGGCTATCGTGGTGAAAGGCAAGAACGAAACGAAGAGCTATAACATTCCGGTGGGCGCTCACCTCGCGGTTGATGCGGGTGAACAGATCAAAGCTGGTCATGTGTTAGTGAAGATTCCTCGTGCTGTAGGTAAGTCACGCGACATTACTGGTGGTCTGCCCCGCGTTACTGAATTGTTCGAGGCCCGTAACCCGTCCAACCCGGCCGTGGTGAGTGAAATCGACGGTGTAGTGACCTATGGAGGTATCAAGCGTGGTAACCGCGAAATCTTTATTGAATCCCGCGATGGCGTTCAGAAGCGCTACCTCGTACCGCTGTCGAAGCACATCCTGGTGCAGGACAACGACTTCGTGAAAGCAGGTCAGCCCCTGTCGGATGGCGCGATTACACCTTCGGATATCCTTTCGATAAAAGGCCCGACAGCTGTTCAGGAGTATCTGGTAAATGAAATTCAGGAAGTATATCGCTTGCAGGGTGTGAAAATCAACGACAAGCACATCGAGGCTATCGTAAGCCAGATGATGCAGAAAGTTGAAGTCATTGACAGTGGTGATACCAGCTTCCTTCAGGGAGAATATGTTGACAAACTGGAATTCCGCGAAGTCAACGACCTGATTCTTGATAAGAAAGTGGTGACCGACGCCGGAGACTCGCAGAAACTAAAGCCCGGTCAGATTATCACGGCCCGCGACCTTCGTGATGAGAACTCATCGCTGAAGCGTAAGGACCAGCGTGTGGTAGAAGTTCGCGATGCGATGCCTGCCGTGTCCCGTCCAACGCTCCAGGGTATTACCCAGGCGTCGTTGAAAACGGAAAGCTGGCTGTCGGCTGCGTCCTTCCAGGAAACCACCAAGGTATTGAGCGAAGCCGCCATCCGTGGCAAGGCCGACTACCTCGCTGGTTTGAAGGAGAACGTAATCGTAGGTCACCTGATCCCTGCCGGTACCGGTCAACGTGCCTTCAACGACCTCATTGTAGGTTCTGAAGAAGAGTACGAGAAGATGATGGAGCCGAGCAGCAGTGCTCCCCGCAAGGAGAAAGAGTTACAGGCTTAAACCAACTGATCCCCTGACTGAACAAACGGTCAGGGGATTTTTATTTCCAACCCACCATGGCAGACGAAAAAGAACAGATTCCTCAAAATCAAATCAACATTGAGCTGAGCGAGGAGATAGCTGAAGGAGTGTATTCCAACCTGGCCATGATTGCCCACTCCAACAGTGAGTTTGTAATCGATTTTATCCGACTGATGCCTGGTGTTCCCAAAGCCAAGGTAAAGTCGCGTATCGTGATTACCCCCGAACATGCCAAGCGCCTTTTGGCTGCACTGAAAGACAATATCGAAAAGTACGAAACAGCCTTTGGCGCCATCAAACGCACCGACGAACTGCCTAAGTTCCCCATGAACTTCGGGGGGACGATGGGCGAGGCTTAACTTCCAAGCCACTCCGCCAGATAGGCCATCTAAACTGACCAGTACGTCCTCACGACGTACCGAGAGACGGAATCTTGCTGTCCTTTTGGAAACTGTTCCGAGGGCTGTTGCGTTCATCCGGAATTACCAGTCAGGAAATGAATCGCATCGACCGATTAATGGGAATGGTGACAATGCTCCAATCCCATTCCTTTGTTTCTGCTTCACAACTCGGTGAACGATTCGGGATCAGTCCCAGAACCGTGTATCGGGATGTACGCGCCCTCAGCGAGATTGGAATACCCGTTTCTTTTGCGCCCAATAAGGGATATTACATCATGGATGGGTACTTTCTCCCACCGGTGAGTTTTACGCCGGATCAAGCCAATGCTTTGGTGCTTCTGGCGTCTCTGGCTGATCGCTTTGCCGATGAATCGGTAACCTCGCAGGTTGCAGAAGCCGTGGAAAAGGTAAGGGCCGTCCTCAAGTTGCGTGACCAGGAGAAGTTGGAGACCCTTCAGGGCCGAATCCGTGTGCTCCAGCCTTCGCTGGATGAATTGTCTTCAAACACAGCGTACCTGACGGACATCCAAAAGTCAATCAGCGGGTCGATCCTTCTGGCGATCGACTATACGGATCTCAAGGGACAACACACCAGGCGGGAAATTGAGCCCATTGGAATTATCTACTACACCAACCAGTGGCACCTGATAGCCTGGTGCTGGCTGCGGGCTGGATATCGTGATTTCATCGTTCGGCAAATCAAAGGTTTGCGACTTACCGGGGAGGCTTTCCGCAAGACAGACCACATTAGCATTGATGACCACATTGAGACCTGGAAACTGGGATAGTCTAATGGCCGTGAAATATTTTTTCTGAAGGTTTTCACGCTGCCATAACGGTGGCAGTGCATGGAATTAAGTTTGTTCAACACAGCGTGGATGGCAAGAAGCAGGTTGGGTTCTGGGCCATCTCCTGGTTGTTTTGTACATGACAATTTCAAATTCCATGAATAAGAGGCCATCCGGCACCGAACTCCATTTTCAGGGAGATCACATCGAAGTGATCCGGTTTGTGCTTCGTGCAATGGAGGACAAAGAAATTAACAACATTAATCTTCAACGACATGACAACAACTGGACCGTGGAATTGGAAATCTTTTCATCTGATAAACGAGCGACGCAAATACCGGCAGGCCTTTTCGACATGGGTTGGTAGGGTTGGACTTTCCCTGCTTATCATGTGTAGTCATGCGCACCTGCTAAAAGCCGATCCTGCCGGCGATTCCATCAGAACACTGTTGAACATAAATCCACGAATCCATAGTTCCGGATTCTTTCCATTCAGTGGGGCCATATTGCCGGCAAGTCCGGTAGCAGACCTCAACATATTTATGGAGAAGCGCCGGTGGGGTTTTTTTCTGTTCCAGTCGCTCGACCTCAAAGAATCCCATGCCGTGGTCAACTACCTCCAGCCTGGGCTTTTTGCTGTTTTCCGTCCAACGCCCAAACTTAAAATCCGAACCCACTTTGGGTACATATTCAATCAGACCCAGGGATTCAAAGACAATGATTCGGATTACTTCTCAGGCCTGCAGATCAACTGGAGCCTACGACCGGACCTACGCATTGAAAACTCCACGTTGTATTATGACTGGAACGTCCGTTCTAAAATGGCCCATCGGTTGTTGGTAGAGTACAGCAAACCCCGCTGGCGGGCAAGTGGTTACGTATGGTACCGCAAGGTATTTGCAGATTCAGATGGAGCGCTTTCTGCTGCTATGGCCGTCACGTGGCCTATTGTCCGGATCAATACAAAGTCAAACCTGGAATTCACCACCACCTACATGGGATATGTTTCCGATTACATACCCTCTTTTGCGCGCAGAAGTGGAGTGTTCTTTTCATTAGCCCTGCCCATTGATGTGATCCGGTAGCTTACGAGGTAGGCAAAAACTCATTAAATTGAGCTCTGAATGAAGCTACCTGCTATACTTATTCTAGCCGTAACGATTTTAGGTTGCGGAGGAAATGCGGAATTCAGCCAGTCCTCGACTCCGGTGGAATGTTCATTCCAGTCAGGAAACGTAACTTTTTCTGGGGCCCTGAACGGGGCAGAAAAAATGGTGACCCTGAGGGATCAGCAGTTGGTGATTACCAGCCAGGCTAAGTCGGACTACTTCAATGAGCCCGACGAATCCGCTCAATTTGGCAATGCTCCTATCTTACTTACCCCCCTGAATAACCGCCAACCGTTTACCTGGACGGCGACCATCCAACCGGTTTTTACCACCACCTATGATGCGGGCGCCATATACCTGTACGTTGACCCCGGGCAATGGCTGAAGTTTGCTTTTGAGCAGGACGAGCGGGGCAACAAGCGAATTGTTACGGTGCGCACCCGAGGCACGTCCGATGACAACAACCACGATGTCATCAACCAGTCGTCAATCGACCTCAAGGTGTCGTCTGACGGTAAGTCGATCGGTTTTTATTATTCAACTGATGGTATCCAGTGGCAGGTGGTGCGGGTATTTAAGAATGATTATCCCGATAAATTATGGTTGGGAATCAGCGCCCAGTCTCCCTGGGGCGCCGGGAACACGGTGACTTTTTCAAAGTGCACCCTTACGGCAAGCAGTGTAAAGGACTTCCGAATGGGAGTCTGAAAGGCCATCCAAGCTGTCTCAGGGCTCCAATACGGGCATTTTTAGCCCCGATTTTGACACCAAACAGGCTGATTTTCAAACTGCTACGGGCCAAAACTCTTTTAAAACCTAACCTTTGCATCCTATTTTCTTTTAAATACCTTTGCAGTCCTAATTTTTAAAGCGGTTCAAAAAGAGAAACATAATGCCTACCATTCAGCAACTCGTACGGAAAGGGCGCACCAAATTGACTTTTAAGTCAAAATCGCCTGCTTTAGACTCCTGCCCGCAGCGCAGGGGTGTTTGCACCCGTGTGTACACTACCACGCCTAAGAAGCCGAACTCCGCTCTCCGCAAGGTGGCGCGTGTACGTTTGACGAATGGCAAAGAGGTTAACGCTTATATTCCTGGTGAAGGTCACAACCTGCAAGAGCACTCGATCGTGTTGATCCGCGGTGGTCGTGTTAAGGATCTTCCCGGTGTCCGCTACCACATCATCCGTGGTGCGCTGGATACCGCTGGTGTAGGTGGTCGTCAACAAAGTCGTTCCAAGTACGGTGCCAAGAAACCTAAGGCCGGGGCAGCTGCTCCTGCCGGTAAGGGAGCTCCTGCAGCAAAAGGCGCCAAAAAATAATTTGAAGCAGTCATGAGAAAAGCGAAACCCAAGAAGAGATACCTTCTGCCTGATCCGAAGTTCAACGATACCCTCGTAACGAAGTTCGTGAACTACATGATGGAGCAAGGCAAAAAGAGCGTAGCCTACAACATCTTCTATGATGCCATCGGTATCGTGGAGAAGAAATCCGGTGAACCCGGATTGGAAGTTTGGAAACGCGCTATGAACAACCTGATGCCGGCGGTGGAAGTAAAAAGCCGTCGTGTAGGAGGTGCAACATTCCAGGTACCGGTGGAGATCCGCCCGGAACGCAAAATCAACCTGTCCATCAAATGGCTCATTGACTATTCACGCGCCCGCGGCGAGAAAACAATGATGGACAAACTGGCCGCTGAGATTCTCGCAGCGTCTAAAGGCGAAGGTGCCGCCATCAAGAAAAAGGATGACACCCATCGCATGGCCGAGGCAAACAAGGCCTTCTCACATTTCAGATTCTGATAACGAATGGCACGCGATCTAACGTATACACGAAATATTGGTATTGCCGCTCACATTGACGCGGGTAAAACAACCACCACCGAGCGCATTCTCTACTACGCCGGGGTAAACCACAAGATTGGTGAAGTGCACGATGGTGCAGCTACCATGGACTGGATGGAGCAAGAGCAGGAGCGAGGTATCACCATCACCTCTGCCGCTACCACGGTTTACTGGAAATACAAGTCAAACGACTATCACGTAAACATTATCGATACCCCCGGTCACGTGGACTTCACCGTTGAGGTGAACCGCTCCCTCCGTGTATTGGATGGTCTCGTGTTCCTCTTCAGCGCTGTTGACGGTGTTGAACCTCAGTCGGAAACGAACTGGCGCCTGGCTGACAACTATAAAGTTGCCCGCATTGGTTTCGTAAATAAAATGGACCGCTCCGGTGCCGATTTCCTCGGTGTCTGCAAGCAGGTAAAAGAAAAACTCGGCAGCCGCGCCGTTGCCCTCCAGCTTCCCATCGGTGAAGAGGATGGTTTTAAAGGTGTGGTGGACCTCGTTGGTTTCCGCGGAATTATCTGGAACGAAAACGACAAGGGTATGACCTTCTCGGAAGTTCCGATTCCTGACAACATGCTCGAGGAAGCTAAAGAATACCGCGAGAAACTCCTGGAGGCGGTAGCCGAAGTGGATGAAACCCTCATCGAAAAGTACTTCGTAGATCCCAACTCAATCACTGAGGCTGAGATCCTAAAAGCCCTCCGCGAAGCCACGATCGGCATGAAGATCGTTCCTATGGTTTGCGGCTCATCCTTTAAGAACAAAGGGGTGCAGACCATGCTCGACTATGTGATGGAACTCCTTCCTTCGCCACTCGATAAGGACACCATCATCGGTACGGATCCGGACACGGATGCAGAAGTTCAGATCAAGCCGAATGAGAAGGAGCCTTTTGTGGCCCTCGCATTCAAGATTGCTACTGACCCCTTCGTAGGCCGTCTGTGCTTCATCCGCGCCTATTCCGGCGTGCTGGAGTCAGGTTCCTACGTATATAATAGCCGTTCACAGCAGAAGGAGCGCATTTCGCGCGTATTCCAGATGCACGCCAACAAACAAAACCAGATCGAGCGCCTCATGGTGGGAGATATCGGTGCCGTGGTTGGCTTCAAAGACATTAAGACCGGTGATACCCTCTGCGACGAAAAGCGCAAGGTGATCCTCGAGTCTATGGTGTTCCCTGAGCCCGTAATCGGTTATGCCATCGAGCCCAAAAAGCAGGCTGACTCAGACAAACTGGGTATGGCCATTGCTAAACTGGTGGAAGAAGATCCTACCCTGCGTGTAAATACCGACCACGAAACGGGTCAGGTGATCCTTCGCGGTATGGGTGAATTGCACCTTGAAATCATCATTGACCGTCTGCGTCGTGAATTTAAAGTAGAAATCAACCAGGGAGCTCCCCAGGTGGCCTACAAAGAATCACTCACCAAGTCGGTTGAACACAAAGAAGTATATAAGAAGCAGACCGGTGGTCGTGGTAAGTTTGCCGATATCGTATTCGAGATCGGACCCCGCGAACTCGGCCCTGAAGATAAGCCAGGCCTGGAATTTGAAAATGCAATTGTGGGTGGTGTTATCCCCCGCGAATTTATCCCGGCCGTACAGAAAGGTTTTGAATCAGCAATGGTGAATGGACCCTTGGCTGGTTATCCCATCGACTCGATGAAGGTGCGTTTGTTCCACGGTTCTTACCACGATGTGGACTCTGACTCACTCTCTTTCGAATTGGCTGCCCGCATTGGTTTCAAAGAAGCTGCCAGAAAGTGTGCACCGCAACTGCTGGAACCTATTATGGGCGTGGAAGTAATTTCTCCGGATGAATACACCGGTTCGGTAACCGGCGACCTGAACCGCCGCCGTGGAATCATGAAAGGTATGGACACACGCGGTGGTGCCCAGGTCATCAAGGCCGATGTTCCCCTCGCGGAATTGTTTGGTTATGTTACCGATCTGCGTACGATTACATCAGGACGTGCTTCGGCCTCCTTGACGTTCTCGCACTATGCACCGGTACCGCGTAACCTGGCTGAAAAAGTAATTGAAGAGGTAAAAGGCGCTGCCAAATAACAAAAGGTATGAACCAGAAAATCAGAATCAAGCTCAAGTCGTACGATCACAATTTGGTCGACAAATCTTCTGAGAAGATCGTGCGCGCGGTGAAGGCAACCGGTGCCGTTGTAAGCGGACCTATTCCCCTCCCAACGGAGAAGGAAATCTTTACGGTGTTGCGCTCACCCCACGTGAACAAAAAATCACGTGAGCAGTTTCAACTCTGCACCTTCAAGCGCCTGGTGGATATTTACTCCAACAGCGCCAAGACGGTTGATGCCCTGATGAAACTGGAATTGCCCAGTGGCGTTGATGTTGAAATCAAGGTGTAGTTACCTGAACCTTATTAATTAAAACCCCGTTCTTTCCGGACGGGGTTTTTTTATGAAGAAACCGGAAAAGAAAGAGAAACCTGAATCCTCGCCATCGCCTGATTTTTATTGGGAAGGAGGCTACATGGTATTTACTGAAGCGTATCACCGGAAGCGGGGATATTGCTGCCAATCCGGCTGCCGACATTGCCCCTACGGCTTTAAAAAAGAAAAGGTCAACTAGAGGATTTTCCCTGTTCCTCCATCAACGCTTTCCAGAATTCGCGTGCGGCTTCGGGCGGAAGCAGCGACCCTTCGTCAACCGCCTGCTGAAGTTGTTTTTTCTTGTCCCTCAACGAAGGGTGGCTGATCCATTCCATAAAATGTAGCTGGATGCTGTCATCGAGCCAGCATTGACGTTGTCGCGCGCGCTGTCCATCCCAATATCCAGATGCTTTCATGGCTTTTGCATATGCATCGATCATGGATATGATTTCTTGGATACCGGACTGCTCCAGGGAAGACGCCAGCAGTACCTGAGGTGTCCATCCCGATTCGGCCGGAGCCTGTAAATGCAAGGCCTGCCTCGCATCGGCGAGTGCCTGCCTAGCGGGGCCCAGGTTGTCTTTGTCGGCTTTATGAATCACCACGCCGTCTGCCATCTCCATGATGCCCTTCTTGATCCCTTGCAATTCATCGCCAGCACCAGCCAACAAAAGCAGCAGGAAGAAGTCCACCATGTTTCTGACCTCCGTTTCGGATTGTCCTACGCCTACGGTTTCGACCAGGATTATGCCGTACCCCGCAGCTTCACACAACAAAATAGTTTCGCGTGTTCGTTGGGTGACGCCACCAAGTGCCTGTGCTGCCGGCGATGGTCGAATGAAGACCTTTGGATTGCGACTCAGTTGTTCCATCCGCGTTTTATCGCCGAGGATGCTTCCCAGTGTTTTCTGACTGGAGGGGTCAACGGCGAGAACGGCAACCTGGTGTCCTTGCTGTGTGAGCAATGTCCCTATGGCTTCTATAAGGGTACTCTTTCCGGCACCTGGCACACCTGTGATACCAACGCGGATCGAGTTGCCCGTGCGGGGCAACAGGGTTTGAATCATTTGCTCCGCCGCCTGCCGATCTTCTGGCCGCGTGCTTTCCACCAGGGTTATGGCCCTGGCCAGCGCAGCCCTGTCGCCTGCCGTGACTCCCTGAGCCAACGAATCGACAGATGCAATGGGTTTTGCGGCCATGAAGTCAGGTTGAATTACAAAGCTAAATCTTTAATTTTAAGGGCTACACCAATCCCATGAAAAGAGTCTGGCTCCAAGGACTGTTCATCACCGTATTTGTATTTGCCCTTCTCGCTTTGGGCAATAGTGCAACCGACTTTAAGATATTCACCGCTTTTGATACCATTGGGCAGGCCCTAAAGGATTTTGAACTGACGGATTATGCATTTTCTAAACTGCGTCCCGATCCTAAACCAGAACAGCGCATTATCCTGGTAAACATTGGTGCATTGTCGCGCCGGGAATTAGCCCAGGAAATTTCCATTGTTAGTAAGTATGGCCCTAGGGTAATCGGTGTCGATGGCATATTTACCTGCGAGGGTGGACTTCGGGATAGTATTAATTGCCCGGCCCTGCTGGACACGCTGGGTAACCTGATGTTGAGTCAGGCCATACAGGAGGCTGGCAACGTGGTGCTTGCTGAAAAGTTGATGCAGACCGACTCTCTGTCAAAAACAGATATTGATTTGTATGATTCACTTGAGCTGCCTGATCCCATCTTCTCAGACTATGCCTACAAAGGATTTGTGAACCTGCCCACCAACGCGGTTTATCAGGAAGATGTCAAGTTGTGTCGTTCTATCTTTCCGAAGATAGCAGTGAATGGTAAGGACCACCTGGCGTTTTCGGTTCAGATCGCCTATCGCTATGATTCGTTGGTGACCCAAAAATTTTTAGCCAGAAATAATCCTGAGGAAATTATTAGCTATCGCGGTAATATCGAGGTACAGCAATTGAAACTAAAGAGCCTTCAAAATCAGGAGACAGCTGCTACCAACTTCGGTACCATGTTTTATGTGGTGGACGTCGATGCTGTAATGCGGGAAGAATTTGCCAAAGAACTCTTCAAAGACAACATTGTTATCATGGGTTATCTCGGTGACTACCTGGGTGACCCATCCTGGGAGGATAAGTTTTTTACACCCTTGAACTCCAAGGTGGCCGGAAGGGCGAACCCGGATATGTTTGGTCCGGTGGTGCACGCAAATGCTGTAGCCATGATTTTGAATGAGGACTACGTCAACGAACTGCCAGATTGGGGCAAGTATGCGGTCGCGTTCATAATCTGTTTGCTCACCGTTGTGCTGTTTATTGAAATTGATCAACGAATCCCCCAGTGGTTTGATGCGCTTTCTGTATTGATTCAGTTGTTTGAAGTACTCGTCATTTCATTGATTATCATCTATGCCTTCTCTTTGTGGAACCTCAAACTTGACCTGAGTATTGCCATTGGCGTTTCTGCCCTGGTAGGACCTGCATACGATATCTTCAAAAGCGTGCAAAATGAAATTAATCGTCGGCTTACCATTCGCCGCGAGAAGGTATCAACACCCTGAAAGTTTGGCACATTTTTAGTACCTTAGCTGGGTAAAACCCTTGAAATCTGGCTTTGTGAGTGTAAAAAAGGGCCAATTTTGAGGCATACAAACAAGCAACAAACAAACACTATGAAAAAAGGCAGGATTCTACTGGCAGTTGGCTTTGTCGTAGCAGCACTATCTGTCTCTGCACAGGATTACGCATTTAAGGTATTGGCTAACAAGGGAGCCAACGAATATAAGTCTGGCGATGGCTGGCAGGCCATTAAAACAGGCACCACGCTGAAGAAAGATGACGAGCTGAAGTTGGGTGAAAACTCATACCTGGCATTGGTTCACAGCAGTGGAAAACCATTGGAACTGAAGCAAGCGGGTCCGCACAAAGTGGCGGATCTCGCAGCAAGCATGAAGCCTGGGGCAAGCGTGCTGAATAAGTACACCGATTTCATCCTGAGCAGCAACTCGGCAGAGGCCAAGAAGAACCGCCTCAGCGCAACCGGGGCCGTTCACAGGGGTACAGCCGATCAACTTCCTTTGTTCCTGCCTCCGGCACAGAACGCAAGCATATTTGGCAAGACCATGGTGGTAGAATGGGAAGTACCCAAAAGCGGTGGCCCTTACGTGGTTACCATCAAGAACATTTTTGAAGATGAACTGGTGAAGTATGAAACGCCGGAGACCCATCAGCGTATCGATCTGTCAGATCCTAAACTTGCTTCTGAGACTGCTTTCCTGATTGAAGTGAGCAGCAAATCTGACGCAAAAATCAAGTCAGAGAGCAAAGTGGTGAAGCGCCTTTCGGCGGCTGATGGCGAACGCATCAAGAAAGCCTATATGGAGATCTCTGGTGACCTGAAAGAACAATCCGCCCTGGATCATTACATACAGGCCGGATTCTATGAGCAAAATGGTCTGCTGATTGATGCCCTGACTTCATATGAAGAAGCTATCAAAATGGCGCCAAACGTTGAGGCGTATCGCGAGGCCCGCGACGAGTTTCTCTATCGCAATAAGCTGGCTACACCAAAGCCCTAATCAAGTATACTCATTATAAGACAAACCCCGGAAATTGCCGGGGTTTGTTGCTTTTGGCCGGCTCCAATAATCTTCTAATTTTGTGTGTTACCCTAACTGTTAGCCACTATGAGCGTACTCGTCAACAAAAATTCCCGCGTAATTGTACAAGGATTTACAGGCTCCGAAGGCACTTTCCACGCCGGGCAGATGATTGAGTACGGCACGAATGTGGTAGGCGGTGTTACCCCCGGAAAAGGCGGACAGGTGCACCTGGGTCGACCCGTATTCAATTCGGTAAAGGAAGCAGTCGATAAGACAGGCGCTGACGTATCCATCATTTTTGTTCCACCAGCTTTTGCAGCTGACTCCATTATGGAGGCTGCTGATGGTGGAATCAAGGTGATTGTTTGTATCACCGAAGGCATTCCGGTGAAAGACATGATGACGGCCAAACAGTATGTAAAGGATCACCATGCAAAGCTCGTTGGCCCGAATTGCCCCGGTGTGATTACCCCCGGTGAAGCCAAAGTGGGCATCATGCCGGGCTTTGTTTTCAAGAAAGGCACCATTGGCATCGTTTCCAAGTCAGGTACCCTCACCTATGAGGCTGCCGACCAGATTGTAAAGGCTGGTCTGGGCATTACGACTGCAATTGGTATTGGTGGTGATCCCATTATTGGAACCCCCACCAAAGATGCAGTAGAACTGTTAATGAACGACCCTGAAACAGAAGGTATCGTTATGATCGGTGAGATAGGCGGAAATTACGAACCTGTGGCCGCCCGCTGGATCAAAGAGAATGGCAACAAGAAACCCGTGGTTGGATTCATCGCAGGCCAAACGGCCCCTCCGGGTCGCCGTATGGGCCATGCGGGTGCCATCATTGGTGGCGCTGAAGATACAGCGACAGCCAAAATGAAGATCATGCGCGAATGTGGTATCCACGTGGTTGAATCTCCTGCCCTCATCGGGGAGACGATGGCCAAGATCATCAAGAAAAAGTAGGCAGATATCAGAATGATGCCTTGAATTCCTTTTCAAGGTGTGCATTCAACTGGAGCAGATCAGAAAAGCGATCAAGCGTCTCCACTTCTTCCCGGGGATCATCCTTGCGGAAGACCACCTGCACAAAGAAGTCGCGTAGCAAATAGGTGTATATTTTTCTTCCATTGCGAACGCGCTCACCAATCAGGGTTCCTTCTTCGCGAACCATTCGAATCAGTTTTTCTCTGGAAAAGCCCTCAAACCATTTCGTCCACATAACGCACTTGTCTTATGTGCATTAATAACCCATCCTAAGGGATAGGTAACAGGCCTGGATTGGGCCAAAAATCCGGTTTTTGGCCCTTTTTCGACGAATTACAGGAGGTCGTTGGCCAAATTGGCCAGTTCTGACCTTTCTCCCTTTTCGAGGGTAATATGGGCGTACAAGGCGTGATCCTTTATCCTGTCGATCAGGTAGGAGAGGCCATTGCTTTGCGAATCGAGGTATGGGGTGTCGATTTGAAAAATATCTCCGGTGAAGATGATCTTGGTATTTTCGCCAGCCCGGGTAATAATGGTTTTTACTTCATGCGGCGTAAGGTTCTGGGCTTCGTCCACGATAAAGCAAATATTAGACAAACTTCTGCCGCGGATATAGGCGAGGGGTGTTATCACCAATTTCTCATTACTAACCATTTCAGTAATGCGAGAGTACTCCTTGTCGGTTTCGCTGTATTGGTTTTGTATGAATTTGAGGTTATCCCACAGGGGCTCCATGTAGGGATTCAGTTTCGATTTGATGTCACCGGGCAGGTATCCGATGTCTTTGTTGCTGAGAGGGACGATCGGGCGTGCGAGATAGATCTGCTTGAACTCCCGTTTCTGCTCGAGGGCTGCGGCCAGGGCAATCAGGGTTTTACCGGTACCAGCCACACCTTGCATGGTGACCAGTTTGATCTCGGGTTTCATGACTGCATGGATAGCAAACGCCTGCTCCGCATTCCGTGGCTTAATACCATATACGCCACGCTTCTCGACATGCTCCACCATGCCATTGGCTGAATTGTAGAATGCGAGGATGGATTTCTTGCCGCTGCGCAGGATATAGTAGTGATTCTTGGTCAGCTCGGCTTTTCCCAGCAAATCCTCTGGCGGGCAGTATCCTTTTTCATACAACAGGTCAATAACGTCAGGATCTACATTATCCAGAACGGTCTTGCCCTCGTACAAGGAAGAGAGATTTTGAACTTTTCCGGTGGTGTAATCTTCAGCCTGAAGACCCAATGATTTCGCCTTCAGGCGCAGGTTAATGTCTTTGGATACCAGAATAACCTTGCGATCCTTTTCCTCCTTTTGAAGGAGCAGGGCTGAATTCAAGATTCGGTGGTCGGCTTTAAATTCATTGAATACCTTGTTGGCGTCGAGGGTGCCATTGCTGCCGGTCTCCATCAGCACCTTGAAATTGCCCTTGCTTTTTCCGTTGAGGGGGTTCCATTTGTGGAGCATCTGGTCTTTGGCCAGTTTGTCGATCAGGCGGATAAATTCGCGCGCTTCGAAGTTCTTGGTATCATTGCCCTTCTTGAAGTTGTCCAATTCCTCCAGCACAGTGATCGGAATGCCGATATCATGTTCTGCGAAGTTGAGGATGCTGTTGTGTTCAAAGAGGATTACGGAGGTGTCGAGGACAAAAACTTTCTTTTCTTTCTTCATCTTAGCCATCGTTCAAAAAAGTGTTGAGGTCAGGACAAAATAAAACCGCGAAGACACGTCCCGGGGATATCATTAATCCCAATCGGACAAGTGCAGTATCTTCGCGGCTTCCAATCGATAAGCTAAACTAAAGAAAGGCGGGGGAGAAAAGCAACAGGTTTGAACTTTCTTTTGAATAGATACGTGTATATGCTGAACAACGTCTCTATCTTATTTGCTTTTAAACCGGAGCCCTTATGCGAAATTTCCTGACGGCAATTATGCTACTGATCACGTTGGAATGCGTTGGACAGGATTCAACACGGTCGCTCTTGTCAAGGAAAGGATTGCCGATTTTGCCCGAGAAGGGCAATTGGTCAGTTGGACTGAGTACAGCGCCATTTCTGAACTATCTGGGAAACCTTTTCAATAATACCGCAAATAATCCTCCACCTTCATTTAATTCACCCGGCGGGAGCCTGATATTGAAATACATGCGTAGCCCAATATCTGCTTATAGGATAAAAGTGGGATTGACACTTAACTCCCTGGAAGGAAATTTCATGGTACAGAGTGTCGCAAATACGAACGTGCCTCCGCAAGTCATGGATGCAAAAACGTACTCGTCCTCCTTTATTTTTCTCGGATTTGGTTTAGAGCGCCGCCGCGGGCAGGGACGTTTGCAAGGGATATATGGCCTGGAAGCAAATATTTCACTTAGCTCGAGCCAGGCATCGTATACCTATGGCAACCCGTTAAGTATATTTAACCCCAGTACTCCATTCACGATCTGGGACGAAGGAAGTGCATCTCCTATATATCAAACTACGGGTAACTACCGCACACTCAAGTCATCAAGGGGAGCTCAATTGAGCTTTGGCGTGAGTGGATTCATTGGCGCTGAGTATTTTTTTGCGCCTAAATTATCATTGGGTGGTGAACTAGGGATTTTGTTGCGCACAGCTCCTGCAGGCTCAGGATCTACAACAGTTGAATATGTAGACACCACTACTTTCACAGTAAATTCGGTGACGCGGAATTTGCCACTCGGTTCTACCAAGTTTTTGTTGACTACTGTTACTACGGGCAGTCTTAACCTGAATATTTATTTCTGACGCATTCATTTCCTACAGAATAAATCGCCCTTCTCAGTGGGCCTGATGTCAAGAACATTGGCCAATACCAACTTGATCAGCTTTCTGGAAGAGAGAAAGCGATTCAGTCCGGTTAGCTTCGAAAAATCTTTGAGTGAAATGGTTGGATTGATTTCGAGAGCTCGCATGAGTTTTTCCTCGGCCGGCCCATACGTAAACTGTGTTCCTTTTGCTGATTTGCGTCTGCGCAGAATCTCAGCCATTTCGCGGCTGGCTTTAAGGCTCTGGTCTTCCAGGCGCACATAACATTCCCGGGTCTGATTGACAACATAAAAATGCGGGCGGCGCGAACTGCGTGGTATTTCCCACCTCAATACAAAGCGCTTGTCGGACAGGGCAATCCAGGTCTCGGTAAACTCCATGGCTGGCCGGCAGTGGCGCGTAAGTTCCTGACGAATCACGACAGACTCTTCTTCGGGATACTTTACACCCGGTATGGTGCCATCATCATCCACGCCGATAAGTAAAGTGCCTCCATCGGTGTTGGCAAGCGCAATCATTTCCCGAACAATCTTATCGGGGTAGGACGCTTTTCGTTTGAACTCCAACTGTTGTCCTTCGCCACGTGCCACCAATCGACGCAAGTCTGCAACCAGGGCGGGTTGGTATGCTATCGTCTCGGCGCGAATCACCTTAATTCATCCGGTTGCCAAACTGATCCTCGTCATCATCTCCATCCTCATCTTCATCCGGCGCCGGTGCCTGAAACATACCGCTCATGAGGTCCTTGAATTGAAGGCCGCGAGCCAGGTAGTGCTTGCTGATAAGGCTGTATTCGGCAAGTCCGTGCAACGCAAACTCCATGAAGAAAAGTTGGGCCGATGCATCTTTGCCTTTTTGGTACTCTTTGATCAAATCGGTAAGACCAGGAACAGATCGAAGCGCTTTTTCATATTCACTGGCAGTCATGTCGCCCAACAGGTCAACGGTATTGCCATCCGAAAACCAGGCAGTAATCTTCTTGTAAGGGCTTTTCTCTTTCAGCTTCCTGAATTTGTCTGGGTCGGGGAAGTATTGGATAAACTGGGTACGTATGGCTTTGCCAACCAGGTTTTGCGCCACAATGGACGGACCTTCCTGCTCTCCCTCATATACCAATTCCACTTTTCCGGTAATGGCTGGAATAACGCCTACAAAATCTGCGATGCGGACGACCGTGTTTTTCTCTCCATTGCGCAGCGCCCGGCGCTCGGCGGCAGCATAGAGGTTTTCCAAGGCAGCAATGGTTAATCGTGCAGACACACCACTCTTGGCGTCGACATATTCGCTCTTGCGTGCTTCGATAGCCACCTGCTCAACGAGGTCTTTGGCTACTTCCACCGCTGTCACCCGGTGCTGCTGCTCCTCTCGGATACGCGCCTCCTGGGTGGTGATTTTCTTTCCAATATCCAGTGTTTTGGGATAGTGGGTAATGATCTGGCTGTCGATACGATCCTTGAGCGGCGTCACGATGCTTCCCCGGTTGGTGTAATCTTCCGGGTTGGCCGTAAACACAAATTGCAAGTCCAGCAATAGCCGAAGTTTAAACCCCCGAATCTGAATATCGCCTTCCTGGAGAATGTTAAATAAGGCAACCTGAATCCGTGCCTGCAGGTCGGGGAGTTCGTTGATTACAAAGATGCATCGGTTCGCGCGCGGGATGAGTCCAAAGTGAATGACCCGCTCGTCAGAGTATGGCAACTTAAGCGTAGCGGCTTTGATAGGATCCACATCACCAATCAGGTCGGCGATGGAGACATCCGGCGTGGCCAATTTTTCGGTATACCGATCCTCACGATGGAGCCAGGCCACGGGGGTTTTGTCGCCGAATTCCGCCACAGTATCCATTCCAAAACGCGATACGGGCTTCAGCGGGTCGTCATTTAATTCACTACCCGCAATGATGGGTATGTATTCATCAAGGAGCCGTACCATCAGTCGTGCCAGGCGCGTTTTGGCCTGACCCCGGAGGCCCAGGAGGTTTATATCGTGACCGGCCAGGATCGCACGTTCCAGATCAGGAATTACAGTCTCCTCATATCCCCAAATCCCTTCAAAGACGTTTTCATTTTTGCTGAGCCGGGCAATCAGGTTAGTTCGCAATTCATCTTTAATGGTACGTGAAAAATAGCCGGCGGCCTTGAGGTCACCGAGTGTGTGTATTTTGGTGTGATCCATAGTCTGGTTAAGGGAAGTAAATTGAAGTGCGCTTTACAGGTTTTTTCGGCGATTGCGTTTGAAATCTTCAAACACCAGATTACCCAAACCTTGCAAACTGCTGTAGTAGGCATTGCCATTATTGGCTTTGGTAAAATCCCTGACAAATGATTTCAGATACGGATCAGTGGCAATCATAAATGTGGTCACCGGTATTTTTATTTTCCGTAACTGGGATGCCAGGTTCAGGGTTTGGTTCAGGATGCGTGGATCCAGGCCGAAACTATTCTTGTAGTATTTAATGCCTTGCTTGATGCACGTGGGCTTGCCATCAGTAATCATGAAGATCTGTTTGTTGGAATTCTTCCTGCGGCGGAGAATGTCCATGGCGAGTTCAAGACCTGCAACGGTATTGGTGTGGTAGGGCCCCACCTGCAGATACGGCAAGTCCTTAATTTCTACCTGCCAGGCATCATCACCGAATACAAGAATATCGAGGGTATCCTTGGGGTATTTCTTGGTGATCAGTTCGGCGAGTGCCATCGCGACTTTTTTCGCGGGTGTAATGCGATCTTCACCATACAGAATCATCGAGTGAGAGATGTCGATCATCAGCACGGTGG
>DAOMGC010000057.1:0-20867 GCA_035430125.1 Cyclobacteriaceae bacterium | reverse complement strand
GCTAACTCATCGCAGGTGAACACGGGCGGATGCTCATGCACCACATACGCTATGGCGTGGTCGTCTAGCCAGGCTTCAACACCCACAAGTTGTCGAGGTTATCGAATCTGAAACTCAACGCCCATGCGGGCCTGAGCTCCCTGGTAATTCTTCACCCGCATCCACTGGCGGTAGTACGGGTAAAACTCGCCCAGTTCAGTGCGCATGGCTTCGGCTTTTGCATTTTCCTCGTATCCACCAAACAGTTTTTCCAGGAAGGGCTTAGGACGTGGATAGTAAAGCAACTTGTAGTCATCAGCAATGTTTGCACGTGCGGCGGCAATGCGGACCGCCTCATCAAAACCTCCGAGTACATCAGCGAGTCCGTTGCCTTTGGCCTGATCACCCGTCCATACCCGTCCGGATGCAATCTCTTTCAGGTCCTCCACCTTCATGTGCCGGCCTGCAGCTGCCTTGCCGGTGAAGGTCTCATAGATGCTGTTGGTTTGATTCTGCCAGATGTTCTTCTCTACCTCCGACAACGGTCTGGTGAAACTCGTCAGGTCACCGATCTCGCCGGTCTTTACCTCAGCGTTGGTGATACCAATTTTATCTCCCAGAAAATTACTCATGTCAAACAATACGCTGAATATTCCAATCGAACCCGTGATGGTGGTGGGACGCGCCACAATGGTATCGCAACCCATCGCGAGGTAGTAGCCGCCGGATGCAGCATAGTCGCCCATGGACGCGATCACAGGCTTCTCCTTGGTGGCCAATGTAATTTCGCGCCACATGTTATCGGCTGCCTGAAACGCACCACCGGGAGAATTAATACGCAACACGATGGCCTTTACCTTGTCATTGGTGCGTGCGCGGCGTATCTGTTCAACGAAAGTAACTGCTCCTACCGTGCCCTGATCGGCTTTGCCCGGCATGATGTCGCCATCAGCAACAATCACAGCTATCTCATTGGCGGACGACATATCAGGCTTAAATGACTTCTTGTATTTGCCGTATTTCACCAGCGGTACTTTCTTCTTCGCTGCCAGTCCCAGTTTGGAGCGCAGCACGTCGAGCATTTCATCTTCATAGACCAGGCTGTCGATGAGTCCGTTTTCCTGAGCCAGCTTGCCGCTGCGCACAGTCATCTGATCAGCCATGGCGCGGAGTTTATCTGCAGGCACGTTTCGGGATGCTGAAATATCTGCCAACATCGCGTTGTAAATAGAGTTCAGCATGCTGTTCAACTGCAGCTTATTCTCTTCGCTCAGGTCTTCCCGCAGAAAAGGTTCCACGGCACTCTTGAATTGTCCAACGCGGAATACTTCAGGCTTGATTCCGAGCTTGTCGAACATTTTCTTGAAGAACATCACATCGGTGGCGAGTCCATTGAACTCCACATCACCTTCGCGGCCCAGGTACACTTTGTCAGCCGCCGATGCGAGGTAGTAGCCACCCTCGGTATAGAAGTCAGCATACGATACCACCCACTTGCCCGAGGATTTAAAATCAATAATAGCTTCACGCAATTCCTGAATAGATGCAATGCCGGTCATCAACGCGGATGTATTGAGGTATATGCCCTCAATCTTGGGGTCATTCTTGGCATTGGCAATTGCTTGTTTGAGTTGTAACAGGCCATAAGAATTTTCGCCGGCACCGGGAAATACGTCGGCGACTGGGTCATCTACTTCCAATTCCGTCATGGGGGCCTCCAGTTTGAGGTGCAGCACGGAGTGGTCAGCAATAACTTCTTCCGTTCCGGCAGATTGAATAGCCGTCAGGATGCCTATACCCAGGATCACGAGGAGCACCATGGCCACGAGAGCACCAAGGCAGGAAGCGAAAAATGACTTTAAAAAGCTCATATACCTGTATTAAGACGGCAAAAATATCAATTTTACGGCAGGAACATCCCTGCATTGGTACGCACATTTCTCCTTTTGGGTTCAAATCAGGGCCAGCGCGTAGAACCGCTGACCCGGGCGGTCGCTGAAATCCACCAGCGGGTTGGGAAAGTTACTGGCAGGTCATCGGTTTATGAGACAGCGGCCTGGGGTAAAACGGATCAGCCCTCGTTTCTCAACCAGGTAGTTGAGGTAAACACCAAACTCCTGCCGGATCAACTGCTGAAGGTCACGCAGGCAATTGAAAAAGACCTGGGCCGGGTGCGCAAGGAACATTGGGGTCCGCGGGTGATTGATATCGATGTCCTATTTTATGGGGATCACATCATCAATCTGCCCGATCTGACAATTCCACACGTAGCCATCCCGGAACGAAGATTTACCCTTGTGCCCATGAATGAGTTGGCACCGAAGTGGGTACATCCTGTACTTAACACCACGATCGAGCAACTGCTTGCGCGATGTGATGATAAGTTGGAGGTTAAAGAATGGGATAAGAAAAGCTTCAGGTCTTTGTCAGGTCTTTAATAAAGCACACGATATGGCTTTCCTGAAAACCCGCGGACCGATGAAATTGAACACTGACTGAATTGCCCGCTTCCGTATCCGAAGCGATTTGACGCAAGCCCCTTTGTTTTGCCCAGGCTTCCGCACTCCTGAACAGTAATTTCCCGATGCCTTGTTGGCGGCATTCCGGGAGCACATAAACTCCTTCGATATAAGCGACCGGAGAACTCGCTGACCCCTCCACATAATCATGCCGGACGCCTACATGAAGGAAAGCAACATACCGATCTTCATCTCTCACCAGAAAGCACTGTGCCTCCTCCGAATCAATCATGCCCTCGTAATGACTCCGCTCCTTTTCGGATGAACACTCCGGCCACAGGGCTTCCACCAGCTTCATGAGCGGAGTCAGATTTTCAGTGGAAAGTAATTCCAGTTTCATACGACAGATCATTGCATCAGGAACTTACCCAGCTTGTCCAGGTTTTGCACCAGTCCTTCATCGGCTTTATGGGCTTTGACGACGACATCAAACATTTCTGGTGTATCAAACTCCATGGACCAATCCACAACCGTACCTTGATCCATTGATTGAAACAAGACGGTGGTGAGGAAGTGCGGGTTGAAATGTTCGAATACTATTTTCTCATGTGGGATAATCTCCAGGTAAACACTTCGGTTGGGATACTTGGTACCGTTCGGGCCGTGTAAGGTGAGTTTCCATTCACCACCCTTGCGGAAGTCCATCGTATGAATCGTACAGGTAAAGCCATCAGGGCCCCACCAATTCACAATTTGCGTTGACTCAGTCGAGGCTTTCCATAGGGCATCCAACGAAACAGGAAAGGTTCTGGTTTGGTGAAGGGTGCGGTTTGCTGAAGTCATTCTTTCAGTAATTAAGGAAAGTATTCCTGGTGAGACATCAATTGTGCCGGGTAAAATCACTCCACCTGTTTTTACTTGCCATGATCACCTGTGACTGAAGGAGCCAGATGGTAAATGGTCCCAGTAAGAAATAAAAGAATACAAGACCATATTGGGCAAATGAAGGCTTATCTGTTTGCTTATTAAGTAAGTTAATGATCCTCGCGAGCGACAAAAAGCTATGTAACAACAGAAGAAAGAAGACCAGGCTCACCATCCCGACCACGGGAAGCATCAAAGGAATCCAATCAGCAGAATTGTTAATCAGTACGTGAATCCACCATAACTGAAACGGCATGAAAAATCCAATTAACTCGTAGCGAACAAAGTGAAAACTGTAGTGCTTCAGAAAAAATCGGGATACGTTCTGACCCAAATTGACTTGTATCGCCAGCAGCCATGTCAAATACAGAAACACACTGGGGAAAAATCCGAACACAAACCCTGCGACCCTGGTGCCTGGTCCTCCAGCACGATCGACCAGAAATTGAATGAGCGGAATACCATAGAACAACAATGCTTTCCAAGGAGCACTTAATTTGAAAAGCCAGTTCAACATATTTATCTGGTTAGCATGCTACCAAGATCCGGGTGTCCTACACCTATTAGGTGTAGGACACCTATCGAAAACCATACCACATTGAAGCAACTGCCCCGGTTTTCAGAACACACGATTGTCAGGAAATAGGGATGAATTCAATAACCTAACTCCCCACCTCTACCCCTGGCTCAATCTTCTTCACCAATCCCTGCAATACCTTGCCCGGGCCACACTCGATAAATACTTTCGCGCCGCCTTTTACCATCGCCTGCACGGACTGCGTCCAGCGCACCGGTGAAGTAAGTTGAGCAATCAGGTTCTTGCGAATAACAGACACATCCACGGCGGGCTGTGCATTGACATTCTGATAGACCGGACAAGTTGGTGTACTGAAATGTGTGGACTCGATCGCTTTCGCCAACTCCTCCCGCGCCGGCTCCATCAACGGGGAATGGAACGCGCCTCCTACCTGCAAGGGCAACGCACGCTTCGCACCCGCTGCTTTCATCTTCTCACAGGCGATCTCGATCCCCTTCATGGAACCGGATATCACCAACTGACCAGGACAGTTATAATTAGCAGCGACTACGACTTCACCCGTGACAGAGGCACAGATTTCCTCCACCTTACTGTCGTCGAGACCCATAATGGCAGCCATCGTCGACGGATTAATCTCACAGGCACGCTGCATGGCAGCCGCGCGCTTTGCCACCAGCTTCAATCCATCTTCAAAGGTGAGGGTTCCGTTGGCTACCAGAGAAGAAAATTCTCCCAATGAATGCCCCGCCACCATGGCAGGCATAAAATCTTCGCGCGACAACGCCACCGCCACAGAATGGATAAACACGGCAGGTTGCGTTACGTTGGTTTGTTTCAATTCATCCGCAGTTCCGCCGAACATCGTGTCGGTGATGCGAAAGCCAAGGATGGCATTTGCCTGATCAAACAGTGACTTAATCTTTGGGTTGGAATCGTAGAGGTCTTTGCCCATTCCAGTGAATTGGGCTCCCTGACCGGGAAATACATAGGCTTTCATCGAGGCTTCGTTTTAGGTCAGAAAGATAAGCAGGCGAAAGCCTCTTGCCCAACCGTTAGCGGATGATCTGCACCCAGCCGTGGATATCTTTGGTCTTCTTAGCCGGATCAACGACGGTAAAGGTGACCCTGGCGTTGTAATAATATACACCTGCTGCCAGGTCTTTGCCATTATTATCCTTCCCGTCCCAGTCAATATAGATGGTGCGTTCCCCTCCCGATTGATATGTATATACTTCTTTACCCCACCGGTTGTTCACCGTAAACGTGACACTCTCTACAAACCGGGCACACTTGGACCTCAACGCAACCTCATCGACAGGTCCACAGGGCCCATTTCCATTTTCATCAATGGCTACATCTTTTCCATAAGCACTAAACTTCTCATTACAGTTGTCGCCATTGGGAGTAAACACGTTGGGTAACTCATAATTGGGACAGTTATCAAAACAATACTGTTCGCTCAGTACACTTTCGTTCCCCGCCCGGTCCACTGCAGACACCTTATAGCATCGGGCGTACGATGGCAGGTTGGCGTCGATGTAGAAGGTGTCCCTTACGTTCTCTGCATACAGCAGAAAATCAGCACCTACCTGAGTGGCTACATACACATTATAGGACTTGATGTCGTCGCGGCAAGCCTGATCTGTGGGCTTCTTCCAGGTGACGGTATTACTGTACACATTCTGTCCGCAGGCCTGGCTCGCAATAAACTGATCGCAGGGAGTGCCTTTAATGGACAACACCTGCTGACAGGGGGGTATTTTGTCATCGGGCTGTGCACATATGACTTCAGAGAAGTTGTTGAGTGGTTCCTTTACTTTAATATTGCCATAACTACCCCGGGTCATTACACGATAACAGTACACCTTGGAGTTCACCAAGGGTGTCTTATTGAATTGCCCTGAATCCAGATAGGTAAATCGCCCTGATGAAACATTGACACTATCGATCAATGTCATCTGGCTTTCAGGCGTGCCCTGATCTCCTCGGTAAATCAGATGGCGAGGGAACTTCTGACTTTGGTTGGTCCACGGCGTATTGGCAATCCAATTCAGGCGGATTTGCTTGAACAATGACTGTGTTTCCAGCCGCACGGACGAGGCCACAGCCGATGAATCAATCAACGTATTGTTGTTATCGTACAGGGCTATGCGATAGTTATAAACATTCTCGGTGGTATTGAGTCCAGTGTCAACATACGTGGTGTCTGTGAGGGTACCTGGATGTGGTGTAGTTGCTGAACTGATACCAGTGAATCCAATGGCACGAATAACCTTGTAATGATATGGAGGAGGGAATTGCACTTTGTTGATTTCATAGGGTGATCGCCACTTCACGGTAATCTGGCCTGCCTTTTGGTCGGTCTTATCAATGGTTACATTGGTGACAACAGGTGCATTCACTTTGATTGGTGCCAGACAGGTATCTCTGGACACATAGCTAGTCCCGCCTGAAGGCAACGGAAACACCGCCACCAGTCGGTAACAGTACTGCGCACCGACAGCGAGTCCCTTGCCGCCATTGGTATCCGTGTACTTGGACTGCGCAATAGGCACTTCCGCGATTTTTACAAAACCAAGAAAATCAGGAATCCCGGTAACGCACGGCGGTGGTGTATAAGCAATGTGATCCACCCGTCGCCATACTTCCATGGTTTGTGCATTGTTACAAGTGTATGGATTCCACTCGAGGTTAGCGGTTCGTTTATTGGGCGGCACTGTGGCATCCTTCCATTTGGGCGCCGGGCCGACGACACGGATGTTCCAGGTCTTAAATTGTACGAGCTTCGGTCCGTTCTTCGGGAAGTCCGTTACTTTAAATACTACCTGATAAGGCTGTTCCTTCACGTGAATACATTGTGTATTCCACGTCAGGGATAGTTTGGCAATCTTAGACGGGCCGGTGGCCTGGTATTTAGGCGGATTAGGCACATACGTAGCCGCTCCGACAAAGGCAGGGATTACATTCTGATTCAGGATCTGAGAGAACGCTTCGATCTTAACACTGTCAAAGTCCGCATCCGTACCAAAAATATCGGCAGTAACCTTGGTACCGGCCACAACACAAATGTCGGGCGGAACCTGAAGTTCGGGGCGACGGTTCTTACAATCTTCAACAATAATCTGCATGTCGCGGGTTACGTAGCCCAGGTTGATCCAGATACCATTGGTCTTCCTCCATTCCTTAATGATAAACGCAATGTTATACTCACCCGCCTGACCTGGTGCATCCCATATGATGGTACCGGTTACCGGATTAATGGTAAACCCGGGAGGGCCGTTACCATTTTCGTTCGCAGTGGCATAATTAACACCAATCTTATCGTAGAATTCTTTTGCGTTCGGATTGCGGTAATTATTTACCTCAATGCCTTTTTCGCGCTTCGGTATGGTAAACTCATAAGACAGACTATCACCGTCCGGATCATAAGCGCCGGGGTTGTGATAAAAGGCTGCGCCTCGGCAGGCCTTATCAATGGGTGGCACCAGCAAACGTGGTGAATTGTTGCAACCCAGGAAGGGATCTATGCTTATGACTGTTTCCAGATAAAACTTGGTTTCCAACGAGTTAAACATATTGAGGATACCGCCATTACGGTTGGGCTCATTGTACCTGATCACATAGCGGCCCGCACCAGCATACGTATGTGATGTGGTAAACGAAACGGTTCCAATGGCTGGCCCTAGATCCGGACGCAGGGTATTGTCAATAGTAGGCGGCATCAGGGGTTCGCTGCCATCGCCAAAGTCCAGCAGTCCTGGCTCCCCAAACTTGATTTGGGAGCCCGTATTGGTATACACCGTGATGGTGATCAGGAACGTAAGGTTGGTGCAACTCTCCCGGCGCACGGTAATCTCGCCAGCGCGAAGGTGGGTAGCCATACCCGAAACAGTTGTGAGGGCAACCAGAATAAAACTGAGTAGATAGTGTCGGATTTGCATCCTCTCCAAATTGATCATCTGCTGCAAGGTCACGAACATCAATTACAAAAGTACCCTAAAAGTAGAAGGTTCCAAGGCTGATACCAAAGCTGAAATCATCCACTCTTCAACAAAAAACGAGCATTCATCGCAAATATTGGATCGGCTGGAATATCGCATTAAACTTTTTGATCTAAAGAGAATCAAAAGCAGGTGAAGGTCATTTGATACCCCATTGTTAGGGAATCTGTGGCAAAGACCTTCACCCAGGTGGGGACTGTAACGTGATGTGATTATGAACCGACGGGAATTTATTAAGCGATCAGCCATTACCACTGGCGCCGTGCTGGCAGGTGGTACTCTTCCGGAGTTCAATTCAAGGCGCATAATCATTATTCGATTGCTTGGGGGAAATGATGGATTAAATACCGTTGTGCCCTATCGAGACGACTTATATTATCAGGCGCGCCCCACACTTGCACTTCACGCCCACTCCCTGATACGCGTGTCCTCAACCCATGGTCTTCATCCTGCATTGGAGCCGTTGCTCCCAATTTGGGATCAGGGTTTTGTGACCGTACTTAACCATGTGGGGTTTCCCGAACCCGAACCAACCCATCATAAGGCAATTCTTAATTGGCAAACTGGAACTCCCACCGGACGTGAGGGTAAGCGATGGGCTGAACGCTACGGGATGACCAGCCCCTTGGCGGACCTGGAAAGTGCCGAAAGTATTGACCTAAATTGCGAAAGTCCAAGGTCTGTGAATGCCAACCATTCAGTAAATGCATTTGCACAACAACTGCGGTACATAGCCAGGACAATTCAATCAGGGTCATCAAACCTGTTTTATCAGGCGAGCCTCTCCGGATTTGATACCCATGTAGAGCAGGGTCCACAGCAAGCTGCGATGCTGAAGACTTTTGCTTCTTCCGTGAATGCGCTAATCACGGATCTTCAGGCCACCGGTCACTTCAGAGAAACGGTTATCTTCTGTTATTCAGAATTCGGCCGATCGCTAAATGAGAACAAGTTGGGCGGCACCCATCACGGCGCTGGTAACTGCGTATTCCTGTTTGGTGAGAAATTGCGTGCACCGGGTATATACAATGAGACCCGGGTCTCGGTTACTGCTCACGGAGGTATACCGGTGACTATCGACTACCGTCGCGTGTACATGGGTCTGTTGGATCAATGGCTGGGGAATTCAAAGGTCAGCCTTTTCGAGCCACTCGCATTGTTCTAAACCCCGGCCCTGTTACCTTCGGGCTATGCGCGTCGTTGGAGAAATCCCCCATCCCCATTGCAAGATCACCCTCTTCCAATGGAACAATCGTTATTTGATCAAGTTGGAACTTGGCCTGCTGGAGCAGACCTATAAGATTCCTGAATACGATCTCACTTCGGAGGATGAAGTGAAGGCGCTTGTGTCTCCTTCCTTTCTGGCAGCGGCCATGACCCAATTTGAGGCGATGGCGGCAGCATTGCGGGCTGCAAAAGATGCCCTTTGAATGTTGTCAAAGTTTATAACTTTGGCCCCCAGTCTCGTTGTATGGCGGAAATCCTCGAAGAAAAAAAGAACAAGAACATCGGCTATGAGCCCATCCTGGAAGGCATCCCGGACTGGCCAGTATATCAGCTGAGCAAGAACCGCAAGGAGTTTCTGGAAGAAGTCACCCAGAAGGCCATTGAGCAAATCCGTTTGCTGCGTCCTTCACGAAAACAATTGATCGATGAGTTGGAAACCACCGTTCATCGGGAGCAGAACCGCCTCAAGCGAAACCGCTGGCGTGTGGATCCAAAAGACGAGCCCAAATTCTGGTCCCGCATCAAGAATGATTTAATCGAAATCAGCAGCAAGACCCCCGAGGAAGCTGGTAAGAAAGAAGAAGAAATCCTGCACGAAATTGTGCACCGTTACGCGAGTGAGATCGCCGGTAACTTCAAGGCCAGTTCATACAAATTTGCACGCGAAGCCATCAAGTTCTGGTTCGTGCGTCTGTTGAATGGAGCCCGTGTGAAGAAATTCGGTGCTTACTTCCGCAACCAGTATACCCTGCGCGACAAGATTCATATTGTCGGCAAAGTGAAAATGCTCCGGTCTCTCGCGAAGAAAGGAACGGTGGTGATGGTGCCCACCCACTTCAGCAACCTCGACAGTATTCTGATTGGATGGGTTATTCACTCCCTGGGCCTGCCTGCGTTTCTGTATGGCGCCGGACTGAACCTGTTTAACATCAAGATCTTCGCTTACTTCATGAACAGCCTCGGTGCCTACAAGGTAGACCGTCGCAAGAAGAACCTGCCTTATCTGGAGACGCTGAAGATGTACTCTAACCTCGCCTTACAAAAAGGCGCGCACAGCCTGTTCTTTCCAGGCGGCACCCGCTCCCGTTCGGGAATGATTGAAAAGCAACTCAAGTTGGGACTGCTGAGCACGGCCATTGAAGCCCAGCGAAACCTTTACCTGGAAGGCGGAGAAGAACCCCGTAAGATTTTCGTGGTGCCGGTTACTCTTAATTATCATTTTGTGCTGGAGGCCCCTGAGCTCATTGAAGATTACCTGCAGGTAAAGGGACAAGACCGCTACTTCGCAGAGCAGGACAACTACGGCAGCTTCCAACTGGTCAAATTCCTCTTCAAGTTCTTTACCAAAGGCTCTAATATTTCTGTATCCATCGGGCCCGGCCTTGACGTGATGGGCAACCCCGTGGATGAAGAAGGCAACAGCCTTGATGCACAGGGTCGTGTACTGAATCCCCGTGAGTACTTCATGACGAACGGGCAGGTGACTGTGGACAAGCAGCGTGAAAACGAATATACCCGACTATTATCGAGTAAGATTGTCAGCGAATACCACCGCATCAACCGGATCTTCGCCAGCCACCTCGTAGCCTTCGTGGCCTTTGAGATGTTGATGAAGAAGCATCCCAACCTCGACCTCTTTGGCTTCCTGCGGTTACCGGAAGAAGAAATGGAAATTCCCTATCAGGAATTCAGGGCGATGGTGAAAAAGGTAAGAAAGGAAATTTATCGCATGAAGGATGACGGCAAAGTGTTCTATGCCACGCACCTGAAGGGTGAAGTCGACCTGATCATCCGCCGTGGTTTGGAGAATGTGGGCACCTTCCACCTGAAACGTCCACTCCTGAAAAATAAGAAAGGAAATATCGTTACACAGGACCTTAACGTACTCTACTACTACCACAACCGCCTGGTCGGCTACGAACTTGAGAAACTCATTGGATAAACCCATCGGAGTTATCGGGTCTGGTAATTTCGGGTCCGTGATCGCCAACATCATCGCCCGCAACAACCGAAAGGTACTTTTGTACGTGCGCGATGAAAAGGTCATTCATCGCATTCTCGAAAAACGCGACAACCGGGGGCACAAGATGCACAAGAACATCCTGCCCACTGACGACATGGCCTACCTCGCCGACCAATGCGAAGTGATCTTCCCAATCGTCCCTTCCGAACACTTCAGGGCCATGATGAAAAAACTGGCTCCCCACCTTCACCCGTACCATATCCTCATCCACGGTACCAAAGGCTTTGACCTCAAATTGCCCAAAGGTGAATCCATCGAATCCATATCAACGCTCAGCCGCAAACAGGTGAAGACCATGAGCGAGGTCATCACCGAAGAGAGCGTGGTCGTACGTGTGGGTTGCCTCGCCGGGCCTAACCTCTCCCGTGAATTGGCCCAGCGACAGCCCGGAGCAACGGTAGTAGCCAGCCATTTTCATGAAGTGGTGCAAACAGGAAAGCGACTTCTGCGCAACAGCCGGTTTCAGGTATATGAAAACAATGACCTTGTCGGCGTGGAGATCGCCGGTGTATTGAAAAACATCATTGCCATTGCTTCAGGTGCTTTGAGCGGACTCGGCTATGGCGAAAACGCCAAAGGCCTATTGATCAGCCGTGGCGCTGTCGAGATGGTGTATCTCGGTAAAGCCCTGGGTGGAGATACCAAATCATTTCTTGGCGTGGCTGGCATTGGCGACTTGGTGGCTACCTGCAACAGCCCCACCAGTCGCAACTACACGGTAGGATACCGGTTAGCCAAAGGTGAGAAACTGAAGGACATCCTGGAAGAAATGGAAGAAGTTGCCGAAGGGGTGAACACCATCCGCATTGTCAAAAAAGTAAGCGATCACTACAAACTAAGGCCGTTAATAACAGACACACTGTATAAAGTGTTGTTTGAAGGCATGACCGTGCAGGACGCATTGGATTACCTGATGCGTTATCCCCTTAACGTCGACATCAATTTCGTCTGATAACAGAAGGCATCGCCGGGATCTTTTGGCCCGTGGTCGTTACGTAAGCGCCCATCGCATCGGCCGTGAGGCAAGCATGAACAGGGAGTACACCAATCACATCTCCTGGCACAGGTTGCCAGCTCTGCTCACGGGGCCAACTGATAATGCCGTGCTCCTGTGAAAGCGACTTTACAAAAATAGGCTGATCCAACAATTTCCAACCCGATTCAGTGAGTTGAACAACTTCACCAAAGTGCGTAATGTCTGCCTGGGTCTTAGCTACGTCTTTGGAGAAATGAACGCTCCCACCATGCACAACTACCTCCTGCCGGTCGCGATAAACGGCTACCACCGGACAAGCCAAGGCTATTGCGATATTATTCCGTCGACAAGCGCCGATGTATGTCTGTTGAACGTCATAGAAAACAAGGTTGCCCGGCCGGATCTCCTGAATTCCAGCAAAGTCTTCTGCAATACTACAGGTCGGCGTATCCCCTATGGACAAGACCAGGTTCGGATATCGTTTACGATAACGATTACCCAAAGCCACCATACTATTCCGGGTGGATTCATGAACCTCAAGAATAGTTTTTGCATGGCGGGCCGCATAGCTCTGACCGGCGTGGGTCAGGAAACCGGCGAATGATAAGTGTTTGCTGTTGGTAATGGCCTGAAGTATGGATTCAATAGAGGGATCATCTTCCGGTTTCACGCCCGTGCGACCATAGCCAGTATCAATTTCGATGAAGCAATGAACCGGATTACTGATGCGCTTATCCAATGCCAAAATAGCTTCCGGCGCCACAGCGAGAATATTCATATGGCATTGGGCAGCTAACCGGTCAATCACATCCGATTCCAGGTAATTCACCGGAAAGGCAACGGTAATATTAGTCCAACCATCCATAGCAAAGTACTCGGCCATCTGAATGGATGAGACCGTGCACGAAGTCACTCCAGCCTCCCGGAACCAACGACCAATTTCGTGCGATTGATGGGTCTTGAAGTGAGGCCTGAGGACAACACCGGCTTTTGAGGCGCGGCTGGTTATCGATAGAATATTGGACTTGCAGATTGCTTCATCCAGCAGCAAGGTGGGGCGTGAGATATTTATCATTGGGCGGTACGGATGCTGGCTGCAATCGCCATCATCTCTTCCTTGGAAAGCTTGAGCTTAGGGTTGGCAAAATTTACATCTCCCATGGAATTCATCGGCACGAGGTGGATGTGCGCATGGGGAACCTCCATGCCGAGCACAGCAACACCGATCCGCTGGCAAGGGATTGCTTTGCGCAACGCCAAGGCAACGCTTTTCGCGAAGAGGTGCAATCCGGACAACGTCGCGTCGTCGAGGTCATAAATATAATCCACTTCCTTTTTGGGGATCACAAGGGTATGACCCTTCGTAAGCGGCATGATATCCAGAAAGGCGAGGTAGTGATCATTTTCAGCCACGATATAGGCCGGGATTTCCCGGTTGATGATCCTGGTAAAAATGGATGCCATATCAGATTTCGATTTTTATCACTTCAAATTCTATTTCGCCAGCCGGTGTTTTGATCTTGGCCACGTCGCCTTTCTTCTTTCCCAGCAGTCCCTTGCCAATGGGTGACATGGTTGAAATACGGCCAGCTTTCAGATCAGCTTCCTCCTCGGATACGAGGGTATAGGTGACTGTGGCGTTGTTCTTCTTGTTCTTGATCGTGACTTTGGAAAGAATAGATACGGTTTCAGTATCCAATTTACTTTCGTCGATGAGACGTGCGTTGGACATCAGTTCACCCAACTGTGCGATCTTTGCTTCGAGATGGCCCTGAGCGTCTTTCGCTGCATCATACTCTGCATTTTCGCTGAGGTCGCCTTTGTCGCGTGCTTCGGCAATTTGACGGGCGATGTCGGCACGCCCTTTGGTCTTGAGCGTATTCAATTCCGCCATCAATTTATCCAGCCCCTCTTTGGTATAGTAGGATACTTTGGCCATAAACTTTTTTGTTTGTACTCAGGTCGTTAAAAAAAGCAACAACGGCTTCGGGGTAGAAACCGTTGTTGCAATAATCAAAGATAGTAATTTTTTATAGCATTTAAGCAAATCAACGACAAGGAGGCAAGTAAGCCTGTCTCCTAAGCATCTATTAATTCAGGCAATAATTCACGCACCTGCACCTCAAGTTCAGGATCAAACTGGGCCAGGTACAATGTCTTTGCTGCTACCAATTGGTCAATCGTAAGTCCCTTGGCACCCCGGAAGTCAGCTTTATATAAACTCGCCTGGGTAAAGTCAGCACCCATCAAGTAGCAGTTGCGCAGATTCGCTTCCATAAGGTAAGCGTTCGTAAAGTTTGTTTTAATCAAAAAAGCATTTTCAAACTGCGCTTTGATCAGGAAAGCATCCTTAAAATTGGCGCCACTGGCATACGCACCGCGCAGGTTGGCCTGGTTGAGGTTGGCATTCTCAAGATTAGTCTGGTTCAATCGGCTATTCTCAAGGTTGGTCTCCAATAAGGAGGCATTAGTCAGGTTGGCCGAATTAAGGTTAGATCCTTTCAGATTAACATAGTTGAGTTGGGTCTTGACCAGGTAGCAATTCACGAGGTTGATCTCATGAATCTTATGGCGGTTCAGGCGCTTGATATTTCCTACCGTGCGGAATGCAGCCTGGTCTGACTCCAGCAACCGGAAATCATCAATCTCATCTTTGTAGGTACGGACCCGCTGGCGGATTTCGCCGTTCTGGTTGAGCCAGAATAACAAAATACCAATAATGGCAATGTCAAAGATCATACCGTGCGCCTCCACGAGTATTTGCACCCAGAACGAATCAAAGTCCTCGAGATAGTACTTCACGCTTAGGCCCGCAACAAGCAGGGTGATGAGGATCAACACCAGCAAACTGGTCAACAATGGCTTTTCAACGATGCTGTGGAATTGCTCCATTGCATCGGCATTGATTTTTTTCCAGGTAAGACTCTTCGCAAAGACCATGGGCAGTTGGTTTTCACCAAAAATAGACGGCCCAACCCTCCATTTTGGATTAAAGTGCCCCTGAACCTTACATGAGTCTTTAAGACACTGATAACGTCAAAGCATGATGTGGATGGTGAGAAAATACACGGTCAATCCCAGCAAATCGTTGATCGTCGTGATGAACGGCCCTGAGGCCACAGCCGGATTAAATCCAAACCGGTTAAGAATCAAAGGGGTAACGGTGCCAATCAGCGATGCAAATACCACCACACTGAACAAAGCGATGGATACCACAAAGGAAAGGTCCTGGTTGCCAAACAGGATAAAGTTGGCACCGAATACCAATACCGATAAGAACAATCCATTCAGCAATGCCACCAGCAATACCTTGCTGAGTCGCTGCCACAAGCCTTCGTCGACAAAATCCTGACTGGCTAAACTTTGAACCACCAGTGATGAGGATTGGATACCTACATTTCCTCCGGTAGCCTGGATCAGCGGCACAAAAAATGCGATGGCCGTGACCCGCGCCAGTTGATCTTCAAACAAGCCCATGAACCGGGCTGACAACATTCCTCCGAATATCCCGATCAGCAACCACGGCAGGCGGGCCCGTGTGTTCTTCCACACCGTATCATCCTCCTCAACGTCTTCTGTGATACCAGACATCAACTGCCGGTCTTCATCGGCTTGTTCGGTAATCACATCTACAACGTCGTCGATGGTGATACGCCCTACCAATTGTCCCATTACATTAACCACCGGCACCGACTCCAGGTCGTATTTCTTCATGATACCCGCCACTTCAGTATCTGACAAATAGGTTTCTACGGAAACCACATCTCCTTCGCAGATGTCTGCCACCTGTTTGTTGGCTTCAGCGATCACAATGTCCTGCAAGGCCACTTTACCCAGCAATTTGTCGTGATCGTCAACAACAAAAATCGTATAGAACTTGGATACCGTTTCCGCCTGCTTCCGGATTTCTTCCACACACTGCACTACGGACCAATGATCACGGGCTTTGATCAATTCTTTGGCCATCAAACCGCCGGCCACCTGCGAATCATAGCGCAACAAATCAATTACCTGTGCACTCAGTACCGGGTCCAGTGTAGCAATAATCTCTTCACGGGTCTTGATCGGTAATTCGTTGAGGATATCTGCCGCATCATCCGAATCGAGCAGGTTGATTATGTCGGTCAGCTCTTTATTGGTATAGCTTCTTAGAAATCCTGCGCGGGTCTCGCTGTCCAAATCTTTGATGATAAGGGCGCGTACATCGATCGGCAGCAGGTCCAGCGTATACTTGGATTCCGCTGCCGAAAACTCATACAGTAGCGTGGTGATGTCAGCGGGATTGACTTCGTTGAGGGACTCGCGGATAAAATTCCGATCGCGTTGATCCAGGGCCGTTTGAAAGCGGTCACGAAACTCTTTGGTCAACTCAAACTCTACGAACTCCTTCACCTTGCTGAATGGATCGGGTCAAAAAAATAAAATCGTCTACGCTTAATTGCTCGGGTCGTTTGTCCATCAGGCCTAACGCATTCACCGGGCCGGGCAAATTTAAGTGTTTCAATGCGTTACGCAAGGTTTTGCGTCGCTTTTGAAAGGCTTGCTTCACGATGTGCTGAAACAAGACTTCATCACAATCAAGGTGAGTACGCTGGTTGCGTTTTAGTCGAATAACAGCCGACATTACTTTGGGTGGTGGATGAAACACACCAGGATTCACCTTGAATAGCATCTCAATGTCATACCAGGCCTGCAGTAAAACACTGAGGATACCATAGGTCTTATTGCCGTGACGAGAGGCAATGCGATCGGCCACCTCTTTCTGCAACATACAGACCACCTGGGTTACCCGCTGCCGCTCTTCCAGCACACGAAAGAAAATCTGTGACGAGATGTTGTAGGGAAAGTTGCCCAGGATCACAAAAGGTTGATCGAACAACCCATTCATTTCTACTTCCAGAAAATCACCCGCAACGATCTTCAGCCCGGGAAAATGCGTCTTGAGGTGTTCAACCGATTCCCGGTCAATTTCAATTACTTTCAAATCTATCTCTGGTCGCCCCACGAGTGAGCGGGTGAGCACACCGGTGCCAGGCCCGATCTCCAGTAATCGGGTAACGCCCTGGGTTGACAACTCGACGGCGTCGACAATGCGCTGCGCGATGTGCGCATCGGTGAGAAAATGCTGACCGAGAAACTTCTTGGGACGTACCACAATTCGAAAACTACGGCAAATTCAGGAGAATACGCAGTCCGTAAAGCACCCATACGTGACCTAATCCTAAATTCGTATAACTTGCATGAGCATATTTGTTATGAGCCAAACACCCAATCCTTCCCACAAGCCGCGCATCGGCATCACCCTGGGCGATCTGAATGGTATCGGTCCTGAAGTAGTGATCAAAGTATTGGCTGATCCCCGTCTCACCAATGTCATCACACCGGTGGTCTACGGGTCCACCCGGGTCCTCTCCTATTACCGTAAACTGATGGGCCTTGAAGATTTAAATTACAGCCAGGTAAGAAATAAGGGACAATTCCTCCCGAAGGTGGTGAACGTGGTGAATTGCTGGGAAGAAGAATTGCGCATAACACCCGGTCATGCCTCTCGCGAGTCTGGCAAAGCTGCGCTCATGAGCCTGATGAAGGTGGTGGAAGAAACTAAAGAAGGTTTGCTCGATGGTTTCGTCACTGCACCCATCGACAAGAATACGATTTACAGTGAGGAATTTCCCTTCCGGGGACATACCGAATACCTCACGCAGACATTTGAGGCTATGGAAAGCCTCATGCTGATGGTAGGCGAAACATTAAAGGTCGGGTTGGTAACAGAGCACGTACCACTGAAAGAGGTGTCCCGGTACATTACCCACGAGCGCGTAGAATTAAAGATTCGCCTGATGGAGCTGTCGCTCAAGAGTGACTTCCGCATCAGCAAGCCACGCATTGCCGTACTTGGACTCAATCCACACGCCGGCGATGAAGGCCTGATCGGCGACGAGGAAAACAATGTCATCAAGCCGGTCATTACCGATCTGAAGAACAAAGGCAAGTTGGTATTTGGCCCTTATCCGGCCGATGGCTTTTTCGGCTCTGGTCAGTATCAGAAGTTTGATGGCATCCTTGCTATGTACCATGATCAGGGACTGGTACCATTCAAATACATCGACTTTGAAAACGGGGTGAACTTTACCGCCGGACTTCCTACTGTTCGAACTTCACCCGACCATGGCACTGCCTATTCCATTGCGGGCAAGAACATGGCTGATGAACGCTCCCTGCGGCAGGCTATTTTTCTGGCTACCGACATCATCAAGAACCGACAGGAAAATCAACCGTCGGCGAATTAGCCATGGATATCGTTGCTATCCGGAAGCTGAACATGTTGCTACAGTTGGCCCATGCCGACCGCCACTTTGATGATGCCGAACGAGACCTTATACGTCGCATCGCCCTGCAGAAGAGCATACCCGCTTCGGCCATAGACGAAATGCTACTTCATCCCATCAGTGTGGATTCACTGGGGGCGCTGTCGGAAGACCAGAAGATGGACTACCTGCTCACAGCCGTTGAGCTGATTCTGGTGGATGGCCGTATTGACCCGAGCGAGGTGCGTTTTGCCAAGAGCCTGGCCCTTAAATTGGGATTCAGGATTCAGGTGGTTGATTTCCTTACCGAAGCCTTCAACAAAACGCCCCGTCAGGAGCTCCAGCGGGTAGTCTATTCTGAATACCTGGCCTCCTGAGTAAAAAAATCCTGATTTTGTGGCCTTTTGGCCCCATGGGGCATGTTTAGCCCTTACAATTCCAATAATTCTGGGTCAAATCCGGAAAAAACGGATAAATTTGCGCGCTTATTTCGAACGCATGCGGGCGCAGGACTTTCGGGTGAATATTATAGGATTGAGCCAGAAAGCCCATCGTTTCGAGTATTCGTTTGGAGACGAGTTCTTTGAGTTGTATGGCCGTACCCTCCTCGAGCACGGTCGCTTCGCGGCGACGGTGACCCTGGATAAATCAGAAACCATGCTGGAATGCAGGTTTGAGATAACAGGAACGGCCGGGTTGATCTGTGATCGCAGCCTGGAACCTTTCAACCACCCGATGGACATTGACAAAAAGATCGTGTTCAAGTATGGCGAGGAAGAGCAGGAACTGAGTGACGAAATTGTGGTGATCAGCCGAGACCGGGCCCAACTGGACCTGGGTCAATACCTCTACGAACTGATAGCCGTGGCGGTGCCCATGAAGAAATTACACCCAAAGTTTGCGGGTGAACAGGAAGAAAGTGATGTTCAATTGGTTTACTCTTCGCCAATCGAATCCAATGATGAAGAGGATGAAAAGCCCATCGACCCACGGTGGGAGAAATTGAAAAAGTTAAAATAAAAAGTTATGCCAAATCCCAAACGAAAGACCTCCAAAACCCGCCGCGACAAGCGCAGAACGCATTATAAGGCTGTTGCCAAGCAATTTGCCGTCGATGCTACTACCGGTGAGCAGCACCTGCCCCACCGCGCTTTCTGGCACGAAGGCAAGCTGTATTACAAAGGCAGCGTCGTGATGGAGAAAGAAGTACAGGCGTAAGCAGGTATGATTTTTTCAAATTCGATTAAGCGATTCGTAAGTAATACCGCTGGTTCACATCAGCAAACAACAATTGCCTGAATTTAGCCCGACTGGTAAACAGCCGGGCCTTTGTTTTTTTTAGCCTTAACCCATGAGCAATATCCGAGCAGCAATTACCGGCGTAGGTGGCTATGTACCGGACTACATCCTGACCAATAAGGAACTGGAAAAGATGGTGGAAACCAACGACGAGTGGATCACCTCCCGTACGGGTATCAAAGAACGTCGCATCCTCAAAGGCGATCATCAGGGCGTTTCCGTGATGGGCATCGCCGCTATAAAGGACCTGCTGGCAAAAACCAAACTGGATCCCAAAGAAATCGACCTGATCATCTTTGCGACAGTTACACCCGATATGACGTTTCCGGCCACAGCGAATATAGTAGCTACGGCGGTAGGTGCCACCAATGCCTTCAGCTACGACATGAGTGCTGCCTGTTCCGGATTCTTGTTCGGCCTCGCTACCGGCGCCAGTTTCATACAGTCGGGGATGTATAAAAAGGTAGTTGTCATCGGAGGTGATAAAATGTCGGCGATCGTTGACTATACCGATCGTACCACGTGTATCATCTTTGGTGATGGTGCCGGCTGTGTACTGCTGGAGCCCACCACAGAGAATGTGGGGGTGATGGATAGCCTGCTGCGCAGCGATGGTGCCGGAGAAAGCTATTTGCACATGAAAGCGGGTGGAAGCCGGATGCCTGCATCACAGGAATCGGTGGATAAGAGAATGCACTATGTGTATCAGGAAGGTGCGGCAGTATATAAGTTTGCGGTCACCAACATGGCTGACGCCGCCGCCCAGGTAGTTGAGCGCAACAAGCTCAATGCCAACGATATTCAGTGGCTGGTGCCCCACCAGGCAAACAAACGAATCATAGACGCCACGGCCAACCGCGTTGGCATCACCGAAGACAAGGTGATGATGAACATTGAGCGATATGGCAACACAACCGCTGGTACGATTCCCCTGTTGCTTTGGGACTATGAAAAGAAACTGAAGAAAGGCGACAACCTGATTATGGCCGCATTTGGCGGAGGTTTTACCTGGGGAGCAGTTTACGTAAAATGGGCATATAATTCCAAGCAATAACCACCGGGGAAGCCCTTGTGGGGCATTTTCCGGTTCTTGTAAATAGTTAATTGATTAGTAACTTCACAACTCACTTTTT
>DAOMGC010000056.1:0-21071 GCA_035430125.1 Cyclobacteriaceae bacterium | reverse complement strand
CCACCACATTCAACCGTTGGTAAGAAAGGGTGATCGACCCGGAAGTGGTTATATATTTTCCGCCTGATTTTTTCTTGTACAAAAAAGTGAACTCGGTTTGGGTGTCACCTGGGTTTACAGGCAGCACCATGCGTGAAACGGAGTCTCCGGCAACTACGTTATCAGAACCAGAAATAGCCACAGAGACTACCCGGATGGTGCGGGTGGTGTCGCCTGTCGGGCTCTTAAAACTCACCTTTACAAAATTGGTGGCTGTAACCACGCAATCTGGCTCTGTGAGACAGCCGGAGAGCACGAGAATGAATATTAGGGGAAGAAAAAGCCGCACACAGGGGAATTTATTTTCAAATATAGAGGTTCAAGGGTCAAACGCGTTATTTTTACACCCTCAATAATCATACCGTGCGTACCCGCGGAAACAAAAAGACCAAAGTAAACATCGTCACCCTGGGTTGTTCCAAGAACCTGGTTGACTCTGAAATATTGCTTACTCAACTTCGGGGCAACAACATCGATGCTGTTCATGAATCTCCCAAAGATGACGCCAATATTGTGGTGATCAATACCTGTGGATTCATAGACAATGCGAAGCAAGAATCCATTGATACCATACTACGCTACGTAGATGCCAAAGAAGAAGGCCTCGTGGAGAAGGTTTACGTTACCGGCTGCTTATCGCAACGCTACAAGGATGATCTCGAAAAGGAAATACCAGATGTAGATGCCTGGTTCGGTACCCGAGATCTTTCCCGGTTGCTTAAGCAGCTCAACGCGAACTATCGCCATGAATTGGTCGGCGAGAGAATCCTCACTAATCCCAATCATTTTGCCTATCTGAAAATAGCAGAAGGCTGTGACCGTCCTTGCTCCTTTTGCGCCATTCCGCTTATGCGCGGCGCACACATTTCACGACCGATGGAAGAATTGGTGAACGAAGCCAAGCACCTTGCCAGGAATGGCACACGCGAACTGCTGCTCATCGCTCAGGATTCAACATACTATGGTCTTGACCTCTATAAGAAGCGCAATCTGGCGGAACTGCTCACGCGGCTTGCTGATGTTGAGGGAATTGGCTGGATCAGACTTCACTATGCTTTTCCCGCGGGATTCCCCATGGATGTGCTTGACGTGATGGCCGAACGGCCCAACATCTGTAAATACCTCGACATACCCTTGCAACATGGGTCTACACAGATGCTGAAGGTCATGCGCCGCGGTATTACCCGTGAGAAGACGGAGGAACTCCTGGCCACTATCCGCGCCAAGGTGCCGGGTATTGCCATTCGTACAACCCTGATTGCCGGCCACCCAGGCGAAACGGAAGCGGACTTTGCTGAAATGATGAAGTTTGTGGAGCAATCCCGTTTCGATCGCCTTGGCGTTTTCAGTTATTCACATGAAGAACAAACGCACTCCTACTCAATGCCCGATGACATTCCGGCTGAGGTAAAGCAGGAACGCGTGGACGCCATTATGGAATTACAGCAAGGAATTTCCCTGGAATTGAACCAGGCTAGAATTGGAAAGACCTATCAGGTGATGATCGACCGCAAAGAAAGCGGAAACTATATCGGTCGCACCGAATACGACTCTCCTGAAGTGGACAATGAGGTCATCATCAGTACAGAAGATTACCTTCGGGTGGGCGATTTTGTTCCCGTGACGATTCGTACCGCCTCAGAATTTGATCTGACTGGTACGGTGGCACGATGACCACCAACCTTATCCAAAAATTGCCGTTATTCGATCTATGTTTTTGAACCCTTGCTGTTAATATTATGCGCCTTCAAAAGATTCCGCTCCGGAACACCCGCGCGTTTACCCAGTCCTTTCTTAGCTACCAGGAACAACATCCGTCTTTAGCCCCATTCTATTCAAGGTACCCTGCACCGGAGAATTTTCGCGAGCAGATCCGGGAAAAGTCAGCCGGGGTCAACACCTCCACCCGTGAATTGCTCAGCGACACGCTGGTGAAACAATACGCTTCCTTGAAGCCTGTTCACGAGGCCGTAAAGAAAAATATCCTCAGCCTGCGCGAAGCCAAAACCTTCACGGTGACAACCGGTCACCAGCTCAATATATTCACCGGACCGCTCTATTTTATTTACAAAATTGTCACCGTCATCAAAGCATGTCAACGACTGAAGGCTGACTATCCGGATTATCATTTCGTGCCCGTGTACTGGATGGCCTCCGAGGACCACGATTACGAAGAGATCAAATCATTCCGGCTATACGGCAAGAAGTACACGTGGGAAACGGAGCAGCAGGGGGCCGTTGGACCATTTGAAATTTCGGCCTTGCGCACGTTGCTTACCAAAGTACCGGGCGACATCGCAGTATTTGAAAAGGCCTACACCAAAAACAATACACTGGCTGATGCCGTGCGTGATTATGTCAACGCCCTTTTTGGGGCATCGGGCCTGGTGGTGGTGGATGCCAATGACGCCGGACTGAAAAAAGTGTTGGCGCCGGTTATGCGTGCTGATATATTTGATCATATCCCCAATCAACGCGTCCTGGCGACTAACGAAAAATTTAAACTCGCCACCGGACAGGCTGCTCCGGTAAATCCACGTGAGATCAACTTCTTCTACCTCGACAAACAACTGCGCAGTCGCCTTGAGCAACACGACAATGTTTTTACGGTAGTGGACACCCAGATTCAGTTTACACGATCCGAGTTGGAGCAACTCATTGAATCCTCCCCAGAAAAGTTCAGTCCCAATGTTATTCTGAGGCCGCTTTATCAGGAAATGATACTACCTAACCTCGCCTATGTAGGCGGTCCGGCTGAGTTGGTGTATTGGCTTGAACTCAAGGAAGTATTCCAGCATTTTGGTGTTCCCTTTCCGATGCTGATGCCTCGCAACTTTGCCATGGTGGTGGATAAGCCTGTGGCCCGGAAAATGGGCAAGACCGAACTCGCCCTGGAGTTATTCTTTGAAGAGAAAAATTTCCTCCACAACCATTGGGTCGTGAAGCATGCCGAACACGACCTGTCTGTTGGGAGTGGCATGCGCATGGTGCACGCACTGATGACAGACCTGTACCAACGCAGCATCGACATTGACCCCACCTTGGGGCCCATGGTTAAAGCGCAAGGCACTCGAATGCAGGCAGCACTCACACGCATCGAACAAAAGATGCTGCGTGCGGAGAAACGCCGGCACGACGACAAGCTGCGGCAAATCAGCGAGGTGAAGGATGCGCTGTTTCCCAATGGTGGGCTCCAGGAGCGCATCGACAACTTTCTCAATTTCTATCAGCAAGATCCACAATTTATCACTCACCTGCTCGAGCACTTCGACGCATTTGATTATCAGTTCCACGTGCTGACCTATGAATAAGCAGGCGCTACGGTTGTTGTATCGCAAAAAACGACAAGCGCTCTCGCCGTTACAATACACACAGCTTAACCTTGACCTGTACCATCATTTTTTTGCCAATGTGGACCTATCGTTTGTACAGGTGGTGCATACCTTCCTGCCCATTTTAGGACACAATGAGCCTGATACCTGGCTGATTGTCGATCGGATGCGTCGCGAATTTCCACACATCCGATTAAGTATCTCACGCACCACCCTGGATGGGCAACTGGAAAACTATTTCTTTGAAGGACTTCACCAGTTGCAGACCAATGCCCTCGGGATACCTGAACCCAAGCAGGGAATTCCTACACCATCCGGGCGTATCGACCTCGTATTGGTGCCGCTGTTGTGCTTTGATGAACTGGGACACCGCGTGGGTTATGGCAAAGGATACTATGACCGGTTTTTACAGCATTGCCGCCCCGATTGCAGAAAAATTGGATTGTCTCTTTTTGGGCCTTCAGAAAACATCGATGATGTCGACACAACCGATATTCCACTCGATGCCTGCGTCACCCCCACAGGCCTGAAGTTATTTACACGTTAACGGATTGCGCGGACCATTTCCTTTTTTCCCGGAGGGCCGGCCAGGGTTTCTACGTTGAGTCCTAACGAAGCCAAATCACGCTTCAGCTGCCCTTTGGCACAATACGTAACGAATACCCCGCCCGAAACCAGCGTGTTTGTCATTTTCCGGAGAATATCAATTTCCCACAAAGCCGGTTGCTTCGATGGTGCAAAGGCGTCGTAGTAAATGATATCAAAACGACCAACGGGCATCTCCTGCAGCAAATCAACCGATCGTTTACAAAGGGTGAAATGGGAACTTATGGATACAGCCTGATTCCATGGCGCACCATGCAGGGCTCTGAATAACTCCACCGCATCCATTTGAAATCCATGGTTGAGTTGATCGACCACCATGACGGGCAGGGGATACAGCTCCCAGGATTCATAATAAACGGGTATGTGGGTATGCATCGCGGTGAGCAGTGCATTGAGACCGGTGCCAAACCCGGCTTCGAGTATTCGCAATGCGGATGGATTCTTTTTTACCTGGTGATCAAATCCATTCAGAATAAAAACATGCTTTGACTCCTGAACTGCTCCGTGAATCGAGTGATAAGTTTCGTGTAGTTGTTCATTCCGCAGCGAATGCGACCCATCTTCAGTTGTGATGATGGTCAGGCTCACAAATCAAGCTTTGATCAACAACGCTACGGCGTAGGCATTTACGCCTTCATCACGGCCGATATATCCCAAACGCTCATTGGTAGTTGCCTTGATCGACACATCCTCTTCCCCAATGTTCATGAGGGGGGCCAGCACCTTCTTCATAGCGGGAATATGTGGAATGATCTTAGGTTGTTCGAGCGTCAGGGTGCAGTCCACATTTTCTACCTTCCACCCTTGCGAGGCGATCATCTTGGTTACCTCAGCCAAAAAATATTTACTATCCTTCCCGGCCCAGCGGGGATCTTTGTTGGAGAAATGTAATCCAATGTCGCCCATATTTGCCGCCCCCAACAGCGCATCACAGATAGCGTGAATGAGTACATCGGCATCCGAATGTCCAACGGCGCCTTTAGGTGCCGGAAGCAATATGCCACCCAGCCAAAGGTCGCGGCCAGCGGCGAGGGGATGCACATCAAAACCAAATCCTACCCTGATTTTCATGGCTGTTACTTTGGGTTCGACCGGTAATACAATACACTTGAATTCGATTCTTTGAAAATCTCCCTTGCCATCCGTTGGACATCAGCAGGGGTTACGGCACGTATCAAGTCGGCTTCATGGTTTACACGGTTGGCGTCACCGGATAAAGCAGCAAAGGCGAGGTTCATGGCCCGATTCATCACATCCACCTCATCAAATGCCATCATTGACTCCGCCTGATTTTTCACTTTGTTCAACTCCGATTCGCGAACGCCATTGGTTACCACGTCCTCCAGGAGTTGATCAATTTCCTTTTCGGCATCGGTGAGGGATATGCCCTGACTCACCCGGCCGCTTACTACCCAAAGTCCGGGGTCAAGACTGCCCATGCTATGCGAAGAGAGTGAAGTAAAAATTTCCTTTTCCTTCACGAGTTTATGTATGAGACGGCTTGATTGTCCATTGCTGAGTATGTCATTCAGCATTTCTACGGCATAGTAGTCCTGATGAAAGCGACCGGGCATATGGTAAGCCTTGTACAGTGCGTCAGCGGGAACTGACGCAGAAGTTTCTAATGTTCTCTTTTCCCGTTGTTCAGGTTCGACCGGTAGTTGACGCATTTGGATATTGCCGGAAGGAATCGGACCAAACCATTTCTCACTCAAAGCGGCCACCTGATCATGCTTTACTTTGCCCGCAACGACGAGGATTGCGTTGTTAGGCCTGTAGTACCTGAAGAAGAAATCCCTCACATCTTCAAGCGTAGCATTTTCAATGTGGGCGATCTCTTTGCCGATGGTGGCCCATTGATAAGGATGTTTATGATAAGCCAGCGGGCGCAACTTCAACCATACATCGCCGTAGGGTTGGCTGAGGTATCGCTGTCTGAATTCTTCCACCACCACACTGCGCTGAACCTCCAGGGCCCTGGGTTCAAAAGAAAGGCTGAGCATGCGATCGCTTTCCAGCCAGAAACCAGTTTCCAGGTTGGGAGCAGGTACGGTCAGATAATAGTTGGTGATGTCTGTATTGGTGAACGCATTGTTTTCACCACCCACACGCTGCAAAGGCTCATCATAGCTCGGGATGTTCACCGAACCTCCAAACATCAGGTGTTCGAAGAGGTGCGCAAATCCTGTTTTGTGCGGATGCTCGTCGCGTGATCCAACATTATAGAGAATGTTCATCACGGCTATGTCAACGGTTGGGTCCTCATGTACCAACACTTGTAACCCATTCGCTAACGTAAACGATGAAAAAGGAATCATATCCGATCAATGCGCTGAAAGATCTTTCAGAATGGTTTGCGCCTCAGCGGGGGTGAGGCGCGGACCCCATTGGGTTACGACCCTTGATGAAGCCAGGGACGCCAGTTTCCCGGCTTCTGCATGGCTGTGGTGGTGGGTGATGCCATACATGAAAGCTCCGGCAAACATATCTCCGGCACCATTTGTGTCTACAGCTTGAACTTTGTAGGGCTCAATTTGAATGAAAGTATCTCCATCATAGATCAAGGCACCATTGGCACCGAGTGTGATGGCAAAGCGCTTGGCCACTTGCTTTAATTTTTCGCGGGCTTCAAGCAGGTCATTGGTTCCCGTAAAAATCATGGCCTCTTCTTCATTGCAAAAGAGCAGGTCTACACTGGCCCCAACTATTTCTTCCATTTGTTTGGAGAAATACTTCACCATGCTGGCATCCGAAAAAGTAAGTGCTACATCGACTTTGTTTTTCTCCGCCATACGCTTGGCTTCCTTCATCGCCTCCAGACCTTTGGGACTTGCCACCAGGTATCCTTCAAGATAGACGTAAGATGAATTCTTTATGGCAGTTTCGTCCAGGTGCTCCGGTGAAAGGAATGAACTCACACCAAGAAAGGTGTTCATGGTGCGCTGTGCATCTGGTGAGGTCATCACCAAACAACGTCCGGAGTGACCTGGAGGGCAGTTTTCATATCTGAGGCCAGTATCTACGCCATTCCGTTTCAAATCTTCGAGGAAGAATTTTCCCAATTCATCATGTGCCACCAGGAAGCTATAGAAGGTTTTGCCTCCAAGCTGATTGATGGCCACAATGGTGTTCCCGGCCGACCCGCCACCTGACATCTTGCTGCGGCGCATATCGATCGCCTTCATCAGATGGAGTTGCCTCTTTTCGTCGACGAGTGTCATTACTCCCTTTTCTACTTCATTCTTTTCAAAGAAATCGTAACCAACTTCTGTTACAATGTCCACAATAGCATTGCCAAGGCCGTATACGTCGTATTTCATAGCGGCAAAAGTAAGCAAAAAGGAAAGAATGGGAACGCCTACTTCTTACCTGAGTTGAGGGCGAGCTTAAGCTTTCGGGCGCGGTTGGGGTAATCGGTGATAAGGCCATCGGTACCCATGCTTTTCATGGTCCGCATGTCGGTTGTGTCATTAACCGTCCATGGGATGATACGCATTTTCAATTCGTGGGCTTGTTTCACCAACTCGCGTGTTACACCCTTGTATTCCGGGCTATATACTGAAGGCTTAAACCCCAGGGCGGCGAGGTTCTCGTCCATCGACTTCTTGTTCTCTATCAGGGCAGCAAGCCTAACATCTGGGTATTTTTCGTGCCAGTATTTCAAAACCCGGAAATCAAATGACTGAATTACAACGCGATCCATAGGGATGTAGTCATTGAGCAAGGCGTATACCATATCTGAGAATACTGGCACCTTGGGGTGAAACTTGTCATCCCAGGCCGGCATACTCTTTATCTCAATGTTGTAATCCACCTCATACTTGGTGAAGTCCTTGATATGTTTCTCCACGGCCAGCACTACATCCTTAAGCAAGGGTTTGGAGACTTTCAACTTCTCCTGCTCCGGAAACCGCTCATTACCCTTACTTCCTACGTCCCACTGGCTGACTTGGGCAAATGTCATTTTATAAATGTTGTATTTTGTTTCTTCTTTGGCCTGGATACCATTCCCGGATGGATCCGTGCTGATGGCAGCAGACATCCAGGGTTCATGTGACACCACCAATTGGTGATCTGCCGTTACGGCCAGGTCCATTTCCAGCGTAGTGACACCCGAATCGAGTGCAGTAATAAATGCCGGAATTGTGTTCTCCGGTTTCAAGCCGCGGCAGCCACGGTGACCCTGCAGGTCAAACTTGGGGATATAAACCTGTTTGAAAGCCGATGATGCCATGAACAATATCAGAAGTACAAGAAGATAGCGCATTCTCAAATATAAGGAATGCAATTGTGCTCTTCTCAGTTCCGGATAATCATCCGCATGCCTCCAGGTCTGCCGCCACCGCCCATCGGGTTGAGCTGTTTGTTGAGGGAATAGGTGAAACTCACCATGAAGTAACGGCCCAGGTTATTGGTTACCTGCTGTTGGAGGTAGTTGGCTGTTGCAGATTGTGTCACACTCAGGCTCTGGTCGAGCAGGTTATTCACACTAAACTTGAGTTCGCCAGTCTTGTTCTTTAAAAGGAAGCGGGAGATGGCCAGGTTGAGGAGTGGAATAGTCTTGTTGTAAGAAGTGGTCTGGCTGTTGTAAATAAAATAGTCAAAGCTGCCGTTGAACTGGTAGTTCTTTAGAAAATTTACATTGGTTTCGGCGGAGTAAGTTTTGTTGAAGTACACCTGGTTGTTGAGGGAATTGCCTTCGTACCGGGTCTCCTGGTGACTGAGGTTAGCACTTAAGTCTACGGTAACTATTTCTTTGTAGGTGAAATTATAACGTACTGTACCCCCTATATTTTGCTGCAGGGTACTGCTCTCTCGTTCATTGAGCACGTTGATGCCCCGGTTGTAGGTCATGGTTGGTCCCATGTTAAAACGACTCTTGATCACTTTCAATGGAAAGCCAAAGTTGAAATTGCCGGTGAGATTTACGTTGTCTTTCACATTGACCGGTTTAGTCAGGCGCACCAGCTTGTCACTCACGGATTGTGAGTACACAATATTATTCGTGGTATACGTGGCGGTAACGAATCCAAAGAAGTTAATGAACTTACCCGGGTCGAAAGTGACGAAATTGGAAGTAATTCGATGCTGGTAGGCTGGCTTCAACTCCGGGTTACCCACGGAGAGGTTGAGCGGATCACTGTTATCGACTACAGGTTGTAATTGCTGAATGGAAGGCTCCTGCATGGCGGTTTCATAGTCCATGCGCAAATGTTTGAAGTTGGAGAAGTCATAATTAAAGTGGGCCGAAGGCAAGGTGTTCTCAAAAGTACGGTCAATGGTCTGATTGCGGGTGATCAGGTTTCCTGTAAGGCGCGTATTCTGGTAGCTCACACCTGCCGACAGGTTAAATTTCTGTCGGTTTAGCCGGAAGTTCAGGCCAGGACGATTGTAGAGGTAATTACTATTGTACTTATTGGTCAACTGCTGATTTAATACCGGTATCCCTGTGGCATGGTCAAAGACCTCGCGATCCACCTGATTAAGGTTGGTGCGCAAGGAATAGGTAGGCTCCAGGTATTTCCGGCCGCCCAGTGGTTCAATGTAAGAGACAGTGACTCCATAGCTTTGATTACCCGTTGACTGGGTATTGGTTTGCAGGATGGTCTGCTTCTCCGGAACCGCATTGAAGTATTCATTGGTGGACTGCAGGTTACCATTACTTTCCGTTTCGGAAAGGCCCAGGGTAAGATTTGTAGAAATGGACCGACCTCGCTTATTAAAGCGATGACGGTACAGCAACGATGAATTGAGGTTATAGCTTGTTTGCACATTACTGTTGATACGATCACTCTGATTAATGAGGTTGCCGGGCGCTGTAGTGGTTTGTCCCTGCGTATTCGCATGCTGCTCGGAGGTGGAATACGCCACGTTGTTGCTCACTTTAATGGAGTTGGCCGAGTCAATCTTATGGTCCACGTTTAAGGTAACGCGATGGTTGTCGTTGGTATTCAACTGCGCGGCGTTTTCGTCATATAAGTAAGTACTGTCGTTGGGGAGGTAGTTGATGCGGTGTGTTTGTTTGGTGATTTTCTGATCCAGGCGATTGTAGAAGTAGCTGGACGTGAGTTGTGTCTTTTTGCTGAGGTCGCGGTTAAAATTTACGCCGCCTGCATAATTCGTCATGAGTCCGTTTTGCCTCCCGCCGTTGTTGAGTGGTACACCATTGGAGTTTCCTCCGCCAATTTGAATATTGACATTGCCGCCGCCCATAATTTGCTGCGATCCCCCGGTGAAATTCATAAAGTCATCAATTGAGAATCCCTGTTCATTGATGTTGTTGCCCATACCCAGAAATGATAACTGCTGACCTTTCCCGAATTTGTTCACGCTGCCTTTGGCCTGAAAACGCTGATTGTCTCCCGCACCGGCCATGAGGTTTCCAAAGGCGCCGTGGCGTTTTTCTTCCTTGAGTTCCAGGTTGATGGTTTTTTCGCGCTGACCATCGTCAATACCGGTGAACACGGCCTGATCAGATTTCTTATCGAACACCTGCACCTTGTCCACGGCATCGGCCGGAAGGTTGCGCGTTGCGAGTTTGGGATCACGGCCAAAAAACTCCCTACCATCTACGGTTACCCGCTGCACCTGTTCTCCCTGCGCTTTTACCGTTCCATCAGTATCCACCTCAACGCCTGGGAGCTTCTTCAACAGGTCTTCGACATTGGCATTCGCCTTGGTCTTAAAGGATGTGGCATTGAATTCTATGGTATCTCGTTTCACGGTTACAGGAGCTTTTTCTCCGACGATCACCAGATCATCCAACTGTTTGCTAAGCGGTTCAAGCATAAGCCTGCCCACATCAATGGTCGATTCAGTTCCTGTCGTAATTGACCTGACGATCGGTGACATTCCTACAAAGGTGACTTTCACCTGATAGCTCCCCTTATTCACATTGCGCATTTCAAAAACACCGCGCGCGTCTGTAGCTGCAAAATTGACCAATGAAGAATCCTTGGCCTGCAGTAACATCACCGTGGCCGATGGTACGCCCTGTTTAAGGGTATCCAACACCTGACCCGTAACGATGAACTTCTGCGCCCACCCCGGCATCACCACACCACACAATACCAACATCAACAGCCCTCGCATCATCGTTAAGATTTAAGTGCAAATATTAATTTGATTGAATTCGTCTTTTAATTGCGAATAAAAATGCCGTTGCTGCCTCCCATCTTCCTCATTTGTTCATCCATGATCTTTCGGAATTCAGTTTGGGTTGTCTTGATACCTCCGGAAGGGATTTTGAACTCATTCTTTTTCAGCTCACGCAGCTCAATAGTCTTTGCTAAAGTGACTCGCTCACCATTGTTGATATCCACCGCCAGTACTGCGCCGGGTAATGAGAAATAGCGGTCCGGTCCGAGGAATGGACGCAACTTATCGGTAAACCAGGCAGTAACTTCCACCTTCTGACCACGGGGGTCCGTATCGGTATAATAAGCTTGCCGACATTCATAGCCCGCAATAGTTTTGGTCTCGGCTCCGAACTTCCACGGCGACATCTTCAAGGTGTCCGTAATGAGGTATTCCTTTCCAAAGAACTCCTGTTTCGTAATCACCTGCGCGTCCGGTTGGTTCAGGTATATCTCAATATTGGGTTGTTTGATCACCATGCGCATGCCCCCATTGCTGGACTGCATGTCCTCTTCTTCGTCCTCGATCAGTGGCTTATACAAGGATTCAGTACCCCGGAAGAAGAGTTGTTGCTTGATCACCCGGAATTCTGGTATCATGGATTTCATCTCTGCCCGCTCCGGAGGAAGCCGCCGGTGCATATTAATCTTTACTTCATAGGTGATGACCCCCTCAGGCGTTTGGCCAAATACGACACGTGCGGCCGTAAGCATTACCAGTACGCCGGCCAATAGGAGAATTCGTTTCATAAGCAGTGTTGTTTTCATGTTTCTCTGGTTACAAACATACGGTCAGAGATGAGATCTGTGGGTTAATGGTTGTAGAAGTAAGGTTAATTAAGGTTAAAAGTGATTGGCCATAATTCAAACCCCGTACTTTTGCAGGGATGTCCAGAAATCATCTTCCTGTTGTGCTGATGGCTTGTAGCCTCGCCCTGTTACTGGTGCTCCAGGGGTTCTGGCTCCGCTCGGCATACCAAGAAGCAAAGGATCAATTCCGAAAAGATGCATCTCGTCTCTTGTGGACCACAGTCTTTAACCTGAAAGATGCCATGATTCAACGCAATATTCAGGCAGTACCCGGAACAAGGTTCAAGCAATTTATTTCTCGTGACTTTCGTGATTCCATTCACTCAAGGCAACCCATGCCACCCGATGTTGTTCGATTCTTCAGTCACGACTCGGTATTGCTTCAGGGTGAACCCATCGGAACAAGAGTTGAAATTGTGTACTCCGGCTCATCCTTGAAGGACGACTCGCTTCGAAAACTCCTGAAGCCGGTAATAAAGCGCATGAATCAGGATAAAAACCAAAAGAACTTTTTCATTCGGTTGGGTGTAGATTCTTTGGCGATCAAAAACATTGTAACTCCATACCAGGTGGCCCTTGACAAAGCCGGGCTTCAGTTGCCATTCACCATCAAACGAATTGATGGACCCGGTGCGGGGTTTTTCGAATACGGCAGTCACGTCCTCACCGAACCCGTATCGGCATCGCCTGTTGACACCTATGTCGCATCATTCGATCGCCTTGAAGGATACTTGCTGGGTCGTATAAAAATCGAGATACTGTTCTCCTTATTCCTTACTATGGTTACCCTCAGTGCCTTTGTGGTGATGTATCGAAGTGTGAGGTCGCAGCAACGACTTGTTCAATTGAAAAATGACTTTATCAGCAACGTAACCCATGAACTCAAAACCCCAATTGCCACCGTAAGTGTGGCATTGGAGGCATTGCAGAACTTCAAAGGGATTAGCAACCCCAACGTAACTGAGGAATATCTTGCTATTGCACAACAGGAGTTGAGGCGGCTCACCGTGCTTACCGATAAGGTACTGACAACCTCTCTCTTTGATGAGAATGGCGTTCGCATTGAACCCGAGATGGTCTCTCTGGGAGCTTTAGTTGACAGTATTGTTGCATCGCTAAGACTGGTATTCGAAAAACATGGTGCTCATGTTGAATTGGTCCGAACTGGTTCAAATTTTGAGTTACCCGGGAGCTCCATTCACCTGACCAATGTGGTGCATAACCTTATTGACAATGCCTTGAAATACTGCGACACGAAGCCGCACCTGGTTATTGGGTTGCGCGATGCCGGACCGGAGATTGTACTTATGGTCAAGGACAATGGCGTTGGCATACCTGCAGCTTACCAAAAAAAGGTTTTTGAAAAATTTTTCCGCATGCCTACTGGTGATGTTCATACCATCAAAGGCTATGGCCTCGGATTGAGCTACGTTGCCAGTGTGGTGCACGCGCACAAAGGTCGTATTGACCTGGTGAGCACACCGGGGGAAGGCAGCACATTCACCATTCACTTGCCCCGTTCGTGATGGCGAAGGTCAGAATTCTCTACGTAGAAGATGAGCCGTTCCTCGGACGGATTGTAAAGGAAAGCCTGGAGAGCCGTGACTTCGAAGTTCACATGTCGGCTGATGGCAACGAAGCTGTTGGTTTATATCATTCGCTAAAGCCGGACTTGTGCGTGTTGGACATTATGCTGCCGCATCAGGATGGTTATGCCATCGCCCGGCTTATCCGGGAGAACAATCCGGCGGTGCCCATCATTTTCGTTACAGCCAAAACACAAACTGAAGACCTGGTAAAGGGCTTTGACGTGGGGGGAAACGACTACCTGAGAAAACCATTTAGCCTGGAAGAGCTCATCGTGCGCATCAACAACCTACTTCGGCTTACCCGCAAGGAAAATTCCGGAGCGGAGGTTGTGCAGATTGGCAGATTCGAATTCGCGCCCAATCGCTATGAGCTCAAGTCAGCAAATGCCACCCGCAAACTCTCCCATCGTGAAACGGTATTGCTCACGGTGCTTACCGATCACAAAAACACGATCGTATCCCGCAAGGATGTCCTCCTGCGCGTGTGGGGCGATGACTCATTTTTCAATTCGAGGAACCTGGACGTGTACATCACCAAGCTCCGCGACTACCTGAAAGAAGATGCGTCTATTCAAATCGTAACAGTGAAAGGGGTTGGATATCATTTTGTGGTACAGTAAGAACGCCATTTGAGGCTATTTTCCAGCTTTCGCCCCCCATTGGCACCGCTATTTTTTTTGTAGGTTTGACTATGCCCCTCAAACCCGAAGATAAGACGGCTATTATTGTCCAGTTGAGGAAGAGTTTGTCCAAATGCTGCCCTCCCATGGTAGTCTCAAAGGACACAGAGGACACCCTTGAGTTAATTGGCAACAAACCGGTACCTTATGGTAGTAAGAAGAAGATTGTGCCAGGCATGTACTTCGCTTCCTTCGTAGCCAGAAAAGATTCGATCAGTTTATATTTTTTCGCGATTTACTTTCATGCCAAAGAGTACGAAAAAACGATACCCAACCTCGGTAAGGTATTGAAGGGGAAAACGTGCTTCATTTTCAAGAAACCCGAGCAGGTCTTTGTGAATGAACTGGACGCCATGCTAAAGCAGGGCGTAAAGGCATGGAAGAAAAATGGTTACATGAAATAAATCTGTATGGCATACTGGAAAATCAAGGTATCGCTCTTTCTCAACTACTTCGTCTTTGCGATGCTGTTAAACAGCGTGGGAACAGTCATTTTGCAGGTGCAGGGCAACTACGGCGTATCCGAAGGATCAGCAAGCGTTCTTGAGGCTTTCAAGGATTTAAGTATTGCCGCCGTTTCATTTCTGGTGGCCTCCTACATTGCCCGTATCGGTTACAAACGCGCCATGCTGATTGCCCTCGGCACCATTGCTGCCGTATGTCTGCTCATGCCATCACTGGGTAGTTTCGCCATGACCAAGGTACTGTTTGCCGCTACGGGCACATGCTTCGCCCTTATCAAGGTCTCGGTCTATGCCACCATAGGTATCATTACCCAAGACCAAAAGGAGCACGCCTCTTTCATGAACTTTATTGAATCGTTTTTCATGATCGGCATTCTGACAGGGTACTTTATTTTCAGTGCATTTGTCACGGATGGTCAGCCGCAATCCACAGAATGGCTCCGTGTGTATTATTTGCTGGCCGGCATTTCTCTCGTGGCTTTTCTGCTCCTGCTGTCCACCACATTGGATGAGTCAGCGGTCCATGCGGAAACATCACGGCCTTTGTTGGAGGACTTTAAGGACATGGTGGCCCTGGCGGTGAAACCCCTGGTGCTCGTGTTTATTGCCAGTGCATTCATTTATGTGCTCATTGAGCAAAGCATTATGAGTTGGCTGCCTACCTTTAACAGCAAGGTGCTAAATCTGCCGACCTCTTTGAGCATACAGATGGCGAGCATCCTGGCGGCATCAACGGCTATTGGTCGCTTTACGGCAGGCATCGTTCTCCGAAAAATTCACTGGTTCTTTGTCCTGCTCGCTTGTGTCGCAGCTGCCGGCGCGCTGGTGCTTGTAGCGATACCCCTTGCCAAAGGTTCCGGAGACCCAATTACCGGATGGGGCAATGCGCCGTTGGGTGCGTTTGTGTTTCCGTTGATTGGTCTGTTTATCGCACCCATCTACCCAGCGATTAATTCTGTCATCTTAAGTACCCTCCCACCCCGACAGCATGCCCCCATGTCGGGGCTGATTGTTATCTTCTCGGCCCTTGGTGGCACCACGGGTTCTATCATCACCGGCAATATCTTTGAGGCGTATGGCGGACAGACTGCATTCTATTTTTCGCTGGTGCCCATGGGTATATTGATCCTGTGTCTCATTGGCTTCAACCGATTACAAGCAAAGCCTACCCAAAGCTAACCTTACCTACCCATGAAATACATCCACGAATTGGGAGCCCTCTTTGAAGATGTTCAGCTTACGAACATCCTGGGTGATGGCAAGACATTTCCCGATTGTACACCCCGGCAATCGTTGACCGGGATCAAGGATGATTATGAAAAACAAAAATCAAAATCTGGCTTTGACCTGAAAAAATTTGTCGAGTCTCACTTTGACTTACCCCCTGCCGTTGGTGCAGGGTACAAACCCAAGGCTGGCCAAAATGCTGCTGAACACATTGAATCATTGTGGACGATCTTAACTCGGACTCCGGAAAAACCGGCCGGATCGCTCCTCGCACTTCCTTTTCCCTACGTCGTGCCGGGTGGCCGCTTTCGCGAAATCTATTACTGGGATAGTTACTTCACCATGCTTGGCTTACGCGTATCCGGTCGCTGGGAGCTCATTCATCACATGGTGGATAATTTCAGTCACCTGATTCAAACGGTCGGTTATATTCCGAATGGCAACCGAAGTTACTTTATAGGTCGGTCGCAGCCTCCATTCTTTTCGTTGATGATCAAGTTGCTGGTGCAGGAGAACCTGCATGATCCCGCCGGAAAATTCCAGGTGAAGTACCTTAAAGCCCTGGAGGCTGAGCATGCATTTTGGATGAAAGGGTCTGGCGACGTGAGTGCCAAGGCACCTGCCAAACATCGTGTGGTACGTATGCCTGATGGCGCTATGCTGAATCGCTATTGGGATGAGCACGATACACCTCGTCCGGAGGCCTACAAAGAGGATGTTGAACTTTCCCACAAGTCAAAACAACCGCCGCAGGAATTATTCCGCCACCTCCGCGCGGCTGCCGAGTCAGGTTGGGATTTTAGTACACGCTGGTTTTCAGACCCAAAAGACTTTGGCACCATCCATACAACCGATATTGTTCCGGTTGACTTGAACTGCCTGCTCTGGCACCTCGAAGAAACACTGTCAGATGCCTATCAGTTGGCAGGCGACACAAGCCGTTCGCTTGATCTTATGATCATGGCAGAGAAACGACGGGAGTCTATTCAGAAATATTTCTGGAATCAATCCGCAGGATGGTTTTGTGATTATGACTGGAGAAATCAACAGTTCACACCTGCTATTACGCTTGCCGGATGCTTTCCCCTGTTTTTTGAAATTGCTACGGCGCCTCAGGCAGCGAAGACCGGTGTGTTACTGCGAACACATTTTCTGAAACCAGGCGGGCTAACAACTTCACTCAACCACAGTGGCCAGCAATGGGATGCACCCAATGGATGGGCACCCTTACAATGGATTGCTTACCGGGGTTTGCTTCATTACGGACATAAGGAGCTGGCCCATACAGTTAAAACACACTGGATTAATGCCAATAATCGGGTATTTGAAAAGACTGGAAAAATGACGGAAAAGTATGACGTCTGGACCGACGATGCGCAAGCCAGCGGGGGAGAATATCCAAATCAGGATGGATTTGGCTGGACCAACGGCGTGTTCCTGGCCATGTTGCACGATGCGCACTAGGTGACTATCATGTTGAGACCATTGATCATATGTGCGATGATGTTCGGCCTGACAGGCTCATTGTCTGCGCAACACACGCCGAATGGATTCTACGTGATCATTCCTCAACCAGCTGGATGCCTTAATCCCGTGTACGGATTTACACCAGGCAAGCAATATTGTTTGCCCAAAGACCCCCTGATTCCGGCCACAGAATTTACATCGGTGAGCGACATGCAATACAACAACCGCGAGTCACTGATGTACATCAATCTTTATCTTTCTCCGGAAGGACTAAGCAAGCTCCGGGCGTTTAGCAAGACATTGCCAGACGCCACCCTGGCCTTGGTGATCGACGATGTCGTGACCGGCAGTTTCGACAGCCGGGGAAAGGAAGTGGCCAATTCAATCCCCATCAGTGGTCCTAAGGGTTCGGATGAAGTGGAGTGGATATGGCTTAAGCTGAAGAAGATTATAGCCCGAAACTAGGGTTCGCAATGTGCGTGGGATGTACTGGACTCGAACCAGTGACCCCTACCTTGTCGAGGTAGTGCTCTAAACCAACTGAGCTAACATCCCCCAATAGTTAGACGGGAAACTTATCAAGGAATGTCGCGAAGATAGTAAAATCCAAAAATGCTTAGCCCTTAAGATCTATCTTCTTGTGGGTACCGTCACAAAATGGTTTGTTGCCGGAACCACCACACCGGCAAAAAGCTGTCATGGAGTTCTTTTTGGTAATATGGCCGTTTGCATCCTTGATCGAAACGTTTCCATACACCAGCAGTGGTCCGTTGGCAACCGGCTCAACAATAGTTTCGGCCTCTACCTGCACTTCCGCCTGGCCGGCCTCATCATTGCGGTAGTAGCTCAGCGCACCTGAAGGACACTTCTGTATTTGTTCAATAATTCTCCCGGTTGTCGAGTGCTCAGGCGTAATCCAAGGCAGGGTTTGAGGATGAAAGACTTCACCCAGTCCATTGAAGCAGATGGCTGAATGGGCGCATAGTCCGGGCTTCCACACAATGGTGATTTCGCCGTTGCTGTATTTTTTGGTGATGTCTTTCATATCAAATTCAATTTAGTCACGAATAATGGTATCTATCTCAATCGGGTGTGTCAGGGTGCTATGAACGGGACAGGCATTGGCAATCTCCAACAGCCTGGCACGTTGCTCATCACTGAGCTCACCATCCAAGTAAATATGGCGCTGAAAACTGGTTTTGTCGGGATAACGAACGGCATCAACTTCAACCCGGATTTGTTTCAACTTCATCTGCTTGCGGTTGGCGTACATGCGCAGGGTAATGGCTGTACAAGATGCTAATGACAGTTGGAGCAGCTGGCCAGGCGAAGGTCCCTCATTCGTGCCACCTGCCTCTTCGGGCTCATCGGCAATCAACGCATGACCAGTGGCTACCAATTCGGTTTTGTAAAGGTCCTCACCAATGGTAGCCGATACCATTTTAGAATGTTTTGTTTAAAACAAATGACTGCTGCGTGAACCGCTGGCGTGGGGCCGTTTCACGTGTCTTGAATGGCTCCTGAAGGGATTCAGCATCTCCCGGATAACCTATGGCCATCATGATTGCGGCGGCATGCGTGTCGGGTATATTAAGGTTCACCCGTGCACGTTCGCGGTCAAAACCACCCATCTGATGCACATTTAAACCCTGTCGCGTAGCCTCCACTGACAGCATGGCATTGGCTGCACCTAAATCATACAGGGCCGAAGCATTGGGTGCATTGTTGCGTGCGAAGTTTTTGCGGTACAATGACAACACCAGTACAGTTGCTTTGCCCGCCCATAGTTTATTGCCTTCGTTCAGTGCATCAAAAAGTTTTCCGTATAACTCCGGCTGATTGCGGGTAGCGTAGATATAGCACCAGGGTTGTTCGTTATTGGCTGAAGGAGTCCATCGGGCAGCTTCAAACAAGCTGTTTATTTTATTCTGTTCTACATCCAGATCAGCAAAGGATCGCAGGCTGCGTCGCCTCTCAATCCAGGGCGCTATCGGAAATTCGGGTTCACTGGAGATTGCTTGGGTCAGTTGTTCTTCCATGGTCATCATAACAAAATGGGATAACAGCTAAATCGCTAAACAGTTCATTTTGACCACCGGTGAATTCCCCAAATTGCCAAAAGACCTGAAATGGCGTGCATGGGTCCCACCAGCAGCGGGAATGTGCTGTCTGTGGGGGTACCATCTGCCAATTGGGTGGTGTTGAACACCGGAAAGAAACTCACCAGCGTAAAGCCAATGGACACGACCATCCAGATGGCAAAGCCCCTCGTGGCGTACTTCATCAATAAGAAATAGACCAGACTTCCGAGGATCATCGGAATAATAGAGGCCAACGTAACAGCAATTACGAATTGAGCAGGTATCGTAGCACCCAACGCATTCGCGATCAGGCTCCATACATTGTTCGCGCCAGCGGCGATGAAGGCAGCGATTGCACCTCCTTTAAGAACTTGTGAAATAGATAAGGTTGAATTCATGATTATGGTTTATTTCTTAGTCCTCGATCAACACGCCCATTTTACCCATTTGATAGTCTCGCATGGCTTCCATGATCTGGGTCTGATTGTTCATCACAAACGGTCCATAAGATACCACCTCCTCGTCCAGTGGCTCACCGGAAAGAAACAGAACGCGGGTGTCTTCCAACGCCCCAACAGCAATACCGTCTCCATCATTGTTGAAATGAATCAGGTGTAGCCCTTCTACCAGACCAAAGCCTTCAACAGTTAGCTTACCGTCCAGGAGATACATCAGCGTGTTGTGCGACGGAGGTACCGGAAGCTCCAGACGACCACCTTTTTTTAATATAAAGGTCGCTGCATTCACCACCGCCTGGGAAGGTATGGGTCCTTTCAATCCAAGGACGCTGCCTGAAAAAATGGTTCCTGTTACGGAGCCATCTGTGTTGGTGTATCGAGGCGCATCTTCCGCGGACAAAGGAAAGTAGGCGGGCTGATCCATTTTGTGATTGGCCGGGGTGTTGATCCACAATTGAATGATCTCTTGTCTGCCACCAATCTCATGAATGTCGTCCGTAGGTCGCTCACTGTGAATGATACCCATACCCGCATTCATCCATTGCGCCCCGCCGGCATATACGATGCTGTCATTGCCGCGGCTGTCGCGGTGGTGCACACCACCCTGGAAGATAAAGGTTACCGGTGAAAAGCCTCGATGGGGATGAGGGCCAACTCCGGCGTGACGTGGTTCGAGATGAACCGGCACTTTGACATTTGCATGATGAATCAATAGAAAAGGGTCGACCTGTTCAACTTGTTGTGTGGGCAACGGTTGACGGATGGGCAATCCACCCATATCCATGGGATGCGCGTACAGCAATCGTGATACTGTTCTGTTTTTCATAAAACTTATGGCATCATAGGGACCTCCATCAACAAAACTTCCGACGAGTCCTGGGCAACCAGCGATACAGAATCGGTTTCCCATAATCCATATCCATCGCGTCTATTCACCAATTGACCGTTTATTGTTACCGAGCCATCGATAACGAACACATATACGCCGCTTTCGCGACGGCGCAAGGCATAATCCACGGTCGTGCCTTTTTGGAAATTTCCTAACGAGAACCATGCATCCTGATTAATCCACAATGCACCATCAGTTTTGTCTGGTGCTACTACCGTTTGAAATTTATTCTCACGTTCACTGGCAGGATAGAGTTTTTGATCATAGCGCGGCTTGATGTTGCGCTCTTTGGG
>DAOMGC010000055.1:0-22280 GCA_035430125.1 Cyclobacteriaceae bacterium | reverse complement strand
CGAGGGCCAGGGCAGGTAGGTTACGATTCATAAGCAAGTTCCTTGTGAATTTCAGTCTTGTCGCCGGAGTCAAAGTCAACATGCTTTTTGGCGCGCGACAAGTATGAATACATAGCTGGGATAACAAATAGAGTTAGGATCAAAGAGAAGAGCACTCCACCTACAATGACGATACCGAGCGGGATCCTGCTGGTGGAAGCATCACCCAACGACAAGGCAATGGGTAATGAGCCAAGGGCCATGGCAAGACTGGTCATGAGGATAGGGCGTAGTCGGAGGCGTGAAGCTTCCAACACGGCTTCAAGTTTATTCAGTCCTTCTTCGCGCTTCTTGTTGGCAAATTCTACGATAAGAATACCGTTCTTGGTCACCAGTCCGATCAGCATGATCATGCCAATCTGCGAGAAGATGTTGATGGTTTGACCGAAAAGATACAGGGACATAATTGCACCAAATAGGGCCAAGGGTACGGTACAAATAATGATAAGAGGGTCCACAAAACTTTCAAATTGGGCAGCTAGAATCAGATAGATCAACAAAACAGCAAGCAGAAATGCAAACAAAGTGTTGCTGGAACTCTCGGCGAAGTCTCTAGACGTTCCCGTGAGGGATGTAGTAAATGTGTCATCCAATGTCTTGCTTGCAATCTCCCGCATTGCGGAAATGCCATCAGAGATGGTCTTCCCAGGAGCCAGGCTTGATGATACGATGGCCGACTTATATCGATTAAAGTGGTACAGAGACGGAGGAGTTGTGGATTCCTCAATACTCACAACATTATCAATCGAAACAAGCTCTCCGGAATTGGTTCGGACATACAGTTTTTTCAAGTCGTCAGGATCATCGCGATTGAGGCGTGCCACCTGACCCATTACTTGGTATTGCTTTCCGTCTTTGGTGAAATAGCCGAAGCGCAGGTTACTGTAAGCCAATTGTAACGTCTGTGAGACGTCCTGAACACTGATACCGAGTTGAGTGGCCTTCAGGCGATTGATGCGGACCTTTAATTCCGGCTTGTTGAATTTCAGATCAACATCGACTCCTTGCAAAACCGGGTTGCTGTTGGCCAATTCTAGAAACTTGGGAAGAACTTCCCTTAACTTCTCAAAGTTATTGTTTTGAATAACAAACTGAACAGGCTGTCCCCCGCGACGATTTACCGCAATTGTTTGTTCCTGCAGCGGAAACACACGTCCTTCGCTGAACCTACTCATATTGCGGGCTGTCATCTCAACAATTTGTTGTTGTGATCTATTTCGATCTTTTGGATCTACCAATGTTATTCTTACAAAACCAGTGTTTACTGAACCAGAGCCTGTGAATCCAGGAGCAGTCACCGACAAAGCTATCCTACGTTCGGGAATGGAATCCATAACAAATTTAGTTACACGGTCAACATAGTTGTCCATATAATCGTAGGAAGTTCCTTCTGGAGCAGATAGTTGAAGACGAAATTGACTGCGGTCCTCAAGAGGGGCCAATTCGGCCTGCATGTTTATCCCAACATATATCGCAGACCCAAGGCAAACAAACAGGATAATAAATGAGGTCCACCGTAAACTCATGTATTTTTTTAGAACCTGGTGATAACCATTTTCCATGCCTGTAAAGAAGGGCTCTGTAAAGTGATAAAACCGCGAATGTCCCCCTCCACTGCGTGTAAGAATGATGCTCAATACTGGGGTGAGAGTCAACGAAACAAAAGCAGAAACTAGAACGGCGCCGGCAACGACAATACCAAATTCACGAAACAATCGACCAACAAATCCCTGGAGAAAAACAACTGGAAGAAAGACCACAGCCAGCGTGATAGAGGTTGAAATGACCGCAAAGAAAATTTCTTTGGAGCCTTCGCGGGCCGCTTTGTACTTGTTCATGCCTTGCTCAAGCTTCTTGAAGATGTTCTCAGTAACAACAATACCATCATCCACTACAAGGCCAGTAGCAAGCACAATACCGAGCATGGTGAGTACATTGATGGAAAAGCCCAGCAGGTACATAATAAAGAATGTGGCGATGAGAGAAACCGGAATATCAATCAAAGGCCGGATGGCAATAAGGAAGTCGCGGAAGAAAAGATATATAATCAAAACGACCAGGAAGATTGAAATCAGAAGGGTTTCCTGTACTTCAGTGATCGAACGTTTGATAAATACGGTTTGATCCAGTGCAATATTCAAATGAATATCATCCGGAACCTCCTTTTTCAACTGCTCATACCGCCGGTAGAATTCATTGGAGATCGCGACATAGTTGGATCCGGGCAGCGGCACAATGGCTAACCCCACCATCGGGATGCGACTCTCGCGCAGAATGGATTCTTCATTCTCCGGACCGAGTAGCGCCTGGCCAATGTCTTTAAGACGGATATCTCCAGAGGCCGTGTTTCGAATAATCACATCGTTGAATTCTTCTTCGGTATAAAGGCGACCAAAGGTCCTTACCGTCAATTCCGTGGCGTCACCGGCAATTTTTCCGGAAGGAAGCTCAATATTTTCGCGACTTAGCGCTTGCTGCACATCAAGCGCTGTAAGATTATAGGCACTAAGTTTCGACGGGTCGATCCAGATGCGCATCGCATATTTTTTTTCACCCCAGATCTGAATGCTGCTCACCCCGGGAATCGTCTGGAGGCGCTCCACCAGTACGTTATTAGCGTATTCGGTGAGCTGAAGCGGATTTCGTGAATCGCTTTGAACCGTCATCGAAAGGATGATGTCACCGCCCGAATCGGCCTTAGACACTACCGGAGGGGCAGTTAAGTCTTGCGGAAGTGAACGAACAGCCTGCGATACCTTATCGCGCACGTCGTTAGCGGCAGACTCCAGGTCCACGCCCAGTTCAAATTCAATGTTGATGTTGCTGTTGCCGACGCTGGAGTTGGAGGAAATATTCTTAATCCCGGCAATACCATTAATAGACTTCTCCAACGGCTCAGTGATCTGCGACTCGATGATGTCTGCGTTAGCACCGGAATAGGAAGTCCGAACGTTGATGATAGGCGGGTCGATGGCCGGGTAGTCCCGCACACCGAGAAAAGTAAATCCGATCGCGCCAAACAGCACGATCATGATGTTCATCACGAACGTGAGAACCGGTCGGCGGATGCTGAGTTCGGAAATGTTCATAGACCGTTGGGGATGTGTTTAACCGTAGACAACTTCACTTTTGCATTCGGACGGATGGACATCAGACCCGTGGTGATCACCGTGTCGCCGACATGAATGCCGCGCAATACCTGAACATAGGCAGAGTCGCGGATGCCGGTTTCAACTACTGTAAACAACGCACTGTCTTTTCGGAGGAGAATTACTTGTTTGTTGCGGGCCTGGGGAATGACAGACTGGGAGGGAATCATCATGGCCATGGTGTCCTTGCCAAGCTGGAGATTCACTTTGGCAAAAACGCCGGGCACCAGTTCATTGTCGTTGGCACTAACAATGGCACGTATCTTCAGGGTGCGGGTATTTTGTTCCACATTTCCTTCGGTGGCGAGTACCACGGCTTTGTGGACTTTCACACCGCCGTCAACTTTGAATTCAACGACATATCCATTGCCGATTTTCTGTGCATACTTTTCCGGTACAGAGAACTCCAGCTTGAGTTGTTTCACTTCACGTAGCGAAGTGATGATATCGGCTGGTGACAGGTAGGCTCCAAGGCTTACGCGACGCAATCCAATCTTACCTTCATAAGGAGCACGGATCTCTGTTTTTGAAATGGCGATACGGGTTGATTGAATGTCAGCTTTCAGGTTGTCCACGGCGAGGGCACTGAGGTCGAAATCCTGCTGACTGATACCGTTAATGGCCAGCAGTTCTTTTTGGCGTTCCACCGTTTTGATAGCGATTTGCAGTTGTACTTCCAGCTTGCGCAATTGGGCCTGTAAATCCTGGTCGAATAGTTTAACCAGGAGTGCACCTTTGGGCACGATGGCTCCTTCGGGCAGATTCATCTGAATGATGCGGCCACTTACTTCGGAGCGGATCTGGGTTTCTTCGGCGGGGAAGAGCGTGCCGGGCACTTCAACATCTTCGCTTACAGAACTGGTTTGGACAACAAAACCCTCAGCAACTATGGGCGGGCGCTTGCCCATGGCGGCAGTTTCCACCTTTTTGGGTTTACAGCCAGGCAGGGCGAGGAGGGTTACGAGGGCAAACAGGGCAAAAAGACGTTCCAGGTACATAGGGAATTGAATTCAGGGGGGCAAAGTTCGCTTGTTAACACCGTAAAAGCACAATTCGTTTCGAAAGAATGGCAGGCGGTGATTTTGATAGACTTTCGGTGGTTAGACCGCGCAAAGAGGGGAGATATTCCGCTGATGAAGCTTAATAGTAGTTAGCTGAGTAAAATAACATAGCTATACTTTAGGATTGGCAATCAGTTCAAGTTCCCCTTGTTAGTTGATTCAAGGTCTGATTGAGTGACTTTTGACTGCTGTTCCTGCTTTTACCCGAAATTCCTCAGAATCCAGAGTACCCGGGACGGGAATTGAACCCGTACGACTATTACTAGCCACAGGATTTTAAGTCCTGCGTGTCTACCAATTCCACCACCCGGGCTTCGAGCAGTTTTATGTTCAGGGCCAAACCGCACAGAAACTAAAAAAGTGTGGGGGGACCACACTTAGTTTAGTTTTGAACTTATCGGTCAACCGCTAACGACTAACCCTGATGAGCGGGAAACGAGACTCGAACTCGCGACCCCGACCTTGGCAAGGTCGTGCTCTACCAACTGAGCTACTCCCGCTTATTTTCTACCCATTTGGGTCAAATGGGACTGCAAATATAGGGGTCCGGGATAAATCTGCAAATCCATCGGCCAGCCACCCTGTCACCCCCGCAAAATGTACTTTTGCCCTTATGGAAATAGGCCTGTATACCTTCGCTGATGTTGCTCCCGATAGAAAGCCGGGGAATGCCACCAACACCCACCAACGGATCAAGGATGTACTCGAAGAAATCCAGCTTGCCGATCAACTGGGCCTCGATGTGTTTGCACTCGGAGAACATCACCGTCCCGACTACGCCGTTTCATCTCCAGTTGTCCTGTTAGCGGCGGCGGCTGCCGTCACCAGGAATATCAAATTATCCTCGGCGGTCACCGTACTCAGTTCAGACGACCCGGTCCGTGTGTTTCAGAGTTTTGCCACCCTGGATCAAATCTCTGACGGCCGTGCTGAAATCATGGTCGGCCGCGGAAGTTTCATCGAATCGTTCCCATTGTTTGGTTATGACCTCAATGACTACGATGCATTGTTCTCTGAGAAGCTTGACCTATTGATGAAAATCAATCAACATGAGGTGGTATCATGGAAGGGAAAGATGCGCCCGCCAATCGATCATTTGGGTGTTTACCCGCGACCCCTTCAGGAAAAGCTTCCAATCTGGTTAGCCGTAGGAGGCACTCCTGCATCAGCGATCAGGGCCGCCAAACTCAACTTGCCTATGGCTCTGGCAATTATCGGTGGCATGCCCGAACGCTTTGTGCCTTTCGTGAATATATATAAGGACGCGGCTGTGCAATTGGGAAGAGACCGCGCATCATTGCCACTGGGCATCAACACCCATGTGTATGTGGCGCAATCGTCACAGCAGGCAAGTGATGAATATTATCCTACCTATGCGGCCATGATGACACGCATTGGACGCGAGCGAGGCTGGCCGCCATTGACCCGCGAACAGTTCGAGGCCAACCGCTCACCCCGGGGATACCTCATGGTGGGCAGCGTTCAGGAAGTAATTGACAAGATGTTGATGGAATATGAATTGTTCCACCACACACGCTTTCTGGCACAAATGAGTGTAGGCACCGTGCCCCATAAAAATATTCTCAAGTCGATTGAATTGTTTGGAACACAGGTGGTGCCTGCCGTGCGCAAAGCCATCGGCCAGACTGCGCGGTAATCACTTCATGCCATCGGTGAAGTGCTTTCTGGTTTTCTCCTGACTGAACTTGTCTTTATTAAACTGCTCAGTGGCCCCTCGTGCAATAGACAATGATTGAAAGTCATCGCCCACAAGCGCCTTTGCCTGATACAGAATTTGCCCTACATGATGCGGATAGTGTGCAAGTTGGCGCTGAATGGCTTCGAGCACGGTCTGGCCTTCGTTGCGGATATAGATGATGCGCGACAAATCTGCGGGCTGTAAACTGTCCAATGCAGTAAATAGACATGCCCAACCTTTTTCCCACGCAGCTAATAACTCTGCTTTGGTGGCATAGCCTTCGGCAAATTCTGCTTCCCGGTTGCGCCAGGATTTTTCGCCGTCTGCCGTCAGGAAGTCAGTAAATCGCGAGAGCATGTTGCCGCTGAGGTGATGGACAATATGCGCAATGCTGTTACTGGCCGCGTTCGGCCGGGCATTGATCTGCTTGTCGGTTAGTTGTGCAATGGCCTTTTCACCGAGTGATTTGTAGTAACGAAACAATTTTCCGGAACTCTCCAGAAAATTGACAGACACATCAATAGGGGACAACATCCTCCTCCAATTTGCCCGCCCCGGCCGCTTCTGCTTTCTTGCGCAACTCTATGGCATTCTTTCGATCGGTTGAAAATTTGATGTGATCGGGGACGCCTTTTAAGTCCCAGATGAGCCCCACGGCAGAGAGACCTTTGAGGATGTAGTAAGTGATATCGATCTCCCACCAAAAAAAGCCCTGACGCGAGGCAACTTCATAATAGTGGTGGTTGTTGTGCCATCCTTCACCCATGGTGAGCAACGCCAGCCATAAATTGTTCTTAGACTCATCACCGGTGGCATAGCGCGGCTTGCCAAACTTGTGCATGATGGAATTAATGGAGAACGTGGCGTGGTAGAGGATCACAGTACTGAGGAAAAAGCCAATGAATAATGTAGAGAACCCGGCCGTTGTGAACATGGCTAATACGGTGCCACCATTCACCCAGCCTCCGAGCGCCATCAGCCCGAGAGCTAATGTCGTTGGCGCAACGAGATAATGTTTGTTGAGCCACACGAGTTCGGGATACTTCGCATAGTCACCAATGACTTTGTAGTCGGTTTCTTTGAAATCGGGACCCACAATCCACCCGATGTGTGAATACCAGAAGCCATAGATCTTCATGGAGTGCGGATCTTTGGGTGTGTCGCTGTAGCGATGATGGTGGCGGTGATGGGCAGCCCACCACAGCGCGCCCTTCTGGGCAGAGGTTTGTGCCATGAAGGCAATAATAAATTGAAACCAGCGCGAGGTCTTGTAGGATTTGTGTGCAAAGTAGCGGTGGTAGCCACCCGTGATCCAGAACATGCGGTAGAAGTAGAAGAATGCACACATCAGCCAATCGAACCAGGTGGCACCAGTGTACAAGGCACCCAATGGCAGGAGATGAACAATGATAAATGCAATCTCCTGAGCGAGGATGGGCTTGTTGCGAACTTCAGGTTGTAAGGCAGTTTCCATGAGTTGGTTCAGATGTTCACGACAACGCTTCAATACATGTGAACAATCGTTCCACAAAAGTAATTCATTCCTCACGATGGACCGCAAAAACGAAGTTTGGCCCGAACGCCTGTAAGGGTCCGATCATATAATTTTCCCTGAAAACGCTCGTTTTAACGTATATTTGCTTCTTGTTATGAATCACGCTCAGGCCATTTCATTGTATCAGCCCACGCTGCAGTCGATCGCATACAATTTGTTGCGCTCGAAAGCAGATGCGGAGGATATTGTGCAGGAAACATTCCTGAAATGGTTGACCATTGAGACGGATAAGATTGAGAATACTAAGGCTTATCTCATTAAGGCAGTCACCAACAATTGTTTGAATCACCTCGCCTTACTTAAAAGGAAAAAAGAACTGTATATTGATTCAATCAATGTGGCGGAGTTCATTCACAAGCTAAGGGAGAATAACTTTTCGCACCTCGATCTGGAAGCCGATTTACAGCATGCCATGAAGGTGATGCACGCCAAACTCGAGCCCCTGGAGCGTGCTGTGTTTGTGCTCAAGGAGGTTTTTGATTTTGACTACGACACATTGCAGTTGGCGCTGGACAAGAAGAAAGAACACTGCCGTCAGTTGGTGTGCCGTGCGAAGAAGAAGCTGAATGACGAGACTTCCCGCATCCATTTTGACCTTCCTGATGCTGCTTCCTTGCTGGCCAGTTTCAAGCGTGCCTGTGACCTCGGCAACGCCGAAGAACTGCTAGAGGAGCTCAAAAAGGGTGTTTTAGAAACCCCTGCTAAGAAATCCTAAAATTTTTTCTCTTCATTTTGTCACATCCGGACACTCCGGCTGTCTTGCAGGTAAGTCCACCATGAGGTGGGCATAATTTAACCTGAATTTATCATGCTTATCATTCTCTCATTTTTTGTAGCGCACTGGTACCTGTCTCTCTTTTTTCAGACGTTTTTCCTGCATCGCTACGCCGCGCACAAGGCTTTTACCATGAGCCCGTTTACGGAGAAGGTCTTCTTCGTACTGACCTGGATTTTTCAAGGTTCCAATTACCTGAGCCCATTTGGATATGGGGTGATGCACCGGATGCACCATGCTTTTGCTGACACTGAAAATGATCCGCACTCACCGAAGTATGATGAGACCATCTGGAACATGATGTGGAAGACCAAAACCATTTATTCATCCATTGCCGGCGGCAGATACGTACCGGAATCTCGTTTTACTGAGGGTGTGCCTCAATGGGAAGCATTCGACAAATTTGCCCGCTCATGGCCGTCAAGGTTGTTTTGGGGAGCGTTGTATGTGGCCTTCTATGTTGCGTTCGCTCCATCGGCCTGGTATTTTCTGCTCTTGCCGGTGCACTTTCTGATGAGTCCGATCCACGGCGCGATCATCAACTGGTTTGCACACAAATATGGTTACCGCAACTTTGAAGTGGGAGACACCTCACGCAACTTTCTCCCGGTGGACTTCCTCATGATGGGCGAAAGCTATCACAACAATCACCACAAGCATGGCTCACGTCCAAACTTTGGTGGTTTCCGTTGGCATGAAATTGATCCTACGTATCAGGTCATCAAGGTGCTGAACAAGCTTGGTGTGATTGATATGGTGAAACAAAAGCATATCAAGATTGAGCCGATACAAAAGGCAGCTTAATTTATTTTGGCATATGAATGAGCCCTGGTAACAGCCAGGGCTTTTTTGTTGCGGTCTGCGACGGAAGGCTTTCATATTTATTCGGTATTTTCACATTCTCAAAAACCCCTTGTACATATGAAATACATTGCGCTTGGTTTACTGGTTGTGCTTGCGTCTTGCTCTACGAAACAAGAGACAGCTCCTGTTTCACAGTACCCCGTCACCGAAAAAGGTAACGTGGTGGATACCATTTTCGGTACTCCGGTGGCTGATCCTTATCGCTGGCTGGAAGATGACACTACGAAGAAAACAGCAGCATGGGTAGCTTCACAAAATGAAGTGACCTTCAAGTACCTGTCCACCATCCCATTTCGTGACGCTGTGCGCAAGCGATTGGATGAAGTACAGAACTATGAACGACTTTCTGCCCCTCACCGTGAGGGTGAATACTATTACTATTCTAAAAATTCCGGTTTGCAGAACCACAACGTGCAGTACCGCAAGAAGGGAGCTGATGGAGCAGAGGAAGTGTTCCTCGATCCGAACGGATTTTCAGCTGATGGTACAACGGCACTGGGGGGGATGGCTTTCACCAGTGATGGATCGCTGGTAGCATGTCTTATTCAGGAGGGTGGTTCTGATTGGCGTAAAGCTGTGGTGATGAAAACCTCCGACAAATCATTGGTTGGAGATACCCTCAAGGACCTCAAGTTTACGGGTATCGCCTGGCGCGGCAATGAGGGATTCTACTACAGCAGCTACGACAAGCCCAAAGGTTCAGAGCTTTCAGCCAAGACCCAGGAGCATAAAATCTACTTCCACAAGCTGGGAACGGCGCAAAAGAGCGATCAATTGATATTTGGCGGATCTGCCACTCCACGTCGTTATGCCGGAGCCGGACTGACAGAAGATGAACGTTTCCTCATCATTACTGCATCGCAGAGCACTACCGGCAATGAACTTTATGTTCAGGACCTCAAGGATCCCAAGGGCAAGCTCGTACAGGTAGTGTCCAATTTTGACAACAACCACAACGTGATCGACAACGACGGCAAGCGCCTGATCGTACAAACCAACCTCAACGCACCGAATGATCGCATCGTGTCTGTTGATTTTTCAAAGCCCACACCCGAAAACTGGAAAGACCTGGTGCCTGAGACGGACAATGCCATGCAAGGTGTTTCCACGGCAGGCAGGAAATTGTTCGTGAATTACCTGAAAGATGCCAGCACATTTGTACGTCAATATGATTATAACGGTAAGCTGGAGCGCGACGTCGAGTTGCCCGGCATCGGTTCTGCCGGTGGATTTGGCGGCCGCGTGACTGAGCAGGAAGTGTATTACTCATTCACTTCATTTACAACGCCCACATCTATTTACAAATTTGATATTGCTTCCGGCAAATCGGCATTGTATGCCCAGCCCAAGGTTGACTTTGACCCCGCGGCATATGAAACCAAGCAGGTATTTTATCCCAGTAAGGATGGTACAAAGATTCCTATGTTCATTGTCTACAAGAAAGGCATTGAATTGAATGGCAAGAACCCCACCTGGCTTTATGCGTATGGTGGCTTTGGCATCAGCCTGACACCAGGATTCAGTACATCGCGTGTGGTGTGGTTGGAGAATGGTGGCATTTTTGCACAGCCTAACCTCCGTGGCGGTGGTGAATACGGCGAGAAGTGGCACGACGCCGGACGGCAAATGAACAAACAAAATGTGTTTGACGACTTTATTGCTGCAGGCGAGTATCTGATTCAGGAGAAATATACATCATCCGAATATCTCGCTGTAGTTGGTGGATCCAATGGCGGTCTGCTCGTTGGCGCTACGATGACCCAGCGCCCTGACCTGATGAAGGTTGCGTTACCAGCGGTCGGTGTAATGGATATGCTGCGTTATCATAAGTTCACGGCAGGTGCCGGATGGAAGTATGACTATGGTACAGCCGATGATTCAAAGGAAATGTTTGAATACATCCTGAAGTATTCACCAGTCAACGCCCTGAAGCCGGGTACCAAGTATCCGGCCACGCTGATCACCACTGCTGATCACGACGACCGTGTGGTGCCATCGCATTCATTCAAGTTTGCGGCTACCCTGCAAGAGGCGAACGCTGGTCCTAATCCGCAGCTGATACGTGTTGACACAAAGTCAGGACACGGATCGTCAAATCTGTCAAAAGCACTGGATTCAATGGCAGATCAATTTGCTTTTACATGGTACAGCATGGGCGTGATTCCTCCAGTGGCCAAGAAGTCGATGTAAGACATGGGTAAAATCAACATTCGCACCGGGGTGAAGGGTGACCTTCCCCGGGTGCTTGAATTAATCAAGGAACTGGCCGAGTTTGAGCGCGCGCCCCACGAAGTAATCAACACAGTCGCGCTCATGGAGGAGGATGGATTCGGTCCCAATCCCATTTATTGGTTCTTTGTGGCGGAGCAGGATGGACACATTGTCGGCCTATCCCTGTACTATTGGCGTTATTCTACCTGGAAAGGGAAGCGACTGTATCTGGAGGACATCATAGTAACTGCCTCTGAGCGCGGTAAAGGCTATGGCAAGTTGTTGTTTGATCGCACGATGCAGCACGCCATACAGCAGCCGAACTGCAGTGGGATGATGTGGCAGGTGTTGGAGTGGAATGAACCGGCCATTAAGTTTTATAAAAAGTACGGTGCCAAACTTGACGACGAGTGGACGAACTGCAACCTGGAGCGAAGCCAGATGGAGCAGTTGATGGCACCTCCTAAAAAATGATACGCTGACCGCTGGCAGTGATTTTCTCGACCCGAACCTCATTGGTATTTGAGTACTCAAGAATCCAGAAGTCGCCATTGGGGGCCAGCAATGTTCCTGCTGGTGACCAGGGTGCTCTGGTTTCTGCAACAATACTCTTCTTATTCCCTTTGTACTTGCGCACCTTACGACTGCTGAAGTCAGCTACAAAGACTGTTTGATCACGATCAAGACTCAGTCCGCTGATGTAGTGATCATCGCGATTCGAGGACAAAGATAGCTCTGGTATGTTGGGACTTATCATGGAGATCTGACCGTTTACATCCATTTTCTTCAAGTCCTGATCATCGATGAAATAAACGGTGCCTTCCGGTGAAACCGTCATCCACCTGATTTTCTTCATGCAAAGATTGCCCAGGGTGGAAATACTTCCATCGGCATTCCTGCGCATGATTTTTTGACATGGTCCAGGTGCCCCTGCCCAGTACATGCGTCCGAGTTGGTCCCGATTAAAACTGTAGTTGGTAAGAAATCCCCGTGTGTTGGGAATCAGTTTTTCGAATTGGCCGGATGCACTCAGCCGCCACGTAAAATGACCCCAGCTGTTGGATGCGTCGCCGTCCGACCATAGATGTTCTCCATACAAATTATCGTTACTGTCGATAAAGAGTTCGTGAGAATGTACGTTGGGTACGGCTATTGTTTTTGTCCCTACCGGAGTAATCTTCCAGACTTGTTTTAAGTCACTGTAATAAACATTGCCCTTGCTGTCCATCAGGATGCTTACGCTGGGATGAGCCTGAGACAAAGCGGGTAGTAGCCAAAGCAAAATTATGAGCCGACGCATAGGCAGATACCGGCTAACGGGACCGGTTCGAATCAGATTTCTTCGAGCAAGGTTCTAAAGGCAGCCTGCTGTTCTCCAAATTTTTTGTTCACCTCTTCACGGAGTGCCGGAGCAAATTCTTCCAGGTAGCGTTCAATTTCGTTGAGAGAGACGGCAGAGTACTGAATGGCATAGGAAACGGTTTCCTCAGTATCGGTGGTCAGAATCTTGTACATTTTGTGCCCAAGAAACATGTTGGTGCGCATCACATCAGGTATGTGTATCTCCCGCATCCACACGAGCCAGTCCTGCTCGATTCTTTTGTCAACACCTACTGTTACGTTATAGATAATCATACCCAAAAATACCAATAGGGATAGTTATCCCCAATCACGCCTTGTTGGCTTTGGGAACAACGGGCCGTTGGCCCAAAATCAGGGCAAGAAGTACAAGCAACAGACCAGCAATAGTGTACAAAGTAACGGGTTCAGCCAAAAGCCAGGCCGCATACAAGAGTCCGAAGATGGGACATAAAAAGAGCCAGAGGGAGGCCCGGACCGCGTCAGTTTTCAGCAGATACAACCACAATTGAACGGCTCCTACCGAAACGGGTAAGACCAACCATCCAATGGAGAACCAGAATCGAAAATCGAATTGATTCTCCTTGCTGTGAAAGAAAACTGCAAATGGAATAAGCATCAATCCTCCGATGAACACTTGCCAGCCGTTAATCGCGGTGCGTGAAAGTTTCCAGGGAACGGTGGCATAATAGACGGAACCAAAGGAATAGAAAACCATGCAACTGCCAAGCAGGATAAGACCCAATAAGGTGGCGTGACTGTTTTGTAGCAATGGGTATGCAGCCAAAACTACCCCGACTATGCCGATCAGCAGACTGAGCCATTCGATAAGGGTGATGGGTCGTCGGGTCCATAACGATGTCATGGAACTGATTAGTAATGGATTCAAGGCAAGTGCAATCGTGGTGATGCCAGCGGTCACTTCTTCCAGCGCAACAATAAAAACCCCCAGGTAGAGCGCCGTGTTAAACAGGGCAAAGACCAATAGTTGGACCCATTCTTTTCCAACCGGGAATCTGTCGCGCTGAACCAACAGCGAGTAGGTCAGCAAGACAAGGCCGGCGATGATAAAGCGATAGCTGAACAAGACCAGTCCTTCGGCCGATTGCAATCCAAATTTGCCGGCTGACGAAGCAGAGGCCCACAGTGCGGCGAACAGGATGCCGGTAAGCAGATACTGAATCGTGGCCTTGCCCATTACGGAATCTGAAAGGCTGCAGGAACGCTTTCGATGGGTGTGAGCGTGATGTTGCGAAAGAACACCTCGCATCCTTCTGATTGCAATTGAATTTTCCCGGACGCAAGTGGCCTCAATTCGCCGCCAATGACCTGTGAAGAGTTATACAGTCGCATAACCACTTTGCCGTTGAGGATATGAATGCTGGAGTTTGCGAAGCAAATAATTTCCAGGGAATTCCATTCGCCATATGGCTTTTCAGCATCTAGCCCTTTAATGCACCGGCGGCCAACGACTGTGCTGTCGCGAAAAGTTATGCGATCCGCTTTTTCGTCATAAACCCAAAGGCCTTGCGCATTTTTCACAGCAGGAATATCAAAGGTCGCACCCGCAACGCCCCAATAATCACCACAGTCTCCTTCCTGGACCTGAAATTCCTGCGAGCGCATCCATGCGCGTGCATCTACACCGTGTGGCCCTACGGCATGATAGAGCACGCCACTATCCCGCTTGCGATTGGCGAAGGATGGAATCTTAGCTGCACCCCATTTGAACTCAAGCTTGAGGTGATAATTGTGGTATTCCTGTTGGGTAGAGAGTCCGCCATATTGCTCACCGGAAACACGGATTGCAGAAACCCCGTCTACCTGGGTAACGGTGAATACACCATTGGGATCATGATTAAGACCGGGAGGAGGAGTGCTGTCTGAGGCAGGGGCGATGTAGGTATCCCATCCAGAGAGGTCCTGCCCATTAAAGAGCGGCACTTCGCCGGAGGATGAACACCCGACAACAACCAATAAAATCCCGGTAAAATGAAGGATTGGGGATGGGCGTGAGGGGGTCATTCGATTGTTGAACAAATTGGTGATTTACCCGGCAGCATAATCAGAAAGATAGGCGAAATGAGAAGTGAGTTGCCCATCCCGGGTGAGGGTTCCACGGCTAATGACACCATCATCTTCTACAAGAAGCGGTTTCAGGATACGATCAATGAGATCGCGGCCAAATTCCTCTGACGCACTTCGGGGCAATTCGCACGGCAGGTTGTCGATCGCCATCACCGTGATAAACTGTTTGTTGGCGCCCAGCGCCGGATGAATGCTGTCGGTAGCAGGATCGTAGTCGTACAATGGATCAATGATGGAAGTGGCTTTCTTGGTGCTGGGGACAGATCCGTTAATGTCGCACGTAATGTCAGCAACGACGTTGATACAAAAATCATTGTCAAGCATATCCTGGCGGGTGAAGAGCACAGGAGCGTTTGGATTCCAGAACGCACCTGCAATTAGGATCTCACTGACTTTTGTGTATTCAGCAAATGTGGAGTTGTACCGTTCGGGATGCTGATGAAACTCTTCGCGGTTAAATGGACCACCTTCTTTTCGGACGTGGTAGTCGGCGCTGCTTAACTGAGCATATACGGGCTCGTCAAAAACCCGGTGGAGGAAGTCATGGGCAGAAACTTTACGGATGCCAGCCGTGTCAAGCGTTTCCATGGCGCCTTTGGCTACGCGCCCAGCACCGGTGAGGATAATTTTGATGGCAGGTAATTTTACCAGACGCAGTTCCAGCTTGAGGTCGTTGATATCGAAGCATTCAAAGGCGCGACGCAGGGTAAACAATTGATGACGTTTCCCATAGGTCCATAATCCGTTGTACGCGCCGACGATACCTGCGTAGCGTCCGAAGGCCACGAGTCGGTTGCCTTGTGAATCTTTCAGGGCTTCATAGTCAACCAACCGAATCTTGCGCTTTAGAATTTCCTGCAACAGCTTTTTATTGTAGGGCTGTTTTTTCAACGTATGGGAAAAGAACAGATAGGTTTTCCCGGCATGCAAATCAGGAATTTGAACCTCTTTGATGCCCATGAGGATATCGCAATCAGCAACCTGGTCCACGACCTCGACACCAACAGCTTTGTATTCGTGGTCTTCGAAGCAACGCAGGGGACTGGTTTGAACGACTACCTCCACACCGGGATACCGTTGCATAATTTCTTCAACCTGTGCCGGTGTGAAAGCTACGCGCTTGTCGGGCGGAATGCGGCCTTCGCGAATTAATCCAAGTTTGATTTTTTTCATCTGGTTCTGACCTAAAATTACTCACGATTCACCAAATCGGTATAACCTCGTTACCTTTATTCATGATGTTAATCACCTTGGCCATCGCCTGGATTCTTTATCTCGCCGCGCACAGCATTTTGGCATCAGCGGGCATGAAGCAGCGCATTCCACTCAACCCACGCAGTTACCGCCTGTGGTATTCTCTGGTGTCCACGGTTGGTTTGATTGTTTTGTTCTGGATGGTGAGCCGGATTCCATCACCATACTTTTTTGAACGTGGTGGTGTGCTTCGATATGTAAGCCTGGTACTGGCCACTTTTGGTGTGATGACGATTCAATTGAGTTTCCGTCACTATCCGATACGATCCTTTTTGGGGCTTGCTGATGAGCCAACAACACGACTAAAGACAACAGGTCTGTTAGGTTTGGTGCGCCACCCAATCTACTCCGGAATAATCTTGATCACTGTCGGATTCTTCCTGTTTATTCCGAATTGGCCCACGCTGATTTCATGTCTCTGTATTTGGGCCTACCTGCCAATAGGCATTTACCTCGAGGAGCAAAAGCTGATTGGTACTTTTGGAGATGAATACAGGGAGTATAGCAAACGTGTGCCTGCCATTGTACCCAGTTTCCTACGTATGAAATAAGTTATCCTTTCAGGAATTCACCCAGCAAACTTGAGCCTTCTTTGCGGCTGTTTGCACCGTAAGGTGATAGCGCGGATACCAAACGACGAATGGGCATGGATTGCAGCCATACTTTTCCGGTACCTCGCAAGGTGGCAACAAAGATTCCTTCGCCACCAAAAACCATGGAGCGGAGGCTGCCTGTGGTCTCCACATCGAAGTCGATGTGTGATTCAAAAGCTACGACACAGCCAGTGTCTACCCGAAGAGTCTCGTTTTGCAGGGTGCGTTCGATCACTGTACCACCAGCGTGAACAAATGCTTTACCGTCGCCTTGAAGTTTTTCAAGGATAAATCCTTCTCCACCTACGAGGCCTGCTCCGAACTTACGGTTGAAGAAAATGGAAAGTTTGGTGCCGAATGCTGCACAGAGAAATCCATCTTTCTGTACGATGAGCTCACGATTGGACATGGTGGCCAGATCGATCGGAATTACCGTACCGGGGTAGGGTGCGGCAAATCCCACCTTTGCTTTGCGGTTGCCCCGGTTGGTAAAGTGAGTCATGAACAAAGACTCCCCGGTGAGTACACGACTTCCTGCAGAGAGCAATTTATCAAACAGACCCTGGTTGGCCGTCGAGCCATCCCCCATTTTAGTTTCAAATTGAATGCCCTCTTCCATAAAAAGCATGGCACCGGCTTCTGCAATCACAGTTTCTGTAGGGTCGAGCTCGATTTCTACAATCTGAATGCTTTCGCCCTTAATTTGATAGTCGATTTCGTGAGAATTCATGGGTGTCGTGGATTGGGAGTACAAACGGAAAGAAATACAAGCAGGTTATGGCCGCCGCTATTTCTTTTTGCCCGCCTTTTTCCTTTCGGAGTCTTCGCGGTCCAGGAGTTTCTTGTCGTCAACGTTCTTGTTGAGAAACTCATTGATCTTCTCGATGTTGGTATTCGATCGGATTTCGCCAAAGGAGTCAATCGATACATCCAGCCCATCGAGGTCTTTGTGTACCCTTGCCTTGGGCTTTACTTTGGTTGGTTTTTTGCTCATGATGCGAGAGGGATATTTTGTATCGCATTTCGGATGCGCCGGGCAGACTCTGCGTTGCCCAGGATTTCCAGGGTTGCCATCAGGTCCGGTCCGGAGGAACCACCGGTGATGGTCATCCGCAGCACCTGAAGAATCTGTCCGGGCTTGATATTCAATTTCATTGCAACTGATTCCAACAGTGCTTTGGCGGATTCAGCGGTAATTGCAGTAGCTCCTTCCAGTTCGTCGGCATAGGCACCGAGTACTTTTGCGACATCAGCATTCCACTTTTTTGCCACCAGCTGATTATCATAAGTCGTTGGCGCGACAAAAAATATTTTTCCCTGCTCCCAGAAATCCTGTGGGAAGGTGACACGCTCTTTCAATGCATGAATGATTTTGGCGGCCTTGTCCGGTGTACAACTATGCCCGCCAGCGACGACCGAATCCATGAACCCGGTCGTCAGATCCGAATCCGGTTTGATTTTCAGGTATTGTTGGTTGAACCACTGGGCTTTCTGTATATCAAAGCGCGCTCCGGCTTTGCCGATTCGCTCAATGGAGAAAGCTTGAATCAATTGATCCATAGAAAAAAGTTCTTGCTCTGTTCCGGGGTTCCATCCCAGAAAAGCCAGGAAGTTGATGAGGGCATCAGGCAGGTATCCGCGTTCGCGAAAGCCTTGCGCCAATTCGCCACTGGCAGGATCTGTCCAATTCAACGGGAAGATCGGGAAGCCCATCTTATCGGCATCGCGCTTGCTCAATTTGCCGTTGCCATCCGGTTTGAGGAGCAGGGGTAAGTGTGCGAACTGCGGCATGTCTTGTTCCCATCCCAGGTAGCGATACAGCAATACATGGAGGGGTGCGCTCGGCAGCCACTCTTCGCCACGGATCACATGAGAAATTTTCATCAGGTAGTCATCCACTACGTTGGCGAGGTGGTAGGTGGGCATACCGTCAGACTTCATCAGTACTTTGTCGTCGATGGTGGATGAGTGCACAGTCACTTCGCCGCGGATGAGGTCAGTAAGATGAATCTCCTCATTTCCCGGCACGAGTAAGCGGATGACATAGGGCGCGCCAGCATTCAGGCGTTTGCCTACCTCATCAGCCGAAAGTGTGAGGGAGTTAACCATCTGCAAGCGTGTCTGGCTCCCGTATTGTGGATTGGCACCTGCCACATCTTTAAGTCGTTCGCGCATGGCTTCCAACTCTTCGGCAGAATCAAAGGCATAGTAGGCACGACCGTGGTCAATCAGTTGTTGGGCGTACTGTTTGTAAATTGGCTTGCGTTCAGATTGACGATAAGGTGCATGCGGACCCCCTTTGCTTACGCCCTCGTCAATGGTGATCCCGGCCCATGTCAGGGCATCAATAATGTATTGTTCAGCACCGGGTACATAGCGCCCCTGGTCGGTGTCTTCTATACGAAGAATCATCGTGCCGCGGTGTTGTCGCGCTAACAGATAATTATATAGGGCAGTACGAACCCCGCCAATGTGCAGGGCACCGGTGGGACTAGGGGCAAAACGAACACGAACGTCTCTCATGGTCAAACGGAAGGGTCAAAGGTACAAAATCCCTCCGGGGCCGGAGACGACTACTTCACCGCAATACAGGAAATCTCAACGTTCACATCGCGTGGCAGTCGGCTTACTTCCACCGTTTCACGGGCTGGTGGTTCTTTTTGAAAATAGGAACCATAGACCTCATTCACGAAGCTGAATTGGGACAAGTCTTTCATGAAGATGGTGCATTTCACGACATGGGAGAAATCCATGCCGCCGGCTTTGAGTACCTCGTACAGGTTCTTCATCACCTGATGGGCTTCTTCCTGAATCGTGCCAGTAACGAGCTGTCCCGTAGACCGGTTAATCGCGATTTGACCGGACAGGAATAACATGTTGCCGGATTGTATGGCCTGGCTGTAAGGACCAATGGGTTCGGGGGCCTGCGCTGAATACACGACTTGTTTTGCCATGGGAAGTGGTACTTTTGATTCAAATATCACAAAAAACACCGAACGGGACGACACATGCAGATCTTCATTGTAGGGGATGCAACGAACTTGGAAGAAGCGCGGCAGAAATTTGGATCTGTTCACCGGGTTGAATTTGCGCAAGACCCATTGTCGATCACCAAAGAAGATGTGCTCTTTGATTTCACTATTCATGATCATGCCGGGCGTATTGCCATCTATTTGCAGTCGGCCGGTAGCATATTTCTTAATTGCTCCTTTGTAAGCCTTCGAACCCTGGGTGTCGATCGCAAATTGTTTGGTTTTTGCGGGTTGCCCACGTTGTTCAACCGATCCCTGCTGGAAGTAAGTTGTGCGCGGCCGGAGGACCAGGAAGGAATGAAGCAGGTATTGACCTCGCTGGGCACAGCGTATGGGATGGTTGCCGATCAGGCCGGGATGGCAGCGCCTCGGATTATTGCGCGAATCATCAATGAAGCTTATGCCGCGCTGGAAGATGGCACAGCAACGCGTGAAGACATTGACCTTGCCATGAAACTAGGCACCAATTATCCATGGGGCCCGTTTGAGTGGTGCGAGCGCCTGGGAAGAAATCACGTGATACGTCTTCTGAATGCCGCCTATAGGGAATCCGGTGATGAGCGATATAAACCATCGAACTTGTTGGTTTCCATCTTCTAGACTTCTCCAAAGCTGGTTTTCGGGTTTACTACATCCGAGGGTGGCCACTCATTAATATTTTTGGATACACCTCCCCAAAAAATTGGGGTTGAGCCATGTGGATTTTCCGTCCGAAATGCATCTATGAAGTGTGACCAATTAAGCACGAATGCATTCTACGGTTATATGAAAGCGCTTATCCTCCCTGCACTGATCATTTCTATGACTTGTCATGGTCAGTCAACTGAATTCAAGGTCTACCCCAATGGCCTGATATACGATTCAATCACCATGCATCGACTCAGCGGGATAGTTGATTCGCTGAATATTCGATTTCGTTCGTGTGACTTGGCGCACCCATATGTAGCCCTGCGCCAAGGCTACGCGCTTCGGGTTCATATCCCCAACCGTCATGCCCTGCGGCTGATAAGGGAAAACATTTCGCTTGAGGCATATGGAAGCAAATTTCCCAATCAGGTGGAGACCGAGAAAGTATGGATTTATCAAACCCGGTACACTACCTGGGAGGGAAAGCACGTCCTGGCCTACCAGGAACTTCCTGCTGACTACAGCGAGTTTTCAGTTGAAGTCCCGGATCACAATAAATTTGATAAGACCAATGGCTGGGTAGTTGATGAGGGCAGCGAGGATCATGAACGCGCCCTCTTCCTACTGAGCTTGGAGGACAAGGTACTGCCATTGCCTTATGCGAGGCTGGTTCAATATGTGGATTGTATGATTGATACGACTGCTGAAATCTATTTTCCTGAAGCGAAGGCTGAGGTGTATCAGTCAGTGGATTCTTCTTCGAAGGCAGGAGAGTTCGTTGCCATGGCTGATCAGTTTGCAGGAAAGCCCGCTTTCCCTGATGAAGAACTTGAAAAAAATGGTTCGGATTCTATTTATGCGAAATACGCCGGAGAATGGCATGTCTGGGATAGTCTTCGCATGATTAGCTTGGACAAAGTAATGAAGAATTCAGTCTACTGGAATCAGGTTCTTGACGAAGCAATAGCCGACGCGGTGTCCCGCGGCAATTCGAATGACCGACTTGAATACTATGTCGGACGATATCGTTCGGAAGAGGATGAATTGCGGTTGAAACGAAGCCGTCGGGTAATGGGTAATTGCAGTATGGACCAAAGTCCGCGATACCATGCGATGCGTATTGCCACATTGGCGGCGCGGACGGCGAAATGGGATATCTTTCTTCGATCGCATTTGGATGTTATGAATGATCGTTTTGACCGCTTATCGGACGGCAGTTATGCATGGGCATCCAGAAGAACCTATCTCAAGGAATTGGAGGAGCTCAATTTAAACGTGATTGACCTCCTTCTGGGAATCGCATTGAGAACGGCCAGTGTTGGCCCTCATCATTATTGGGGCAGCGTGAGCCGTATAGGACGGGCATTGGCAGACGCCGAAGATAAATCAAAGGTAGAGCAACAGTTGCTCGCTGCGGTTGGCGATGAAAAGCTAGATCACCTCAATCGGCTGTTGATGGGGTATGTCTACAGCAATTATGTTTGGAGCCTTCCGGAAGGAGAAAGGGAGAGAAAAATGGAGCCGCTTGAGAGCCGGATCAGTTCATGGCCATCACCGCTCAAGGCTGTTTGGTATAGGAAGGACTGAATAGTCAAGCGCGGTAAGATCAAGCCGGAGATGGCTTCGATCAGAAAAATGGAAACACAGCTTCCAATTCAATGCAGGGTTCCTCAATTGTCTACTCCACCGTGACCGATTTTGCCAGGTTCCTGGGCTGATCAACATTGCAACCACGCATCACGGCAATGTGATACGATAACAGCTGCAATGGAATGACAGACACCATGGGCATCAGTGATTCTGTCGTAGCGGGCACCTCGATTACGAACTCAGCCATGCCCGGGATCAACGTGTCTCCTTCAGTCACTACAGCGATGACACGACCCTTTCTTGCCTTCACCTCCTGAATGTTGGAAACTACTTTCTCGTACGAGCTGTCTTTCGTAGCAATAAACACCACGGGCATTTCAGCAT
>DAOMGC010000054.1:0-22370 GCA_035430125.1 Cyclobacteriaceae bacterium | reverse complement strand
GTATTGGGCAGGTAGTCGCCACCGGTATCAATTCCTTTTGAGCGCAGGTAGTAGCCTGCTGCCAGGTTACGCGACGATTGTCTGGGGTCACTCATGCAGAGCAAACCGGCCAGTGGTTTCTGCTTCTGCGATTGATGGATCAATACATCGCGTTTCAACCGCTCATTGACGGAATGATCTCGAACGTACTTCTGCACATCATCCCAAAACGGAACAGCAGGGTCGCCATCATCCACACGTATGAGCGAGTGGATAGAGTAGTCCATAATTCCGCAGGTGATCTTAATATCGAGCACATTAAGTTCGGAGTCACGGTCGATGGCCTTCTCCAAGACCGTGCGTTGGTGTCGCGGGTGGGTGCGAAGCAGGTCAATACTAAATATCCAATCGCCAGCCAGGTAACCATCGTACGCATAGTGCTCGCGCAGCAACAGCTTTATTTTGGTGTCATTGTCCACCACCACCTTTTCACCATGGATGGGCAGGGTCAGTTTCTGTTCAATGATCATCTTCTCAATCTCGATCCCTACCGAAGAGGCGTTCAACATACCACAATTCAGCGGTGAGCCGTCAACGATGCGCAGGTCGTGCACGTGGCTGATATACGCATCATTGGAGTCTTCGGTCATGTGACCATGCGTTTGAAGGTGCACAAAGTAGTGGATGGGTATCATTTCAGTGAGCGTGCGCTGGGCCTGTTCTATGGTGCGTTTGATGTCCATGATCACATCCGGCGTCACAAACGAACCCGCAGCGCGCACTACGTGGTATTCAATCTCAATTCCCTGCCTGCGGTATGACTCCGTTGTCAATTCAATGGCATCTAACTGCACCTGGCTCAAATCGCGCGCGTCGGCGCAGCCAATCAAAATATGAACTTGCTTTTCTCTCATCATGGGTATTTTGATTTTCGTTTGGCGTTATTTGAATTAGTAGATTTAAGCAAAATAGTACAATACGTGTGAAACGTCACCGACTCCATCGCGAAATACTCGACCTTATTGAACTGGAAGGAGGTGAATTGCATACCGACACCGTTCTGGGCCGGTATGTGGGCACCACCCATCCGCGCTATCACCTCAGTTTGCCGGCTATGCGTACCATCGCCAGAACCTGGTTGCGGTTCAGAAAAGATATTACGCCTATTGAATTCCAGAAAGTGCTCACCAGCCTCGTTCATGGGCCCTCCTATCATGAAAAACTAATGACCGGTATTCTTCTGAGTATGGCACCCAAGGCCATGCAGGAAATCGACCCCCGCGTATTCAAGGAATGGCTTGGGCGTCTGGAGGGTTGGGCAGAAGTGGATACCTTGTGTACGGGGACATTCACCGTGAGACAGGTTCCGGCACAATGGGCGATCTGGAAGAAATTGTTGCCAGCATTTGCCCGAAGTAAGGATATTCACCAACGCAGGGCCTCAATTGTGCTACTCTGTTCGCCCATCCGTCACGACGACAACCCGGAGATATTCCAAATGATGATCGCCAACATCGAACGACTTAAGCACGAAAAAGAAATCCTGATCACCAAAGCCATTTCGTGGGTATTGCGTTCGGCTGTCACACACCACAAGGATGCAGTGAAACGTTATGTACTTGCCAACAAAGACACGCTTCCCAAGATTGCGGTGCGTGAGACACTCGTAAAAATAAAAACAGGAACGAAGACCAAACGAAAAGACCGATGAAAACAATCATACACACTTTTGCGGCAGCTGCTGTTTTGATCAGTTGCTCAGCGCCTAAGCAAGAGCAAACCGAGGCGCTTGACAGCGCCAATATGAAAACCGAGTTGGCCGTCACCGAAGCGCCTCCCTTGCTTGCCTTTGCTCCAATTGATGGCTATGCAGTAACCAACACTTTCGAAATGAAAGATTCAGTCAACTTTGTACTACTCAACAGCGAGGCTGATCTCAACAAGGATTTTGTGTATAATAAAGGCGATGTCTCGTCAGCAAGTCCTGATTTTGTCATCAACCACATCGTTGCCGTGGCTACGTTGCCTGATTTACGGCAAACAACCATTGCCATGGACAAGGTTGAAATTGCCAACGGGGAGATTAACGTGTACGTTACGGTAACCCGTGGACAGAAGGGCGGCACTCCCTCCAAGGCAGCTCAGGTTTTTGCGATTGAGCGTCGCGATGGCTTCACCACCGTACAGTTCTGGGTGAACGGGGTAAAGAGTACGGCGCTGCTCCTGGTTTAAACCACATGTCGCTTGAGAAATGAGCGTCCGGAACCCGAGCGCAAGTAGCGTTCGAAATCTCGGGCCTTGTTCTTATCAGGGAATGCAGCCGTGAAGATGAGATCGAGCGGGAGCTGATCTTTGGAATTTTCCATCAGACCTTGTCTGTGTTTTTCCAGTTCGGCGTTGAGGTCTTCCACGCATCCCTTGTAGAGACCACCGTTGACACCTTGTAAGACGTATATGTTCCACATGCGACAAACGTAATGCGCTGTTGTGAAATTTGGAGGAACTGGCCGTGACGGAAAACAGGATGAAAAATAGTATTGAGTATTGAGTATTGAGTATTGAGTATTGAGTATTGAGTACCTAGTAAGTAGTAAGGGTACACTCATATTATCTTTGTACATTGTACTTAATACTAAGTACTTTATACTCAGTACTTACTACTCAGTACCCTCCATGTATTCAGAAGCCCTCGCCGACCGCATCCGTACCCACCTGGCTCATTTGCCGAAGGTGGAAGAAAAGGAGATGATGGGCGGATTGGCATTTATGGTGAACAACAAGATGTGTGTGGGAATTTTTCGCGGAGAGTTGATGTGCAGGCTGGATAAATCCCGCCATGACGAATACGTAGAGCGCAATGGCTGCCATGAGATGAACATGGGTGGCAAGGTCATGCGCGGTTGGGTGCTGGTGGACGAGACCGCTACGGCGGGAAAAGGGATGAAAGTGTGGATTGATGAGGCCCTGGCCTTTAACAAAGTGGTGAAGAAAAAGAAGTAAGCGTCTGTCCGGCTCAGGATGCTGCGCCTTACACCGCCTTACTTTTTTCTCTTCGTGAACTCATCCATCTCCTTCTCGATAGAAGCAATATGCTCAATGGCCGAGGCATAGCGACGGAGATCACCGGAGCGTTGGATGTGCATGGCCTCTTCTAGCAACTTTTTACGTTTTCTTTCGAGGTTGGCGATCGGGTCTTTCTTGAGGAAGGAGAACATCGGGTCTTTATTGAAGAACAAGCCACCAAGGAAAAGGTTTTGATAATCGCTGACCCTTGGCCAGTAGTTTACTACTTACCAAAATACCACTCCCCACTCACCCTCCTTTTCCGTATATTTGTAGTCCAAATGGAAATAATTCGTGTGACATCGCGGTTTCTCCGCTGGTTTACACCACGGTTTCCAGTATTTGGGGCTGACCGGTTTTGACAGGATGTGTGAATCCGTATGCCAGCATGCAAGCTCGTTAGGGTAGAGCTTTGAACACTGCTCTTACAATTTACGTGGCGAGAATACCTACGCCATGGCTGCTTAATCTGACCCAAGGTTAGATTAGCTTATTCCGGTTAAGAACCGGAAGGCCATCATCGCCCGGCTCCTCTGTTTCGCGGGGGCCGGAACCGCGGTGTCGATCAGCGAAACTGGGCTTCGGTGTGTTGCGCACCGGCGTCGAGAAAACAGCAACTAAGGGAGGGTTTAGGCTGTTGCCTGCCTTACTGTCCTCGAAAATCAAAGTCAACTAAGCATGTAGAACGTACGCATTTATCTTCTCTGGACCAGGGTTCGATTCCCTGCAGCTCCACCTTCGCCCACCGAAGCCCTCCGAAAGGAGGACGAAGGTGGGCTTTACCCAGAAACATTCAACTCGAACAACTTTGACGGTGAGCTACGGTGGACGCACTCCACCCAAACTCCGAATTGAAATTTTGAACCATCAAATGTGATCATAGTAAGACAAAAATATATGATCAGCCAGCGCCTCCTGTCCCAGGAGCTCCGGAAGCTTCGCCCCCCAAGAACTCACCTCGAATTAAAGTGACCGGCACTTCGGTGGATGCATTTCACCTATGAAGGAGTCGCCGATTAACAAAAGTCAATCGACCGGGCCGAACTGTGATTATTGAATCCACTTATCATTTACTCCTTTTTTAGTAATCTCGTTTGAATTTTAGACTTCATTTCAATCTCATAATCTCCAACACCATTTATATTGACTTTTCCCACAATTGTTGAGTTTGTGAATGGATTATAGATCATCAATTCCTTTTCAGAAGATGTCTCTAGTCTGTAACTTTGTGGGTAATCTACAGCTTTAGATACCCAACTTTCAATTAATTTTTTACCCTCACAAAGCCAGGCTACCGTCAAAACTTGCTTCTTGAAATGAAGGTTGGTAAAGACGTAATTCCGGGCTGATGAATAAAATAGGGGCAAGTAGGTTATAAATTCGGCTTTCTGAAACGGGCCAAATTCGGTTTCCAGATAACACCAATTATTGCGCCAGTCTTCAGGGAACATATGAGTCGTATACTTTCCTTTCTTAAGATATAGCTCACATTTGTCCGATTTTAAGACCGAAACCAGTGAATCAATAAACCTTTTCGAAGTATTCAACTTTGGCAAATCAGTATCAATGTTTTCAGAAAATATCTTCCAACTGTTAACTGACAATGGTGCAATCCAATATTGGTTGGTATTGTCCATCCAAATTCTCCACTTCGTCTCGGGATCACTACAATCATAATAAATCCCGATAATTTCTGGTCGCAACTGACCGTGCAATTTTGGAGGGATCAATTGCTCCCTTCCAAGTAATATATTGATAGCCCCATTCAAATACTCGTCGTGTTGTCCATTTCCGTCATGAATTTTTGAACTACTCGTAATGGCCGCGAACATCCTTCGTCCAGGATAATACCTGACAGCTGTCTCATAAGAGTCGACTGAACCATTATGATAAATTACAGAAACGATTCCGTCATTACGTTTACGAATAAACCAGCCATACCCATAATCACCCTTATGGGGGGTAAATAATTTCTGACGTTCATTCTGCGTTAATATTTTGTTGGTTTGTAGGATTGCAAACCATTTGTATAAGTCTCCAACAGTTGAAAAAATACCAGCACTACCAAGCGCATTCCACTCTGCTTTACCTATGAACTTTCCACTTGTGTCATGAAATTCATCATATTGATCCCAATAGGCATGAGCAATAAATTTATAATCAACCAATTCGTCGCCTATAAAAATTGTATTAGTCAACCCGGCTGGTTTAAATAATTTATCTGCGAGATATTCCTTAAAAGATATTCCGGAAATATTCTCAATTATTGATGCCAGTAGAATATAGCCAGGATTTGAATATGAAAATACTTCGCCGGGCTTCGATTGTAAAGGCAAGTCCAAAATCCGCTTAACAGACTCCGTCTTTTTGGAAGGTTTATATAACTCTGTAAAGCTAACAATGTCGGGAGGCAACCCTGATGTATGATTCAATAATTGATCAATGGTAATATTGGATTTATCCAAAGGACATAACTTAATAAACTTTTGCAGCGAGTCCGATGTTTTTATTTTATGATCCAATTCCAGTTTCAATATTGCGGCTGCCGTAAATTGTTTTGCTAAAGAGCCAATATCAAATTTCATTTCATTGTTAATAGAAATATTTTTTGAGCGATCTGCCAAACCATAGCCTTTATGAAGCAAAATAGTATCATTGCGAACAATGATAACAGCTCCCGAAAAAGCGTCAAGGCCAGACAATGCACTGAAATATTCATCAATATTAGCCACCAATGGCAATTGTTTGTCTGCATTATCACTTTGGGCATAGCCATAAAAATGAGGCGCACAAAACATCAACGTAAGAGAAACAAATACTCTTTTTGAACACATACCAATAGAGATTAAAGGTTGAAACATTCAGCGCTTATTTCATAATAAGGTAGTAGGTATTTTATCAGGCCATACGGTTCAGCAATACGCTCAGTGATTTCATCATCCTCATACTTGAGCTAAGAGCTTACACCAGAGGCATTCGTCCCATTGCGAATCCGACTAACGAGTACGAAGTGCAACTCTACTTCAACTAATGCATAACTTATCACATACAATTCCGTCCCTCGACATATGAAATTAAACCATTCTTGGTCAACTCTACCGGACACGCATCAGCCAACGATTCTCAGTTTTCCGATCAAATTTTGACCATAAGGCTGCGGCATACCAGACGTGCAAACTAAATCGGTTCATATTGTATCATTTGGGAGGGTAATGAGACACAGTTTTTAAGGGGGATACGAAAGCTGTTACTCGTGTTTTGCAAAATGAAAATTCCCTGGGCTTCGGACATCATCCGAAAAGGGTGGTTCCTTGCAGGCTGCAAGCGCATACATTTGAAATTCAAATGGTCACCCATGCATTTCTGTAACAAAAAAACACTTCTGGCACTCTTCATTGTCCTGCTGAGTGGTCCGAAAGCAATTTCTCAGGATGATTTTGCTTCCCTATACACCAAAGCAAAAGATGCCTACAAAACAAAGGCGCTTGACGAATTCCAAACCCTGATTCAAAAGGCCGTAAAGTTAAATCCAGGGCATCAAGGGGCCTTATACTATGCCGGAATCGCCTGTAGCCTCCGTGGCAGGCCCGACGAAGCAGTCATTTTGCTTGAAAGGTGTATCGCCATTGATTCACGCTACCCCCTTAGCACAAACCCCGATTTGATGGTCCTGGAGGGTCGTAGTGATTTCAAGAATCTTTTGCGTTTCCAGGCCGAAGCCACCAAACCTGTGATCACATCCGATACAGCCTTCGTGATTCCTGACCGCCAACTGCACGCAGAAGGAATTGCCTGCGACCCCAAAACAAATACTTTCTATCTCGGTAGTATTCATAAAAGCAAGATTGTTACAATCACCGCCAATGGCGATGTGCAGGACTTCCTGAAAAAACCCATCAAGGATATCACCTCTGTTTTTGGTCTAAAGGTTGACGCCGAAAAGCGATTGCTTTGGGCCTGTTCCTCACCGATTCCAGAAACAAATTCTTATAAGCCCTCCATGCATTCTGCGGTGTTTAAATTCAATATCGACAACAAAAACTTGCTTGAAACCTATAAGCCTGACTCAACCATCATCGGATCTGTTTTTGGAGATTTAGCAGTGGGACCCCAAGGCACCATCTTCATTTCAGACAGCAAAAACAATATCATATTTAGGCTAAATGAATTAACCAAACGGCTCGAGAGCTACTTCACATCACCGGACTTTAGAAATATTCAAGGTCTGGCGTTTTCTGATGATGGTACCCTACTCTACATCGCCGACTATATCAATGGTTTGTTCGTACTTAAAACCACCACAAAACAATTAACAAAGCTTACTGAATTGCCGCTCGTTTCACTGAAAGGGATTGACGGGTTGCTCTATCATAAGAAAAGCCTGATAGCAATCCAGAACGGTGTTTTTCCTCTCAGGTCGGTTCGCTATGTATTGGACGACTCCGGATTTAATATTCAGTCTTCTCAAACCATTGACAGCCACCATCCAGCATTCAATGAGCCTACCCTTGGCACCATTGTGGGAGAGACACTCTATTACATTGCAAATAGTCAATGGTCAGGGTATGACGACCAGCATCAGATCAAGCCTGTTGATCAACTAAATGACATAGTTATACTCAAAAGCCGTCTAATCCCCTCTTCAAAGTAAAATGATTGATCATTGACCTTATTGCTGGTGCTACGGACTGATCACTGATTTACCTGGTCATACCTCACCTCCATGGTCTTACTTTGACCCAAATAGGTGACCACAATTTTTAGGTCATTGTTGTGAAGAAATCTGAAGCTGCCATCTTTATTAATGACTCCGTCCGCTGGATTCAAAAGGCTATAGGTTGCTGCATAGCTGATCGATGCAGTCAGTCCATTTGAATACGTAATGACCGGATTTATCCGAAGGTAAGTCTTTGCCGTATACTCACTTCGAATGACTTCCAGATTAACCGACCAATCATATTCATTCCAGTCAGTCTTTCCGGCAAACAAAAGCAGTATATTTTTTATTCTCGCGCCACGCCAATCGGCCAAAACGTGTCGTTTATTGATGGCCTCGTAATAAAAGACATTTCTCAAAATCGTCTGACCGGACTTTATCAGCATGGGTACATAATAGTTCCATTCACCGGTACCCACATCAAAATAATAGACCTGAGTTCCTTTGGCCTTTTTAGCTTCATCCAGTATCCCAAAATCACGCACCCAGAAGGAAGGAGAAAGTGCCCCTGAAAAGGAAAAGTGATCTGGATAGTTCAATGCCGCCCAGGTTGCCTGAAGCCCTCCAAAAGAATAACCAGCTATTCCCGTTTTGGGGCTGGTACTGTACTTTTCATTAATGTAGGGTATAATGTCTTTAATGATTTGTTTTGTGTACCAATCAGCCAACGGTCTATAATTTCCAAAATCAGCTGTAACGCCCTCATCCTCGTAAGGAACATAGAAACTGGTTCTTTGATGGTCACTGTGGATGCCAACCACAATGATTGGATCAATAAGTCTGTCCTTGATCAAGACATCCGCGGTCTCCTCCACCCCCAGTCCAAGACTGCCAAAAACATTTTGTCCATCATTAAAATAAATCACCCCATATCGCTGCACAGGCGAATAGCCTGGTGGCAGGTAAATGGAGAGCTTGAATTGTTTAACAATGGCCTGCTCCAGGGTGTGTTGTGGGTTTATCGGTGAGGATACTGCCACCTTATCAGGCCAACCCAAAGTTAACGCAACGATAAGAACCCCGGAACTTAACATGCTACGCAGCGGAAGAGGTAAAATAAACCAAGTCATCAAAGAATGTTAGAAACAATTCAATCAATATGGAAGCCTATTGCCCGGTCAGGGACAAGATGGGTAGAAACGCATCCTTGCTCAGGTGGAACTCATCTATCCACAATTGGGTGAATTTGCCACCGTTTTCAAAGTGCTTGGACCAAGCTGTAGCTTCGCCAATTTCATTAGTGGCATACACCATGTCAGCTTCTGATTGTCTTATGGAAGCCTGACCGTTAAAGAACCTGGGCAGTCCGATTTTAAGGCCTTCAGGGGTTGAATAACTGGGATACATACCCTTCAATGCTCTTGTATCTTCATACCCAAAATTGATACTAAGAATTTCGCCGGCCAGTGCATGGTTGTTAATCCTGAACCCGCCAGGAACCTTTCTGAAAAAAGCAAAATTCAGATGAAGGATCACCACTTCGCCTCCTGCATCAAGGAACCTGCGCATTAAACTGGATTTACCTCCTGTCATAAGCTCGGATGGAAAGTAGTTAGAGGCAAAAACTACACGCCGTTTGAACCTATCATTCACGGTTCTTTTCATAACGGCTACTAACAAACTATCCTCTTCGCATTGGGTAAACCCTCGTCTTCGCAGAATTTCGGAAAGTCTGAAATCCAATCCTGTTTTGAAGGAGTAAAAAGGCAAGGTCGACTTTTGAAAAACAAAATTACTATCAACAACATTCAGGCCGAATTCTGGTCGATGACGTGGTTTTAGCACGTACAAGTTTCCATCGTCGGATCCGAAGTATAAATTGGATCCGTCAAAAACGGCACTGGACAGTACACTGCTCTCTGTCATGAACCCAGGTACCAATCGCTTGCCATCACGAGCGTCCAAACAGTACAAGGTTCCGTCAAATGAACCTACATAGACAACATCATCAACGATGGTGGGAGAAGCAAAGATCACATCATTGGTTTTGGTCCGCCACACCTCTTTTCCCGAAGACAGATCAACTGCATTGACAAACCTGCCATCGGAGGTTCCCTGAATTACCATTCCCTTATAAATTACCGGAGATGAAATAATCCATGATCGGGAGTAATCCACCGACCATTTTAATTGGCCTGACTTACTATTCAATGCATATAGAAATCCATCCCGGGACCCAAAAACAACTGACCCATTACCAATCACCGGAGAACTGATAATCGCCTTTCGGTCATACGAGAACCGGCTCGGAGTAATCGTATCTCCTACCGTTGTAAATTTCCACTTAAGCTTTCCCTCTATGTCCAAGCAATAGAATTTGCCATTAAAATCACCAAAAAAAACTCCAGCATCCGTAACCAATGGCGTACTCCGGATACGGGCACCTGCGTCGTATTGTCCCAACACACGACCACTTTTGCAATCAACAATCCTCAGTCTTCCGTCACCGCCTCCAATAAACAATCTTCCGTTCCTGATTGCTGGCGAACTTTGGAAATAATCAAATTCCCATTCATAATGCAAGGTATTTTCAAAATCCAACTGCCAAATCAATTTTCCGGTCAAAGCGTCAAGTGCATAAAGAGACTGTGCGCCGTCAGCAAAGAAGACCGTATTGTCATAGTAAGCAGGCGATGAATGAATGGGGTTCCTGGTTTTAAAAACCCAATGCTGGCTCCTTGTATTCTTGTCCAAACAGTAAAACCTACCCTCCCCATTGCCAAAGTATATCCTGTTGTCTACCACCAACGGTGTACATCGAATAGGTGCATCAGAAAAAAATGACCAGTCTTCTTGGTGAAAAATGCCAACGCCTGCGCCTTCCCGACTCTGCTTCTCCGGAAACAGTCTGAACATTTGTGGAGGCCTGTTAATTTGCGCAACAGTCTCGTGAATAGAATACAAGGAGAGTGCGGCAATAAAATATTTAATGATCATGCGGCGTAATGGTCAGTGTATGAAGCTAAACAGTATTATGGCCGGGCAAATCACTCATATATGGTGATTTGACGTCAAGTGGTAAATCCACCACCCCGTCTTTCTGATCAGATCAGATCAGACCAAACTATCCTTTCGTGCCTTAATCAATGCGTCGGACTTATTGTCTACCTGTAGTTTCTCGTAGATATGCCTGATGTGCGTTTTGACAGTATCCTTGCTAATGAATAGCGAATCAGCGATATAGTCGTATGTCTTTCCTTGCGCCAATTGTTTGAGGACGTCCGTCTCTCGTTCAGTTAATGGGCTTCTTGGGTTAACATGGAATGATTTAATTACCATGCTTGCTATTTTGGCACTCATCGGCGCACCACCCTCAAACACTTCATTGATCGCAGATAGAATTTGTTCATAGGTAGAATCTTTTGTCAGATACCCAATTGCCCCTGCACATAAGGCATTAAATACAAACTCTGGCTCGTCATGAACGGTAATTACAACAATCCGGACAGCAGGTATCAACTTCTTGATTCGCATGATGCCCGAAATCCCGTTCATTCCAGGCAAAGTCAAATCAATCAAGACAATATCAGGGATATCCTTTTCGATATTCTTCAAGGCAGCTTCACAGGAATCATACTCCCCAATTATCTGGTAGCCTCCTATGCCCTTCAAAATCAGTGCATAGGAAGTTCTTAGTTCAACATTATCCTCTATCAAGGTCACGAGCCTCGTCGCACCATCATCTTTTGCGCTAATACGGTTTTTCATATTTGAATAATCAAAGAGATATAAACACCCTGTCCCTGGCTAGTTGTCAACGTGAGCTGGGCGTTGATTGCAGCAGCCCGTTTGCGCATATTAGCCAATCCCATTCCTGTTGCAAGGTCTGCCGCAATGCCTTTGCCGTTATCACTAATGGATATAATATACTCATTTCCGACGTTTTTTGCATCAAAAACCACGGTATCCGCGCCCGCATGCTTGACAATATTGGTCATTGCCTCCTTGAAAATCAATACGATTTGGCGGTTGTTCCCTTCCGGGAGTTGATGATCATAGTCAGGGCCAAGAATATCGCTCTTCACCAAGAACCGTATTTTATGCTTTTCAAAATACAGGGAACCGTAATCACGCAAATAGGACAGAATTTCACAAAGGCTGTTTGATCTTATATCAATCGACCAAATAAAGTCTCTGGTTCCGCTATAAACCTCACTTATAATGCCACTAAAGTACTCAAGTTGAGCTGTCTCCATGCGCTCAAATCCTCTGGATTTCATAAGTTCAGAGTAGGCTAACATGCTGGCTAGTTTGTTGCCCATCTCATCATGAAAATCCATTGCCATTTGCTTTCTGATGCGTTCACGCTCTTCCGCCCGAATGGCGAGCAATTGTTTGTAACGGTTAAGTTTCCTGAACGAGAGTAAACGAACAAGAAATACGATGAGCATCAATGCCACGAATGAAACCAGAATAATAAAGAACTTTGTTTCCCAAAAGGCCGGTAAAATTTCAAAATGCATTACGGCCTCTTTGCCCCACTCCCTGCGATTCAGTGTTGCGCGGACCCTGAATGTATATTGTCCTGGCGGAAGGTGCCTGAAGATGACGCGGTCAGATTCAGAAGGCGCGGACCAACTTTCTTCATTTCCCTCAAGCAAATACTGATACCAGGGTGAAGCGTCCCTAAGGCCTTTCATGCCAAAATCGAAAACCAGGTTATTCCAAGTCCGGCTTAGTTCAATGTGCTCCGGTGTATTATAGAATCCATGTCCCGATATCGGTAAGACCGAGCCTTTTTGATCTGTAATGGCAACTTGCTTCAAAAATGCCGGTTGAGGGCTACGATCATGATCGCGTTCAGGATAATATCTTTTAGCAGAGCCTGCCAGGATATCGATTGTATTATCCCGGTTTATTCGAAAGGAATTAACAAAAAAATCACCTCCAACAAAGCCATCAGCCTTTGCAAAGCGTTTCACCTGAGTAACTGTAGATCCCCTCAGCCCTATTCTGTAGAGCGTTGTCATGCCCCCCATGAGCAGCGTACTGTCGTTGACAAACTCAATATTTGAAATGAATCGATCCATGGAGGGATCAAGATCTACCTTCCTCAGGTCACGGAATGTACTGTTCATTGACCATAGCTCCTGGTTGTCGCCTGAAATCCAGATTCGGCCCTGGCTATCCGTTCGAATCGAGCTGATAAAAGTGGCCTGTATCGAGTCTACTTTAGTGAGTTGATCGCCGTTGAGCCAAGTATATAAGCCGGCATTCTGGGTAGCCACCAAATACCGGCCAGGTCCAGCCCTCATGACTTGCGATACAACGAGAATACCACCTTTGGGTGAATAAACGGGAGAAAATTTGTTTCTATAATACACGAAGATTCCATTGCTCGTTCCCAATATCAAAGAATCGCCAACCGGTTCGATTGTACGGACAGCTGGTCCTTCAAACTCAATTCTTTTTGTAGTTTTTATTCCTCTATCAAATGCATAAAAGCAATTTTCCCCAGTTGAAAAAAGTATGTGATTTTTAACCGTGTCAATATCCACAATAGATTTTCCATCAAGTAGATTGAATTCCTTACGTCTCAGAGGCTTCCCATCAATAATCTCGTAGATGCCCTTCCGGTATGTCCCCACGTACAAAGAGCCATCAATGGTCATGGTTCTGGTCGGTAGCATTTCGGCAGCGCATAACGAAACAACCGAAGGCTTCCTCAGCTGAATCAATCCGTCACCATCTGTTAAAAACCAAATAGTACCCAATTCATCTTGGAAGAGGTCAATCACGAACGCCTGCGTAAATCCATTTATGCCCGTAATAAACGTTGTCTTACCATTCTTGAAGTGATAGACAAAGCTTTTGTTGTAGTTCTTTGTATGAAGTAATATCCATATTCCTCCTTCCGTATCGACCTCGATCTTTGAAATACTTCCCAAAGCATCACCCAAATCAATAACAGATTCTTTTTTTTCTCCATCAAACCAGTGAATTGATCTTCTCATTCCAAAAAAGAAATATTTCTGGGACGCCGAAACAAAATCAATCTTCGTGTGATCAGAAAGTCCATTCAAATTCCGGATCTCACTGAATCCTTTGACGCCATCATATACCCTTAGTTCACCCGATTCAGAAACGATAGTAACCTTTTCATTCTGCTCAAAAATTGCTAACGCCCGGGACTGCATATTCAATACCCCGGTAACTTCTGAGAATCCCTTAATGCCACCAAAAAATACGCGGCCATCCCTGCCAATAATCCAGGCCCGGTTCTCTTTGTCCAGAAAAAAGACTGCATCATTGGCAGCAAGGAATGAGTTAGGGAGTGTATTACGATTTGTCGCCTTTCCATCATATTCAAAGAAATACTTCGATGTAAGCAAATAGATTTTTTCATTACTGCCACAGCGAATAATCTTGAAATTGTCCGAGGATGGGAGGCCTGGAATAACATGTTGAGTGAATCTCCGGCCATCAAATTGATAGACTACATCACTTGAAAAGGTCATCATCCACATGTGACCGTACATGTCCTGATCAACGGAAAGTACCTGCGAAGATGTCAGACCTTGCTCGTAATTGTATCGTTCAAAATGGAATTGCTGTGCCAGCATATTCCCTGAACTTAGGAAGAACCAAATCCAAAAGAAGCCTCGATTCATGCCAAATGATCCACTACCAGATAACAATATACCAAACCCCGGGACACCTATAACCAAATGCCTGAATTGTGCATATAGCAAGGGTCCTGACAAAATCAGGACCCTTGAACTACAATTAAAATGCTTGCCTATGGCCGGTGGAAATCGTATCTGAATTCATACGTGTTGGCTGGAGCGCCACACGCTGGCAAGTCAACTTTTTGAACATATTTGACTTTAATACTAAACGTCTGGTTGCACTGGTTATAAACTCCTTCGGAGCCGGAGATTGAACCCGCCGGACTAAGTCCATCACTTTGGAGTGGCATAGAAACAATTTGGGTCTGCGGATTGGACGACGGTGAGAAGGTAATCGTTGCCGTAAGGGTTTTACCTGCACATCCTGCTACTCCCCAGAAATTGCTGATCGTATACTTGTTAGGATCTACCGGATCCTGAATAAGCTTGATATCATCATCGCCAGAGAAAGTTGGGAAAACCTCGGTTCCAATCCATGAGCCACCCCAGGAGTTGGCAGCATAAGAACAAAAATCCGTCATAGTCCATGTTAATAACATGGCAGGATAGAATTGATCGCTTTGAAAAAGACCGGCAGCAACAATATCGGTCGCGGAAATTCTGGTCCCATTAATCAAATTCAAATCAGTCTCAAAAAAGATGCCGTTTTTATAAGTGCTCAGCAGTGGATTGGTTGCATTCGCATTCTTATAGACCGGATCACTGGATGGTGGTAACCCGAGTTTCGACAACACAGTTTCGAGGGTATAGGAAATGGTTACCCACGGATTCTTATACGTCGCATCCTTCTTAAAATCTGAAGCTGGGACATTCATAACCAAAACCCTTGATCTGGTGGAGCCCGTTACCTTGATGACATAGATATCGAGGCTGGCCAGCGAGGCGGGGTCGCTGGAAAGAAATTCGGCGTCATAGGTAAACTTTTCATTGCCCTTCAGGATCTTAGGGAACACTTCTGCTCCAGGGATACCGAGGTTATAGATATTTTTCAACTGGGTGCCTCGCAATGCCAATATGGTCCCCTTCTTGATGCTTGAGAATTGTAGGGGGTCAAGCGAATTGTCCGTGCAAGACAAGGCAAATGCCACGGCGAAAATTAGAAACAAGCTATATCTGAACGTTTTCATGATTACATGCTTTAGGGTTAGTTAAGAACATCAGGGTTCGTATCCCAGAAAACCCTTATGGTTGCGGCTGCATTCTTCTGGGCTGCATTCTGGTTTAGATTCACATATACGGCGGGATAAACCTGTGAACGTAGCCAAGGACCCGGCTCAGGCTGTAGCGTAGGCTGCATATTGCGTGGGGCACTGGTTCTGCGGTACAAGTTGTATTGCTCAAGGCCATTTCCCCAGGCAGCGATATAGAACTCACGGCCGATTACGTCCAAAGGCTTGGTTGCAGCTGCCAGACGGGCATCTGCATTCGCTAAATAATTGGTAACCAAACTGGTCTGCGTAGCCGCACTTTGTACTGTGTTCAGTTGTCCCTTGGAAGTGGCAAAAGCTTTTATCTGAGAAATCGAATTGAGAATTCCGGCGTCCATGGCGGTTTTTGAGCCAGCAGGGTTTCCGGTTTTTGATAAAAATTCGGCCCTGATAAAATCTGTATAAAACGACATCCAGATAGGCGATATCCCTGCACCGTTTGCACCATCTCCACGAATAGTTGATTGGGCAAAAGTTGTGCTATTCAGGGAAGTGTTATCCATAGCACCGCCCGCGGGATAAACACCTGCACAGGTAATTACCGGTCCGCTTGGTGGAGTACCCGAGGCATCACCATGATCGCGTCCATAGAATCCAGGATCGAAAATGCAAAACACGGTGTTTGCAGCTATGTAGTGATTGGGAACGGCTGCCGGAGCACAACCTACCGCCTTGGGGTCTACTGCATACATCTGAGCAATGCTTCCCACTTGCCGGTAAAAGTAGTATCTCCACCTGGGGTCCTGAACCACTTTGGTTACATCCGTAGGGAAGGCAGGATCCCATATACCAAATGCTTCATGCATGAAGTAGTTGGCGAGGTATCCGCCCGCTGCACCCTTGGTAGGTTGGTAAAACTGATTGTATTGAGGATGTCTTGAATTGGGTACTGTTGCTGTTCCGTATTTATATGTGAAGTTCTCTGAACCGTCAACAGCGTCAATAATATCAGTTGTACCATTGAGCAATACACTTATTCGTGCGTTAGCAGCAGCAGCATTAGACGGAATCTGCGCCAGATTCATCTGCAACTTAAGCTCAAGCGTATTGGCAAGCGCGTTCCATTTGGATCTGCTTCCCCCATAGTACACATCACGGGCCAAAGCGGCCCCAGCAGCCGAGCCTGTCTTTGCCAATTCAACCCGAGCCTCATCCAGCAATTTCAATGCAAATGCATAGACTGAAGCCCCAGAGTCTTGCTTGGGGTTAAAATTGCCTGTTCCACCCTGCAGCGCTTCACTTTGCGGGACGTCACCAAAAATATCCACAAGCGACATGTAAACATATGCCTCCAGAATTTTGGCAACCGCAACGTGTGTGGTAAGGCCCTTTTCAGTCGCCAGCTTGATAACCAAATCCGCATTTACCAAAACCGCTTGATAAGACAATTGCCACAAGAGATCATTCCCCTGAGGTTGATTGGCTGTTTGATATCGATAACCTCCCGTCATCGCATTTACACGAACCAACGGATCCACGGTTCCCGAAGCAACAAAATACCAATCGGCAAAGTCCAGTTGGACCGCATTCATCAGCAAATTGACATCTGCCCCGGAAACACTTATTTCGTTCGGGTTCTGTAAGTCACCATCCAGGTTGCAAGCACCTACCAGCAGTAGGGCAACCAGGGTCAAAACTTTATATGTCTTTTTCATATAGTAGTCATTAAAAAGTAATCTTCACCGTACCACCAAATCTTCTGGCTGAAGGGCCACCCAAAAAATCAAAGCCTGCGCCATTCCCAGAGCCAAAGGCCGTACGGTCGAAATCAGCTTTTGCGTAAACCGGCGCATTAAGCGATTTGAACCACAGGTTGTTCCCAACCAGCGAAATACTGATTCCTGTCAGGCGCAATTTTGAAACAATTGTCTTTGGCAGCGCATAAGACAGAGAGACTTCTCTGAAACGTACTCGTGTCGCATCATAAATGCCTCGATCCAGTGGTGCGCCTCCAATGATAGTGTTGCCGAAGAACACGCCTGCTGTAGTCAACGGAATGGTATTGGGCGTATACCCGGTTGTATTTCCATTGTTGTCCTTTACTTCGAGTACACCTGGAAGAATCAGCGGAAGTGTCGGGTCAAAATTCTCAAGATCCTTTCCAACGCCTCGTCCTACCATGGTTGCTGCTGTGTAAGAGAGTATCTGACCGCCCTGCACATAGTCCCATTGCATTCCAAAAGCCAAGGACTTCCAACTCAAATTGCTAATAACAGAGCCCATCCAGTTAGGGTTTGGATTGGCAATTATGGCGATTTCATTGGCCTGCTGATATGCGCCAATGGGGCTAATGATGAACTGTCCATCTGGCGCTCGGCTAGTATAGGAGCCCTGTATCACATTTAACGGTTGACCTTGAATAGCAAAGTTTCCAAGCGCCGCCGCGCCACTGATAAGTATTGTGGTAGATCCAGCCGGAAGCGACTCTACTTTGCTAACGTTTTTGGTGTAGTTGGCCGTTAGGTCCCAGTTCCAGTCACCCCTTTTGATTGGCGTAACGGTAAGGGCCAACTCCCAACCTTTGTTTGTGATGGAACCTGCGTTTATAAAGGTCGAGAAATACCCGGTTGAAAGGTCTAACGGGCGATTAATGATTTGATTCTTGGCTAATCGGTTGTAATAGCTAAGGTTAAACTTAACCCTGTTTTCAAACAACTGACTCTCCAAACCCACCTCCGTCTCAGTCAACAGCTCAGGTTTGAGATTCTGATTGGCCAACAGATCAGACTGTCGGGATACGGCAACGTTCGTTCCCAACCCATCTGTACGAGCCTGTGCGTTCAACGCCAGGTATGGTGAAGTGGTGTAGGGGTCGCCAAAATTGGCTGATGAACCAATCGCAGCCCGAATCTTCAGGAAATCAAGAACGCCTGCACCAAAGCTGGGGAACGCCGCAGTTGGAATGAAGGCAATACTGCCACCCGGGTAAAATTGAGATCGGTTTGCACTTTGAAGTGTCGATGACCAGTCATTTCTGCCCGAGACATTCAAATAAATCATTTTCTTGAAGTCGAGTGTTCCATCAAAATAAACGCCGGCGATTACGCTGTTCCGGGTGAAATTGAGTTGCGCATCACGAAAGTCCTTCGGCTGTGTTGAGGTGAAGTTTCTATGCTCAAACAAGCCATACACAACTTGTCCACGGCTTTCCAATCCTTCCTGGACATAATTATTACTCCGGTAATTGCTACCTACAACACCAGTCACGCTCAGGTCCTGCGAGATATCCTTGTTAAAGGTTGCCATCAACGTATGATCAATTACGGTGCTGGTGCCCGAGGTTGAACGATATGTACCCGGTGACAGTTGAGCATTGACACCTGCCCCACCCCCTTTATTGATTGTATAGGTTTGGTGCTCACCATAGGTGTCATAACCCAATCGATATTGAAGACTGGCCCAATCCGAAATCTTATAACTTAAGCTTGCATTCGAGAAGAATCGGTTTGTAACGTTAGTCTGCTTTGTATTATTCAACACCCACCTGGGGTTGGTAATGTCATTACCGTTACGATAGTAAACGTTTGAGTGGTCAACGGGGCTCTCCCAGGGCCAGTTGGTCAGGTCAATATTTCGAGGTGTGTAAAACAAGTTTGCCCACACCGAAGGAGCACCAACGGAATTCGATCCCTGGCCTGCACCTGATAACGGCTGTGTGTTGTCCGTGATGGCAAAATTGAAGGTACCATTAAAGGTTAGGCTTTTGGTGAGCTTGGAGTTTACTCCCAAAGAGAAGTTGTCTCGCTTCAGTTTGTTGATCGGCACATAGCCAGATTCATCCAGGTGGCTGTAGCTAAAATTCCAGCTTCCAAATTCATTTGCATTCTGAAGGCTTAAGGAAGTGGTCGCAGATGATCCATTCCGAAAGAAGTCCTTGACGTTATTGGGTGCAGCGGTGGGAATATATCCGGGCAATGTTTGACCAGGTTGCACCGTTGAAGCGGAAACAGCAAATTCCGGGTGGTTCGGGAAGGTATTGGCCCATTCAAAGTAGGGGTGGCGAAATTGTGTTGGTTTTCCATCGAATAAACTGCCCCAGTTACTGAAGAATTCGCCATAGGCACCGTCAAAACCGTTGGCCCACTTATTCTGATATTCTGGCAGAATGGCTTGCACCATGAAGTAGGACTGGGTTATCGATCCTGAAAATTTGTTTTGCGCACCTTTGCTTCCTCCTGTTTTGGTCTGCACCAGAATTACCCCGTTTCTTCCTTGCGATCCGTACAACGTGGTGGCATTCAGTCCACGCAAAACAGAAATTGACTCAATGTTATTTGGATCAATGTCCAGAAATCGCGTTGGGGAAACTGCTCCATCGCGATAATCCGATGTTATGCTGTTCTGATCTGTGTTAATGGGTACTCCATTAACAACCCAGAGGGGTTGCGAATTTCCGGTAATGGTACTGGTACCTCTAATGGTAATTTTGGAAGACGAGCCCGACATGCCCGAGGAGTTTAGAATCTGAAGTCCCGGTGTTCTGCCTTGAAGTGCCCTGCCTATATCCGTCTCTGGCTTGTTGTTCAGTGTTGTGGAAGATATAGTGGTCTGCGCGTATCCCAGCGCCTTTTGTTCGCGCTCAATTCCCTGCGCCGTCACAACAACTTCAGACAATTGCTTAACATCAAGAGAAAGAGCGATATCAATGACTGATCGTTCACCGATTCCCACCTCCTGAGTAGCCAGACCAATAAAGGAAAATACCAAACTCCCGCCACTGCCTGGAACGGCGAGTTTGTAATTGCCCTCCACATCCGTTACGGTCCCATTTGTCGTCCCTTTAACGACTACGTTGACACCAGGCAATGTGCTACCATCTTCGGCGGATGTAACCTTGCCTGTTACAATTCGTTCTTGCGCCACTGCGGTGCCCAGCACAAAAACAAATAAGAAGTACATGAGTACAATCTTCTTCATAGGTTTTGATTTAGTTTATCGTAAAAGTGATTTTCACTTTTACCAAAGGTGTAGCAATTGATCACTCAATGAATCACCCGAAAAAGGCGTCACCATTTTCAAGTGATGGCGCTAAGAGAAAATTAACCCACTGCCGGTGACAGCCTTTTAGGGTGATTCGCCCCACAATTGACCAAACTATATTTGAACCAAGTTTAAGGAGGACGGTAGTAGAATCTTCTTCATAGCTTGTTTAGGTTAGAAAATAATACGCTCTTAATTCTTAACAGGTTCAAAGAAATCTTACCGACACACTTAAATGAGAAAGCCCCTGCAAACAGGGGCTTTCTATTTATTTCCTCACAATGAAAGAATTCCATCACACATGTTGCGTGAAAAATTTCCACTATCCGGCTTGTGGGCCTTTTTCAATACCCATCATCAATGCGTCTCCGATTCTTTCGTTGCAGACAAATCACTTGTCTTGGGGAATGACTCATACTAACCTGAGAAAATAACTTGCTATAAAAATATTTCATCAAGAACCACCAAAACATGAAAACACGCCTATCTAAATACCTGATCATTGGACTCCTTGTAACAACTGTCACTGAATGCAAGAAAAAAGATACCGACCCGGCACCCGTGGTTCCTACACCCATCACAATAAAACCTATTGACTTTGGGCCTTCCACTTTTGGAACCGTTACCGACAACGATGGAAATACGTATAAAACCATTGTTATTGGAGGCAAGACCTGGATGGCCGAAAACCTTAAATCAACCCGCTATCAAAACGGGTCCTGGTTAACAACCGGACTAACCGACACCAACTGGTCTGCAGAGACCACAGGGGCCTACTGCGATTATGAAAACAAATCCGCCAACGGTGAACTCTATGGGCACCTCTATAATGAATACACCAAGCTTGACCAGCGAGGCATTTGTCCGTCCGGTTGGCACATCCCTTCAAATGGCGAATGGTTGGCGCTTGGGGCCGCTTTGGGTGGCGTAAACACAGCCGGTGGTAAAATGAAGGAAAAAGGCACTTCACACTGGATTCTTCCAAATGAAGGGGCCGACAATTCTTCCGGGTTTTCCGGGGTTCCCGGCGGTTCAAGACACAACGGGATATTCAATGACATGGGAACAGACGGTTACTGGTGGAGTTCCGACCCAGGGTTTTTCTTTTACCTTACGAACTCATTAACTGAGCTCAGGACAAAGCCAACTGCAAAACCTGACGAAGGTCTTTCGATCCGGTGCATAAAGGACTAAATCCCATGCCACGATCCTGCAAGGCAGATCATCCCCAGGTTTTGTCCGCAAAAATCTTCACCACAGCCACCCTCCCTTCAGGCCGGGGTGACCGCTCATTATAATCAAAATAAGATATGTCGCGCGCCTGACTGACCTGCGCCGCCGTGGGCTGATGAACCAACTCAAATTCTGCTGCCGGAATGGTGTTGTTCTCAATAAACGGCCCCAGCAAATCATCAAACTTGTACAGCCCGCCCCGGGTATCTCGCACCAATACATAGCGGTGCTGCTTAGCTACCTCATCAAACCGGGGATCATGCGAACCGCCAATCTTCTTCAACCGCTCAATCAACCGCGCGTTAAACCGCTTTATCTCCTGCAATTCCTTCATCACCCGCATTGGTACATAATGTGGACATAATTGAATCGAAATCACTTCATTGAGATAATACCACTTCTCATGTCCTTCAAAAAAATGAGGATGCGGTGGATGATCAATAAAACTCAACTCACATAAAGCGTATACGGTACCATTCTTCAACTCACAACGCATCGGAATGTCGTTGGCCATCTCAGCGCCCGCTACAACCACCTGCTGCTCCGGGGTAAGGACGTAAG
>DAOMGC010000053.1:0-22379 GCA_035430125.1 Cyclobacteriaceae bacterium | reverse complement strand
GAGGATTGAGTCCAATAAAAATAAAAGTAAAATCGCGCGTTGCTCATGTCTTATTCAATGGGGCTAAGAACGAGGAAAATTCCTGCTTACGCAACAATCACCGCAATAATTTCGGAAAATTCAGCTACTACTAACTACTGTTAGTCGGGTTGGTTGGGGTAGTTAGTGAAAAAACTACCTTTGCATAAACCCATAATGACTATGAAGAACCTACTTTATATCCTGGCACTGGTTGCCCTGTTTTCCTGTGGCAAATCTGGTGAACATCAACATGAAGCGGGTGCGGATACCGCACAAAGTGACAACCCCAATAAAGTATTGTTGGATCAGATCATGGACATTCATGACGAAGTGATGCCCAAGATGCAGGACATCTACACCCTGAAACAGTCCTTGCAGGAGAAAGCTGCCACTGCTGGCATTAGTGCTGATGAGAAAAAATCACTCGAAAACATGATGGCCTCGCTGGATTCTGCGAATACAGCCATGATGGACTGGATGCATAAATTTCAACCCCTGCCAGACTCCGCCGATCAGGAAAAGGCCCGGGAGTACCTTGAGTCGGAGATGGAACGCGTGATGAAAGTACGAGACCTCACCAACGAGACTATTGAGAAAGCCAAGGCTATCGATACCAAAAAATAGCCCACCCTCACGCTATTCTATTGTCGAATGTCACGATTTCGGTTACTGCTCATACTGTTGTTTGCCCAGTCTGTTCCAGGGTCTGCCACCACGGTGCGTGATTCGATCCCACCGGGCAAAAATTTTGATAAAGCAAAGTTTGAGTTGTGGTATCCCACTGAATTGAAGGCGGTGGCTGGTGTAATCGTATTGATGCCCGGTTCCAACGAGGACGGTCGGCCATGGGCCAATGATCCTTTTTGGCAGGCCCTGGCCATACGCCATCATCTTGCGTTGGTCGGATGCTATTTTACCGATGCCCCGCACCCTGAAATGAATATTGAGTACTACGCCGATGTAAAGCAAGGGAGTGGTCAGGCCCTGTTGGATGTACTTTCCCGATTTGCCAAACACACGGGGTTAGCTGAGTTGGCCACTGCCCCACTGCTCTTTTGGGGACATTCAGCCGGCGGTGAGTATAATTATGAGTTTGCCTGCTGGAAACCGGAACGGGTTATGGCTTTTGTTGTTAACAAAGGCGGCTTTTATTACACGGCACTCGCACCTGAAGCTACACGCAATGTACCCGGACTATTTCTCATTGGGGAAAACGACATGGAGTCCAGGAACGATATTATCAAGGGGTTGTTTATGATGAACCGGCGGGTAGGTGCGCTGTGGGCTTTCGGGGCCGCTCCTGGAGCCGAACACGAAATTGGCACCACGCAGCGACTCGCGGGAAGCTTTTTCTCTGAAGTGCTTACGCTGAAGAATTCCAGCAAGTGGCCTGGGCAGGGATTCATTGGCGATTTCAAAGCAAAGACCATTACGCCGGCAGCTGCCTATAAAGGGAATCAGTTTACCTGCTCCTGGCTGGCCACCAATTTGTTTGCCAATGCCTGGCTCATGTTTATCAACGGGATACTCTGACTAAGAATATTACGATCGTTTCCTTTTATTTTTCTTGCGAAGCAGTTCTTTTGCTTTCTCCCGCTTTCGTTGTTCGAACCGAATATTGTAGCGGATGGCTTGCCAATATTCACCACCATACCCCACAAATATCTCCTCAAACGGTCGGATGTCGCGGGTAGCCTCAATGTAGCAGCGCCGGCCTTCGGTGACATATTCCGAATTGTTTCTGATCCCCTCCTTGCGCACAATGCCTTTGGCATCATTGGCAAAGTGAGCAAACCCATTGTGCTTCCACGCGTCAATTACATGCTTCAGTGTAAAGTAGAACACATAACCATTTCGTTCATCCGGAAGTTTCTGCACTTCCTTCCAGGTCATGATCTGACCTTTATACTCCACGATTCGGGTGCCTTTGGGAATGGCTTTTTTGGTAAAGAGTCCCTTTCCCGCGCCGGGTAGTGTAGACTTCTTAATATAGAGTTGCTTTTCCAGCAGCGCCATGGACGGTTAAAACCGGAAGTTAGCAGTTAAGCGCCAGATCGGTTAGTAGCAGGGGCCGGCAACTTATTTGTTCACCAATACGGGGAGACTCGTAATCAGTGTGCGAAGGTCATCATCGTGAACCATCTTCTTTTCATCAGCCACGACGAGGAAGTTCTCATATAGCGTGTTGAGATCCTCCCCTTCAAACCTATAGCCAAGCAGCTCAGCGCGGTGCTTTAGGGCAGCGCGCCCACTGCGGGCAGTGAGCACGATTGACGATGATGGCACACCCACATCAGCGGGGTTAATGATCTCATAGTTCTCCGCATGTTTCAGGAACCCATCCTGATGGATTCCGGATGAATGGGAGAATGCGTTGCGCCCTACAATGGCTTTGTTGGCCTGTACCGGCATCCGCATCTTTTCAGATACGAGGTGACTTATTTCGTAGATGCGCTCGGACTTGATGTTGGTATACAAGCCGAGGTCGCGGTGGACTTGAATGGCCATCGCTACTTCTTCCAGTGACGTATTCCCTGCACGTTCACCGATTCCATTAATGGTTACTTCCGCCTGCCGGGCACCGTTGATCAATCCTGAGAGTGTATTGGCAGTCGCCATGCCCAGGTCATTGTGGCAATGTACAGATAGAATGGCCTTGTCAACGTTCTTCACATGCTCCATCAGGTATTGGATGCGTTTCCCATAAAGGTGAGGCAAACAATAACCGGTAGTATCCGGAATATTAACCACATCAGCACCTGCAGCGATCACGGCTTCCACCATGCGTGCCAGGAAGGCGAGGTCTGCGCGACCTGCATCCTCTGCATAAAATTCAACTTCATACCCTTTGGCTTTGGCGTATTGTACTGCCCACACACCTTGTTCAAGTACCTGTTCGCGCGTGGAGCGGAACTTATGTTGGATATGCACATCCGACGATCCGATGCCGGTATGTATACGTCCTCGCTTGGCATGATTCAATGCCTCGGCCGCTACGTCAATATCCTCCTTTCGTGCCCGCGTGAGTCCGCACACTACTGGCTCACTCACAGCCTTGGAAATCTCCACCACCGAAAGAAAATCACCCGGACTGGAAATAGGGAATCCAGCCTCGATAACATCCACGCCGAGCAATTCCAGCTCACGTGCGATAACCACTTTTTCCTCAGTCGACAATTGACAACCGGGTACCTGCTCGCCATCGCGGAGGGTGGTGTCGAAGATTTGGATCTTGTTGCTCATGGGATGTAAGGTTGGAGGCTGTGATATTTATAAACTGAATTTTATGATGAATCAGGAAACAGGTATCGAGGTACGGTTGAGGGCTTTGGTTACCAGCATACCCATCGCCTGGGTATTCAATACTTTTTCTGCCGGGGTCCTTGCATCAGCAATATCCGCCGTGCGAAAACCTTGTTTCAGTACTGCTGCCACCGCAGCGAGCACTACTTCGGACTCTTCTTTCATGCCAAAAGAAATGTCGAGCAACAATGCGGCCGACAGGATCGAAGCGAGCGGATTGGCAATACCTTTTCCGGTGATATCATGTGCGCTCCCGTGGATAGGTTCGTATAGTCCTACCTTGTCGCCTACTGACGCAGAAGCGAGCATGCCCATCGAACCTGCGATTTGTGAGGCTTCGTCGGTAAGGATGTCGCCGAATAAATTACCAGTCACCACCACATCGTAGCTCCTGGGGTTCTGAATCAACTTCATTGCAGCAGCATCAACAAACTGATGTTCGAGTTGAACATCTGGATATTGTTTGCTCACCTGATTCACTGTTTCACGCCAAAGGCGGGAACTCTCCAACACATTGGCCTTATCAACCGAGGTTACTTTCTTGCGTCGGGTGCGGGCAGCCTGAAACGCCTTGTGTGCAATGCGTTCTACTTCAAACCGTTGATAAATCATCAGGTCAAAGGCGGTGTTGCCATCGTCCTTTCTTCCCTTATCACCAAAGTACACGTCACCCGTAAGTTCACGGAAGAAGAGGATATCGGATCCCTTAAGCACTTCAGGTTTGATGCTGGACGCTTCGAGCAATTCATCGAACAATTTGATGGGACGCAGGTTGGCATACAGGCCCAGTTCCTTGCGCATCTTCAACAATCCCTGCTCTGGACGTACCTTGAGGGTCGGGTCATTGTCATACTTGGGATGGCCCACGGCGCCGAACAAAATGGCATCGCAATTTTTCAAAGCGGTCAGTGTAGCATCCGGCAATGGCTGACCCGTAGCTTCGATCGCGTCGTGACCGATAACGGCCTCGCTGAATTCGAACGTGTGGCCAAATATATCTGCGACTTGTTGCAACACGCGCTTCCCTTCGGCTGTCACTTCCTTGCCTATGCCGTCGCCGGGGAGAATAACAATCTTCTTCTTCATGATGCGTGTGCTAAATCAAATGCCCTTACTTCCTTGCTCAGGCTCAGGAGGTAATCGATATCATCATAGCCATTCATGAGGCAGGTCTTTTTGTACTGATTGATTTCAAATTTTTCTTCTGCCCCATCAACCGTCACCACCTGACGCTCAAGATCGACCATCACGTATGTGGCCGGGTTGGCACGGATCTTATCTAACAGCTGGCGCACGTAATTATCAGACACCACCACGGGTAGTAATCCATTGTTCAATGCATTGTTCTTGAAGATGTCCGCAAAAAAACTGGAGATCACCACGCGAAATCCGAAGTCATAGAGTGCCCAGGCTGCATGTTCACGGCTGCTGCCGCACCCAAAATTTTTGCCTGCCACCAGGATCTTGCCAGCGAATGTCTTGTTGTTCAAAACGAAATCCTTAACAGGATTTCCGGCCGCATCGAAGCGCCAATCACGGAACAAGTTGTCTCCAAATCCTTCACGGGTCGTTGCCTTGAGGAAGCGCGCCGGAATGATCTGATCTGTGTCAATATTTTCTACCGGCAGCGGAACGGCCGTTGATTTCAGTTGAATGAATTTCTCTTTGCTCATCGTCTGCGTTATAAGAATTCCCGTACATCCGACACTTTTCCGGTGATGGCCGCAGCGGCTGCACTCAACGGACTAGCGAGGAAGGTCCGGGACTTTGGTCCCTGACGTCCTTCAAAATTCCGGTTGGAGGTGGCTACGCAATATTTTCCGGGTGGTACTTTGTCTTCATTCATACCAAGACAGGCAGAGCAACCGGGGCTGCGTAGCTCAAAGCCGGCTGCCTCAAATACCTTATCAAGGCCTTCCTGACGTGCCTGATCTTCGACTTGTTTTGAACCTGGGATCACCCATACTTCGACAGAAGGAGCCTTTTGTTTACCCTTGACCAGCGAGGCCACAAGACGCAGATCTTCAATGCGGGCGTTGGTGCAACTACCGATGAAGACATAGTCTACGGGTTTACCCAATAACGCTGATCCGCCTTCCAGGCCCATATAATCCAGGGCCTTTTGAAATGAAGTCTGTTCGTTGATTTCTTTGAGCTCGGCCGCGGTCGGAATGCGATCGGTGACGCGCATACCCATACCTGGATTGGTACCATAAGTGATCATCGGCGCAATGTCGGCGGCATCAAATTTCACGACGGCATCATACGTCGCGCCTTCGTCGGTGGTGAGTTTTTTCCATTCCTCAACCTTTGTTTCGAAAGCCGATCCTTGCGGAGCAAACTTGCGCCCCTTCAGGTAAGCAAAAGTCTTTTCATCCGGAGCAATCAATCCGCCACGGGCACCCATCTCTATACTCATATTGCAGATGGTCATCCGGGCTTCCATCGACAAAGAACGGATGGTACTGCCTGCGTACTCAACAAAATAACCTGTAGCACCGCCAGCTGACAGTTTTGAAATAATATAAAGTATGATGTCTTTGCTAACCACGCCTTTCCCCAGCACGCCGTTGATTTCGATACGCATGGTTTTGGGTTTGTATTGCAACACACACTGCGTTGCCATTACCTGTTCCACTTCACTTGTGCCAATACCGAAGGCGATGTTGCCAAAGGCACCATGCGTAGAAGTGTGGCTGTCACCACACACAATGGTCATACCTGGCTGCGTGAGTCCGAGTTCAGGACCGATGATATGAACTATACCCTGATAAGGGTGGCCGAGGTCGTAGAGGTCTACGCCAAATTCCTTACAGTTTTTTCGCAAGGTCTCAACCTGATGACGGGATAAAGCTTCCTTGATCGGCAGATGCTGATCCTTGGTCGGTACATTATGGTCGGCTGTAGCGGTAGTTCGGCTGGTATTAAATACCGGTATACCTCGTTTGCGCAAACCGTCGAAAGCCTGCGGGCTGGTGACCTCGTGGATAAAATGACGGTCGATGAATAGGGCATCGGGGTAACCTGCAGCTTGCTTTACTACATGGCTATCCCAGATTTTATCGAAAAGCGTTTTTGGTTTTTGATCAGGCACAACAATCGTTAGTTTGGACAACAAGGCTTAAAACGAAGCCGCCCTGTCAAAACCGAAGTCTTGACAGGGCGGATCCTTTGTTTCTTTTCCAGCTACGAATATGATAATTTTTGACCGACGCGATGATCGCCGAGCCCAAAATTATTTACATGCTTACAACCGTTAGTTGTACTTAAATCAATTTTGCATCGGAGGTGATTGTTACCTTCAATGCCTTCGAGATGATACAATTCTTCTCTGCGCCTTTCGTGACCTCTGTGAACTTCTCTGCAGAGATGCCCGGCACCTTACCTGTAATGGAAAGGTGGACGCCGGTAACATCAAGTCCTTCGAGGTGAACAGTGGCATGGGTATCCAAAGCCGATGCGGTAAAGCCAGCCTGCGTTAGTCCGAGACTAACCGCCATGGTAAAGCAACCCGCATGTGCCGCGGCCAGCAATTCCTCTGGATTGGTTCCAACACCATCTTCAAATCGAGTTTTGAATGAATATTGCGTTTTGTTTAAGGCGGTACTCTGTGTGGAGATAGAACCTTTTCCGGCTTTCAAATCTCCTTCCCAATGGGCACTTGCGGTTCTTTTGAGCATAGTCTGTTTTGTTTATTTAGTTAAATACCTAACTCCATTCCCTTCGAAAAGATTCCCGGCCTACCACCAGGGCAATGGGAATTTAATGCTGTCAACAGATTCTGCGACCATATCCGGTTTAAAAGCAAAACGGGTAAGGTGTTCACGTTTGGTGATCCCACTCAATACCAGAATAGTTTTATATCCCATTTGAACACCGCCCATGATATCCGTATCCATTGTATCGCCAATAATGGTAGTCTCAGCCGCTTCAAGGCCTAGGGCTTTGCGCGCTGCACGCATCATGACTGGACTCGGTTTGCCGATGACAAATGCCTTGATACCGGTTGCTTCTTCTATCATCGCTGCTGTCGCCGAGATACCGAGGTTATCCCACCCCTTTTTCTTCGGCGATGGATCACGGTTGGTAATTACAAACTTGGCACCAGCAAGAATCATGTCGACGGCACGCTGCACCATTTCCAATGTAAAGTTCCTTCCCTCACCAAGCACCACAAAGTCGGGATCGGTATTAACCAGGCGGATGCCGTGTTCATGAAGGCTCGACAACAATCCGCCTTCGCCCAAAACAAATGCTGTTCCTTGGGGAATCTGGCTCGCCAGAAATTTCCCGGTGGCCATGGCACTATTGTACACGTGATTTTCTGAAACGTCAATGCCGAGTTTAGATAACTTGCGAACTGTCTCCAGGCGGGTACGTTGGCTATTATTGGTCATAAACATGAATGGAATATTCTCCTTCACGAGCATTTCAATGAATTTATCCGCGCCGGGAATCATGGTATCGCCACCATACACCACACCGTCCATGTCAATTAATAGACCCTGAGCCATAGTATTGCATTATTGTTCCTGCCGAATATAGTCGATTGGCGTATTTTCCGGTCGAAGGGATTTCAATTAATTTCTATATTGATGGTTGTGATGCGACGCAATCGATACCATTGGACAGTTGTCACCCTGTTCATCAGCGCAATGCTGATTACCCACCTGGCCTTCCCCCAAAAGCGGGAGGTCGATAGCCTGCGACGCCTTATGAAAGGCGCAACGGATTCCAGCCGCGTGAGGATATTGAATGAGCTTAGTTGGATCTACAAGAACATTCAGGTTGATTCAGCTGCTGCGTATGCCCGTACGGCCCTGACCCTCGCGCAGAAGACCGGTAAGCGAACATTTATCGCAAAATCATACAACAGCCTCGGCAATGCGTTCCAGGCAGGAGCACACTATGACAGCGCATTGCACTACCTGATGCTTGCTATCCAGAACCAAGTATCCAACGGCGACTCCACCGGCATCGCCAACGTATTGAATAATATAGGTATCATCTACGACGAACAGGGTGACTATGACCAGGCATTAAAGTCCTACTTCCGCGGACTCCGGCTGGCGCAGCGATCCGGTGAGGGCAATGTAGAGGCATTCATCCTGACCAACATCGGCATCGTATTCAAAAAACAAAAACAATATGACCGCGTACTCGAGTATTATCAGCAGGCACTGGCCATTTATCAAAAGCTGAAGCACCAGTTTGGCATCACCGTAACATCGGGTAATATAGGCTCGGTCCTGATTCAGACCAATGACTATCAGCGTTCGTTGCAGTTCAGCGAAGATGCGCGAAAGGGGTATGAAAAGCTGGGTTACGTGCGGTACATCCCATACACCCTGGGCAACATGGGTATCGCCTACGACAGTTTGCATCAATATGGGATAGCCGAGAAATTCTATCGGGATGCCTTCCGGCAACACCTCGGCTTTGAAAATAAATACGAAGCCGCCTATACAGGCAAAAACCTGGTGTTATTGTACCTTAAGTTGCGTCGTCCGGCGGAGGCGCTGCAGTTTGCACAGCAGTCCATCACGTTAGCCCGATCCATCGGTGCCAAAGAAATGTTGCGCGACACGTATCACGCGCTGGCGCAGACCCTCCGCGACCTAGGACGGTATCAGGAGGCTTATCAATACCAAAGCCGGTACAGCACGCTCAACGACAGCCTTAAAGAAGAATCCAAGACCAAAACGATTATGGAGTTGCAGGTGCGCTACGAGACCGAAGCGCGCGAACTCGAACTGTCAAAGCAAAAGGAAGTCATCGCCAACAACCAACTGGAACTCACCCAACGCAAGTACCAGCTGCTGGCCCTGGGGTCTGCAACCGTCATTGTCATTATTTCCGCACTGCTGGTGGTGCAATACCAACGGGACAAACGTCGCAAGCTGGAACAGGAAAGCGAATTTCAATTAAAGCTCGCTCAGGTGCGGTTGGAAAATGAGTTACACCAGGACCGGCTGCGTATTTCACGAGACCTGCATGACAACATTGGATCGAGGTTGTTGTTCCTCTACAATGCAGCCGAGAACCTGCCGCCGGCAGGGGATGGTGAGAAGAAACATCAACTCAGTCAGTTTGCACGGAATACCCTGCACGAGCTACGGCGCACGGTTTGGTTTATAAACAAAGAGACTGTGTTGTTGGAAGAATTAGAAAGTCGATTGAAGGAATACGTTCAACTGCTTCAACCCCTTCCCGACCTTCAAGTGACCGTCACGCGCGATGGCGAAGGCAACGTATCACTAACCTCACCACAGGCAGAGGCCATATTTCGGGTAGCACAGGAAGCAGCCGGCAATGCACTTAAACATGCCCATGCCAGCACGTTATCGATTCACCTGAAGTCTCAGGCCTCGAAAATACTGCTCGAGGTCAAAGACAATGGTAAAGGTTTTGAAACGACCCAGTCATCAGACACCCTGGGCGGCAACGGCCTACGCAATATGAAGGTGCACGCTGAAAATGTAAAAGGCACTGTTGATGTCTGGTCGATAGTTGGCCAGGGCACGACGGTGAGGTTTAGTATGAATCTATAATATCCGAAGGTCTGCGTATGGCACTTCCTGGGTCCCGACCATAGTTTTGATTGGAAATATGAGCATGAACAGCCCTATACGCATTGCGATCGCTGAAGACAATTCATTTGCCCTTCAGGTGATTTTACAAAAGCTGACCTCCATGGAGGGAATTCAGCTGGCCGCCACGGCCGTTCACGGCGCTGAGTTATTGGAGAAAATCCCACAGTCAGGGCGCATCGATATCGTGCTGATGGATATTGAAATGCCACGCCTGAACGGCATTGAAACTACCCGATTGCTCAAAGAGAAATTTCCGAACATCAAGGTACTGATGCTTACCATCTTTGATGACGATGAAAACATCTTCAATGCGATCCGGGCCGGGGCTGATGGCTATGTCCTGAAAGAGGAATCTGCATCCGGCATCTATGTCCATATGCAAGAGACCCTAAATGGTGGAGCCGGCATGTCGCCGGGGATCGCATCGCGGGTGCTTCGCCTGCTGCAACGCGGGCCTGCTGCGCCAACCGCAACAGCAGAATATGACCTTACACCACGTGAAATTGAAATCCTGGAACAACTGAAAGCCGGGCTGAGCTACGATAAAATTGCTTCCAACCTGTTTATCAGCTACGGTACCGTACGCAAGCATATCGAAAATACCTATCGTAAACTGCAGGTGCACAATAAGGTCGAGGCCGTGCAGAAGGCAGTCCGGGATAACATCGTTAAACCTTAAATACGCAGACCTGCGTATTGTCAGGGGGTTGCGGTTCATTGAATTTTATTCAAAAAACACAACCATGAAAAAGACGATGTTTCTGGCCATTTGCTTGCTGATGGCTGGTTTTGCTACCGCCCAAAAAAAGGGTGAGCAGACTGAAAAAAGAGAATCCGATAAATTCCGGGTCGAAAACACCAAGATTATTCCCAAGATGGACCGATTGGCCATCGCACAGTTGGTGGTGCACTATAAACTCACCACTACCGCTAAGGCGATTACCCAGGAACGCAGTAGCATGAAGATCGCAGGGGCCCGCGTTACCGCTTATCTGGAGTTTACGGACGGTGACCTTACCCAGGAAAATTGCCAGGAAATCTCTGACTACTTCTACGCTTACTTTCAGAAGAAACTGAAAGCCGGTGGTATTGACACCGTTGGCTGGAATACGGTGACAGCCCATGAGTTTTATCAAAAAGTTTCTGATGATGAGGAACCTGAAGAAAAGAAAGAAAAAGGCGGGAACGAATGGATGACCGCCAATGCAAAAAACGGTAAGAAACTGCGCACTGGCTTGGCTGGCTTCGCCGGAAATAAAGGCAAGCGGGTCGTCACTTTCAGCGAAGACACGAAAGCGATCATCGGGTTCTTTGAATTGACCCTGGACTTTGCTGATGTGATGGTTAACCTGGACATTAAGACCAGAGAGCGCAAGGACATCGGTGGCGGATGGTACTACCCGGAGGTCACGACTACCAAATACACCTGGGCCGTCAATCCAGAAATGAGAATTGGGAACCCGGATAATGCAATGCCCATGCTTTCCGGCACCAAAGGATGGCCCGAAAATATCATGATGTGGCGGGACATCGAATCACACACCCCGTACCACGACTTGATGAGTGAGGACATGTCGAAGGCACGCAGCGGCCTTGCCAAACAGTTTGCATTCCGCAAAGAACTAACACCGGTGATGATCCAAACCACCCGTGCCAAATATATTGTGGCGGCTAAGAAAGCCTGTGAAGCATATGCTGACGCCTTCGTGGAAATGTGTCAGAAGAACCACAAAAAATAATTCCATCAACCCCGAAAACTAAAAACGCTCCAAACCAGGAGCGTTTTTTATTTACGTTCGTCACCAAAATCAGACGAGGTATTCAAACAAATTCTCGTGCTGGTTGATCAACGTGTAATTCAGCTGTCGCTGTTGCATTCGTTCGATCAGGGCATCAAAGTCTTCTTTGCCCTTTACTTCTATACCGATCAACGCGGGGCCGGTCTCCTTATTATGCTTCTGGACAAACTCAAAGCGAACTATATCATCGGTGGGCCCGAGGACATCATTTACAAATTCCTTTAACGCACCCGGACGCTGCGCAAAACGTACCATAAAATAGTGCTTCAACCCTTCATGCAGTAGCGATCGCTCTTTGATTTCCTGCATCCGGTCGATGTCGTTGTTACCGCCACTCACCACACACACGACCCGTTTCCCTTTCAGCCGTTCACCGTATTGCTCCAGGGCTGAGATGGCCAGGGCTCCAGCCGGTTCGGCCACAATAGCATCTTCATTATATAATTGAAGAATGGTAGAACTCACTTTTCCTTCCTGTACCAACAGCATGTCGGTAAGCACATCCCGGCAAATGGGAAACGTAAGGTCCCCCACCTTCTTCACCGAAGCCCCGTCAACGAAACGCTGGATACGGTCCAACACAATCGGCCGACCTACTTGTAAGGCCTCTTTCATAGAAGGTGCCCCTGCCGGTTCAACACCGACGATCCTTGTTTGCGGCGAATACACCTGCAGGTAACTGCCCATGCCGGCGCACAATCCGCCGCCGCCCACGGGTACAAACACATAATCAATGTCAGATAATTCTTCCGTGATCTCGAGGGCCACAGTACCCTGGCCTTCCATGATTAGCGGATGATCAAAGGGTGGAATGAAGACCCGGGCCTGCGCGCTCGCAAAAGCAAGTGCGTGGGCCTGACTTTCATCGAACGTGTCACCGATGAGGACGATCTCGATGTGGTCGCCGCCAAACATCCTAACCTGGTTGACCTTCTGCTTGGGGGTGATCGCAGGCATGTAGATCACGCCATGGATGTTAAGTTTCTTACAAGAAAAGGCTACCCCCTGTGCGTGGTTTCCGGCGCTGGCGCATACAACACCGGCACGTCGTTGTTCGGCGGTAAGCGACTGGATGAGGTTGTAGGCACCGCGAATCTTATAGGATCGCACCACCTGAAGATCCTCTCGTTTGAGATAAACCTCACACAAAAATTTTTCAGAAAGGCCACGATGAAACTGAAGCGGGGTCCGGGAGACCACCGGCTTCAGCACATCATAAGCTTTGCGGATATTCAGAGCAGGAGGTGCAGCAACAACCGTCATGAATTGATCATGCTCGCCTCCACTTTGTTCTTTTCCGGACGCAGCTGGCGAACCGCAGCGCCTGCTTGCCACAATTCACTGTCGCGAAGCTCTTTCAACTCCTCTGCCAGCTTCTCCCGATAGTCGGGCTTGCTGCAGGTGTCGATGGTGCGTTTGGCTTCGGCGCCGCTGGCTACGCTTTCATACAATTCTTTGAATACCGGCAACGTAGCCGCCTTGAACTTTTTCTTCCAATCCAGTGCGCCGCGTTGGGCCGTAGTAGAACAGTTGGCGTACATCCAATCCATACCATTCTCGGCCACGAGCGGCATCAGACTTTGGGTCAACTCTTCAACGGTTTCATTAAAAGCTTCAGAGGGGGTATGACCTTTGGAGCGGAGTACTTCATATTGTGCTTCAAAAATCCCGGCGATGGCGCCCATAAGGGTACCGCGCTCACCCGTAAGATCGGAATACACTTCTTTTTTGAAATCAGTCTCGAACAGGTAGCCAGAGCCTACTCCGATACCAAGCGCAATCGCTTTTGCTTTGGCGTTGCCAGTAGCATCCTGGAAAACAGCGTAGCTTGAATTGATGCCTTTGCCTTGCAGGAAGAGGCGACGCACCGAGGTGCCACTGCCTTTGGGGGCTGCCAACACCACATCAATGTCAGGCGGAGGCACAATGCCGGTTTGTTCTTTGAAAGTGATGCCAAAGCCGTGGGAGAAGTACAACGTCTTGCCCTTGGTCATAAACGGTTTGATCACGGGCCACAGGGTAATCTGACCGGCGTCGGACAACAGGAATTCAATGATGGTTCCGCGTTTTGCAGCCTCTTCTATTTCAAACAAAGTTTCTCCGGGCACCCATCCATGTTCAATGGCTTTGTTCCAGGTCTTTGAACCCTTCCGTTGACCTACTATTACCTTAAAGCCGTTATCTCGTAGGTTCAGAGCCTGGGCAGGTCCCTGCACACCGTAACCGATGATGGCGATGGTGTCGTTCTTCAACACATCCAGGGCCTTAGCCATCGGGAACTCTTCCCGGGTTACTACTTCTTCGAGGGTTCCGCCAAAATTGATCTTCGCCATAGTTCTGAATTTAGATTGGTTATAAAATTCGGGTTTAGTCTACATCTACAATACGTTCGCTCAATTCGAGATAGGACGAGCTGCCTTCACGGTAGCTCACTTCCTCTACTTCAATAAGTTTTTCCAATTGCACTTTTACTTTTTCGGCCATATCCCCGGTAGTATGCAATAGCATGATTACACCGCCACGGCGGAAATCATCTTCGTTTTCATGGGCCATCAACTTCTTGATCCGCACCCGACGTCGGTTGAGGATATTGATGATGCGGTTTAACACGGAAAAATTGTTGTCCGAGGCCACCTCCATGGTATAGTCCTGTTTCATGTCGGGGTTAGTTCTTTTTGTTTGTCGCCGGAGCTTCCAGCAAAACTTCACCTACACCGGCACCCGCAGGTACCATCGGGAATACATTGTCTTCACGACCGACCACCACTTCGAGAAAGTACGGCGTAGTAGCATCCAACATCTCCTGCAAGGCACCATTCAGATCAGGCCGCTCGCTGACACGCCGTGCCGGAATACCGTAGGCGTCCACAATCTTGATAAAATCAGGATTGTCCATGGCCGTGAAGGAATAGCGCTTATCGTGGAATAACTGTTGCCACTGTCGCACCATGCCAAGAAAATTATTGTTCAACACCATCACCTTGACGGGAATCTTATACTGCATGATAGTGCCCAACTCCTGCATGGTCATCTGAAAGCCGCCATCGCCGATCACGGCAATCACCTGCTGTTGAGGCAATGCCATCTTGGCGCCCATGGCGGCAGGCAAGGCGAAACCCATGGTGCCGGCGCCACCTGAGGTAACGTTGGTACGCGGGTTCTTATATTGATAGTACCGCGAAGTCACCATCTGGTGCTGACCAACATCGGTCACCACAATTGATTTGCCTTCTGTTAATTGTGACAATTGGTTGATGACCTCTGCCATCATCAGTTCGCCGGAAGGCTTGAACTCATGACGGATCACTTTCTCATGCTCAACATCCGCCAATACCTTGAATGTCTTCAGCCATTCTGTATGCGACTGGGCCTTGCAGGCTGACGTTAGCGCCGTCAGGGCCTCATGGGCGTCTGCATGCACAGCCACGGCGGTCTGAATAATCTTGTTGATCTCTGCGTTGTCAATATCGATATGGATCACCTTGGCCTGACGGGCGTATTTACTTACGTTACCCGTGACGCGGTCGTCAAAACGAAGGCCCACGCCAATCAGTACATCACATTCGTTTGTATTGATGTTGGCGGCATAGTTGCCGTGCATCCCCAGATAACCTGCGTAGTTGGGATGGTCTGTAGAGAAGGCGCCGAGTCCCAGCAGTGTTGAAGCAACCGGTATTCCTGTTTTCTCAGAAAATGCTTTCAACGCTTCCGAAGCACCTGACAGCAACACCCCCTGACCCGCCAACAGATACGGGCGTTTCGCAGCGTTGATCAGCTCAGCAGCTGCTGCTATCTGTTCTTTTTGCAACACCGGCTTCGGTCGGTACGTGCGGATAAAATGACAAGGCTCGTATGAAAATTCTTCGAGCAACTCGTTCTGCGCGTTCTTGGTGATATCGATCAGCACCGGACCGGGCCGACCTGTGCGGGCAATGTAAAATGCTTTCGCCACCGCACCGGCAATATCTTTGGCTTCGGTGATCTGCACATTCCACTTCGTCACCGGAATGGTTGTGTTGACAACATCCGCTTCCTGAAATGCATCCGTGCCCAACAGGTGTGCAAATACCTGACCCGTGATACAGACTATCGGCGTTGAGTCAATCTGTGCGTCGGCAAGGCCGGTAATCAGGTTGGTGGCACCGGGACCCGACGTAGCGAGGGCTACACCTACTTGACCAGAAACCCGCGCATAGCCCTGAGCGGCATGCACTGCCCCCTGCTCATGTCGCACAAGAATATGATTGAGCTGATCGGAGAAATCATATAGTGCATCATAGACCGGCATGATGGCGCCACCCGGATAGCCGAATAAGGTGGTGACGTTCTCCGCCACCAGACAACGTAGCAGTGCTTGCGATCCGGTGATTTTCGCCACGGGCTTGCTGGCAGAGGCCGGACTTGATTTAGTCTTCGTCAGTAACGCATCCATCAGCAGCTGTTTTTACATGTTTAGCATACTTGAACAGCACGCCGCTCTTCACCCGAAGGGCTGGCGCCTTATAATGAGAACGCCGTATGGCCAGCGTCTTTGCATCGACCAGCAAATTCAACTGGTGTTTTTTAATATCGATTTCAATCCAATCACCGTCCTCTACGAGTCCCAACAACCCACCCTCAAAAGCTTCGGGGGTAATGTGACCGATCACAAAACCATGCGAACCTCCAGAGAAACGACCATCGGTGATCAGCGCTACTGACTTACCAAGACCAGAACCCATAATGAGGCTCGTGGGCTTGAGCATCTCGGGCATACCCGGGGCACCTTTCGGACCCACGTTGCGGATCACCACCACGTCACCGGATTTAATGCGACCGCTGCGAATGCCATCCACCAATTCAAACTCACCTTCAAATACGCGGGCCTGACCTTTAAATTTCTCGCCTTCCTTACCGGTGATTTTGGCCACCGCACCCTTCTCGGCAAGATTACCATATAGGATTTGCAGGTGGCCTGTTCTCTTGATGGGTTTATCCAGTGGACGGATGATATCCTGCTGATCAAAGTTGATCGCCGGAACACCCTTCAGGTTTTCAGCCAATGTCTTTCCCGTAACCGTAATGCAATCACCATGTAGAAAACCATTATCGAGCAGGTACTTCAACACCAAAGGTGTACCACCAATCTTGTGGAGATCCTCCATCAAATATTTTCCGCTGGGCTTCAGGTCGGCAAGCAGCGGTGTCTTGTCAGAGATCCTTTGAAAATCTTCCTGGGTAAGTTTTACACCAACTGATTTGGCCATGGCGATCAGGTGCAGTACCGCATTGGTTGACCCCCCCAACGCCATGACCGTGGTAATGGCATTTTCAAATGCCTTAAACGTCATGATGTCGCGCGGCTTAATATCTTGTTTGAGCAGGTGCAAAATGGCCTTCGCTGCCTCCTTGCATTCGCCGGACTTTTCCGGACTCAACGCCGGATAAGAAGACGAGTATGGCAATGCCATTCCCAATGCTTCAATCGCTGACGCCATCGTGTTGGCGGTGTACATGCCGCCACACGCACCGGCACCGGGGCATGAATGCTGAATGATTCCTTTGTAATCTTCTTCCGAAAGTTTGCCGGCGAGTTTTTCCCCCAGTGCTTCAAAGGAAGATATGATGTTGAGTGCTTTGCCTTTATAATGTCCGCCGGCGATTGTGCCGCCGTACACCATGATGGCCGGGCGGTTCAGGCGGCCCATGGCAATCACCGATCCCGGCATGTTCTTATCACAACCCACCACCGCTATCAATGCATCATAATATTGAGCGCCGCACACTGTTTCAATAGAGTCGGCAATTACTTCGCGGCTTACGAGTGAATAGCGCATGCCTTCGGTTCCATTGGAGATACCGTCGCTTACGCCAATGGTGTGGAAGATGAGTCCCACCAAATCCTGCCCCCATACAGCTTGCTTCACTTCACCTGCAAGTGCATTGAGGTGCATGTTACACGTATTGCCATCAAAGCCGGTGCTCACGATGCCAACCTGTGCTTTGGCAAGGTCTTGTTCGGTGAGACCAATGCCATAAAGCATTGCCTGCGACGCGGGCAAGGTAGGATCCTGGGTAATGGTTTTGCTGTATTTGTTCAGGGCCATGGGAAGAGAGAACTCGGAGATCAAACAATAACGTAGCTGTAGCTTTTGTCGAGCACGATGCTCTGATACGCTTCCTGAATCACATTGCCCAATGATTTATTCCAGGGCTTGGCAAAAGCCTGACCTTCGATGGATTCAATGGGAGTGATCTCTGCAGCGGTGCCGCAATAGAAGGCACTGTCTGCTTCGAATAGTACTTCGGGGCTGAAAAAGTTTTCCTCCACCGGGATATCCAGTTCACGGCAAATATCGAGTACTGTCTGGCGTGTGATTCCCGGAAGGATATTACCCAGCGGCGGTGTATGTAACACACCGTCCTTTTCATAAAAGAAATTGGCTCCGGGTCCTTCTGCCACGAAGCCATTCATATCCAGCATCAGTGCTTCATCAAAGCCACGCTCTTTCGCTTCCATGGTGGCCATGATGGAGTTTACGTAATGACCACAAGCCTTAGCTTCGGCTTTCAGTGCGCGGGGGTTCGGGCGCTGGAAAGATGAAACGCACAACCGCAACGACGGATGGCTGAAATACTTACCCCAGTCCCACGCACCAATCATCACCGACACTTCCTTCGGCGCAGTAAGTGACATGTTCGGGCTGCAGAACACCAAAGGGCGCAGGTACGCGCTTGACAAGTTGTTCTTCTCCAACACCTGATAAGACAATTGGGTGAGCTCCTCCACACTGTAGTTCATGGGGATGTTCAGGAGTCGGCAGCTGTTGCGCAGCCGCTCGAAGTGCTCTACCGGCTTGAATATCTTGGTGCCGTTGATGGTCTGGTAGGCGCGGATGCCTTCAAATACACCATAGCCGTAGTGAAGGGTCTGGGAAAAGAGATCTACTTTGGCTTCTGCCGCCTTGATGAATTTTCCATCGAGGAAGACGAGGGTGTTTTCGTTGTAGTACATCGTGCTGGTTTAGAACAATCGTTAGTTTGTTATGCCTTGTAGAAAATAAAACCGCCCCGATTTTGTCGGGGCGGCTGAAGTTTCCAGTTGTATTCAAATCAGAAACGCCCCGTATTCTTTCGAATCAGAAGAATCAAGCCCACCACGAGGACTACGCCGTTGTTCAGTATGATGGAATTGATGCGGTTCATAATTTGATGTTATACAAGGATCACAAAAAAACAGGTCAGAATCTATGATTAGGTGCAAAAAATTTTAAACTGGCATTAACGAATGTTAGGTAGAAGCGCGATGTAATCGTTACTTACCCTACCTTTACAGTCAGATCATTTCCAGTCATGAACCGCCGAACCTTTATCACCACCACCGCCCTGGCTACTGCGGCTACGGCGTCCTCAGGGCATAGTCCAGAAAAACCCATGCTCACACACCACGTTTTCTTTTGGTTGAAGAACAGCCAATCAGTCGCCGACCGCGACAAACTGATTGCGGGACTTAAAACCCTTCGCAGCATTGATGGCATTAAAGCCCTTCACATTGGTGTTCCCGCAGCTACCGAAAAGCGCGATGTCGTGGACAACAGTTACGCCGTGTCGGAGTTGATGTTCTTTGATGACCTCGAAGCCCAGGCGCGCTACCAGGAACACCCGATCCATAAGGCGTTCATCGAAAAATGTTCTTCACTCTGGACAAAAGTGGTGGTGTATGATGCCATGGATGTATCTTAAATCCAATACATGACACCTGATATTACCTTCCACCGCGGCAAGCCCAGGCCGGATGCCGTGTTTTCCATCCTGGTCCCTTCATGGAATAACCTTCCTTACCTGCGCACGTGTGTGGAAAGCATTCGTAAGAATTCCAGCCGTACGCATCAAATCATCGTGCACATCAACGAGGGTACCGATGGGTCTCTGGAGTGGGTAAGGCAACAAGGCCTGGACTACAGCTATTCGGCAACGAACGCCGGGGTTTGTTATGGTTTCAATGCCCCGGGTGTATTGGCGACCACACCTTACATTATATTGTCTGATGACGACTTCTACTTCGCGCCCGGTTGGGACACCGCGCTGCTGGAAGAAATTGAAAAGGCACCTGCTGATTCATGGTGTATCTCCGGAACCATGATCGAGCATACGACGTCGCGCAACACGGCAGCATTGGCACCATTCGATTTTGGCAAGACCGTAGAGTCATTCGATGAGAAGAAGTTTCTCTCAGACTTTGCCGCTATTCCCTTTGCAGATTGGTCGGGGAGCAACTGGTATCCCCTGGTCATGCCGCGTCAGATGTGGACCCTCATCGGCGGACTCAGTACAGAATTTTCGCCCGGTATGGGTTCAGATCCGGATATGATGATGAAGCTGTGGCATGCCGGCGTTAGATATTACAAAGGTGTAAGTCGTTCTCGAGTCTATCACTTCGGGTCACGCACCACGGCACGGATCGTCCGCAACAATGGCAACAAGCAATTCCTGGAGAAGTGGGATATGGCCATCTCCACGTTTTACAGATTTTATCTCAGGATGGGGAAACCTTTCGCGGGACCATGCAACGATCCCACCGTAGAAGGTGCGTTGAAAACCCGGTTGTGGAGAGACCGGTGGAAGAAGCGGCTGGGAATTTATTGATGAACTCCTGGAATTCGGGCAGGGAGACCGCGGGTCGCGTTGGGAGTCAATTGTAATGCGTAGAATTGGCTAAGCAAATAGCTCGATTACTTTTGAAAAGCTTGCCCGCGGAGACGGTGCATTTTGCTTTGGCTCATCCGATACAGAAAGTGCCAGTCTACCACCCGCTAGCGATCACCTTGCAGACATAGTCCACGTCAGCAACGGTCATTCGCAAATGCAGGGGCAATACGATGTAGCGCTCTTCCACCGCGTCCATATTGGGCAGGTCATGGCGACGGCCGCCAAGAACCGTATAGCGGTCATTCCGATAATGTACCTGACCAGACTCAATCTTATGGTCTCGTAACTTTTTCATGAAGTCAACGCGGCGATCGACCAGTGCAGTAACGAGCCACGCTGCATGCGTGCGGTCGGTCGGTGTTGCACCAATCAACTGAATACCCTTAACGCCGGAGAGACCTTTGCGATAGGCCGCAAATAATTGCTGGCGATACGCCAATGTTTCATCAAACTCCTTCAAGGCAGCGAGACCCATAGCCGCACCGATGTCCGTCATCTGGTATTTATATCCTACCTCGGTAATGTCGTTTTCCCAAGTGCCTTTTTGCTTATTGGATCGGTCGATACCAAACCAACGCACCCGCTCGCCTTTGGGAACGAGCGCAGGATCTTTCACCACCAACATTCCTCCATCGCCGGTGGTGATGGTCTTGATGGCCTGAAATGAAAACATGGTGAAGTCAGCTATGGAGCCGACGTATTTTCCTTTGTAGGTAGCACCCAACGCATGGGCCGCATCCTCGATTACAGGGATGTTGTGTTCACGACCGATGGCCAGCAACTCATCCATGTCGCAGGGAAGTCCCCCATAGTGTACACATACGATGGCGCGTGTCTTCTCATTCACCAGTTTGCGCACATGGTTCACGTCGATGTTCAGTGTTAGCGGATCAACATCCGCAAAGCGGAACGTTACGCCCATGTACAGGAAAGGGATTGTGGTGGCCGTACAGGTAAACACAGGTGTGATTACTTCATCTCCGGGTTTGAGTCCGGCCAGGATGTAAGCCAGGTGCAGGGCATCGGTGCCCGAACCCACGGCGAGGGCTTTCCCGCCGCCGCCAAATTTATCTGCAAACTCCTGTTCGAATTGTGTCACCCGTGGACCTTGACCGATCCACCGGCTTTGCAGCACTTCCGTGACTGCGGCCAATGCCGCCTTCGGCACATGGGGGTAGAACAACATAATGCCTTCGCCCTCCTGCATTACAGGCATCTCGTTCATGGGTTTCTCTTTCGACACGGAGTATTTGGTGAAAATGGACTGCAAATTAAAACAATAAATCCCTCATTGCGAAAGCCATGAGGGGTTCAGGTATGGTGTGCGTTGTCGATCAGAGATTCGGCTGCGGCGTGATGCGCAGGTAAGGCTTCACACGCGTATGTCCTTTGGGAAACTTAGCTGCGATGTCTTCATCTTTCACCGCGGTGGTGATGATTACATCCTGACCGTGCTGCCAGTTGGCTGGTGTTGCCACACTGTATTTGGCAGTGAGCTGCAGGCTGTCGATCACCCGGAGAATTTCATCGAAGTTGCGGCCGGTGGCGGCAGGGTACGTGATGGTAAGCTTCACTTTCTTATCAGGGCCGATCACAAACACCGAGCGGACCGTGAACTTGTCGCTTATTTCAGGATGGATCATATCGTATAGGCGGGCTACCTCAAACTTCGGATCCGCGATAAGCGGGAAGTTGACATGCGTTTTTTGTGTCTCGTTGATATCTCCGATCCATTTTTCATGGGCATCGAGCGGGTCTACGCTGAGGGCGATGACCTTGGTATTGCGCTTATCAAACTCTGCCCGGAGCTTGGCTACGGCACCCAGTTCGGTGGTACATACCGGGGTGAAGTCAGCCGGGTGCGAGAACAAGATGCCCCATCCATCGCCAAGCCATTTGTGAAACTGAATAGGACCTTCGGTGGTCTGCGCCTGGAAGTCGGGCGCTATTTCTCCTAATCGGATTGCCATAAGAC
>DAOMGC010000052.1:0-23613 GCA_035430125.1 Cyclobacteriaceae bacterium | reverse complement strand
AGATTGAATACACGGATGCGGCCTATGAAGCCGAGCTGGACCGCATTCGCACCAAGTTCACCCCGCTGGTAAAGATTTGTAAGGAGTATGGCACCGCTATGCGGATTGGTACCAACCACGGTTCGTTGTCGGACAGGATCATGAGCCGCTATGGAGATACTCCACTGGGCATGGTAGAATCGGCCCTGGAATTCCTCCGCATTTGCGAAGACATGAACTACTATAACGTTGTTCTCTCCATGAAGGCCAGCAACCCACAGGTGATGATTCAGGCCTACCGGCTGCTGGTGCAGAAGCTGGACGAGGAACAATTAAAGCCGTACCCACTGCACCTCGGGGTCACCGAGGCCGGCGATGGAGAGGACGGACGTATCAAGTCTTCGGTAGGCATCGGAACCCTGCTCGAGGATGGCCTCGGCGATACGATCCGGGTTTCCCTCACGGAAGAGCCCGAAGCAGAGGTTCCCGTTTGCATTGAACTTGCCGACCGCTACAAGACCCGTTCTGGTCACGCCCCAATTCCTGAAATTCAGCAGTATCCCATTAATCCATATGCCTACACGCGCCGCGAGTCGCGAACGGTCGCACTGATCGGCGGTCATCAGGTGCCCCGCGTAGTTGGCGACCTATCGCACCGGGATACCATTACCCCTGCTTCCTTGTTTGCGTTCGGATATCAATATGCAGTAGCCCTGGACAAATGGAACATCACCGACATGGCCTGCGATTATGTGTACACCGGACTCAAACCGGTGGACTTCGAAATCCCAGGAACCTTGGCTGTAATCTGCGACTATACGCTTTGGGTAAAACAAAAATCCAAATCACGTACCTACCCAATGTTCACCCTGGCAGAATTCAGGGCTTCGGCTGATAAATCTAACGAGGTCAACTTCGTCTCTGCGTCGCTCTCCGGACTCACCGATGAAAACCTCCGGTTGTTGCAGGCAGACCCTACGGTAGTCCTGGTGATCGAAACCTCCAACCTGCATGGCTATGCGGAACAGCGAAGACTATTTGTAGACCTGATGGTCAAGGGCGTGACCATGCCTGTCATTGTCCGGCGCACCTATCAGGATTTGCCTGCTGAACGCTTTCAGCTCTTCGCCGCAACCGATCTGGGTGGTCTGTTGATTGACGGCCTGGGGGATGGCCTGTGGTTATCCGCACCTGGTTGCGGGTCAGACAAATTCATCAATGAGACGGCATTCAACATCCTGCAGGCTACACGCACCCGGATATCCAAGACCGAGTATATATCCTGTCCTTCCTGCGGACGAACACTTTTTGACCTTCAGGAAACGACGGCCAAAATCAGGTCCAGGACCAACCACCTGAAGGGGGTCAAGATCGGTATCATGGGATGTATCGTCAATGGTCCGGGTGAAATGGCGGATGCGGACTATGGCTATGTGGGCTCGGGGCCTGGCCGGATTACGCTGTACAGAAGTAAAACGGTGGTGAAGAAAAACGTGCCGTCGGCCCAGGCAGTGGATGCGCTTATTGATCTGATACGAGAAGACGGAAACTGGATTGAATCTACTGATTTGCAATAACCTATGGACCCTCAGCTGCAGCAACCAGAGAACCCTAAAAAGAAATTGTCACTGCGTGAATTCCTTTCTTTGGGAGAAGTAGGTGGATACTTCTTCCGACGTAAGGATCCCAATCGCCCCACAAACATTAACCTTCGTATGATGCATGGTGTCAATAAACTCTCCATCATCATTTTTCTGCTGGCGGTGATTTATTTGATCGCTAAGCGCCTTTTTCTGTGAACATTGAATCCTTCAGGGCGTATTGCCTCGGCAAACCAGGGGCAAAGGAGACCTTCCCATTTGGTGCGGACACCCTTGTATTCAAGGTGAAGGGCAAGATGTTTGCCCTGACCAACCTGGAAAATTTTGATGGAGTGAACCTAAAGGTCGATCCGGAATACGGCGCCGAACTCCGTGAGCGTTATGAGTATGTTATTCCGGCTTTTCACATGAACAAGAAGCATTGGATCACGGTACAAGTAAGAACCGGTGTTCCGGTTCACTTGCTCAAGCAGCTAATTGATGATTCTTACAACCTGGTGGTCTCTGGTCTAAGTAAAAGTGAAAAATTAAGTATTGGTATTTAATTATCTGAATATCAATATATTAAATTGGTTACTTTTAAGCCATAAAACGGATTAGTTGGGGTTAATTCTTTAATTTTGTTGATTGCGTATTAATGTACCCATGATCCGGGCTTTCTTGTTTTGTGTTGGCATGATATTACTGCTGGGGGCCTGTACCCAGCGGTTGATTTGCCCTGCCTATCAGAGTGCATTTATCTACGACAAAGACGCCCTCAAAAAGAAGTTCAGCTACTTGTCCGAAGACTCTACACCCAGGCGGATTTTGACGGCGTCAACTTCGAAGAGCAATCGCTACCTGGTCGCTGTTCCTGAGTCTTACCGAAAGAAGTTCAGAAAGATGCAGACGGTGGAAATGACCCCGGTGTACCCGGTGATCCCGGACTCATTGAAGGAGGAAAAGGGTGCCGAATTTGAGCTGGCGGAGTCTGATCCAGGTGATAGTTCCACCATGAAGAAGGAACCGATGGACAGCGTATATGCCATTACCAGGACCAAGGAGAAGTACAACCTGGATCAGGACATTTATATGTGGTACTTCCGGGACTTGCTGGTATTGCCTGATGTGCGTGCTGCGATGGAACAGAAAGACAAGGCTGGCCGTGACACAAAAACAACTACCACCAAAAAGTCGAAAGGCGGTTTTTTTAGTAATCTGTTTAAGAAGAAAAAACAGGCTCCGGTCGACTCAACCGCTACCGGGAATAAGCCAGTTGGTCAGGTAGCACCCAAAGAAACACCGAAGAAGCGGGGTGGACTCTTCAAGAAGAAATCTGCCGACCCTATCGACAAGAAGAAGGAAGACGGCGACGGCTTCTAATCAATCAAACAAACTCAGGTTGCCGAATTGATCAGCAGCCGGCGCAGGCATGATGATGAGTCGGCTGTTGCGTTCCGGCTGATTAACCAGCGATGACACGGAATAATGTTCCAATGGTGGATGATATGCCTTTAACTGAGTTATCAGGAATGCCTCGTCGGGTGCAGTGATCCATTCCCTTTCATTTTGGGGATCTAAAATCACGGGCATGCGTTCATCAACCATCGATACGTTGCTGTCGGCAGGACGGGTGATGACCGAGAAGGTATGGTGCACTTCGTTGGATTCATCTTCGTATTCTTCCCAGAGTCCGGCCATGGAAAACATCCCTTTATCCTGAGTAACAAACCGGTAAGGAATGCTGGTCTTTTTCCCCGTCCTTTTCCAGGCATAGAATCCATCCGCCGGGATCAGACAGCGATGATCTCGCAATTTCTTTCTCATTACGGGTTTTTCCTCGAGCGTTTCAATTCGTGCATTGATAATCTTTTCCCCTACGGGCTTTTTGTTGGCCCATGCAGGTGAAGTGCCCCAATAGAAAAATGAAAGTCCTGAGGAACTGTCATTGGTAATTACGGGTAGCAGGTGGGTTGGCGCCGCGTTAAACATCGGCTGGTAGGCTTTCGGAACATCTACCGAAAACCGATCGGCTACAGCTTCAGGGGCGGCACTTAAGGAGTAACGGGCAAACATCTTTAGTGGGCCAGGAATGCAACAGCCCTCATATCGGACCAATATAGTCCTTTCTGGCCGAACCGGGCAAAACCAACATGGCCACCATGCTCCGGGTACTCGAGTACCACAGACAATGAGGCTGCCGATGCGGCAGGATAGCATGCCGTACTCAGGAACGGGTCATTTTTTGCGTTTACCACCAGGGTCGGGACACTAATGTTTGACAAAACCGGCAGTGAACTACAACGGGTGTAGTAATCTATCGCATTCTTGAAACCGTGGACCGGACCTGTAAATACATCATCGAATTCCATGAGGGTGTTAACCCTGTCCAAATCAGCAGCGGGTAAGTCACTTCTGAGCGCGGCTTTCGTGCGCACCTTGACTTTAAGGCTTTTAAGGAAGCGCCGGGCGTAAATCCAGTTTCCTGGTCTTGAAATTTCAAGACAACTGGTATACAGGTCCATGGGTACCGAAAAAACCACAGCCTTGTTCACTGCGTGGTGCGGTTGACCTTCGCCAAGGTATTTCAGGGTGAGGTTGCCACCCAGGCTAAAGCCGACCAGGGAGACTTGCGGATAGGAGCTGGCAGTGTGAGCTACTACCGTGGCCAGGTCATCGGTGGCACCGCTATGATAAAATCTGCGTTGCCGATTTAGTTCACCACTGCAGCCCCGGTAGTTCCAGGCGATGACATCGAAGCCAGCCTCTAGAAGCGCCTTAGCCATGCCGCGTATGTAGGCCCTCGTGGAATTTCCCTCTAGTCCATGGCTGATGATCACACAGTGGTTTGCTCCCTGGCGATAATGGTCCAGGTCAAGAAAATCATCGTCCGGCGTGTTAATTCGCTCCCGAGTAGGTTTTTGCAGTTCAACTTTCCGGAATAGTGCCGGGTAGATGGTTTCCAGGTGGGGATGGAACAGGACAGCGGGTCGGCGGTATCCCGGATCTCCCATGGGTTTACCAGTTCTTGGCATTCTTCAGATTGACAATGTGCGCAAGGTGGTGGTCACCGTGCCACGCATACATGGCAATCATGCGATCGAGGGGAACTTGCTTGCCTGTTTGTGGGTGGTTAAAACTCATTTGCAACTGACTGGGGGTGAGGGTTTTCAACAATGAAACCCAGCGCTGATGCAAGGCACGCAGGAGGTCAATGGAGACGGCGGGCGGTGAACTGTTTTCAGCGGTTTGCGCCCACAACTTTTCCAGGTAAGCTTTGATGGTTGGTGTTTCTTCCGTCAATGTCCATTTGGTCCGGATGTAGGCATTCATGTGGCTGTCGGCAACATGGTGCACCACCTGCCGAACGGTCCAGCCGCCTTCCCGGTACGGCGTATCCAATTGTGCATCTGAGAGCCCGGCTATTGATTTGGCCAACCGGCCAGGCAGTGATTCAATCTTTTCGATGGCGGCTGTAACATCCTCCGCAGAATACTGCTCGCGCGGTTCAAACCTCCCGATGGGATAACGTAAATCAGTCATGCAATAACAGGTTATTTGTTGAGGTCCTTCACCGCGTCCTTCATCTCCTCTTCGCTGAACGGCTTGTTGAGTTTTACCGGCTTGCTCTTCAAGTTTCTTTTCTTCCGAACCCGGATGTTGGTAAGTTCAATGAGCATGGAGAAGGCAATGGCAAAGTAGATATAGCCTTTCGGCACGATATAATGTAGCGCTTCGAGGAAGAGCATAAATCCGATCAGGATCAGGAAGCCCAGGGCAAGGACTTCCATGGAAGGGTGTTGCTGAATAAATCGGCTGATGGTGCCGCTGAAAAACATCATAACAATGATGGAAACGATTACGGCAAGAATCATGATGATCACCTTGTCGCGGTCGACGATTCCTACAGCTGTCAGGATGGAGTCAAAAGAGAAGATGATGTCTAACAATACAATCTGAATGATGGTACCGGAAAGCGTGATCGAGGATTTTTTTTCGCCGTTTTCGCCTTCTTCGTCTTCGTCGCTGCCTTCCATTTCATGGTTAATCTCCATGGTACTTTTGGCTATGAGGAACATGCCACCAAATCCCAGGATCAGGTCCCGTCCACTGACGTCCAGGGTGCTGGGCATGATCCAATTCGCGGGGACGGTAAACAGAGGTTGGGTGAATCCGATGATCCAGGTAATGCCGAGAAGAAAGCCTATCCGCACGATCATCGCCAGGGCCAGACCGATATTCCGGGCTTTGGGCCGGAGTTCTTCAGGCAGTTTGTTGGAGACGATCGAAATGAAAATGATATTATCTATTCCGAGGACGATCTCGAGGAAGCAGAGGGTGAGGAGGGCCAGCCAGGTGTCTGCAGAGAGGAAAATTTCCATGAAGCTGGGTAATCAGTTAAGGCTTGAAATTAGTAAAGGCCGGGGTTCAAAAAAAGAAAACCCCCACCGAAAAGGCAGGGGTTTTCATAATTAATGCACATCAGTTTATCGGTCTACTACTCCTGGTGTACGACCATCACCTTTTTGTGGGTGATGACGCCGGGGGCGATTTCAATTTGCAGGATGTAGAGCCCGGAGGCGAGGCCTTCAGTCAGGATCGTCTTGGAAGTTGATCCTTCCGCGGCCGTTGTTCTCAGGCTGGCACTTCCTACCTGATCAATCAGTTGCAGGGAAGCGGGTGCCGCCAATGCACCGGGGAATTGAACCGTGAATTCCCTGTTGGCCGGGTTAGGGTACACCACAATTTGGTCAGAAGGGATGGGTTCAAGGCCCGTGACAACAGGTGGATCGATGACCGTCTTTAGAATTTCTACTTGGTATACTTCATAGGGGGCTGTCTCTGACTGCAGGAAGACGGCCACCGCAAGATCTCCACCAGGTGCATAGAGTCGCTTGGACTCAGGATAGTACACGAAGGATTCCTTTTTCGGCGTACCATGGTAGGGTATTACGGTTCCATAGTGCGTACCGGCTGCGGTAGGTAGCATTTTCTTCAGTACAAATTCAAAATTAGTTTCTCCACTCTTTACCATGGCTTGCTGTGAAGAAGAGAGCGAACCGGATGGCACGGCCTTCTCGAGGACAGCCACGTGAAGCGTTGTATTCGGAGGCAGACCGGTGAGCACTTCAGACGTGAAGTCAATGTCTATTTTGATTCCGCCGTCTGGTTGTCCTGAACCATTCAGGTTGTTGGCAGTACTAATATTGATAGATGCCTGGGCCAGCTGAAGGGTTCTGAGCTGGTAGAACCCGGGCACCCATGTGGTGAATAGTCCGTCATTTCCGGAAGGATCGCCATGCCCATCCATTACGGACCGCGGTGTTTTCACGATGTTATAGAACAGCGCACGGGAAGAAGGATCTGCAGCGTTGTCTTCGTTGAATGGATCCTTTGCCGGGAAGCCGAGGTGATAGTTAATCTTCACGACCTCAGTGCCCACTCCATTGCTATTAAAGTTTGCAATAGCCGAGTTCTCCGCCTTTTCAGACGGATCATTGTTGCTCGTGCTGGTGAAGCTCTCAAGAAGTACAGTTCGGGTCCGATCACCTATTCGAACGTTGTCCAGGGCAAATCCTTTTGCCTGAATAACCCCATTGGCAGCTACAGCTGAACCCAATGACCAGCGGAATACCGCGTTGGTCGGAGGTACTGGATTTGCTGGTGGATACATTGCATCAAGTACATGTTTTGGACCTTGCCAGAGTGTTTTACCAGATCCGCTCCATCCATAGTCGTTGGCTATCTGAGTACCTGGACGACCGGCAATACCCTGATCCGTAAACCAGTCTTCACCATCGCCAATGGCACCCAGCGTGACCCATACTTTGCCGGGGTCTGCCACGTTCAGATTGTCCGTTGAATATTCGAGTACCACACCATCACTCTTCTCCATCTGCACAACGGCATTGAAAGAAATCATGGGCCGATTGAGTTTGGTCAAATCAAAGCTGGGCGAATATAGTGCTGAATGTTCAGCGGGGTTGTAAGTGGCTGCTCCAACACCGGTCTTCCAAAGGTTTTGTTTCACGATTAGCGGCTCGGCCGGAGTGGCGATGTCAGTTTGGCCATATGCCCAACTGGAAGTCAGTGCTGACTTGTATATGGTTCCTATTGAGGTTCCAACTCCGCCGGGTTGCCAGTTTCCATTACCTCCGGTGATTGGCTCAAAGTCAGTAGAGTATACTCCACCGGCCGGGAGAGCAACCCGATCCAGGATAATCAGCTTGCGATAATTGGTATATGGCTGAACCAGACTGGGATCAGGCGTAGGCTGCAGGCTCAGTTTATTCACGCATCCGCTTGAACTGGTAACCGTCATATCATATGTGATCATACCAGGTGTCGCGTAGGTGGTTGTTACACTTGCTCCCGTCTTATCAATGGTATTGTTGCCATCGAAATCCCATCCAAAAGTCGGTGTTCCGGTATACGTTGATCCGTTGTCTGAGAAGACAAACGTATCACCAATCGAAGTGCCGGTAACCTTGGTTTTCACATTGGGAATTGCATCCACCACAATAGACTGGCTGAATGATCCAACCGTTGGGAAGGTAGGTGGCACCGCATTATAGGGTACGGATGGGCAACCTACATTGGATGTGACATCGAGTGAAGGCGCATACGTGGAAGGTGTGGCATAGGTATGGGTCCATCCGGTAGGAAGGCTTCCTGGTGCTGGATCAGCCGTGTTGGGCTCAGCAAATTTCCAGGAGTACTTCACGATCGAGAATGGGGCAGGAATGGTACTTCCTGTTGCGTCAAAATTAATCTGACGGTTCTCACAATAAGCGGTTCCTACTGGTGTATTGGGCGAGAATGCACTGGCAAAACTAAACCGTGCAATGGGGTTGGGCGTTACCTGAACAACAATCGAAGCAGTGGTCTGACAAGGAGAATTGTTCTGCTGATAGGTGTAGGTAATTTTCATGGTCTTATACCCATGCGGCAATTGGGCAGGATCTAGTGTCGCGGTACCGTTACCATTGTCAACAAACACACTTCCTGCAAGACGAGGTGGAATCGCTGTAGGAATGGTGGACGCGCCTACAGGCGGAACATCATAGAGAACTGCTCCTGATACCGCATCGGTTACTGTGAATCGGCCAATGGATGTTCCAGCCAAAGCGTTGGGGTAGCCCGTAATGGTGATCAATCCTCCGGCCTCGCAGTATTGGTAAACTGCGCCGGGGGTTCCTGGATTGATAGCATTAACCTGGTTGGCTTGACCAACTTCCACCAGGGGAACAGCAGGCACAAAGAACTCAACAATCTGCTTACGGGGAACCACGACGGTAGGGTTTGTAATACTTCTGTACACCCCTGTGAATTCAACAAATCCTATAGATCCGCCATTATAGAAGGTCTGGTTTTGTCCAGAAGTCGATTTGAAGAAGCTGTAAGGGTCCGGTAATGTCCCGGCTGTAACGGCAGGTGCAGCGGGTATTGTACCAATCAGCGGGCTCGTGACCAGAGGAAGGGCAGCCGATGAATAGGAGGGGGCGTTCAAGATTTTAACCTCATCAAAATCATAAGTTACATAAGGCCGGCCTCCAACCGTTGTGGTTGAAACAAGGTTGGGCAAATTCCTAACTAAAGATGTCCAAGCACCTCCAAATGAAGTTGCATTAATGATATTGGCTGTCGTGGAAGAGGCCGGGATATTAGCATACAAGGCTTCCATATAATAACCGGGCAGGTTATCATACTTAATATCGCGCTTTATTGCACTGGGCGAAGCCGGCGTATATTGATTGACGACAAAGTTAGTGTTTGTGCTACAATAAGGTCCCTGGTCAGCAACACCAGACTTCGTTATGTTAACTGCTTTGTTATGATCATAAACAAGGTATTGCACCGGGTTCTGTGAAATACACCCATTGTTATCAGTATGGGTAATGGTGATATTGAACGGAGCATCAAGTGTAACGGCAGCCAATGTCAGCGTGTTAATGTTCACGCCCTGTCCGGTGAATGTACTTGGACCAAAGTCATCAGAAAGCGGGTCAATGTAGGGTGTCAGCTGAATCAGAGCTGGTTTAGTGTCATCCGGAATGGCCGTCACTACGCTGGCCGGTTGGGAAATACCTAGCTTGCCGGACGAGTAACTGTTGTCAAAGTTGATCGTAGCTGCGTCAAACGATGTAAGTGTAGCTATAGCTGAACCGTCTGTAATGGATGGGAGGGCATTGCCTCCCAACCGGAACATCGAGTTACTGGATGATCCGGTGGCTTTTACGCGCAGGCCACTGATGATGATCTTATCTCTTGATGCCGTGTTGTTGTTCTTAAACTGGACGGTGAGGATGCTATTGCCGAGGAAGCTCAGACTGCCGGTGCCGAGGAAGTCAGTTCCTACCAGGGTCAGGGTTCCGTACTTCGGCGTGGTACCGTTCAGGGTAACATCAAATTGGAATCCTGCAGGGAGTACCAGGTTAAATGTTTGGGTTCCTGCGCCAACACTGGGCTGGAAGAACATATTGTTAGCATTCTCAGATATAATAATCGGTGCATTCAGAATCTGATAGCTGTTATTACAAATTGAGATGTTAGGCAGGTTGGTGCTAATGGTTGGTGAAGTGGAAACTGGTGGAGCGATGAAACTTAGTGTTGGTCCACCCGTGCCCTCCAGGAAGTTAGGACCTCCTCCGTATGGCGCAGACGTGGGTATAGGAGTCTGAACGTGGTTCAGTTCTGAATACGATTCGGCGTACATCCAAACATAGTGAGTTCCAGGTGCAAATGTTCCGGCAAGCGGAGTAATGGTTCCAAACTGAGAAACCGGGTTTGTGCTGCCAATGGGCATGGACCCGCGCGCAATAACTGGACTCGCCACGTAGGCAACTGATCCTTTTATTTGGGCATTGGTCGGGGCGGCTGAGTTTGATGCCAGCACCATAAAGTAGGCGGTTCCTGGTTTATCAAAAATGGCATTCAGGGTAGCACCCGTAGATGTAATGTCGGTGACTACAGGATCTGATGGTACAGCGGGTACCTTGGAGATTGCTGTTCCAAGCAACTTCGGAGGAGTGGTATTCGCTGTTTTGAAGAACAAGGTTCCGGAATAAGAGATACCGCCGAATACGTTGTTGGCAGCATCCATGATGCCGGTTCCCCCGGTTCCGGTAAAATTTCCTTGCGGAATAGTAACATAGTATTCATGGTTAGCGACCATGAATCCCGACGGGATCGAGAATATAATAGGTTGTGCAGCAATACCTGCGCCTGAAGCGTATGCGCCATTCAGGGCAGTCAAGGTTGCGGTATTGGCGGGATTTGTCTTGTCGACCAAAGTGGCCTTACCATCGAGCGTAAATACCGGCACGCTAAACGTAAGTTCAATTTTGTCCTGAGCGGGGTCCACATTTGACTGTGCTACATCCGGATAGGAACTGGTAAGTACAGGAGGGAAGATTGAAGCAAACGTATAGGTCTGGCCGAACACAGACGCGGAAGAACTTGCCTTATCCAGATTCCCTGGAGCTCCACCGACAATGGTTATGTTATTATTGGTAGTTGTTCCGAAACCACCGTCCACAACTGACACTTGCATGGCTGGTGTAGCCCCACTGGCTGTCGGGTCAACGTCTACAATCAGGAAGTAAGTCAGGTTGGGGTTGGCCTGCAAGTCACGCGGTGACGAGGTGAAGTCAACCAGGAGGTCTTTAGGGGTTGGCTGAGTCAACGGAGCAGCGCCAATGCTTGTGACATCAGGCAGACCATTGCTGTAGGTACCGTTTGTTGATTCAACTACCTTCATGTTGAAGAAGACACCAGCTGTGGGTTGATTAAAGGAAATGGTGAACTTCTGGACTTTGGGTTGAACGGACGGTGAGGTAATGGTGTAAGGGGCATTGAACGAAAATCCAAAGATGACTTTATTGGCTGTACCCCCGACCAAGTTGGTAGAGGTAACCACTCCACCAGCCCCGCCGGTATTATAGAAGGCCGTAACATTCATAACATCCACATGATTACAAGGTACTGACACTATTCCGGCAGGAACATTGTTGGTATTGCTTGAAAGGCCTCCTGCCAACACATTGAGTGTTCCATCTCCGCTGCCTCCATACTGAAGGGTGGACATATTAAGAATACCACTGGAGAAGATGAATGATCCACTTACACTGACTCCGGACGTCACGCTGGCTGGGATATTGTGGAAGTCGATATCCAGCAGGCCAAATTTGTCGTGCGCCTCAACTTGTCCAAAAACAGTAGGTTGGAGGATACCGGCAAATGCCGCAGGCTGAGAAGTGAAATCCAGTTTGGTGGCAATTACGTCCAGGATGTTTACGCCAAGGGGTGCAGTTATACCGCCAGGGAAACCGGCAATGTCCCCGGGCGAATTGCGGAACTGTGAACCAACACCAACCGTGGCGGCAACGACGCTGGCCCTATACAACGTTCTGTCGGTTATAGCTGGAGCGCTGTTGATGAAACTCACCCGAATAGATATAGGCGTTGGTGTAAGTACACTGGCCACCAAATTGTCATCTGGAGCAGTAATCGTCAAGCCACTAAAGGTGATTTGTCCCGCAGCAATATCAGCTGGTGATGGTGTGAGTTCCATAATCTCGGTGGCTCCGGCAAAACCGCTATTGTACAAGGCAATGCTCCGAATACCGGCCATCATGGAATTGTTGGCAGCATCGGCAATACGAATAGTTACTGAATTAAGAACAGTAGCAGAGGCATCTTGGTCACCTGCTGTTCCATCCGCATCGCCATCGGACAGTACAAGCCTGGCCAATTCAAAACTGCCATTACCATTGGTGATGTCTGCAGGCGTGATGTTGGCTGCCTGATAATTCAGATAGTTGATCGTGGGAGAGAAAGTGAACGTCGGATCTCCGTTGATTCTGGATTCAAATGAAGAGAGTATGGTTATGGCGGGGGATGTTCCGCAAATAATGCCGTTAACCCCGCAAGTCGTGCCATTTCCGTTAGCGCCCGATTTTACAGTCAGGGTTACGTCATCTGTATTTGCCCCGGATGTGAATTTGAAAGCGGCATTGAACGCCAAAGTACCCGCGGAGAATTGAGTTGTTCCATTAGTAGGCTGCCCGCTCATGGTTTGACTGCTTCCGTTCGTAACACTTTGAACCGTAGCCGATGCTCCGGTGTAGTCCAGATCACGGTTGCCGTTGTTATCAACTGCTTCAATCAATATTCCAGGAATAGCAACATTCACACTCGCATTAATCGCTGAAGCGGGGGAAATGAAGTTGAGCTTGGATGCTACGACGGTCACCACATCTGCACTTCCGGAGTTTTGAATTTGTGCAGGCAATAATCCGGTGCCGCTGGTGCTTGTCGTAACTCCGCTGGTCAAAATTTCAAATCCGAAACCTTTCCCATCAATGTTTGCAGGAAGGGACCCACCAAGGGTTGTTTTCAGCCAAATCTTCAAGCTGTAGGTCTTGGTTCCGTTATCGGCAACCAAGCCCAGGTTGGCGATGTTTATTCCGGTGAACTGAATGCTTGTTGCATTAATGGCGGAAGCAGCCAGTGTGGTTGTACCATCAGTCAGGATGGCACCGGCAATGGATTGCGTCCAGTCTGCCAGGGTTGCACTATTGGTAGCAGCCTGTGTAATGGTCATGGCCGAAATCAGCGTCGGGTTACCATCGTCTTGATTTGCCGGAGTTCCGCTGGGATCGTCGTTAACAACGAAATTGAATACCGTAACACCGGGGTTTGTGTTTACCGTCGAGGAGATGGTTGCCGGTGCTGCTGCGCCAGCCGTTATTGTAGTTGCGGAACCTGCTTGTACCACAAAGGCCGGTGAAGTGGCAGCGGACGGTATACCAGCAGCTGCATTTGGTGTGGTCGATGAAACAGTCAGGGTATTGGCAGGGCCTACCGAAGTGAATTGGAAATTGTTGGCAAAGGTGAGCAAGCCTGCATTCAGCGAACTTGCGCCCGGCGCATTAAGCATGGTTCTTCCACCGTTATCCACCACAGATATGGTTGTGGAATTGTAATCTAAATCCCGGTTGCCATTGGCATCCATGGCCTGTACCACGGGAACGGACTGTTGAATGGAAATATCTTTAGAGACGAGGGTAGGGCTGCCGATAATATTGGTGAACGCCATTTGCGTGGTGATGACATCCACTGCGTTGTTGGTAGATCCTGAATTTTCATTTTCACCGGGGGCGATTCCGCTGCTGACCGGGTCAAGGGTAAAGTTGCTGGCGAGGACCTCGTAGACCAGGTTCAAGTTATCGATGGTGGCAGGTAGCGATCCGCCGAGGGTAGGTTTAAGGCGGATATATACCCTGAAATTGCGGGTGCCATTATCTGCCACATAACCAAAATTTCCCGGTGACAGATTGGGAAGTCCGGTGAAGGTAATGTTGGTCGGGTTTACCGTACCGAAGAAGGTGGTTGAACCGTCATAGATCAAAGCATCATTGATGGCTTGTGTCCAATCTACAATATCATTACCTGTGCCTTGTGTAACAACAACACCCGATATTCTGGTGGGGGCACCATCGCCGCCCGCACCGTTATCGTCCGTCACGTTGAAATCAAACACCATGTTGTTGACAACGTTAAACCCGATGAGGCTTGTCAATAATGATGAGTACTTGACTGGTTCGGGATTGGCACCTGCAACCAGGGTAGTGCTATTGCTGAAAGTAACAGTAACGTTGCTGCTGGTACCTGTGATTCCATTGGTCAATGTTAAAGTTCCGTTGTTGGCTACGCCATTGGAATTTTGGTATTGGAAAGTCGCAGGGAAAGTATACACCCCGGCGTTTGGAGCAAGGGCATCGCTGGGGATTGTGACTTGAGAAAGTCCCAGTGAACCGGGGGTGGTGATGTTGAGTGTGGCAGCAAAGTTCTTGTCTGTGTTGCCATTGGCATCCACGGCCCGAGCAACCGGGGTAGTGCCCAGGTTAGTCAACACCAGCGCCGCAGCTGACGGCTGAACTCCGCCAAAGGCAGGATTGAACGTGATTTGAGTAGCGGAGACATCCACAATGTTGACGCCGGCGCCACTGGTTACAGTTTGTCCTGCAGCGATCTGGGAGAATTGGGACAATCCAACGAATGATGTGATATCAGCCGTCTTGATTTGAAAATCAAATGCTTGATTGTCTATGGTCTGATAGGCCCCACCGGTTAGCGGATTCTTCAAGCGTATCCGTAGCCGGTATTCTTTTTGCTCGTTGTCATCCAGAGCACCAATGGCATTGGACCCATTGGCAATACTGGAGAATGTAATCGTATTGACCCCGATATTCGTTGTGAGAATCGGGCTGGCATTGTTTTCCGTGATGTCGGTCAATTGGGCCTCAGCAATGACATCGCTCCAATTGGTTACCGTATTGCTGCCACCGGCGGTAATCACAATTTGAGAGAATCGGGTTCTGGCATTATCCAGTCCCGGAGAAAGTCCATCATCTTTAAGTATAAAAGAGAAGTTATAGGGTATACCAAAGGCGGTTGTCAACGAAGAAATCGTTGTCGGGGGTATTGCTGAACCGGCCACCAATGTTCCGGTTGAGGCGGTAGTGGTTGTTGCTGTTACTGAAGGTTGCGAACCGTCAATCAGATAATCAATGTTATCCGCGGAGTTAAGGGGGGAGAGGGCAGCCGGAATAACTTCAAAGTCATAAGTCTTGCCGGAAAGCAACGAACTGAACGTGAACGTGAAAAAGGTGGATGAGAGGTTGACATCACCATTACCGTCTCCAAAAATAAGGTCATTAGAAACTATTGTTCCGTCAGTGACTGTCACGTAAGTTCCATTTGAGTCATCGTCTAACTGACCCTTGGCACGAATCAGATAACGGTTGGAACCGCTTGCGCTACCTATCCACGTTAGTTTAATCGAGTAGTTGTCTGGGCCAGGCGTGGCGGTTAGTCCAGTAACATGTGAGGTGGGTTCAGGCAATACAATCGAATAGGTAGCTCCCGCGCCACCTGCGTTAAATGATGAAACAGTTGGGTTAGTAGCCAAATCGATGACACTGCCGTTGCTGGCGAAATCTAGACGCATGGTTCCATTGCCAGAAATTGAATTTACCGTTACCGTATACACAGATGGTCCACCAGTAACTGATGCAACAGTGGCTAATACCGTTCCTGTGTTTGATAGGATGAAATCACTCGGGTCAAGGCCGGATACAGGTTCGGAAAATGTTACCTGAAATGGCACCGAAGATGCGCTGGTACCATTTGTTGTTCCGATACCGGTCAACGGGGCCGCAGGCCCGATAACAATTGATGAAACGGCCGGCGGGGTTATGTCATAGGTTACAGTTTGGTCTGTAAAAGTAGACGCTGCGTTGTTGTTTCCGGCCGGATCGGTGACCTTGTTAGCACCTAATGACACGATTACTGTACCGGTAGATGACATTCCGGTAACCGGAATGTTCCAGGTAATGTTATCAGACGTGGTTGGCGCGCCGACGCTGGATCCAGTTGCAGTACCTGACAACGTTACATCACCAGATGTGAAGGTGGCTGGATTGATGGCCTCACTGAAGACGGCTGTAAAATTAATGGGTGAAGCATTCGTGGGATCTGCCTGAGCGACGGCTTGATTGACCGTTACAGTGGGGGGGATATTGTCAAAAGTCACCGTATTGTCCACTGATGTGGATGCCGTGTTATTGTTCCCGGCCGGATCGGTAATCTTGTTGGCGCCAAGTGAAAGTATAACAGTTCCAGATCCCGTAAGTCCGGTAACGGCTACGTTCCAGGTAATGTTATCGGAGGTAGTTGGTGCACCAACTACACCACCTGTTGCAGTTCCGGTCTTGGTAAGGTCGCCGGCAATAAATGTAGACGGTTTGATGGCTTCACTGAATACCACAGTGAAGTTCACTGTGGTAACGTTGGTCGGATCAGCTTGGGCAACCGCCTGGTTTACCGTTACCGACGGGGGAGTCGTGTCGTACGTAACCGTATTGTCTGTTGATGTCGACACGGTATTGTTATTACCCGCCACATCCGTAACCGCTGCCGCAGCAATAGCAGCAATCACAGTGCCATCCGTCGTCATGCCGGTCACTGGCACATTCCAGGTAATGTTGTCAGCTGTAGTTGGGGTTCCAGCAGTTGCTCCAATAGCAGTGCCACTAATGGCAATGTCTCCAGCTGTGAAGGTTGCGGGGTTGATAGCCTCGCTGAACACTACAGTAAAGTTGATCGTTGCGCCATTCGTAGGGTCGAGTTGTGCGACTGCCTGATTGATGGTTACCGAAGGCGGCACATTATCGTAGGTCACGGTTTTGTCCGTAAAGGTGGATGCCTGGTTGGAGAATCCGGCAGGGTCGGTCACAACACCAGCTCCGAGTGCTGCGATTACAGTTCCTGACGCAGACATACCTGTAACCGGGATATTCCAGGTGATATTATCAGCGGTGGTAGGGGTTCCGGCAACAGCGCCGGTGGCCGTACCGGTAATGGTAACGTCTCCGGCTATAAATGATGCTGGCGTTATTGCTTTGTTAAATACTACAGTGAAATTGATGGTAGCTGCATTGGTTGGATCTGCCTGAGCAACCGCCTGATTCAAGGTTACCGTAAGCGGGGTATCGTATAACACCGAGTTGTCGGTAGATGTTGAGGCGGTATTATTGTTACCAACCACATCGGTTACTTTAGCGGCAGCCAGGGAGACGATAACAGTACCGTCTGCAGTTGCTGTAATCGGAATATTCCAGGTAATGTTGTCAGAGGTCGTGGGCGTGCCCGCTGAGGCACCTGCAGAAGTTCCACCCACGGTTATGTCTGCAGCGGTAAAGGTTGCTGGATTAATTGCCTCAGTAAAGACAGCCGTAAAGTTAATGGGGCTGACATTGGTCGGATCACTTTGAGCGACTGCCTGATTAATCGTCACGTCAGGTCCGGTGATATCATAGGTGACCGAGTTATCTGTTGAGGTAGACGCTATGTTTCCAATTCCGGCTGGGTCCAATACTTTGTTGGCGGCCAGTGAAACAATCACTGTACCTGTGGCTGACATGCCGGTAATCGGGATGTTCCAGGTGATATTGTCTGATGTGGTGGGTGTGCCTGCCGTAGAGCCGGTTGCCGTACCGCCCACGGTAACATCTGCGGCCACGAATGAAGCGGGTGCAATGGCCTTGCTGAATACTGCGGTGAAATTGATTGTTGCTCCATTGGTAGGGTCGGCCTGAGCAACAGCTTGATTAACCGTAACGGTAGGTGCTATATCAAATGTAACGGTCTTATCGGTGAATGTAGATGCAGTGTTATCATTGCCAGCCGGGTCCTGAACTTTGGCTGCTGCTATGGTGAGAATAACAGTTCCGTCACTGGAAAGACCCGTTACCGGAATGTTCCAGGTAATATTGTCAGCCGTCGTCGGTGTTCCAATTGTTGCGCCACCGGCTGTTCCAGAATTAGTAATATCACCAGCTGTGAAGGTTGCTGGATTGATGGCCTCGGTAAATACTGCAGTAAAATTTATGGTTGTACCTGTGGTGGGGTCAGCTTGCGCAACAGCCTGGTCAACTGTTACACCAGGACCAACATTATCGAAGGTGATGGATGTGCCTAGATTACTTGCGGAATTCTGATTTGGCGTGGCCGCAACATCAGTGACCTTGTTGGCGGCAATTTCTGCGATGACTGTGCCAACCCCTGTCATACCAGTGGCCGTGATGGTGAAGGTTGTTCCATCGTTTGGCGCGATCTGGGCGATGGCTGCGGTGGTGGCACCAGCGGTACCAGTCAAGGTTACATCGGTTCCAATAAATGAGCCTACGAGAATAGGTTCATTGAATACTACCTTAAAGACCGGACTTGTATTGGTTGGACTGGCGCTTTGGGCCGTGATGGTTACCGTGGGCCCCGTAGTGTCATGCGTATAGTTTATCGAGGTTCCTGCGTTACTAATGAGGTTATCGTTTCCATTGGTATCCTGGATCTTGCCGGCCGCAATATCTGCAACCACAGTTCCGGTGGCTGTCATACCTGACACCGTAATGGTGAAGGTTGTTCCGTCGTTAGGCGCAATTTCGGCAATAGCTGCTGCCAAAGTACCTGTGGCAGTGCCGGAGAGTGTTACATCCGCTCCGGTGAATGAGCCTGTATTGATAGGTGTGGAAAATACAACTTTGAATACCGGATTTCCTGTGGTAGGGGATGGGCCAAATACCGTAATGGCTGGTGTTGGTTGCGACCAGGTAACAATTACCTGGCCTCGGAATCCATCACCGCCTTTACGATCGGTATTTGTGTTCAGGTCAAAAGCACCAGCTCCACCGCCGGAAAGTGCAACTGCAGAGGCACCATTGCCACTTGTCGTAACGCCAGCAGCGCCTGCACCACCACCACCAGAGCCACCTGCTCCCGCTGATGATCCACTTCCAGCGGTACCACTGCCCGTTGAACCAGCTCCGCCACCACCGCCGCCGCCACCGGTTGCGTTTGTGGCATCACCAGGTGCTGTACCGCCTGCGCCGCCATTGAAGTTTGTTCCTGTTGTTATTCCGGCGCCAGCACCTGAGGAGGCTGTATTTTGACCGAGCGTACCCCCTGCGCCACCTATCGCAGTTACTGGTGAGCCTGAGGCAAAAGTGGTTGTACCTCCAGCACCGCCATTGGCAGCAGTCGCACCGACACCGCCTGCGCCTATAGTGACTGTCACGGTTCCTGATGGTGTAACTGTAACATTGGTTGTCTTGGTGTAACTACCGCCTGCACCACCGCCACCGCCTCGATTTTGTGTATTGCTTGCATTCACACCGCCGCCGGCCCCTCCACCGCCCCATGCTTCAACGGTAACCTTGTTAACCCCAGCGGGAACGTTGAATGTTCCGGAGGAAGTAAAGGTTTGGGTTTGTCCAAAAGCGGAAATCCCTAACAGCCAACCGGCTGCGATCAAGAAGACCATCCGGCCAAGATTGGAACGGCTATTCTTAACGATCGACTTTTTTCCTGAAGAATTGAAGGGAGTGGTTCTCATATCGGCTGCGACTTAAAAAAATATCAAATAGGCTGAGCAATAAAATTATTCAAATACGATTCAGTGATTACAGGATCTTTCCTACGCTATTGGTCTTAATCAGGGACACAAGCTTAATACCTCCTTGCGTTGTGGTTCCGAGAACTGCATACCCACCATCACTGGTCTGGCGGACAGCGACACCATCGTCTTTATATATACTTCCAAAAGAGCTATTCCATGTTTTTTGACCAAAAGCATCAACCTTGATTAGGTAATAATCAGTATCCCCTTTGCCCTGGATGGCCGCTGAATTAACAGAAGAAAGAATGATCAATCCGCCGTCCTGCGTCGAAGAGATTGAATTTCCAGTATCATTTTGGTTATCTGTTCCAGACGCATCGAATGGAAAAGACTGGGTGCTTAGCACCGTGCCATCGCTCGCAAGTCTTTTGAACAGAATATCGGTATCCGAGCCGGCTGCAGTTTGACCTGATTTCTGGTTAGTAGATCCTGTAACGGCATAGCCAAATCCATACCTGCATATATCTGTTCCAACCTCATTGATGGTGGGTATACTAATCAACAGATCAAAATCGGTAAACTCACTGTCCTGGGTTGTCTTGACCAAACGAATGCCAGTAAGTCCATTCTTGGTAGCCACGCCTGACCAAACCACTTTTCCGACTTCATCCACAAACAAGCGATTTGCCAGTGTGGTAGCGCCCGCTGAATAGGGGACCGTCCAATTGGAATGAACCTTTGCGTTGTTCTTGAGTGAGTCTTTGCTGATTTCAGAAAGTGACATCACGGTGGATCCGGATGTGCTGAGCACCAGAAAATTACCTTTAGCGTTAACCGCAACGGCCCGACCCTCTTCCGTGGGATTGGTGCTGGCCATCTGAATCTTGACAGCGTCGCCTTTGGAATCTTCGACGGTCATAAGAAGGACCTTGTTTGTTCCATCACTCTGTATATCATTCCCCACGATGACGTAACCGCCGGTGGAGAGAATTTGGAGGCTGGAGGCACTGTAATTGTTGATTTTGTCAGAAATATCCGGGTAGATCCGAGTCCAGATCGGGTTTCCATTCACGTCCGTGCGGATCAATTTGATTTTATAGACGGGTATGTCAGCCTCAGCTTTTTGGATTTTGGTGGATACCAGGATGATGAATCCCTTGTCAGCCGTTTCCTCAATAGCGACGGCTTCGTCATTATTTCCACCATTATAGTAACGAATGAATGTAGGTGTAGATCCTGGGCTGGTGCCTTTCTCGCTGAGGCATCCAGCTACACTGAGTGTCAATACGGCCAGTAGAAGTGTTCTCATCTTACTTGATCAATTTCTTAGGATTGAAATACGGAACAACAACCCCGACGTTCACCATGATGGTACTCAGTCGATAATCGTTGTGCTGAATTTGATTGTTAAATGCAAGGTTAGGCCAGGTGCGTTTATCAGGGTTTACCATATTAGAAAGACCATATTGATACCGCACTTCACCCATTACATAGATTTCTCCAAACTTTAGTCGGCCACCTGCTACGGCCACAACGGAGTAAGTGAGGGCATTAAAAGAAACCTTGTCATTTTCGGTGGGCGGCGCAATGGTAAAGTCGTTTCCTAAAATAGTGGTAGCCTGATTGCTGGAACTGAGCATATAACTCAAGCCCGGGCCACCTCCAGCATAGGTCTGCACCTGAATGGTATTGGTAAACTTATAATGAACAATCCCAACAAAATCCAGAAATGACTGCGATTGCGTGTAGTCGAGGGAACTCACCGAGGCTCCAGTGGCATCAGACAACGCCAGGGTTGGATTGTTGTACGTGTATTTTCTGTTAATGAATCCGAGTTCGGGAGCGAGGGTTAATTTAGTCTTCGGGATGTCTTTCTCAAAGCCAAGTATAGCTTGGAAGGTTGGGGAGATTCCAAACTTCCCCAATCCACCACCGGCGCTGCCGATATTGTAGTACTTCTGAACAGTTGGCTGGCTTGCGTTGAGCCCAAATTTCAGACTGGCCCGAAAAACCGGTTCTGTTCTGAATTTCTTATAAAGTGCAACGAACTCGGCAGGATCCAGACTTGGATTTATCTGAAAGAAATGATCCGTTTTCAGGAGGTTAAGCATTGCCTGATCGGCTTTATCGGGTTCTTCCAGGTAAATGTAGGTGAGTGTCAGGTACCGATAGGTTTCCCTACGCTCTTCATTCGTGAATCCTTTTGATTCGTCAGCCAAACAAGGTCCAACCAATCCCTCAATTTCATGCAATCGGCCTGATTCATAGGTACTCCGGACAAGTCGAAGCACCTGCGTGCAGTTTGTCTTTTGTGCCCATACCGACAGTGAGATTAACTGAATCAATACAAATAAATACAATCGCTTCATACTTGTCATTTGTAGTTGGCCGGATAGTTATCGCAGGTCCTTTCGTATTTGAGACCGCCTGCATATGTATCCCATTCGTCTTTGGTCATATTTCGTTTGATGTAGGTACAAAGCTGAGAAGACATAGCCTCAATCTTGGTTGGCCAAACGTGAATAGTTTCATTGGATTTAGCCTCCTCGCCAACCTTGCTCGACTTGCCCAGGGCACTATGTACACCCATCATTAATTGCTCATCATCAGGAGTAAAGGTCGCCGACCAAACCCAGTCATCAAGTCCATCATCATGCAATACAATGGGGGGATCCTGTGGTTTTGCCCAGTTCCAAAGACGAATTGTGCCGTCACGACTGGTACTTGCCATAAATGTTCCTCCATGATTAAACACGATCTGTTCAATATGTGCTGTATGACCGGACAGCACCCTTGGCTGCAGATTGGCGTCCTCGGTAACTATTTTGATAATTCCATTTTCATTACCAATCACTATTCTTCGGTTGTCAGGAGCGAATGCCAGTGATGTCAAGTCTGCGCCATCTGGGGATGTGTAGACAATCTTCTCTGCAAAATTCCGGGTAATATCCCATTCATAGAGCACGCCAGAGGCACTGGCTCCAGCAATTCTCTTTCCGTCCGGACTCATGGCAATGGTATGAATTTTCTCTTTGGGCTTAATTACTTCCTTCACCGTGTTGAAGTCTGTGAACTTAATACTGAAGCCAGCTTGCTCGCGAACATAAGCACCATGCTCAAGTTCAGAAAATAGAACAGTTTCTACCCCCGAGAATCCGTTTATCCTTTTGGGAGCTCCACCATTTTTCAGATCATACAATTCAATGTAATTCTTGGTAATGTCTGAAGTAACGGCTCCACCAGCTACTAACCAGTAGCCATCAGGACTCAAGTCCAAAGAATAAACCTGATAGTAGTCGCGAACACTCATGATGGTATCTGCATTCCACGTTCCATTGCCTTTGGTCCATCGCAGGATTCGTCCGTCACTTCCACCAGAGTATATCTCGGCATGAGTGGCTCTGGTAACCAGAGCACGGGCCGCTCCCTTATCGTGTCCGGCCAGGTTTTTGGTAATCGGATCTTTCCACACATCAAGGGCCTTGTACAAACCGTTGAAAATGTCATTGTCAAATGGATTGCCACCAAATGCAGAATTGAATTTGAACGCTTGCTGCCCTAGCAGGGCCTCCAATTCAGGATCACTGTCGCTCAATTCTTTCGACTTAATGGCCATGGCCTTGCCTTGGGCGATGTAGCGTGCGTCATTCGCCTGCTTTTCGGCGATACGCGCCCTTTCAGCTTCGCGTGTTGCGGCTTTTTCCTGTTCAATTGCCTTGGCTTCGTTTGCCTTGGCTTTGGCTTCGGCCACAATAGCCGCTTGTTTGGCTACTTCTGCCTCCTGACGTCTCTTCTCAGCTTCAATCCGAGATCTTTCTGCTTCTTCTCTGGCAGCAATCGCTTTTTCTTTTTCTATGTCAGCTAATTCCTTTTGTTTTTTGGCTTCGTCGGCATTTCTCTTGGCATCTGCTTCTGCCACCTTGGCCGAAGCTTCGTTCTTTTCAGCCAGTGTTCGTGCGGCATCTGCTTCTGTTTTTTGGAAGAAGGCAAAGACCAGAGCGATAAGTGCCACGATGGCCAGAACTCCAAACACGGTTGCAGTGGTACGCGCACGCTGGAGTCTTCGTTTTTGCTCAAGTTCCTTGATTCGCTGCT
>DAOMGC010000051.1:0-23769 GCA_035430125.1 Cyclobacteriaceae bacterium | reverse complement strand
ATAATCTGCCGGTCGTAGGTGAACCCATGCAGTTTGCCCGCAGGGTGCGTTATCACAAATTTGCCTGCATTGGTTCCATCTGTCACGTAGATGGTATAGCCGTCCCTGCGGGTTATTTTATAGGTGCCTGTCTCCCCTTCAACGGTCTCAGTCAGGGTACTGTCCGTGACAATCAGCTCTCCTTCGATGTTGGTTATTACGGTTCCCATCTTTTTAAGGCCAATGGTGTACTTCTGACCAAAGGCGCTCAGGGTGGCGCAAAGCGCGAGGGTGAATAGCCAGGATTTCATAAGATGTTATTTGCAAATATCGTGCAGTGCACGGGATTCACAAACGTCTTGTCTCCAGGATCATTCCCCGCTTGGCGGAACTAAACAGAATCAGTGTTTCTCGTAGTGACTTTCAACCACCTTGGTCCTGAACTCACCCTCTCCGATTTGGTGCAACTCCTCCACAATCAATGCCTGCGCTGCACCATCGGCACCAATGAACTTCTTGCGGGTCGATAGCAACTTGTCTTTCAACGACCCCGTTCCAACGATCTTTCCGCCATCGCGCAACGCTATGTCGTAGGTCCATGAATCCCAGCGCCAACGCTCACCGGCAAAAGTCATTGTTCCTGAGAATGCATTCAATGAGTCCGTCACATCAAATACCTTCTCGGATGTTGTTTGACGCAGGGTAGTTACAAACACCTCTTCCCCCTGACGTACCCACTCACGAATCAACGACTGCGCAGGATCCACGGTCCGTTTGACCAATGAATAACGTACAGGTCCGTACGGAATTTTCCCGTCCGGGGAAGTAGTTCGTACTGATCCATAGTAGTAATGAATTTCAGGGGGTGCTGGTGGCCGCAATGCCATAAACAATATTAACAATGCAAATACCCCCAGTCCGGTAATGATGTTATTTTTCATAGGATAAGATTTATTTTACGAATAGTGCGTTTACGATGGCATCCTGTGCCGGATCGGAATGAAATATTTCCGTTCCATTTTTAAATACCCGCTGCACCCCGTTACCGGAAGTATGATCGGGTTGATAGCCCGCGAGATAAACATCTGTTCCCACCACCTGTACGTAAAAGGTTTGATAGGAGTCAACGCCATCGCTGTATTGGGTGCGGGTGCCATTCTTCCACACCGTAGCCACGCCACCCAAATCATTGTCTTCAGCGCCTGCGACGTATACGTCCGTACCCGCTACCGCCACGGAATAGGCATACGCGTTGTGCGTGCCGTCGCTGACCTTGGTTGCTGTTCCGTTTTTCCAAAGGGTGGCTATGCGCGTTGTTGTTGGCATGATCGATATCCCCGCCACATACACGTCGTTGCCGCTCACGGCGATGGAATAACCGTAGGTTCCGGAAGCACCGGACAAAGTCAACGGTGTAGCAACACCATTTTTCCATAGCTGCGCTGTACTCACCGGACCGACAATTTGATTGCCAGTGACGTACACATCATTGCCCACCACGGTGATATCATAGGCAACAGAATATGCACCTGTACCCAGAACTACCGGGCTGCCATTCTTCCAGTACTTCGCCACAGTATTGGTACCACTGCTTTCATATCCCGCCACATACACGTCGTTTCCGGAAACAAATACACTCGTCAGCACGGCATTGGATGTACCATTGGAGATGGCGGTGGCGGCTCCGTTCTTCCAGAGAGTGGCCACGCGTTTGGTTCCGTTGCTCTCTGCTCCTGCTACATACACATCACTGCCACTCACGGTGATGTCGTAGCCAAATGCTTCTGTATTGCCGCTGGTCAGGTTGGTAGGCGTGTTGTTTTTCCAGAACGTAACAGCCTCGTTACTTCCCTTGTATACGCCGCCAACGGTATACACCACGTGCACGGGTGCCACGTCGTCTTTTTTGGAGCATGCCAGGCAACACAACAGGGTACAAAATCCAAAGATTCGTTTCATGTAAAAGGGGTTTATTCGCTTGCGAAATTCCATGGTAGTGGCCTTTTTCAGGAATTTCCAGGGTATACAAAAGGGATACAGACTTCCCTCCCGGAGGGCTACAGATGAGTTACAAGACCTGAGTTTAAGACGGCATAGCGGACCGTCCGGCAGCAGTGTGTCATTTTGATAAATTTGAAGCATGATCTGCCGCTTGCTGTGCATCATTATCTGCTTGTCACCCCTCAGGGCATTGGCACAATTGTCTGATACCACTGAAATCCGGAATTGCATCAACAAGGCCAACTACTACTGGGAACACAACCTCGACTCCTCATTATATTTTGTCAAGCGTGGGAATGACATCGCCATACGGATCGGCTATCCACAAGGGGTCGCCGACATTGCTATTTCATGGGGAGGCTATCACTGGTTTCGCAGTGAGTTTGCCGAAGCCATCGGGCAGTACACACATGCCCTTGAGGTCAGTGAAGCGTCAGGGTACAGCAAAGGCGTGTCAATTGCGTTGTCTTCTTTGGGCATGGTGTACTCCAAACTCGGTGATTATCCACGGGCTATCGAGTACTATCTCCAGGGACTCAAGCTTGGGTTGCATACCAAGAACCGAATCCTCACCCTCAATAGCCTGGGTGTGGCCTACCGCAAGAGCAATAATCCCGAAGCCGCCCATAGTGCCTTCCTGGAGGCACTCAACCTGAAACCTGCTCCGGCCACCCGGGCTGGAATTCTGTCCAACCTGGGGTTGGTAGCATTCGTGCGCCAGGAGTATGACAAGGCGATGACCTTTCAACAACAGGCACTTACCACGTTTGATTCGGTCGGGTCAACGCGCGGCGTTATCACCTGTTGCAACAACATCACCGAGATCTTACTCGCACAAAAAAAATACACCGAAGCGGCGAGCTATGCCGACAAAGCGTTGACGTTGAGTGCGCGCTCAAAGCTTCCGAATGGTCAGGTGAATGCCATGCAGGGTCAGGCCGCGGTGAACATGGCACAGGGTGAATATCAGCAGGCGTCGAAAATCCTGCTGGAGGCAGCGCACCTGGCTGTACATCATCACCTCATGGACGAGAAGATGAAAGTGTATCGTGCGCTGGCCACCTGTTATCAGCAAACCGGACAACTTCCGGCCGCTTACCGGTACCTGGACCGGTACAACGAAGTAAGGGACTCCACCCTCAGTCAGGAAACCAACAGCAAGATCACCAACCTCCGCATTGAATATGAAGTGAGCAAGCGGGAAAAGGACATTGAGTTGTTGAAGAAACAGAGCGAGATCGATCAACTGAACCGAAACATTGTAATCGGTATTGCGGCTTCCCTCACCCTGCTGGCGGTGGTGGTATCGGTATATCAATACGGCCGGGTGCGGAAAAACCGGGAGTTGCTCACCCAATCCACCGCCTTGTTTGAGACCAGACAACAATTGATGCAGACTGAACTGGAGAATCAGCGACTGCTCCAGAGTGAGTTGGAACAACAGGTAGAGAAGAAGTCACGCGAACTCACCACGCATGCGCTCAACATGTTGCAGAAAAATGAAATGCTTGAGGAGCTGAAGAGCCGGTTGGCCTCCCTGTCGCAGGAACACAACAACCTGCAACCGGATGTGCAGAAGGTGATCAGCGGTATCAACCTGAGCTTTCATCAGGATCATGAGTGGAAGAAGTTTCAGGCGCACTTCGATCAGATTCATGCCGGGTTCAACGAGCGCCTTACCAGCCGGTATCCGGACCTGTCGGGTAATGACCTCAAGATGTGTTCACTGATCAAGTTGAACCTGGGGACGAAAGAGATCGCATCAATACTCGGCATCTCGGCTGAGAGCGTGAAGATGGCCCGGTACAGGCTGCGCAAGAAGTTGCAGATAGAACCGGATCAGCAGTTGGTGGCGTTCTTGGGTGGGTTTTGAGGGGCACGGATGTTTTCACCGCTAAGACGCGAAGGCGCGAAGAATATACAACGATCAGTTCAGGTCGGTGTTCTTCACCGACCGTGAAACTATATAAAGCATTTCACGCAGAGAACACAGAGGTTTTGCCGCGGAGGCGCAGAGTCGCGAAGGGTGCTTGGAGCTAATGCATTTCACGCAGAGAACGCTGAGGAGCTCACGCAGAGCAGGCAAAGAAAACCGCATTTCTCCGCGTCATCGCGTCTTAGCGATTAGTGTACATTTTCTCCGCGTCTTTGCGCCTCCGCGGTTAGTGCATTTCAAACTTTCAAAATGCATTTCATGTCAAAGAGGTTGCACAAAAATAACCCAGTACTGGCATGGGTCAATGAAAGAATATTGAAACAAATTGAGGTGAAGTACTGGAACACCACCTCAGGAAAGTAAATTCGCCCTGCGAATAAGGTAAGATGAAGACCATGATGATTACGCCAGAGGGCCTGGAGAAGCTCAAGGCGGAGTTGGATCACCTGTGGCGCGTGGAGCGTCCCGACACCACCCAGAAGGTAGCGTGGGCGGCGAGTCTCGGCGACCGCTCCGAAAATGCCGACTATCACTACAACAAAAAGCGATTGCGTGAAATCGACAAGCGCGTTCTCTATTTGCGCAAATGCATCGATGACCTCAAGGTAGTCTACTATTCACCACACCAGGAAGGCAAGGTTATGTTTGGTGCGTGGGTGGAAATAGAAAATACCCGCGGACTCAAGAAGCGATTGCGGGTCGTAGGTAGTGAAGAAATTCTCGGTATGCCCGATTATATCTCTATGGATTCACCCATGGCCCAAGCCCTCTATAAAAAAGAAGTGGGTGATGAGGTGGTGGTGAAGACGGCTACCGCGGAGTTTGTGTGGCGGATCAGAAAGATTGAGTATCAGCAATAAAGCCTGGAGATTACAAAGGTTTGCTGCGATCCTCCCCTGGGAAATATGCTGGCTACCCAGCTGACAGCCATGGCCTATTTTTCGGTTAGCCAAGACACCCCCTTTCGGGTGCCCCACATCAGAACCACAGCGTCAACTCCGGAGGAGAAATTGTTTTAGTGCAATCCAAATAGCGAATTCACCGGTATCCAGCGATTAAAATCAACACATTGGTGTGATTCGCGATGGTAAAATATTTGGGTAATTGCGCGGGCATGAATAAAGAGACCTCAGTAATCGCGGTTGTCCATAGCCTCTATCAGTGTATTTCCGGAGGCTATAACGCAGAGCGGGATTGGAGAAGGTACACTTCACTATTTCTCCCAAACGCAGTTATTACGGTGATTTCATCTACTTCTGACAATAATACAAGGATCATAGATTCAACCACGGTAGCCAATTATATTGACTACTTTATCCGTGTTATTGGTGATATGCCATTTTATGAAAAGGAAATCACGCACCGGATTGAATTCATGGACTCTTACGCCATCTACTGGAGTGACTATGAGGCCAGGCTCAACTTATCTTCTGCGCCCATCTACCAGGGGACCAATTGTTTTCAGTTGGTCTTTCACGAGGACAAATGGTCCTTCATCTCGGCCTTGTGGGAGCGTAAACTGAAAGCCGAACATCTTAGCCAGTATTTCCAACCCCAACTTACATCAGAACCCATTACTTCCGGTACTGGATGAAATCCGGTGAACCCACGCCATGCTGTCTTCAATATAAAAACCGAGACAACGCGACAGCACCCAGGGACTGATCGGCACTGTGTCAAAATGCGGTTAGCATGTAAAAAGCATTACATTAATACCTGTTCAAAACTTTACAAACATGATGAAACCTATTCATCTCCTCGTCCTACTCCTGATCTTGTTTCACGACAGCCAGGCGCAGGTGGATACCATTACCACAGAGAACCTGAAACTCAAATTAACAACTCCACTTGTTTTCAAACATACTTATGTCGTGTATACCACCGATAGCCTGGCTCACACCATTGCTGCGGATCTTTGGGATAGAGAAATCAAAACGGTTAAGCAGAACGATGGCACCCATCGTCTTCTGTTTACCTGGAAAGGCTATCTCAAGGATTCACTCGCATTGGAGGCCCAAGCCACCTGTGAATTGCCTTCCATGCAGCCTATAGAATACGTCTCCTCGCAAAAGGGGCTACGCCGTAGGGTTCGGTATGATCACCGAATTGCCACCGTCGAAGGCAAAAGCAGGAAGTCGCGCCTGGATACAACATACCAAATCAAGGTCGGGTTGCCAGCCTTCGTCTTTCCTATGGATCTTGAAATTTTACCCCTGCTCCCGTTTAAACAAGTAGGTCAGGAATTTGCAATTCCGTTTTATGAACCAGGATCTCCAAAAGCATCCTATTATAAGTGTGTGGTTATGGGGCAGGAGGTTCTGTTTCTTGCGCAGGGCATTGCCGCGTCGTGCTGGAAGTTGAAATTGATCTATTCAGAGAAATCATATGCAATTTTTTGGATCAGCGATTCATCACGCGAAGTTTTGAAAATGCAACAGCCTGCCAGGAACGGATATCGCTTTAAAGTAAAACTATATTGAGCCCAGGCGCCCGCACGACTTTTCATTGACCTCCGGTGCTCCTGGCAGTCGGTTGGTGTTCTTAACCGACCGAATTACAACTGAGAGCAAGTACTCAACAGGCTGAGTTCACAGGCTGCTTCGGACTTTCCTGATTTGCTCCTTCGCCACCTCCGATTTAGGAACAACAAGGTTGGCTTTGGCCTGCTCGTCGCGAAAAAAATAATAGTTTCTGGTACTCCCGATGAAGATCAGCCCATCGGTCTCCACTACTTTCCCATCTGTCAGGACAAGTTGTACAGAATACTTTCCGCCCAGGAGACTCATGTTTTCACGAATGAGGTCGGCGCGGTAAGCGATATAACTGGTAACGATGATCATGATCGTGACAAATCGTGTCAACGCATTCGGCATGGAGTTGATGGAGGATCGAATGTCTTGCCTGGTCATGCCGCTGCCTGCATCATGCATGGCCTTCATGCGTTGCAACAGGAAGCCGACAAAGGCCAGCGTATAATAAGCCAGGACAAAGCTGATGAGAATGGCCGTTTCTGTAATCCGCTCATCAATGGAGCGGATGGACACCGGGAGATGAGGGTAGGTGAACCAAAACACCAGGGCAACCGGCAGACCGGCATATACCAGCCACCGCCGGGCCTTGAAGGAAAGAATAACAATAACTGCGTAGGGTACGAGCAAGGGCACGCCCCGGGTAATGATAAACGACATGGTAGGCAGAAAAGAGAATATCAATTCCGACGGGTCGAGATACTTAACAATCTGAATGTCAAAGAGACGATAGTAGAATTCGAGTTCGAGGTAGCCCAATGCCAGCAGGATGGCCGCCGCCAGCGGAATCAGTTCAGCGAGGTTTTTGAATTTGTCGGCGCTGGTGGAGTTGCTCATGGTGGCACTATTGGTTCATCATAAAATTGATGGCAGGTTATTAAATATAGGAATATTAACGTTATAGTTAATCCACGGTGCCGGTTAAGAAAACCGGGACAGACTATCTCAACAGAAGGCGTCAAGCACCCTGTCCGTTGTTGGTGTTCTGCCGTCTCGGCAGGTCACCAACAACCATTGCAAATTCTAATTCAACAAGGTCGTTGGTGACCCGAACACAGTTTCAAACAATTGATTCGTCACACAAGAAGAACCCTGCTTTGAGCGCATTGCGGCGGAACACCAACAACAGAAAGGTTCTTGGTAGTGGTTGGTCGGTGTTCTTCACCGACCTAATTGAAATAATTTAACCCAGTGCCGGTTAAGCAAACCGCATTGGCTACAACAATCCAAATTGTTTGAAGTGATGCGTAAAATGCTTGCTATGGCAGATGATTTGTTCAAAGTAAGACAACTCTCCCATGGCCGGATGCATCACTTTGATACTAGGATGCAATTGAAAGTAAGTATCAAAATCGAGTAGTTCCTGCCGCAACCAATTGATTGATTCCGTGAGGCCAGCAAGTCGTAAAGGAGGTGGTTCCGGAGGCATTACCGGAGACATAAATCCCGGTTTGAATTCCAGGTGCGACTCGACCGTGTAGGCCTTAACCTTTGCAGCAAGTTGCGCATCAATCATCAGTGGAAGCGTGACATTTCCATTCGAGAATTGAATGGTATGAGCGAGGTGTTCAATCATGCCCTGTGGGGACAACTTACCGAATTTCCGAGGTGTTTCAGGCTGAAGATGGGCCAGCAATTCAAATACCTGCCGGCGGTTTCGTATGTCTATCATAATCCAAGTAATCACTGCATTAACGAAGCAGCAGAAATTCTGGTGCCATCATCCGCACGGATGCCCGTCAAAGATGGACAGAAAGGGAATTGCGCTCCGCGGACCAGTCATAACATATACGTTACACCCTCTATGGGGTTTTTGTGCCACGATACTGACCATCCATTAGCTTAAAGTTCCACTTTGTCTATTACCCCAAACGAACGTGTTACTTATTCATATTTTCAGCCGCAACAAATAACCTGACAAAGTCATTCGTTAAATGAGAACCAGTAAGATCACCATCCTGCTCCGCTGCATACTGTTTTTTATAGTAGGAGAATCCGCAGCACAGATTACAACCCCCATTCAAATTTCAGATCAAGGACACTTGCTTATAAAGGCAACCGTTGATAATGTTGAAGGCAATTTCATTCTTGATACGGGAGGAGGGTTGATGGTTATCACCAAATCCTTTTCATCAAAACTAAAGGGCCTGAAGAAGGCAGACGGAGGCTTCACCGGGTTCCGGGCAACGGGTGAAAGAATGAATCTTGACTTGTATTCCGCTGAGCAAGTAGTTATAGGTAACCACGTTCAGCGGAATCCCACTTTAACTATTATCGATTCGGATTTTGGAGACATAGCCGGTTTGATTTCACTGACCACCTTCAAAGACAAGCCGTTTACCATAGATCTTGAACACAAGATGCTTATCCTTGAAACAACCCGGAGTCTGTCCGGAAAAAAGAAAAATGCTGCCATCATTCCATTACAACTTGAAATCTCGCGGGACAAATCACTTGATATTTTTGCCTATATCCGGATCAACGACAAATTGACCCTTCAATGCCTGCTGGACAGTGGTGCTGGCAATGATGGGTTCTCCTTCAGCGCTAAATATCTTGTCTCCCTGGGTATCGACACAGCCAATACCGCTCAAGTTACCAAGGCATTCAAAGTGAGTGAATTTAATCCCATGGTTAAAACAACAACTTTTAAAACAAAGGTCAACAGTCTATTTTTCCCCGGCGCACCTGACATCAAAAAGGAAAATTTTAAAGCCTTTTTCCATGAGGGTATGATTTATGATGGCGTCGTTTCGATAAACTGGATTGGCAAGCAATTAACCTTTGACCTCGCGAGGGCAGAAATGATTGTTCATTAGTGGAGCTTGATCTGGCAGGCGCTCACCTCCAAAGGCTGTCGTTAGCCGAAGTGATCCCGGCAATTTCATGCTTACATCAATCCGCAATTCCCAAGCTCCTATAAGTACCATAAACATTTCTAACTACACAATTAGTATGTTACATTCAATTAATTCCGCATTCCTGTTAGCGGGGGTTGTCATGTCAGGTTTGGCTTGCGCTCAACAATCAACCCCTCATCCTGAAAACGCGAAGGCATCGGAGACCATTCAAGACCCCGCCAAGACCTACGTGTATTTTGTTGACAAATTCTTTGTGCCTGAAAACTCAGTTGCAGCGTTCAAAAAGCAAGCGACCCACAATCTCAGTGTTTTGCGGACGCTTGCAGGTTTAATCCGGTCAGACGCCATGGAACAGGTTGATCATGATGGAAACACAATTATCATTACTGTAGCTGTCTGGGAAAATCAGGATTATGCCGCCAAAGCGAAGGACGCCATGATGACGGAATTTAAAAAGATTCAATTCAACCCCGCTGAATTTTATCAGCGCTTAGATATAAAATTGGAAAGAGGACTATATACTCATCTTCAGGAATAGAAAAAGTTCTGAAACAGCAGAAATGATTTTCAAAATCAAGAACAAATACCTGATCACAACACTACCTACTAATGACCTGGGTCTCCTGGTTCGCTCGCTGCCGATAGCAGAAGAGTTGAAGTCCCGAGGGCATCAGGTAGTCTTCTCCCATCCGGCTTTATCACCCAGAAAAGTGATTGAGGAGGCCGGTTTTGACAATCTTATTCCAAAGCTTCCACTTTACGAGATTGGGTTCTCAAAAGTAACCTGGAAGAGGCTTCTCTCCGATGAATTCAAAAGAGACTACGGAGGCCTCTTGGGGTTTGTCTATCGACTTCTAAAGTCTTTGCCTTATCGGTCAGCACCCTTCACCAATGAAGTTTGGGATGCTGACCATGCCTCAGCCATAACCGGTCTACTAAACTACAATTTTGTAACAGCACAGGTTAACGCCTATATCGAAGTGATCAGGAAATCCGGTGCTGATATCGTTATTGATTTCTGGAATCCCTTTGTGTGTATCGCCTGCAGGGTTGAGAAAAAAAGATTGATCACCGTCAATCAAGGGGATGCATTGCCGGGAAGTAATGGATTTATCTGGTGGAAAGAAAAACCAAGGGCAGTGCCTACGGTTATTCCTAATCTTAACTCTGTATTGGAATCATACAAACTCACAGCTGTCCAACAAATTGAGGAACTCTATGTAGGTCATTTATCACTCGTTACAGGAATGCCTGAAACTGATCCGCTACATGATCAACAAAACTTCCAATACATTGGTCCTTTGCTTTGGGAAAAACTCAGCATCAAAACACCTCTTTGGTTTCATGATCTTCCAAAGACGACACCAATTGTATGGCTCTATCCCGGAAATCCAAATTATGGCGGGCGAAGTAAAATATTTGACTCCGAATCCATGCTTATTGCCTGCTTTAAAGCCTTGGCAAAAGAAAATGTCTGTGTTGTTCTGACCATGGGACATCACAGTCTGCCCAAATCAATAGGGGATATTCCTCCAAATTTCAGAATGGTGTCGTTTGTTCCGGGATTAGCAATGGCCAAGTATTGCAATCTAATTATTCACCACGGAGGATATGGTTCTTGTCAGACCGGTCTGGTGGCAGGAGTACCTTCGTTGATCCTTCCCACTTTTTCGGAACGCGAGAGCAACGCCAGGCGAATAGCAAAGATGGGCGCCGGTGAATTTGTTATTCCAAAGTTGGGAAAGAATGGTAGAATATTTTTTGATCCGAAAGAAATCCAGGCAAAAGCTAATAAGATAATAGGCGATCCGAACTATACGGAAAAGGCCCTGATCAATAGTCAAAAATTAAAAGACTATGGCGGCGTCAATCGGGCCGTCGACTTAATAGAAGCTTTTACCAATAAAGAAAAGAGTAGTCCCATCACATAAAAAAGGAAAACAAATATCCCTATTCAGATACGGCTGGAAAACTTTGGCAGTCAATCTTACAAGGCCATTGGAGCCTTGCATCAGAATTAATCAGTCTATTTCAGAGAAGGCAAATCATCATTATGCAAAAATATACAAACATGAAGTGGCGATATATACTTTCTTTAATCATCATTGCGCCCGTTATTTCCAATCTATTGTTTGGGGCCATCAGAATTTCAAATGCGGTCGTACTCATTTTGCTAATTGGAACATGGGGTTGTTTCACCCTGCTCATTCGTGAGGCAACATACCTCAAAGGATATGTAGCCGCATTCTTTCTGGGACTGGCTTTAGCTGCCTCAGAAGAACTCATCATTCAACAAACATCACTGGCTCCATTGATTGGGCAAACTGCGGAGCAGGTCTATAGCCGTAAGTGGGATGTAAATTGGTTATACCTGCTTTGGGCTTTGGGTTACGAGAGCGTTTGGGTTGTTCTTGTTCCGATTCAACTGATCACCATCATATTTCCTGAGTCACGCTCTATTCCTTGGGTGGGGAACGTAGGGCGGATAGTATTTGCCCTCATCGTTATCGTCGCCTCTCTGGTTGCGTGGTACAGTTGGACTCAAATACTGATTCCTCAACAATTTCCCAATTCAAAATATACGCCGTCCGCGCTGCAAATCGGGATTTCCATATTAACCATTGCAACGCTGATCGCCCTCGGGATAAGGAATGGAAAGCAGGTTACTAACCACAAAGAAATTCCGATTCCAACTCCAACATTCCTGCTCTTCTTATCCTTCATATTGTGCTTCCTGTTCTGTTCCTTGGTTATCATTTCATACGGTGCTATTCAACAGTTACCAGCGCTGATCCCACTCGTTTCTGGCAGTGTCATTATTATCTTCTCAGTCAATAGATTGATCACCTGGTCTTCATCGACCCGGTGGGATGTCAAACACAGATTAGCCATAATTACCGGAGCACTGTATGCCAACATGCTCGTTGGCTTTGGGGTATTCATACTAAGTAATGTGCCTTTCTTTTCTGTTGATTTTATTGGAAAAATTGTACTCAACCTGGCAGCGGCAATTGGACTGGAGTGGCTGCGGAGAAACTCGCAACGCTCTCAAAATGAACCGCAGCAATTAACCCAAGGTGCCGGTTAAGAAAACCGGCACAGACTATCTCATTAGCAAGCGTTAAGCCTTGTGAGCGATGTGCCCTCTCAATGCCTCCCCCGTTTCGCTCTTCCAGACCCGACGCAGGTGGCGACCACTTTGAAATCCACACAGGCTCGCAACCTTCTCCACCGTGTATTCGGGATTGTTCAGCAGCGTGCGAGCCAACTCCAGTTTTACGGCCCGCTTGAAATCAACGATGGTGTGACCCGTGGCCAGCCGGAAGAGTCGCGTGAGGTTGCGCACACTCAAATGACACAAAGCGGCCAACTCCTCCAGTCCGGGGTTGCGGTCCGGATTGGAAATAATATAATCCTGCACCTTGTGAACGGCCGGATTAAAATGCGTTTGGTAGTCCAGGTAAATGGTTTGCTGACGGTCTGTGTTGTTTCTCCGGATATAGACCACCATCTCTCGCGCCACCTTGGCCGATATGACCGGACCCTGGTAATGTTCTATGATCGACAGCGCCATATCGATGCCGGATGTCATTCCCGCACTGGTGTACACCTGATTGTCCTTCACATACAGCTGATCCGTTAGCACATCAGTCTTCGGATAATGCGTCTTCATGTAGTCGACGCATTTCCAATGGGTGGTGCATTGAACACCGTCGAGCAGACCGGCGGCGGCGAGAATCAATGATCCGCTACAGATACTGGCCAGGAAGACACCTTTCGACTTTTGAGCCTTGAGCCAGGGGGCAATCTTCCTGATGCTGTTTGTGTGTGCGCCGGCAGCGAAACTTTTGAAATCTATTCCCGGCACAAAGACGAAGTCACCGGCATTCAATGAAATATCCTTGAGGGGTTGCAGGTTGCCCAGGGTCAATCCCTGTTCGGATGATTCTTTGTCTGAGACACCCGCGTAAATAAGTCGGTACTGATCCTGGCCCAGGGCTGATGCTTCAAAGAAAACCTGGGCAGGACCTGATAAATCCATCAGGTGCACATGCGGCAAAACCAGGAAACAAATCGTGCGTTGGGCCATTATAACTCAGGCAATAAAAGAAGAATGAATGTACAACTTCTCCCTGGCTCGCCTGCGACTGTCACCCAACGGCAACATTCATTTTTTTGTTGTTTCCATGGGCAACTCCGGTATGCGGCTCCACTCCTGCATGGAACCATCGTAGAGTTTCATGTCATAGCCCAACGACCGGCCCGCTAAATAGACCACGCTGGCGGTTTGTCCGATAAAGCAATACGTCACCAACTCCTTGCTTTTGTCAGCGACAGGAACAAAGTAGGATGTCACCTGATCGACCGGCTTGAATTTGTTTGTTGACTGATCAATCAAATCCATAAAGGGAATATTCTTGGCGCCGGCAATATGTCCATCGCGGGGATTGCCCACCGGTTCACCATCATAGAATCGAGCTGCGCGCGCATCGACCACCGCGCCGTTACCGGACTTCAGCGTCTTCAACACATAATTCCGATCCACCAGCAGTCCATTGTCCGAGGCTTTGAAATTCCCCGGCTTCACCACCGGCACCACTTGTGTTACGCTGTTGCCTGCCTTCTTCCAGGCATCGAGTCCGCCGTTGAGGAAAGATACTTTGCCGCGCAGACCCAGGTGTTCGAGGGTCAGAAACATCCTCGCTGCCTGACTCACGTCGCCGCGCGTATGGCATATCACCACCTGCGATTGATTGGTAATACCAAACGACCTGAGCAACGTAGTCGCTTCTTTCAGATCCGGCGCGTTCATCGCCCCATAAGGAGAATCCGGTGCCAGCCATCCCGGCCAGAGGTACACGGCGCCTTCGATGTGTTCCTGGTCGTATTCATATTTAAGGAAGCTTGTTTGCAGGATAACAAGGTTGGGGTCTTTCAGGTGATCTTTCAGCCAGTCTACCTCGACGAGGACTGGTGCAGTGGGTTGGGCGTTAAGTTGTGTAGCGAGGCACAGGAACAGGATTAGGACAACCGGGAGAGTTTTCATTGGTTTCGGGGAGTTGTATTCTGGACTATAAACGGAGGGTATGACGCCTGGTTGACGCTTGTCCTGAAATGGCCAGTAAATGGCTGGAAGGGGCACCAAAACTCTAAAGACTCCCATCAGAGAACTATATCTCAGCCACAATTCGATAGACGCAAAAGGGCCTCAGAGATTAGCAAATAGCACAAGTCGACCGTTCCCCAAACTCAAAGGGAACGGCCATTCTTTGGCTGATAAATCGAGTAAAGTTTCGCATCTAGTCTTATCATAGTCAAAAACTTGGCAGAACCCATTGTTCCATCAGTGAATTCCAAACATTTTACCTCAAATAGTAGTTGATTTGCTAAATTCACAATGAATTTAGATTTCAGAGGAACGATCCTCTCTGGTAGTACCAATTCTTTCATTTTAATTAATTCTGAAGGATGCAACAAGTGTCACAGCCAAACCTATTTAACTCAAAAGTTAATAAGTATGAATTACTTGCTCAATTGAAGCTTAGTAGCAATCTCGCCACATTCGAAAAAAATCTAAAACAACTACTAGTTCATCCTATTACCGAAAAAATCATTGATGCAACGGCAATTGCAAAAGAGTATACGAATTTAAGGCAGAGTAAACCGACACCTTATACAGAAAACATAGAAGGCGAAATTGCTTGGTTTTTACATGCAATAAAGAAACACAAGGACTTAATTCAGGCATTTATCACTGAAAGACTTGCATTCGAAAAGAATCTCCTTTTGGAAGATTACGAATTATCTGAAAACTATTTAAACAAAATTGATTCCATTTCAAAGTCTCTTTGGGGCATAAACGCCCGATTTCTTCTTAAGGAAATAAAAGGTGGTGTGGAGGAGAATTGGAGTTTCCTTAGTTTGATTTCAAAAACATTGAAAGACCCATATGTTCTATTTCTCTCAGAACATTATAGCAAAAGAGCAGAAAAAAAGATTTCATATTTCAGATTTCGAACACTTATCGAAAATCAACTAAGTGATATTTCCCCAGTGATCAAAGAATACATATTTTTCCATTTAGACTATCCTTCCTACACTTCATACAACGCATTCAATTTTTTTCTTCACATTGAGAGCAACTGTTCAATCATTGATAGATATGAGCTTTTGGTTCAGATAATAAATGAACTAGTGGCAGAGGAATTGAAATCAAGTAAATACGATTTCTTGCCTACACTTATAGGCAATCTACGAGGCCTTGTGCCCAATGATATAAGACTGACTCAACTCAGTAATATTCTCAATCCTGATAGTCTTGAAGTCCTAAATGATTCATTCAGTCTATTGAATTTGTTTGATCATTATTCTAATGGCAATTTTTCCATTTGTATTGAAGAAGTACCTGCCATAATTAAGACTTATCCATCATCTATTGAGCTTTATGAAATGTATACCAAATCCCTTATTGAACTCGGATTGCCATTTAAACCAACGAATGCATCCAATTTAATAGATCAGGTCTTACTGAATTTGTATAATATCTACTCAAGAAACGAATTGAATAGTGAATCTACGGAAGAACTATTTAAGATTAGTCTGTCCTACTATTTTAGTAATTGGGGTAAACAGCTATGTAGCGTAATTGGTCATCAATCGAACCTCGTCTCAACTTATGATTCTCATTCACTTTTGTTCTTAGTTAACTCTTCGTTTAACAATCCAAGGATACTCAATATTCTAAAGTCCGATAGTATAAGATTCAAAACTACTTTTGAAAAATTTAGCGCAGTATTCAAAAGTAAGACCACAGACATACTCTATTGGATTAACTCTCTTGAAATGGAGCGACTCAAACTGGAGCCTGACATATTCCCGCTAAAGAAATCTTCATATATAGGACGATTGCTTATGAAAAGCGGAGATTTTAAGAGGGTTATTTCTCACTACGAACAAATCGCTAAAAGTGGTGGTCATTCAATTGTCCTGCACGAAGAGACTATTGTCTCACTTTTCCAGTCATACCTAAATGTTGGGGACATACGAGAAGCGATTCAACTATACGTGAGAAGCTATCTAGAAAATCGACACTTAGTACTAAAGTTGAAAAAAGATCAACTTCTTGAAGCTGTCTTGAGGGCTGGATATGATGACCTGAAAGACCTGATTGATTTACCTATCTTTTTTCAACTTGCTAAAACAGATACATATCAACTTTATGTTACTTATGATGTGTTTATGGGGGAGCATTCTATCAATTCCCCAAAAGACATAACCCTCTTGGACGGAATTGAAAAATCGAAACTTATTTTCTTCTTACGTGACGTATGCAAAACCGATGTATTAAATTATTCCATTTATTTTGATAGTGCTGAGGAAGTTGAGAAGGAGCGGATTGAATTGTTGAAGTATCTCATGAACTTTGATAAGTCAAATGAATCCGCATATATCAACGAACTTACCGAGTTGACTCAAAGTATCGCGATTCGGAACGTGATACGAGAAGTAAATAAAGGAAGGATCACAATAAATGTTCAAGGCTTAAAAAAAGCTGAGGCCGCCAACATTAAGGAGGGGTTTGTTCGGTATCAAGAAATCGAGCTCTACTCAAAGGACAAGGACTGGGTGAGCCTTGACTTAACATCTAAATCTTTAAACGCATCACTTGCGTCTCTAACAGACGAGAAAATAAAAATTGTACACATAGGTGATCCAGCATTCGTCACTTTCAAATTGATGTTTGTGGAAATCAGGGACAAGTACATATACAGCAAAGAATATGGCTTAGACGGATACCTTAGCACGCGTATTAGGCACGGGACACTCTTAAATCAAATAAGAAGTGTATTCGAATCATTAAACCTTACGTCTCAAAAGGAATCCGGTGGGGCATATGTTGATAACGAATATTGGAATGAAAGAATACCTCCATCTTTAATTTCTAAACGAAAGGAATTGCAAACTGCTATTAAATCCTTTTCAAAGCGAGTAGATGATTATACTGAATCAATAATACGAGACCTTATTCAAGTTAAAACTGAGGCGAAAGCGGAAAAACAATTCGCTCTTTTTGATTACAGTTTTGATCAAAAAGAACTCGCCTATCTCTTCGCATTTATTCGCGAAAAAGTGAAAGATTACAATACATTCTATGATTTTGTAATTAGCGAGTTAGAAAACCGTACTAAAGAAATTCTAAGTGCTGTTAGAAGTTATTTTAACTCGGAAGTCAAAAATCAATACGACACTATTATCATGGATTTTGAAAGAGAAGTAAGAACCATTATTGAGGAAAATGCTTTCGGGGACTTAACGTTTTCAATCACGAAATGTACTACAAATATTCAGAATGAATTAGTAGGCATTTCAGAGTGGTTTTCACTTTCTGACGTTTCGAGTAATCTTGTTCTCGATGTTGAGACTCTCGTTCATACTGGTGTTCAGATAACAAATAGTATTTACCCAAACAAGCAAATCCATCCGCAGATAAAAGTAAATAAGAACTATCGACTCAGAGGAGTCATTCATATCTACGATATCATTAGAATACTGCTTAACAATATTATCAACCATTCAGGCTTAAATTCCGAAGAACTAGATGTCCAAATTTCATCAGACTTTGTCGCTGACAAAATACTTCGACTTAGTTTTACAAACAATTTGGCCGAGATAGTTAACTTAGAAGAACTAGCGGGCAAACTTCAAAAGGTTAGGGAGAAATGGGAAAATCAAACCGTAGCTCTTGAAAAGATTAACATTGAGGGTGGGAGTGGATTTGATAAAATTGTAAAAATACTTCTCTTTGACATGGCGCAAGAAAAACTCTATTTTGATTATAAAATTGAAAACAAAAGCGTAACAATTTCGATAGGTTTTAACATTAGGTTTGAAAATGAAGCCAGTACTGATTATTGAAGATGACAAAAAAAAGATAGGGGATATTAAGGACTATCTTTCTACTCAAAAAATTGAAGATATAGTAATTAAGGAATCATATCAAAGTGGCTTGAGAGAACTTTTGGCGAATAGCGATAAGTATTCAATTTTGTTGTTGGATATGAGCCTACCAACTTGGGATAAATCCCCAAATGAGTTAAGTGGACATTTTGAGAAGTTTGGTGGCTACAACATTCTAAAAGAGCTTGTGCGAAAAAATAAGCAGGTACCAACGATATTAGTGACAATGTTTGACAATTTTGGCGAAAGCGACAACTCAATTGACCTCAAGGAAATCAATAAGATTTTGAGTTCTGAATTTTCAGAATTTTATGCAGGAGTTGTGTACTATAATTCACGTGAGAATAAGTGGCGGGATGAATTGAGGCGTCTCTTAGATAAGATAGAACGCAAATGAAAATATTGATCGTTGATGATGACAACAGTAAAATCGCTCACATAGTTTCAGAGATTCACGGTGCCTACGAAGACTTACAAATTGAAACTGAAATTGACATCACCGGGGCTATCAAAAGAGTATCTCAAACTAAGTTCGATCTTCTAATCGCTGATTTATTGTTGCCTGTAAGAGCTGGCCAGTCCCCAGATGAACAAGGTGGATTGAGATTGGTTCAGGAAATCAATAGAAACAAAAATCTCAAGTCTCCCAATTTCATTATCGGAGTGACTCAGTATGAGGAGGCTCGAACAAAGTTTCCTTTAATGTGGAATGTCCTAGTATATTCTCCATCTAAGAATGAGTGGAGGGATTCACTTAAGGAACTAATTCATCACATCGTTAAATCAAGCAAATCAAAAGCTGATTTAGACCAACCGCATCTGCCAACCATTTATGTTGAGGGGAAGACGGACGCAGTGATCTTTGAAGAGACTCTACGAATATTTTTTCCTGAGTTAGTTAACAGGCTTCGTATCCAATCAGAAGGAGGAGCTAATTTGGTAATAAAGAAATTGATAGTTTGGGCCTTTACCCTTTCTCGTGGCTCAAATGGTCACTATGTGAAGGCAATCGGTTTATTGGATGGAGACAATGCCTCCGATGAAGCGAAAATAGAATTTTTCAAACACGTTAATTCGGAGCATGTTGGGCATGAACTTTGCAAGTACCGATTCAAATTTGCTTGGAGGATTTATTTCCAGCAGAGATACTATTAGAAGCCGAAGAAAAAAATTGGCTTGAACCAAAAATGTTGGATGACCCAAAAGGATGGGACAAAGACCTTATGTCAAGGAAAGACCATTTACTTTCACTCAAATTTGAAAGGAATGAGTCAATTTATTTGAAAAAGGTTAAGCTTTTCAACAAAAAAGACTTTTGTGAATATGTTCTCAAACTGAGTGACGAAAAGAAACGACTAGCGTTACACAACTTTAAATTAGTGCTAGACGAGATAGTTGACTATTTGTTTAAGTTGAAACCTTAAGCCGTTTTTAGCCCCAGTGGGTTCATATAATTTTATACAAATGACAAAAGCCAGATGAATCATCTAGCTTCGTTTCTTGTAGCCCTGCTGAGCCTTCCCGACAGAATACCTTGCAGCTGCTATAAATGGAGCGACAATAGTAAAGTGCGGATTCTGATCGAAGTGTTCCCACGTCGGGACAGGCTTTCTTCGTCCCCTGAAAAAACTAATGCCATGCTTTGCTGGCATGTCTGTGACCCCGCTGGGCCTTCCCGACGAAATGCATTGCAGCTGCTATAAATGGAGCGACAATAGTAAAGTGCGGATTCTGATCGAAGTGTTCCCACGTCGGGACAGGCTTTCTCGTCCCAGCGGGGTCATATAATTCCAGATAAAAGAAAAGCCAGATGAATAATTATCTGGCTTCGTTTCTTGCAGCCCCCGCTGGGCCTTCCCGACGAAATGCATTCGAACAAGAAGTAATTAGTCAAGTACCGTCCAATTGCAATCAATTGAAAAGAAACTAGGTTGGTCGGGACAGGCTTTCTTCGTCCCCTGAAAAAACTAATGCCATGCTTTGCTGGCAGGTCTGTGACCCCGCTGGGCCTTCCCGACGGAATGCATTGCAGCTGCTATAAATGGAGCGACATTAGAAAAGTGCGGATTCTGATCGAAGTGTTCCCACGTCGGGACAGGCTTTCTCGTCCCAGCGGGGTCATATAATTCCAGATAAAAGAAAAGCCAGATGAATAATTATCTGGCTTCGTTTCTTGCAGCCCCCGCTGGGCCTTCCCGACGAAATGCATTCGAACAAGAAGTAATTAGTCAAGTACCGTCCAATTGCAATCAATTGAAAAGAAACTAGGTTGGTCGGGACAGGCTTTCTTCGTCCCCTGAAAAAACTAATGCCATGCTTTGCTGGGAGGTCTGTGACCCCGCTGGGCCTTCCCGACGGAATGCATTGCAAACCTCAATCGATAGATAAATACAATTGACGAACTGGACCTGATTATAATTTCCCACGTCGGGATCCCAGCGGGGTCATATGATTTCATATAAACAAAAAACCAAGCCGAAAGGCTTGGTTTCATTTCTATAAGCCCGCTGGGCCTTCCCGACAGAAATACATCCGAACAAGAATTACCTGCTCCGGTGCCGTTGAATTTCATTCAATTATTGAAAAGTAGGTTGGTCGGGACAGGCTTTCTCGTCCCAGCGGGGTCATATAATTTCATCCCAACAAAAAAACCAAGCCGAAAGGCTTGGTTTCATTTCTACTAGTGTGACCCCGCTGGGACTCGAACCCAGGACCCATACATTAAAAGTGTATTGCTCTACCAACTGAGCTACGAGATCCCTTGCCCACCGTAGCTTCAGCGAAGGTGGGTTTCACCTGCTTCCAAAACTCCGGCGTCTCAACCACCTTCTACAAGCCGGGTTTTGGGTATTCCTGACCGTTTTCCGTAATTGAGCCCGCAAAGGTAACAGGATGTGAAAAATATGCAAAAACAGGCCCTCAAAATTATCCTGCCCCTCCTCCTCTTCGCAGCCTCCGCATTCGCGAATACCACAGAATCAGCACGTTCGCTCCCACACGCAGACTCGCTCTATACCGCTCGCCAATACACGCAGGCGTTCGAACTCTACAACAAAATCTTCTCCGATGGCCACTACTCACCCGCCATGCTCCTCAAAATGGCCTATATCCAGGAAGCCCTCGGCCACCTCGGCGAATCTCTGTATTACCTGAACCTCTACTACCTCGCCACGGACGACTCACAAGCACTCAAAAAAATGGAGGAAGTAGCCGCCAAAAACAACCTCGAAGGCTATGAAACGGACGAAACCATCAAAGCGCTAGCCTGGCTGCAGGAACAATACATCAACATCGCAGCCGCGCTCTCTGCCGCTTGTGTGCTCCTCCTCGCCGGGATGTATTTTCTTTACCGCCGCGACAAATCACCCGTAGCTCCCGCACTCGGTCTGGTGGTGTTTCTCGCCCTCCTCTTTACGCACATCAACTTCAACCTGATCCCGGAACGCGCCATCGTGTCGAAACCCAATGCCTACCTCATGTCGGGACCATCGTCCGGCGCATCGGTCCTTGGCATTATCGGCGAAGGACACTCACTCTCTGTCAACGGTCACCAGGATGTATGGCTCCGGGTACAGTGGAAAGACCAGGAAGTGTACGTCCGCGAAAGTGTCGTGCGCCGGGTAGCGTTGTAAATTTTCTATCGCTTCCTTCCGCGAATCAGTACGTCGATGTCCTCCGGAGCGGAATTCACATAATATAAACTGATGTTGCCATCGGGCGTCTGGCTGATCGTAGCCGGCACTGTATTGGCTGTGAGAAACCATCCTGTCGGCAACACTACGGTGTTAAACGGCCTCCCGAACGCACGATCAAAAATGAATTCGTTGTTATAAAGAATATACCGGTTGGGATCGGTATAGGTCTCTTCAATACGCAAGCGCACGGACTGTCCGGCCTTCACTTTGTCAAACCAAATGGCTACTACTTCGGATTCGGGCGTTACAGGTTCACCGATGTCCAGTCCGCGCTCGGTGATGGCCGTACCTTTCAAGGTCTCGACTTTGAGCGGTGTCCCTGTATCGAGAATCATCGCCGATGGATTAGAGGCTTTGCTGCCAGGACGCACCACGTTGAGATAACGATCGGTGCCTTCCCGCACTTCGGTATAATCGTGGTACAGTCGGAACGAATGGGTTTCGGGTTGCTGGAGGAAGTACACAATCTCGCGGGTCTGATTGGCCCTTTCCGGGAATGAAAAATCAATCCGGGCTTTGGACTTATCACGACCCTGGCCCATGATCATCGGCGCAGCCTTCGCTGGTGTTACCATCAGGTTGGCCGTGGCACTGAGCTTCCGGGCTTCCACATGCAAAGGCACGCCGGCACTGCTCACATTGAGAAAACCCAGTTTGATTCTTCCGTCGGTCTCCATGATTACTTGTACCGGGTAGTTGCACGCCGTGACTTCATAGCCTTTCGGCAACACCACGGCGTTGCGGGCAATGGTGAGCAGTCGGTCAAAAACAATGACACCGTCTTTCGTAAAGTAAGACCGCGGGTCCTGATAGGTCTTATCGATACGCAACCGGTATTCGTTGCCGGGCGCTACCGGTCGCGCCAATTTCACTTGCAGGTAGTCGGTGTCTGCTTGTGCGGCCGCAAAGCCCGCCTTCCTGGCATCTGCACCAGTCACCACTTTCCATTCAAGCGACTGACCGGTCATCAGGTCCAGAACACCATCAACCTGATGTTCGTTACCCTTGCGCAGGGTGTTGTAATAATAGGACGCCCCCGCTTCGGTAGCGGTGACATCATACAGTATCCTGAACTTCTGTGTGGCAGGTTCCAGCAACTCATAGCGGGTGTATGAATCATCGGGAGATTGCGCACCAACCGCGGAGACAGTAATGGCAAACAGGAGGCTGAAGATGTATTTCATGATGCAGGGGGTTAGGTTAAAGATAACCAAAGCTGCTGTTGAGCACGTGACGGTCAGGAATATTTATCTCCGGTGCAGCAGCACCACATTCTCCACATGCATCGTCTGCGGAAACATGTCTACGGGCTGAACGGCAATAATATCATAGGACTCTGCCAGGGTCTTCAGGTCACGGGCCTGGGTGGCCGGGTTGCAGCTCACATAGACGATGCGCTGCGGAGCGGCCTTGAGCAACATCTTCGTAACCTCTTCGTGCATGCCCACCCGCGGCGGATCGGTGATGATGACCTCCGGCCGACCGTGGGTATTCAGGAATGCATCATCGAGCAAATCTTTGATGTCGCCGGCGAAGAATGCGGTGTTGGTGATACCGTTCAGCTGTGAATTTACCTTCGCATCGTCGATGGCGGCGGCTACGTATTCGAGGCCGACAACTTTCTTCGCCTGTCCCGCAACGAAATTGGCAATAGTGCCGGTGCCGGTGTACAGGTCATAAACAAGTTCATGGGATTTCAGATCGGCCATTTCCCAGGCAATGCGATACAATTCATAAGCCTGCTCGGAGTTGGTCTGATAAAAAGACTTCGGACCAACGCGGAACTGCAACACCCCGGAGCCGTCCGGCTT
>DAOMGC010000050.1:0-24569 GCA_035430125.1 Cyclobacteriaceae bacterium | reverse complement strand
AAGGTGTCACCGACCACGGCCCACTGCGGTTCGCCGAACAAACACAACACTTTTCCCATGTCATGGATAAATCCCGTCAACACAAACCAGTCGGGGTGACCATCGCGGCGGATGGCCTCACCGGTTTGCAGCAAGTGCTGAAGTTGATCGAGTTCAATGTCCGGGTCAGAATCATCCACCAGCGTATTCAGAAATTCCATGGCTTTCCAGACCGGCATTTCCTTGCGATCGAATTTCAAAAATTCTTTGCGCTTCTCCTGAACAAATGCATAAGTCTGGTACGTATGGTTCAGGCGGTAAAATTCTTTAACTGTATCGCGTGCTGGGTTGTCGTAGTTGCGGTATTCTTCTTTCGCTTTACTGCCTGGTTCGGGGTAGCGCAATACGATGTCATCTTCCCATTGCTCAAGACTGCTCAGCGGGTTCGCCTCCTTATTTGACATGTTTTTCATACGGCACAATTTGGACTTTCAAATTTAATAATTTTCGAAAACCACGCACCGGCTACCAAAATATCGTGTACAGGGCTACAAGAATGCCCATAATCAACACCGAACCGACCATAAAAGCGGGTGACACGCGAAACAGGGCAGGGTCAATTTGCAACGTGCGTGGTTGTGAGGCGCTCCGCTTGTCCAGCATGGATATCAAAATCATCAAAGCAATCACTATCCCAAACACAATTGACATCCGGTCGAGGAACGGGAAATCGGGAAACCGGCCGTTGGTCCAGCGGGGCAGGAATTTTAGTACGGCCGATAATGGAATGGTAAGCAGCGTGCCTGCCAGCGCCGCTGAAGAGGTCGTCCGCCTCCAGAGAAAACCCATCAGAAATACAGCCAATACACCCGGCGAAATAAAACCCACGTATTCCTGAATGAATTGGTAAGCCTGATCCAATGACTTGAGCGCCGGGGCTACAAGGCAAGCAATAAGCATTGAGCCGATTACAGCGAACCTGCCAATCCGTACCACTTGCCGGTCAGTTGCCTGGCGATGAAAGAATTTTTGATAGATGTCTAACGAGAATATGGTTGAAATACTGTTGGCTTTTCCAGCCAGGGATGCCACTATGGCTGCCGTTAGTGCTGCAAAGGCCAGCCCCTTCAGTCCGGCCGGCAACAAATGGAGCAGGGTAGGGTAAGCGTGGTCGGGCTTCACGACTCCGTTAATCATCATTTCCGTCTGAAAGTTGCCTTCCTGAAACAGTACATAAGCAGCGATGCCCGGCAACACGGCGATAAGGGGAATCAGCAATTTGAGAAAGGCCGCGAACAGGAGACCATGGCGCGCCGTTGTAAGGTCGGCACCCAAAGCACGCTGGGTGATGTACTGGTTGCAACCAAAATAGTTCAGGTTATTGATCCACATTCCCCCCACCAGCACCGAGAGCCCGGGTAAGTCACGGTAGAAGGGATGCGAAGAATCAAAGATCATGTGAAAGTGGGAGGGCGCTTTTTCTTTGATCAGGGATAGCCCCACCCAAACATCAGCGCCATACCCATAATTGAGCGATACCAGTTTTAAAGCAAGGTAGGTTGTCATTAGGCCGCCGCCGATTAGCACCGCTACCTGTGCCACATCCGTGTAGCCGATCACCTTCATTCCGCCCAGGGTAACAATGATTGAAAAGAGGGCGAGTCCGGCCATGCAAAATTCGAAAGAGAAGCCGGTGATGGTGGCGATGGCCAATGCGCCGAGGTATAGGATGGAGGTAAGGTTTACCAGTACGTATACCAGCAACCAGAACACAGCCATGATGGTACTTACTGTATTGTTATACCGCTGCGACAGAAACTGGGGCATGGTATATATCTTATTCTTGAGGTAGATGGGTATGAAAAATACCGCCACGATGATCAGGGTGGCCGCAGCCATCCATTCATAGGTCGAGATGGCCAATCCAAGCGCAAAGCCAGATCCGGACATACCGATAAAATGTTCGGCAGAAATATTGGAGGCAATCAGTGATGCGCCGATGGCCCACCAGGTCAGGGATCCTTCTGCCAGGAAGAACTCCTGTGAATTTGTTGCGGCTTTTCGCTTCCGGTAATAAACGAAAAGTCCATAGGCAGAGACACTGGCCAGGTAAACGATAAACACAACGTAATCGGCGAGCTGGAGCTGATTCATGGGCTGACTTTTCGAAGAATTTAATATAAGAAAATCCAGCCGAGCCCGCGTGACTTATGGTGCGGACGGGGTTGTCTGTTTTCTGATGAGCAGGGTTGATGTCTTCCAGATAAACAAAATAACCACCAGTATCATGCCTGCCCAATGCTCCACTTCAGGTGATGCATTTTGAAATTGACCCTTGAGCCGGCCGAGATAGGTCATGAAGAAAATGAGCCAGACATAGTAACAGTATATCCAGCTGACGCGCACAAAGTTTTTCGTTGAGAAACTTCCGGACATGTACCTGATTTGAAACCAAGGCATGGCGAAGATCAGGCTGTAGGCGATAAATCCGCCAGCAACACGATAAGGCACCAATTCGACGCCGGCCAGGTATACGTAGCTCAGCAATTCAAGCAGATGGATACCGTGGGCAATAGCAAATACGAGAAAGTAATCAGGAGAAAGTAAGGACTGGAGTACTTGTTCGTATTGGCGATGGCCAATAAACAGGAAGGCAAAAATCAGGAGTGACAATCTGCCGGAGTAGCGGGTAATAAGCTGGAGTGCTTCGGTAGAGATGCCGTGCAGCCATATGGGGGCTACGATCAGGAGCAACTCCAGCACGATAGTCAGCAGGATTGCCTTGCTTGTCCTCACGGGCTTACGTAAGATTCGAAACGTGGAGCAGATTGCCTGTCAGTTCAGCTTTGAACTTTCGTAGCGGCTTGGTCGCGGGGCCATTGATGGGGAAGCCGGTGAGATCAAAGGCACTGTAATGGCGATTACAAACCAAGGTATTTTGGGAAGGCTGATATTGAATGGGGCCTCCCTGGTGAGAGCATACCCGGCTGAAAGCCATAAATTCCCCCGTCTGCAGGTGTATGATCACGACACCATTTTTGGATAACCAACCGCCCGGTGATTGCAAAACCGTATTATCCCCTTGTTCGAGATTCAAGTAAAAGTCAACATTTCCAGGCTGGGGAAAACTGTAATCCTGATTCAGGCAACCTGCGCAGGCCGCCAATGAACCGGTTCCGATGAGTCTTATGAAATCTTTTCGATTCATGTTTGGTCAACCACCTCTTTCAATGCCTGAATCAATCTATCAACTTCTGCTTCCGTGTTGTAATAATGGGGAGAAATTCGAAGTGCCCATGTCACCCCTTTTGCGTCAAAATCCAGAATGGCCGAGCTGTGCTGGGCTATTGAGGTATTAATGTCTCTTTTCCTCAAATTGTTCAGGATAAAGGTACTTTCTTTTCCCGGAATCTGAACAGTAATAATGCTGCTAAGCTTATGTCCGCGGTCGAGGAGCCGAAGGCCTATGCCGGTGATTTTGTTCCGGACTAGTCGTCCCAAGTTGGCATTGCGGTCCCGGATGGTTTCAAGACCCACGTTCATCGCGTAGTCGGCCGCGGTTGCGCAGCCCACGATCAGGGGGTACGGCATTTCCCACTCTTCAAAGCGACGGCCATCCGGACGGCGGGCATATTCATTCGCGCCAGTCCAGTCTGCACCCCGCATGTCAATAAATAATGGCTCAAAATCCCCTTGCAGTATACGGTCAGAGGTAAACAGGAAACCAGTGCCCCGCGGTCCGCGCAGGAATTTCCGGAAAGTACCCGATAGGAAGTCACAATGAATCTTATTTACATCCAGCGGCAACTGACCAACACTCTGACACGCATCAACAAGGTAGAGGATGTCCCGATCACGGCACAACGCGCCGACGGCCTCGACCGGTTGAATCAACCCTGTGTTGGTGGGAACGTGGGTCAGGGATACCAGTTTCGGTTTGTGTTTGTCCATCAACTGCCGCATGTGATCTACATCAACACCACCTTCCGGCAAACTGTTGGCGCGAATTAATTCCACGCCAAAACGTTTTTGCATGGACAGAAAAGCAATCTGATTGGAAATGTAGTCTTCGGCTGCGATCAGAATCTTGTCACCACTATTAAATGGAATGGAGGAAAGTGCGATAGCAAATGCACTGGTGGCACTGGATTGAAAGGACAGGTTGCCCGGTTGGGTATTCAGCAACCTGGCCATGGAAGCGTAAAAGCCTTTGATGGCGTCAGCTTTCAGATCAGCCGTTTCGTACCCACCGGTGACGGCTTCGAGGGAGAGATAGTCAAGGGTGGCACGCAGCACCGGTGTTGGTACCAGCGATGCTCCGGCATTATTGAAATGAACTTTGGATTGGCATCCAGGTGTATCCTGACGCCAGGTTTCGATAGCATTCATTTGCGATCTCCGAATAGTCGTAACAGATAGAGAAACATGTTGATAAAGTCGAGGTACAATTCAAGGGCACCCATGATGGCCTCTTTACGGTCTTCGTCTGTGCCTTCGTTGCCGATGATATTCATGGCCTTTATCTTCTGGGTGTCATAAGCAGTGAGCCCAACGAACGTAGCAACCCCAAAACATGATGTGATCCAGGAGAATGCAGACGTGTCGAATAAGATACTTACGAAGCTGGCGATGATGAGCCCGATAAGTCCCATACTCAGGAAACTACCCCAACCGGATAAGTCGTTCTTTGTGGTGTATCCATACAGGCTCATGGCAGCGAAAGTACCAGCCGTAATGTAAAAGGTGAACTCAATCGACTCGGCTGTGTACACCACAAATATGCCCGACAGGGTAAGTCCGTTAAGCGCGGAATACAAAATGAAGATTAGCGTGGCCTGAAAGGAATTCAGTTTGGATAACAAAGACACCAGGACGGCGACAGCAATAAACTCCAGCAATACGACGGCGATCAATCCCCATGTATTGCCGAAGACCAGGTTGAGCAGTTCGGGTTTCGATGCGGTGTACATGGCCACGAGGCCTGTAATGACCAGCGCAAAAGACATCCAGCCGTAGACAGCGGTCATGAATCGCTGGGTTTCCGCTGCGGCGTCCAGCGCGGCTTGGTCCGAAGTCTGACTCATACGTATTTATTTTAGTTCAAGATAGTAAATAATGGCCTTGGCCTATGAAAAACAGCAATTTGGGTCTCCTACCCATCGCAGGATTTTTTCCGTATAAAGCCTTTTCGCAGGTAGCTAAAAATCCAGTATCATTGACCTTGGTTTGACCATGAAGAAACGCTCATCGATCCATTTGCTGGGGCTCGCCATGCTGTACATGGTCGGGACGATGGGTATATTCAGTTCGTACTACACCCTGCATCACCGTACTGCTTTTCAATCCTGGGTGAAGTCGGTCAAGAAATCAGGAATGGAAGAAGTGATTGTTTCGGAAGCCGAATACCAGCAGATTCAATGGATTGAAAAGGATACTGAATTTGAGTGGAAAGGCAAGTTGTATGACGTGGCTTCAATTGCCAGGGGCAATGGAAATGTCATTATTCAATGTGAGAATGACAGTTTCGAAGAAATGCTGTTGTCGCTGATCAATCCGGAGAAAGAGAAGGCCGGCGGTGCGGCTTTCAAGGGAAGCCTTCAGCCAATAACCCAACCCATTGTTCAATCCTGGACTCCATCACTGTCCGAATTTATTACGCATTCAAATTTCAATACCTCCTGGTATCCGGTATCCTCGATACCCGGCATGCGTACACCGCCGCCCAGGGCCTGATTCTCTTCTACGTTCACACTTAAGTTTTCATCACCGGCCATGAAAGGGCGGGTGCATGATCATGTTTCAGGCTTTTATCAATCTATTATGAAAAAGAATTTACTCGTATTTACGCTATTGCTACTGCTCACGGTACCATTGTTGGCGCAGACCGTAAAGGGAACGATCACGGACGCAGCAGGTGTTCCACTACAAGGCGCTACAATTCAATATGGTCAGCAACAAGGCACCACGTCCGATCGGGATGGATCATTCTCGCTACCATGTTCAGGCGCCATGGCCTTGACAGTTTCCTTTGTAGGGTATACCACGGCCACGGCTCAGGTTTCTGATTGTAATGCAACGTTAAACATTGCGCTGGCTGCCGCCAATCCGATTTTGAATGCTGTTGAAATCACGGCCACCTCCGAAGCCAATCGTACCGTACTGGCCCAACCTGTTGCTTTGGTTAAACTCAGCCCCATGGAGATCAAACGTTCCACGGGTCTGTTTATGGATGATGCCATCAACGCCAACGTTCCCGGTGTGTTTATGCAAAGACGTTCGATCGCCGGCGGTCAATCATTTAACATCCGCGGGTATGGTGGCGGTGGGCCGGGTCCCCGCGGAATTAACAGCAACTTCGACGGTCAGGGGGTGAAGGTGTACCTCAACGGCATTCCTATTACCGATGCCGAGGGTATCACCGTCCTCGATGACATCGACTTTGGCTCCATCGGAAATGTGGAAATTACCAAAGGCCCCTCGGGTACTTTATATGGACTCGCCATTGCCGGTGTGGTTAATATGCAAACGATCCGCCCTGATAGAGACAAGGTTTCCATTGGGCAGGATGTTTTGGTGGGCAGCTATGGCTTGAACCGGATGACCACACACCTCCAGATTTCCAACGAGAAGAGTTCGATTCTGGTTAATTACGGCAAGCAGAACTACTCCGGATTCATGGATCACACCTCTTCGACAAAGGACTTTGTTAATATGATGGGTGATTTCAAATTGAATCCGAAGCAAGCCCTCACTAGTTATATAGGTTGGAGCAACAGCTATGACCAGCGCAACGGTGAATTGACCATCGATCAGTACAACAACCTGGATTATAGCGGTAACCCTGCTTATATCAAGAATGATGCTCACTCGAACCTGATCAGTTTCCGGGCCGGCCTTGGACACACCTACCAGTTTAGCGATAAGCTGTCAAATACCACGACCATTTTTGGCACCGGTGTAAGTAATAATGCAAGCTCTGCTGGCGGCTGGACTGACAAAACATCAGTCAATTATGGATTAAGAACCACCTTCGACGCCAGGTTTAATCTGGCAGATGGGATCACCTTGTCTGGTGTAACCGGGATGGAAGCGCAGAAGCAGTATGCGCAACCAATTGCTTATCCGATGGTCACCAACAATGCTGATCCGGGCGGATACAATATTATCGGTGCCATCCGGAGCAACCAGACTACGATCACAGGAACATATTCTTTATTTACCCAGTGGACGTTGACATTGCCCAAAGACTTTTCTGTCACCGCAGGTTTGGGAACCAGCTCCATGAACATCAGCTTGATCGACAAGTTTTATGTGGCCGCCAACAACACGGCCTCCAATACGGTGCCTACCACCTATAACAGTAACTATAACGGATTGGCCTCGCCAAGCATTGCCGTCAATAAGGTGATCAATGGCAAAGTATCCGTGTATGCTTCTTATCGACAAGGGTACAAGGCACCTGTGGCATCGAGCATTTACACGCCGCTGGCAGGCAAAGTCAATACGGGATTGAAGCCGGAGAAAGGAACGCAGTTTGAAATTGGTACCAAGGGTGCCTTGTTGGATGACAAGCTGGTTTATGAGGTTGCGTTGTTCAGTGCCAAATTCGACAATAAGATGACGTTGGTAGGAGTGCCCAATGCCGCAGGGACCGCCACTTTATACAGCTACGTGGTGAACAGCGGCAGCTATGACAATAAAGGCCTTGAGGCTATGGTGAAGTATACCCTGGTATCTTCAGAGACAGGATTTCTGAAGACAGTTCGGCCATTCGCCAATGTAACTTATTCTGATTTCAAGTATAACAGCTTTACGTTCCAGAATAACGTGCTGATTGCTCCAGCTGACTATTCAGGAAACAAGGTGGCCGGTGTGGCACCAATCACTGCCAACGGTGGAGTTGACTTCAGTACCAGACCTGGTTTGTATGGCAATATTACTTACATGTTCCGGGAGACGATGCCCTTCACACCCGATGGTCTGAACAGTGCACCCAGCTATGGTTTGCTCAATGCAAAATTTGGATTCCGCAAGACCATTGCCGGTCACTGGGACGCTGATCTCTACGTAGGCGCAAACAACATCACCAGTGTGCAGTATGCGCAAATGGTATTTGTTAATCAATTGCCGGATGCTTTCCTGCCCGGCCCCAAAGACATCAATTACTTTGGCGGACTTAACTTGAAATACACGTTCTGATTTAATTACCTTAAAAGTGACCCTTCGGGGTCACTTTTTTTAACTTTAGAAAGATGAAAAAGATATTTTACCTCGGCCTGTTGATGCTGAGTTCCTGCGGCCGGTTTGCCAATCAGGATAAGCAGTCGGATTCAGAGACTCGTATCGTATGTATCGCGAAGCAATACAATGAAATAATATTTGCACTTGGTGCGCAAGAGAATCTCGTTGCTGTGGATGTGTCGAGCACGTGGCCGCCCGCGATCAAAGCTTTACCAACCGTTGGATATCACCGGGCACTGAGTACTGAAGGAATTCTTTCTATGAAGCCCACGATTATTATTCATGACAATAATGTGGGGCCTGAGCAGGTCATGACCCAATTGAATGAGTTGAAGATACCCATGAAGGTTTTTGATACCAAGGGAGAGGATATTGCTTCCACCAAGGCCTTGATTACTGAAATGGGTGCCTATTTTCACCGGGAACAGGCCGCTGATTCCATTAACAGGAAATTGGATGCTGACATGACAGCGGCAATTGCCGTCCGTACGGAATTGAAAGACAAGCCTAAGGTGGTGGTGATTCACTATGGTCGCGCCAACAATGTGTACCTCACCCTTACAAAAAATACCACCGGCGGGAAAATGATCGATTGGGCCGGCGGAGAGATTCCGTTGGAAGGGGAGCGAGGGATGATGCAGTTATCCGCTGAGGTCATTGCCAAAGCCGATCCGGATGTGATATTGCTCACCGATTTCGGTTATGATAAATTAGGCTCACTGGATCAGATTAAGTCATTGCCCGGAGTTGCCGGTACCAAGGCTGCCAAGAACAACCGGATATTCCGGGTTGAAGAACATGATATGGTGTATGTAGGTCCGCGAACCGGTGAGATTGTAAGCAACCTGCAATTACTCATTCGTGCAAATGGGCCGGTTCAGTAATAGATACAAAGGCATTATTCCCGGACTTTTGTTGGTCTGGGTGGTTGTGCTTTTGTTGTCCATTCGATTCGGAGCCATTCAGATTGAAATATCCACGATGTTGGATGCTATAAAGGGTTGGTTTGGTAATGCTGAACAAACGCTGAATGAAAGAATATTCCTGGATATCCGGCTGCCCCGCGCTCTGGCCTGCATGGTGGTGGGTGCAAGCCTTGCTATGTCGGGTGTGTTGATGCAGGCCCTGTTTCGCAACCCCATTGTTGAGCCGGGGTTGATCGGCACTTCAAGCGGTGCTGCCTTTGGTGCGAGCCTTTACTTTGTGCTGGGTGCTACCTTTTCATTTAATGCCGGCGTATGGACCCTGCCGTTGGCCGCGTGCCTCGGCGGGTTGTTATCAACGTTGTTGGTACTCTTTCTCGCCCGCAGCAAGCAAAGGGGACGTAGCTCGGTTGTCACTTTGCTCCTCACCGGCCTGGCTATTAATGCGTTGTTTTTGAGCGGAGTCGGGTTTATGAGTTATATCGCTCGCGATCCGCAGGCTCGATCTATCACCTTCTGGAACATGGGTACCTTGTCCGGAGCCAATTGGAATTCCGTGGCGATTATCACAGTCACCTCACTAGTTTGTTTGGGGTGGGCGCTTCGGCATACCAAGCACCTTAATGCATTGATGATCGGTGAAGATGAAGCTTCACACCTGGGTGTCAACCTGCGTAGCTTGCAGCGGATGATCATTCTTATTAATGTGATTCTAGTGGCCACTGCCACGGCATTTGTAGGCGTGATTAGTTTTGTGGGGCTGGTCGTTCCCCATTTGCTTCGATTAACCAGGGGATCGGACAATCGCTTTTTGTTGGTGGGAAGCGCGGTGTTGGGGGGTATTGTGCTGAGCCTCGCGGACCTCGTTGCCAGGTTATTGCTTGCACCGGCCGAGTTGCCGATTGGCATAGTGACTTCCCTTGTGGGGGTGCCGGTGTTTGTTTATTTGTTGAGGAAGAACCAATACTACGTGTAAGATGATCGAAGTAAAAAATCTCACCGTGGCTGTTGGTCCTAAATTGTTGCTGGATGATGTATCCGCACGTTTTGAGTCGGGAAAAATGAACCTGATCATCGGGCCCAACGGTGCAGGCAAGTCGACATTGATTAAAGTGATCAGCCGGCAATTGACCCCTACGTCCGGAACAGTGCTTCAGCACGCACGCGATTTGAAGCAATACAGCGATGAAGAACTGGCAAAATCCAGGGCGGTATTATCCCAGCATATCGATCTGGCGTTTCCGCTGACGGTCTGGGAAGTTGTGATGATGGGGCGTTATCCACATTTTGTGAATTCACCGGTGGCACTTGACGAGCAGGCCGTGGAGGAGTCTATGGCGTACTTTGATGTTACGGCGCTTGCAAACCGGAACTATATGACGTTGAGTGGAGGTGAGAAGCAGCGGGTTCACTTTGCCAGGGTGTTGTCACAAGTCTGGTTTTCGAAACCGAATGAGCCGAGGTACTTGCTCCTCGATGAGCCCCTTACGTTTCTGGATGTTCACTACCAGATGCAGTTTATGACACGGCTCCGGAGATTACTGACCGACACGAACCTCACCGTAATTGGTGTGGTTCACGACCTGAACCTGGCTGCCCGCTTTGCAGACACCATTCTCTTGCTCAATCACGCCCGGGTGCAGGCGTTTGGTTCGAAAGAAGCAGTGCTTTCACCCGAGCACCTGCAGGCGGCATTTCACCTTGAGCCGATAATTCACCGTACCGAACGTGGATTCTATGTTTTATTCGGTGAGTAATACCCGGACCTGATTCGGCAAAGAGATACAATCAAAGCAGTACTATGGTGGTGATAGTGACAAGCTGACGATACACCAGAAGAAGCAGAACGAAGGTGCATGTAGTGATTACAGTATTGATCATCAACCGCACGCCGGAAGATCCAAAAATCCGTTTGAACGACAAGTACAGATAACCCGCAAAGATCATTCCGACGGGCAAAAAGACAATACCGCTAAAATCCTTTACGCCTATCCCACGTAATAGCAGTACGAAACCAAGGTTGAGCAAAAGGAAAAAGGACAATGCGTGCAGGGCCAGCATTACGTGAACGACGTAGAACTTGACGGATTGGGAGAAGAGCAGCCAGATCTGAAGTCCCAAAAACGGGATGATCAGAAAAAGAAATCCCTTCGCTTTCTCCGCAGCACTAATTTCAAAATTGGCAATCAACTGCGTTACCGTAAGGCCGGTTCTGCCCGACCTGGATTCCAGGGCACTGATTACGTTGTAGTGAAATGTGTTTTCCAGATAATTGCCCTGTACATATCCCTTGTTCATTTCGTTCAGATTTGAATAGTAGGCGTCTGATCCGGGTAGAAAAAAGTAGAATGCGACGGAGACGAGCAGGAATAGTTGAATGGGCTTCAGGTATTTGATACGGACCCCATGCATTGATTCCTGGGTAAGTTTGCCTGGCTTGGCGAGCAACGTGCCAATGGTCTTAAGTAGTTTTGAATCGATAGCGATAAATTCATCGTAGACTTGTCTCAGAAAATGCGTAAGCCGGAATTCCTGAGAAGGATCAAAAGACTTCTCTCCACAAGAAGCGCAATAGGCACCAGTGGCTTGTTGCCCGCAGTTCTGGCAAATTCGCTGCGTGTCTTCGTTCATTATTTGCTAAGGTAATAAAGGTGTCCTACACCTAATAGGTGTAGGACACTGTCATTTGATCCGGGAATCCGTACTTGTGTAAAGTTGGTTTTCTTGCTACTTCAGGCTAAGAAAGTTAAATCCAACACTGATTTCTTTTGGATTACTGATGTTGCCATCAAAATTCAGGTAGGTATAGTCGTAGGTGCGTCCATCGTCGAATATCAGGGTAAGCGTATACTTCTTGATTTCATACCGGCCGTCGCCGTACTTATTGTCCGAGAAGTCCTCACTGGAACCTTTGATGTGGTTGAGGTAGTAGACAGCACCTACGTCCGCAAACCGGCCATCCGTCCCAAAACGAATGACGGGTTCTGCATTCATGCCTTTGGCTTTATATTCTTCTGGATTAGTTTCCACAGACCAGGTGCCCGAAAGCTTTAGGTTTTCTACCCAGGGCATGTGATCATATACACATTTTTCATACTGCATCCGGTCATTTTGTATCGTGAAAGGATACGCGGTGGAAAGCCCGTCAAACTTGAATTGTCCTGATCCACTGCTAAACTGATAAGTTCCCCAGGTATTGGGATCTTCTTTGCGCTGTTCCGTGTGGTCTCGGAATCCTCTCCCGGACGGATAACTGCACATAATTCCATCGCTGAACAATATCAGATGTTTGGCCCGAAGCCCTCCGGTGGTAGTTAGCTGCGACACGGTTTCGTAGTTGCTGTTGTAGACGGTTGAGATACTGGTCTTGTCATTACAAAGGGATCGCCATATTCCTGTGATACCAGGTTGGCTGTTCGGTTGAGTACTTTGTCCCTGCGTCGCAGCAGACGGAGCATTGGTGGTTACAGGGGTTTGACGTTCCAGCCTGAGATCGGCGATGAACTGCTTAACTACGGGCATAAATGACTCATCGCTGATGAAGACAAGTGCGCTTACAATTTTACCTTCTCCTACCATTGAAATCAGATTGGCCAGATAGGGCGGCGTAGTTGACGACATATTGCTTCCAGTGATGACCGTCCACCCGGAGCCCTCCTCCACGGATGGAGAGGCAGGTGTCGGAATTTGCTTGCTGTCCTCGATAAGGCTCTTCCATTCTATGTCAAACTCCTTCCGGACATCGTTGGTCGCTTCCCGGTGGTCATAAATGGCGATGAGACAGTATCCGCTCTTGTCACTGTTGTATTTCAGGAAGCTGATAGCGTCTTTGTTGGTGGTGCGCTCCCAACCGGACGGAGGCACGAAGGACCAGAGATCGAAAGTTTCCCGTTGGGCAATTCCGGGTCTGCTACAGACCAGCGCCAGTACCAGGATATATATTTTTTTCATGGCATGTGGGTAGGTTGAGGAAGGTCTCCTGAGAATATCGGAAAAAAATCACAGAATCCATCTGATGAAAGATGGTTGGGATTACCTGACCTTTACTTAGGCTTTCCTGCAGCCAGGGTCTTGATGTATTCCGGTGTTTCCGGCTCCCCAACAAAAAATTCTCCCTTCTTGCCCTGTGACATCGCCCAGCGATCAATCCAGGAGATTCCCCACTTGCCGAACACCGTGACCGGCGTCTGATAGGCCGGATCCTGAAGTGCTTTCTCTAAAGAAACAAATTCGTATCCATTCCTCTTAATCATGGAGGCCAGGGCGCCGAGGCAGTCGCTGTTGAGGGCATTGGCATGAATCAGCAGGATGTGATTGATATTCCTGCCAAAGAGTTTTTGCGACTGATTTTCATAGAAGACCAGTTTGGCTTCCATGTAGTTGATGTAGTCCGTAATAATGTCTGTCCCCAGCATCAGGTTGTGGTTATCTTTGGCCGGTTGGTATGCTGCGGCGAATACATAGTCTTCGTTGTCTATCGTGACCGGCGCGGTGGTATAATGATGCTCCCTGAGAAACGCATTCAGGGAATCATATCGCTCTTTGGTGTTCCCCACATGCAGGTAGGGGTGACGGAAGTACCGCAGCTTCATTCCGGCGGATAACATGATTTTTCTGGTGACCTGTTCGCCCTGAATGACATTCTGTCCAAAATGCTTCATGGAGTTGTCATTATAATCCATATGCGAATAGGTGTGGTTGCCCAGTTCAAATCCGGCATCGGTCCATTGCCGCAACATCTCCTTCTGGTAAGGAATGTGCTTGCCGTCTTTAAATAGTTTCCCCTCGTTCACGAATCCGATGCCGGGAATATCAAATTCCTTCATGGCGTCAAGCAATCTTTGAGTCAATTGTTGTTGATAGGTGGAGTCTGATTCGCTGTAGGTTACGGTGGGGAGGTCGTCAATGGTAACAGCAATAAATTTTTGCTGTGCAAACAGAGGCAGCCCGCAGAAAATAAGAATAACTGCAAAAAGCAGGTTGACTTTCATCTATCGAATGTAGGCAATTCCGGGGTGACCCGCAGGTCTGTTAAAACCATCGCCTTACCTCTTCACAATATCTGGTGTAGTCTTCACCAAAATCTTTGCGAAGCCGCGGTTCTTCAAAGAAGATAACATACATGTGAAATAACAGAAGGATGAAAGCACTATACACGAACAAGGTCTGCGAGGAAGTAATAATGGATTCCCCTATAAGGATGAGCATCACACCAACGTACATCGGATTGCGCGAATACCGGTATAGTCCCTTCGCCACGAGATGCGTAGTTGGATCCGCCGGTGACAAGGTGCCCTTACCCTGGCGCGCAAAACTGACAATGCAGGTTATCATGACGGTCAGGCCGACCAGAAAGGTCAGCATGCCAAAAACGAATGGAAGATTCAGGCCGGGATGTACGCCTTCCAATTCCGCTGAGGCCAACCACATTGGTATTACCCCGGCAACCATGCCGGGTTGCAGGATCGTAAAGAACAGGTTTCGGAAAAATAGCGACGTCATACTACAAAACTATTGGTGAGAGCCGAGTTTCCGTACGCCATTTTGTGTGAATTCTTAATACGGAGATCTATGATATCAAAATTCAACCCCTCTGGGGTTGTCGCACTACTATTTGTGATTTGGCTATTGATATTCAGCCCCGCTGGGGCTGGGTGCATCGCATGACTAGTGCATCGACGGTTGCGAACAGACCCTACACGTGTTTCATGCATTGAATTGGCGTCTCATTCTTAGCGCCCTCGTGCCTTTGCGGTGATAAATCCCTAACCTGGTTTATTTGTTGTCAATTGGACTCAATACTAGCTTGTTCTTCGAACTTGCTTCCACATCCTTCCTGTCAAACAGCATCTTCCTGAACTTCCCGGTGGCGTACATCTCGGCCTCGTCGTCATAGTGCGGACTCATCACATTGCCTGACTGACCCGTTGGCGATACGGTTTCACCATTGTTCAGATCACTGAAGTCCATGATCTTCCGCAATGCCGGACCGCCATTCGTCTGGAAATACCCGTCGGTGTCCAATTCAAAGTGAAGGTTGTTGATGGTTTCGCTGCCTCCAGGTACTATGAATGGTCCAACATTAAAATAAGGAGCCAGCGGCTTGACAGCATCCAACGGGTGCTTGTGGGTAAGGGTATGAATCTTTCCCCAGGTCCAATCCGCAGCAGTCGGACCACTGGTCTTTTGCAATGACGCCAGGGTGCGTTTAGCTGCTTCGTCAAAAATATCAGCCCGTGTTTCCTTGTTGTCTTTGGTGGTCACATCATCCCACCACGGTGAATTTTCTGCCCGTACGAATACGTCGTACGAGTTTTTAAGAATAGAAGTCATGTTCAATGACTTGTATGCGGACTCACCTAACTCATCCTCCATGGCTAGCGATGTGGCTTGAACCAACAGATTGTAATACACGGAGGGTGCAACATCATTAATTTGATGGTCGCCATCCCACTGCTCGAGGATGGTGACGAGTTCGGCGTGAGGATTGTTAGGGACTGTTTTGAGTGCTGCAGCCATCTCTTTGGCAATGTCGGGAAGCATACGCGACTTGACATCGAGGTTTACTTTCTTCATGTCATCCAGTGTCCACTTCTTGTTTTCGCTCAATAACTCAACAATCCGGCCGGAGCGGGAGCGGGGATAATAATACCCGGGGTATAAAACATGGTCTACAGAATCCGGCTGGTTGTTGGCTGAATACACGAAGCCAGATGGCGGATTAATGCTCTGCGGATTTTTAGTGAAATCATAAAATCCCAGGTATTCATCTTTTCCAGAGCTTCCATCCAGGAAAAATTTAGATGCCACATGTGCCGGACGAATGGGTAGTTTGGCAGCAGCCCACCAGGCGATATTGCCGGCCACATCACCGTACATCACGTTAAGTCCTGGACAAGTGAACTTCATCACGCCTGCGCGGGCCTCATCAAAGTTGGTCGCATGATTAATCTGATATGCACCCTGTAAGGCTTCGTTGTCGATATGATGGAGTGTCCAGTACAGGGCAACGGGCGCAGCACCTTCTTCTACGTTGTCGAGGATACCATTTACAATCGGTCCGTGGCGGGTTGTCTTTATTTTCAATACGACGTCCGATTCACCCTTCACTTTGATGACCTCGTCGCGAACGGCCATGGTTTCGAAGGTGCCATTGAACATCACCTGCTCGCTGTTGTCTGGATTGATCGTCTCACGGTAAAAGTCCGTGTCGTCATTCTCAAACATGGTAAGTCCCCAGCCGCAGAACGTATTGTTACCCAACATACCGAAGGGCACTCCCGCTAAATGGTGACCATAGAATTTGAACCCGGGGTATTCGAGATTGGCTTCGTACCAAACGGCCGGCTGACCGAAACCGATGTGTGTGTCATTGGCAAGGATCGGTTTGCCCGAGGCGGTGCGATCTCCTGCCACGACCCATCCGTTGCTGCCTACCCAAAGCGGTACGGGAATCATTTCGAGCGCATCATGTATGGCAGAAATCAATGAGTCGCCCGCTAACTTCTTCACAGGTCCGTTAAAAACTGGAATGCGCACGGCATCCTTTGGTGTCTGAACGGCCAGTGGTTTCAGGTATTCTTCGCCCAGTTCCGTTCTGATCTTATCCAATACAGGATCCATGCGGATGCCTTCTGCAAATCCAAATGACATAAAGCCGATGGCGTGGTAGATGTCTTCGGGTGTAAAGTCTGTTTTGGGAATGCCCATGATGGTGAACTCAAGCGGAGTTTTTCCATGGTGGATGTACGCGTTGATACCTTTTTGATAAGCCAGTGCTGCTTTCTGAAAATCAGCTGTATCGGCGCTCAGGTATTTGGCGGCCTGTTGTTTTGCAAATTGGTTGATGCCGAGTGTGCGAAATAGTTTATCAACTTTCACAAGGTCTTTGCCCAGTACTTCGGCCAGTCGACCTGAAGCAGCACGGCGTAACATCTCCATTTGGAAAAGCCGGTCCTGCGCGTGGGCATATCCCAATCCGAAATAGGCATCCTCCAGGTTCTGGGCGTAGATGTGAGGTACCCCGTAATTGTCATAGTTGATCTCCACTGTCTCCTTCAAGCCTGCCAGTTGCTGCTCGCCTGAATAGGTTGGGGCGGTTGATTGAAGAAAGAAGTAAACGCCAACCGCTGCAAGGAGCAGGATGGCAATCAGGGCGATGAGGATTCTTTTGACTATTTTCATGGGTTGGGAAATTCTTCTTTAAAAGTATGCAAAGGATTCTAATCATGCTGTTTTTTCTCCCGCTGATCGCAGTGGGACAATCCAAATATGGCGTCAAAGCCGTGCTGAAAGAGGAGTACCGCGCCAGTGTGAAAAAAGATGCCAACCTGGAGCTGGTGGACCTGGAGAAAATGTTCCCGGATTTTGTGTTTGATATCCGATACGCTACGACCAAAAATTTCCTGAAAGAGAAGATTTATACTTCCGCCCGTGCGTTTGTCCGTCGCCCGGTGGCCGAAGCGTTGCGAAAAGCGCAGGCCGACTTCAACAAAATGGGACTGGGCATTAAGATTTATGATGCGTACCGTCCCTATGCAGCGACGGTCTTGTTTTACGAACGCTACCACGACACGACGTATGTGGCTTCCCCTTATCGCGGATCAAAACACAACCGCGGGTGTGCGTTGGACATGAGCCTGATTGACTTGAAGACCCGGAAAGAAATTATAATGCCTACCGAATGGGATTCTTTCCGCAAGGAGGCCTGGCCTTCAACACCGATCAATGATCCGGTAGCTCGTAAGAACAGGGCCACGATTATTTCCATCATGGAGAAAAATGGATTCAAGGTTAATGCATCAGAATGGTGGCACTTTGATTTCAATGGCTGGGAAAAATACCCGGTGATGGATGTGTCTTTTGAAGAAATATGAAATAGGAATTAGGACTTAGATCATGGAACTTAGGACTGAAAACTAATACCTATTCCCTAAGTTCTAAGTCCTAATCCCTTCTCTATGACCTTGCAAGAAGCCCAATCCCAAGTCGACACCTGGATCAAAACCCACGGCGTTCGGTATTTCAGTGAACTCACCAACATGGCCATCCTCACCGAAGAAGTAGGTGAGGTGGCTCGCATCATGGCCAGGCGATACGGCGAGCAGTCGGAAAAAGAATCAGATAAGAATAAGGACCTGGGCGATGAAATGGCCGATGTGCTGTGGGTGCTGATCTGCCTCGCCAATCAAACGGGTGTCAACCTCACCGAAGCCTTTCAGCGCAACATGGAAAAGAAAACAGCCCGCGATAAAGATCGCCATCACCAAAACCCCAAGTTGTCATGAAGAGAATACTTTTCCTGATCATATTGTTCGCTTCGGCATGCAGCCAACATCCGTCGGCTGAGAAAGTCATTTTTGGAAAGATATGGACGGGAGATGACAAGCAATCCGTGGTGGAAGGAATCGCAATCAATGGCGACACCATTGTAGCGACGGGTTCACGAAGCGATATCCAGCAGTGGGTGGGTGAGGCAACTACCGTTACCGAAGTTCCAGAGGGTGGATTGATCGTGCCAGGGTTCATTGATTCGCATACGCACTTTGTCACTGGCGGACTTGCGTTGCTCTCCATTCAGTTGCGCGATGCGAAGACCAAAACCGAATTCATCAACCGCTTTAAGGAATACGCGGCTAAGCAAACACCGGGTGCCTGGATCATGGGCGGCGACTGGGATCATATGAACTGGGGCGGCGAACTTCCTACCCGGGATTGGATTGACTCAGTGACCCGCAACAATCCGGTTTGGGTCAACCGGCTGGATGGCCACATGTCTTTGGCCAACACCGCAGCGATGAAAGCAGCCGGACTTACCGACAAGGTCGGCGATATCGCTGGCGGCACGGTGGTGCGCGATAAGAAAGGCAGGGCGACCGGTGTTTTCAAAGACAATGCCCAGGAGTGGATCAATCCTAAAGTGCCGGAATTATCAGAGGCGATCCAGAACAAAGCACTGGATACCGCCATGCGTTACGTCGCATCGAAGGGAGTGACTTCCACCCACAATATGTATGGCTATACCAAGGCGTTCGAGCGCGCGCATGACGCAGGTCGGATGATCACCCGCATCTATGCCGTCGAGAACCTTAGCGACTGGAGCAATGTGAAATCAAAAGTGGAACAGCAGGGCCATGGCGACAAGTGGTTGCGCTATGGCGGACTCAAGGGTTTTGTGGATGGTTCGCTCGGTTCACACACTGCCGCATTCTTCAAACCGTTTACCGACGCACCTGCCGACTCGGGATTTTTTATTACACCTGAGAAAGATCTGTATGAATGGGCTTCTGCGGCGGACAAAGCCGGACTGCAGGTGATGATTCATGCCATCGGCGACAAGGCCATCAACACCCTGCTCAACATCTATGAACGTATTGAGAAAGAAAACGGACCCCGTGACCGGCGCTTCCGGATTGAACATGCACAGCACCTGTCACCTGCGGATATTGAGCGGTTCAAATCACTGGGAGTCATTGCTTCGATGCAGCCCTACCATGCCATTGACGACGGCCGTTGGGCCGAAAAGGTGATCGGTTCCGAGCGGAGCAAAACAACGTATGCATTCGGTTCATTGATGAAAGCCGGTGCCCGCGTGGCGTTCGGCAGCGACTGGTTTGTGGCACCGCCAACACCCCTCGAAGGAATCTATGCGGCGGTGACACGACGGACATTGGATGATAAGAATCCGGATGGCTGGGTTCCGGAGGAGAAGATCACTGTAGCGCAGGCGCTTGAGGCGTACACGATTAATGCAGCGTATGCTTCATTCGAAGAAAAGATTAAGGGTTCTTTGGAGCGCGGCAAGCTAGCAGACCTGGTTGTCCTCGATCAGGACATCCTCACTATCGCACCCGAACAAATCAGGGGTGTGAAGGTGAAGGGGACGATGGTAGGGGGGAAGTGGGTGGGGGAGTGGTGAGTGGAAGTTGGAGGTTGGAAGTTGGATGGGAGGAGGTGAGTGGTAAGTGGTTAGTGGTTAGTGGTTAGTGGTAAGTAGTAAGTGCAATCATGTAATATGAAAGAGTGCACCCAACCCGTACTGTCATACCGGACAAGCCGTCGCGGCGCGATCCGGTATCTCCCTGATGTGAAAGATTATTGATATGTCTCCCGCAGATGTTCGGGGATCGAATACAACAGATTAACGCAGATGTAACTCTCTTTTTGCTTTTTTATGCCCCAATCTGGCAGCTTTCTCAAAATAATGCCTTGCCCAACGCCTTGATTTGACCACACCGTCTCCATGTTTGTAGCAGAGCCCGAGGTTGTAAAGGGCCTTGTCATCATGATGGGCAGCTGCTTTCTTATACCAATAGATGGCTTTTTGATAGTCTTTTCGAACGCCTTCGCCATAGAAGTATGCATAACCGAGGTCTCTTTGAGCATCAATCAATCCAGACTTTGCAGCTTTGGTATACCAATAGACCATTTTTCTGAGATTCTTTATGTTAAGCTCGTTGGTTCTAAAGAAGAATCCGACATTGTATTGTGAGTCACGTTGGCCGTCCATTGCATCCCTTAAGTACCAATGAAAAGCAAGACTTAAGTTCTTTCTGGTGCCCAGGCCATTGTCATAGCAGGTACCTAAATAAAATCGAGCCCGCTTAATTCCTCCAGATGCTGCGCAATACCAAAGATTGAATATTTCTTTCCAGTTTTTCTTACCCCTGGTTTCAAAAGCAAGCCTGTATCCAAGCTTGAACATTTCGTCCAGTTGTTTCCTCGTGAATGAAGATTTTTGGATTGGCATAAGAATTTATGAGTTTATCAATTGCATGAGGGTCTCTTTTGTACCAACTTCACTGGGCCTGTACTCAAAGCCACTCGAAACAACCTTTCCTTTCTCCTATACATCGCCAATTGATCGAACCTGTACTGATTCAGCTTAAACCATTTTGGTATAGATAAGTCTCCCGCAGATGTTCGGGATCAAATACAAGGGATCAACGCAGATTAACATTCGGCGCCAATCTGCTTTTCATCTGTGCAAATCTGCGGGAACCCTGACCAGTTGAATCAACTACAAACAGCCCAATAACTGTTCCATTGCCAATTATTTGACCTTGTATTCAAACAAACCCAATTGGCGTAGATAAGTTTCCCGCAGATGTTCGGGGATCAAATACAAAGGATCAACGCGGATTTGGATTCGGCGCTAATCTGCTTTTCATCGGTGCAAATCTGCGGGAACCCTGACCAGTTGAATCAACTACAAGCAACCCAATGACCTTTACATTTGCACCGAAGAGCATAGCCATCGCTTCAACACAAATATCAGAAGCTGACGGTCAAAAACTGGGTGCACTCCTTCGAGGAGTGATTCCTTCTACGGCTTCCTCACCCTGATAGGAAACGCCGGCCGAATCGGTTCCACCGGCGGATTTTTTTCCAGTTCCTTCAAGGCAATCTCAATGGCCTTCTCCAGTTGCGGGTCGTGTCCTTTGATCACGTCTGAAGGATTCTGTTCCACTTCTACATCCGGCGGAACACCCACGTTCTCCACGATGAATCCATCTTTGGTCCAAATGGCCAGGTTGGGCGCCGTTACCCCGCCGCCATCCATGAACTCGGGATACCCGAGTATACCAACCAATCCACCCCACGTGCGCTTGCCCACCAGCGTGCCCACGTTGAACTTGCGGAACATCCACGGCAACATATCGCCACCCGAACCGGCGTTCTCATCAATCAACATCACCTTGGGTCCTTGTATCGACGCGGTAGGTGTCTTGAAGTCTTTGCCATAACGCAGCGCCCAATGACTTTGATACGGACGCGTGAGCAACTCGATGTAGTAATCCGCTACCTGACCGCCGCCATTGTAGCGCTCGTCAACAATAATTGCCTTGCGGTTGGCCTGCGGGAAGAAGTAGCGCTTGAAATACTCATGACCCAGTCCGGCCGTGTTGGGCACGTACACATACGCCACTTGTCCTTTGGTCGCTTCTGTTACCTTCTTCAGGTTTCCTTCCACCCAGTCGCGGTTGCGGAGGGTGGCCTCATTCTCCACCGGAACTACTTTCACCGTGCGTGAGCCGGTGTAATTTGGATTGGGTCCGATGGTGAGCTCGGTGATCTTGCCGGCGGTGGCTTCGAAGTACTTGTCGATGTTGTCGTTACCGGAAACATCTTTGCCGTTCACGGCCAGGATGTAATCTCCGACTTTGGCATTCACTCCTGGCTCGGTGAGGGGTGAGCGCAGATTCGGATTGAAGTTGAGTCCGCCATAGATCTTTTTGAATTGATAGCGTCCGTTGGCAATGGTGTAGTCCGCGCCGAGCAAACCTCCTGGTATCGTAGCCGGATTGTTTAACCTGTCGCCGTTGCCGGTGATGCGGTGGTGGCCTACGCCCAACTCACTGCACATCCACATGATCACCGTGTTGAGGTCATTGCGGCATGCGAGGTCGGGGAGGAAGGCAGCATACTTGGTCTTCATCGCAGGCCAGTCGGCGCCGTGCATGTTGGGATCGTAGAAATAGTCGCGGTTGATGCGCCATGCTTCATAGAACATGTTGGGCCATTCGGCCGCGGGATCAATTTTCACCTGGATGTCATTGGTGTTCACGCTGCCTTTGCCGGCTTCGGGTTTTTCACCGGCGTTGGAGATGGTCCACGCATTTCCCTTGGCATACAGCATCTTCTTGCCGTCCGCGCTCAGGTAGTATTGATCCAGTTCCACCACGTCGCTGTCCTTGCGCTTCTTCATGTCGTACTTGTGCAGCATGCCGTTGCCATCCTGGCTATAGGCAACATACAGGAGTTCACCTTCCTTGGCCATATCCAGACCTTCGTAGTTGCCGGCCTTGATGGGGAAGTCAACAATGCGGTTGTTCATGCCATCGAGATCGATGCGCACCGTGGCCGGAGCACCCGACTTGCTTTCGGACTTGGATTCTTCCTCGTCGCTTTCCTTCGCGAAAGGAGAAATGGTTTCCTTCTGCAGCGTCAGCAGGTAGATGCTTCGCGTGGCGCGCATGTCGTTGTTGGACTGGTCAAACCAGTTCACCACCGGACCTGCATCCGTGGAAGCGAGGAACATCATGTACTTGCCCGACGGATCGAAAATTGGTTCAGTGGCATCGCTGAGGCCATCGGTTACGGCGGTAGTTTGTCCCGTGGCCACTGAATACAACATCACCTTGGTGAAGTTGGTCTCAAGTACCTTGGTGTATACGATCCATTGCGAGTCTGTTGACCAATCGCCGTGCATCATGCGGAAGGCACCCGGAGAATAAATTTCATCGCTGTCGATTTTCTTGCTTGCACCTGTTGCTACATCGAGCACGTAGAGGTTTCTGCCGTTGTCGATGTAGGTGAGCTTCTTGCTGTCGGGTGACCAGCGGATGGCGTTGTAGAATCCGGTGCCGGTGAGTTTGATGGCACGTGGTTCGCCTTTGCCACCCTGGTTGCGGATGTGAAGTTCGTACTCGCCGGATGCATCCGAGTAGTAGGCGATGGATTTTCCGTCGGGAGACCAGGCCGGGTATTTTTCATGAACGCCGGTGGTTAACGTGAGGTTACGCGCGTCGCCTTTTTCAGCGGGCACGGTGACGATTTCACCGCGGAAGTCAAATACGGCACGTGATCCAGACGGAGAGATGTCCGCACTGCGGATGTAGTTGCTGCCTTTCACAAAGCGCGGCCGGAGTTCCTGCAAGTCGGCGGCGATACCCACCACCAGTCTGGTGGCGGATGTCTTGGCCGGATCGAAGAGGTGGAGGTATCCGCCCTGTTCGACGATGATCTTGCCGCCGCCGGCCGTCATGTTTACGATGGGGAATCCGGCGATGGATAGTTTTTTGGATACTGTTTTTGATTTCGTGTCATATTCATAGAGGGCGAAGTCGCCATCGCGGTCCGAGCGGAAGTACACTTTATCTCCGACCCATTGCGGGCCAGCGTCGTTGCTGCCGCCTTCCGATTGCGGGATGCGGACGGCAGACTTGTCCGCGAACGAGAACACCCAGATGGTAGAGATCGTACCACCGCGGTAGTTTTTCCATTGGCGGAACACATCGGCGATTGGGTTATAGGCGACGAATTTTCCATCCGGTGATATGGTTGCCCACGCTGCATTGGGGATTTCGAGTTGGGTTGGGAATCCGCCCGTGAGCGGCACGGTGAACAGTTGCGTATACCGCGTGGTGTGGATGCTTCGCCCCGAGCTGAACAATACTGCGTTGCCATCCGGGGTGAAGCCCCTTACGATGTCCGCGCCGGGGTGCCAGGTGAGGCGTACCGGTTGTCCGCCCGACACCGGGATGATGAACACATCCGTGTTGCCGTCGTATTGAGCGGAGAAGGCGATGGTTTTTCCGTCGGGGGAGAAGACCGGAGCCGACTCGATGCCTTCGTCCACCGTAAGGCGACGGGGATTGGATCCATCCAGGTTAGCCACCCAGAGGTCTTCGGCATAGATGAATG
>DAOMGC010000049.1:0-26705 GCA_035430125.1 Cyclobacteriaceae bacterium | reverse complement strand
AGTAACTCTCGCTCAGGTATTTAAGACCATTATTTGGCCCCGCCGGGGTATCCTGATGGTGGGCCTGGTGCTCATCGTCGTAAGCCGGTTGTCCGGCCTGGTGCTTCCCTGGTCAACCAAGTACCTCATGGATGATGTTATTGCCAAGGGGAATATGGAGATGCTTAAACTGGTACTGATTGCCGTGAGCTTCTCGGTACTGGTACAGGCGGTGACTTCGTATATCCTCACCCAGATTCTAAGTGTGGAGGCGCAGCGATTGATTTCCATCCTCCGTTCGAAGGTGCAACGGCAGGTATTGAGATTGCCCATTCGTTTTTTTGACAACAATAAAAGTGGTGCGCTGGTCAGTCGCATTATGAACGATGTTGAAGGCGTGCGCAACCTGGTTGGTACGGGTTTGGTGCAATTGGTGGGAGGCGTGCTCACTTCGGTGATTTGCCTCGTGTTGCTGATCTCTATAAGCCCACTCATGACAGTATATGTACTGGTACCCGTAATCATCTTTGGTTTGATTTCCCTGAAGGCCTTTTCCAAAATCAGACCGATCTTCCGTGAACGTGGCAAGATTACTGCCGATGTTACAGGCCGTCTCACCGAAACACTCAATGGTGTTCGTGTCATTAAAGGATTTAATGCTGAAGAGCAGGAAATTAAAACTTTTGAGTCTGGTGTTGAGCGTTTATTTCTCAACATTAAAGCCAGTCTGACTTCCACCAGCCTGATCACAAGTTCAGCGACTTTCTTGCTGGGACTGGCATCGACAGGGATCATGGGCGTGGGCGGATATATGATTATCAATGGTGAGCTGACCTTTGGTGAGTTCCTGGCCTTCACCTTGTACCTCGGATTTATGATTGCCCCGATTGTTCAGATGAGCAACATCGGCAGTCAGTTGACCGAGGCGTTTGCCGGCCTCGACCGGACTGAAGAACTCATGAACATGACACCCGAAGATGACGGCACGGTGCGCACCGTGAAAGCCCAGGCCATTCGGGGTGATATTGAATTCAAGGATGTTTCATTTGCTTATGAGGAAGGAAAAGAAGTTGTTCGAAATATCACCTTTAGCGCACCATCAGGATCTGTAACAGCCCTGGTGGGCACTTCCGGATCGGGAAAGACAACAATCGCTGGTCTGGCTGCATCATTCCTTAATCCGCAAAGCGGTGTCATCACGGTTGATGGCATTGATCTTGGGAAAATCTCCCTGGATAGTTATCGCAGTCAATTGGGAGTAGTATTGCAGGATGACTTTTTGTTTGAAGGCACCATTCGTGAAAACATACTCTTCCCCCGGCCAAAGGCTACAGAAGAACAATTACTGAAGGCGGTGAAGGCTGCTCACGTCAATGAATTTACCGATCGTTTTGAAGACGGTCTCAACACCGTTATCGGAGAGCGAGGTGTGAAACTATCAGGAGGACAGCGTCAACGGATCGCCATCGCACGCGCTATCCTGGCGGATCCGCGGATATTGATCCTGGATGAAGCGACATCTAATCTTGATACCGAAAGCGAGGCATTGATTCAGGAAAGTCTGCGGAGTCTGATGCAGGGAAGAACAACATTCGTTATTGCCCACCGACTCAGCACCATTCGTCAGGCAGATCAGATTCTGGTGGTCGAAAATGGAAACATTGCAGAACGCGGCCGGCACGAAGAACTCATCGAACGCAAAGGTCGTTACTTCGAGCTGTACACATACCAGGCGAGAATCTAGTCGGTAAAACGATCAACGTGTAATTTTACAGGATGTCTGATTACCCTGTACTGGAGATATTACCTGCATTGAAGACTGCTCTGGCAGCTTCAACCCGGGTGATTCTTCAGGCACCACCGGGGGCGGGTAAGTCTACTGTCTTGCCACAACAACTGCTGCATGAACCTTGGCTTCAGAACAAGAAGATTATCATGCTGGAACCCCGACGCCTCGCAGCACGGTCTGTAGCATATCGTATCGCTGATTTGTTGGATGAAAAGCCGGGGGACACCGCCGGCTATCGGGTGAGATTCGATACCTGCGTTGGGAAACATACCCGGATAGAGGTTGTCACCGAAGGTATTCTCACCCGCATGATTCAATCTGACAATGCTCTGGATGGGATTGGCCTTTTAATCTTTGATGAGTTCCATGAACGCAGCCTGCAGGCAGATCTGGCACTGGCCCTTAGCCTGCAGGTGCAGTCTGTGTTGCGGGATGACCTTCGCATCATGATCATGTCTGCCACATTAGACAGTGCTCACATTGCCAATGCATTGGGTAATGCACCGGTCATCACCTCTTCAGGTCGGCAATTCCCGGTGGAGATCCGGTATGCACCGCGCGAAGCAGACTCGCCAATTGCAGGCCGCGTGGCCACCGCTATTCAACGCGTATTGCGAGATGAGTCTGGCGATATACTTGCATTTCTTCCTGGCGCAGGGGAGATCAACAAAACCGCTCAGTTGCTGGAAGAAGCAGGGGCTCCTGGTGTTGTGTATCCTTTGTATGGAGACTTACCTTTCCGGCAACAGCAGGAAGCTATTCTTCCGCGGAACGATGGGTTGCGGAAAGTGGTGTTGGCAACATCTATTGCCGAAACTTCACTCACCATTGAAGGTATCCGCACGGTGATTGATGGTGGCTTGTCGCGGGTTCCCCGGTTTGATCCCCGCAGCGGACTCACACGATTGGAAACAGTGCGCGTGTCAATTGATGCTGCGGATCAACGGGCCGGACGAGCCGGACGATTGGGTCCGGGCATTTGTTATCGCTTATGGGATGAAGGCACTCAGCGCGGATTGCTTGCCCGACGCAAACCAGAAATACTGGAAGCAGATCTGGCCTCATTGGTTTTGGAATTGGCACAATGGGGTGTGCGTGACATCAGCGAATTGCATTGGATTACGCCCCCGCCTGTTGGATCGGTGGCGCAGGCAACAACACTATTGGAGCAGTTGGATGCCATAGATAAAGATGGAGGTATAACACCCCGTGGAAAAGAGATGGTAGCATTACCTACACATCCGCGTATGGCACATCTTTTACTGGAAGCGAAGGGGGCATTAGAGAAGTCAGTGGCCTGTGATGTCGCAGCCATACTTGAGGAACGTGATCCTTTGGGGCGTGATGCCGGTGCGGATATTTCCCTTCGTGTGGAAGTCTTGCGTCGGTGGCGTGGTGGTGAACGCGTGGCAGCCGATCGCAATACCCTCGAACGCATAGAGCGACTTGCCGCCCATTGGCGCAGTCTGCTCAATGTAGCCGATGACAATACTCCAGTACCTCACTACCTGATCGGTCGACTTACCACGGCTGCATATCCTGAACGCATAGCCCGACAACAAAACAAACAGAGCGTAGTTTTTACACTCGCCAATGGTCGAACCGCAAAGTTGCCGGATCATGACCCCTTAATGCATGAATCCTGGATCTGTGCTACACAATTGGATGCAGGCCAGCGCGAGGGTAAAATATTCCTCGCGGCTCCGATTGACCCCGATGACCTTGAACTCCTCTCGCATGCTAATATTGGAATGCGCTGGGATGATGAGCGACACATGGTGGTGGCCTTTGAGGAGAAAAGGGTGGGTGACCTTGTATTAAGCAGTAAGGCCATTCACCGCTTACCGGAAGATGAAAAGAATCGGGTGCTATGCGCCATTATTCGGGAACAAGGTCTTCGGATGCTCGGCTGGAATGAAGCCTGTATTGCCACTCAGGCGCGCATCCTGAGCTTACATCATTGGCGACCCGATGATGGTTGGCCTGACCTGTCAGAGGCGAGTTTATTGAATTCGCTGGAAAGCTGGTTGGTACCGTTCCTTGGCACCATCTACAAGCAGTCGGAACTTGAAAAGCTTGATTTGCCGTCAATTCTTAAGTCATCATTGCCGTGGAACCTGCAATCAAGATTGGATATGCTAGCTCCGTTGCGATGTGAAGTACCCAGCGGATCAGAAATTGCAATTCACTATTCACTGGACGGTGCTCCACCCGTGATGGAGGTGAGGTTACAAGAGATGTTTGGACTGCTGGAAACACCAACCGTGAATGAAGGTCGCACCCGCGTTTTGCTTCATCTTCTTTCTCCCGGGTATAAACCCGTGCAGGTTACTCAGGACCTGCGCAGTTTCTGGACGAATACCTACCATGAAGTCAGGAAGGAGCTTCGCATGCGGTATCCCAAACATTCCTGGCCAGAAGATCCGTTCACGGCGCAAGCGGTACGGGGTGTACGCCGAAAACCTGCAAGCTAATCAACCAACGCAGCAAGGTACCGGTCGATATAGGCGGACAACTGCTTTCTCTTGTATTGCATGATAAAGCGCGGATGAGCCAGGGCCACCACCTCATCAAACCAGCCGTGTTTTTGATTCAGGTCGGCAAGAAATGCAAAGTTCTTGCCTTCACCAATGCAGAGCCCCTTCTTTCGATCGCACCCCATCTTCACCAGTGCGGAAATCGACTCAATGATGAATGATGTAACTGCCTGCTGAAGCTTTGGATTATCATAATAATTGATATTCTTCCCGGCCTGGACGAACCCCAATGGAGAAGCTGCCGAAATCAATTGACGTGAGTAGAAGTCCGCTGGTCCGCCATAAGCAGCGATCATACGATAAATAAAATCAGAAGACAATTCCCCTCGCTTATCAAAATGATTAGGTATTCCGCATTCGTTCTCCAGCCGCACCGGATCGGTAAATGAGATGCCCGTGATGCCGGATCCAAATCTACCTGGATTGATGCCTAACAGAAGCTTGCGGGGTTTATTGTCGTGATAGTACTTCTTAAAAAATCTTGTACACAGCGACATCGTGTATTCGTCCCGGTAGGGGTGAAGTACCTCAATACCCTTCGGTATTTTGGCCTGGAGAGATAATTGGTGGTGAAACCGGATAAGCTGTTCATCCCACATATCAGGAACGTTTTAGTTCAAAAGCGCTCCGGTAGTATTCCCGATCCTGAACATAATTCATCAATTCTAAATAGAAAGGATCACTCGCCAGTGTAGCACTGTCGCCGATCATGATCAATTTTTTACGTGCCCTGGTCATAGCCACGTTTGTTCGTCGAATGTCACTGAGGAAGCCCACCTCGCTCTTGTCGTTGCTTCGCACGAAACTGATCGCAATAACATCGCGTTCCTGTCCTTGAAAGGCATCAACGGTATTGATGGTGATGAATTTGTGGAGGGGTTCCAGCAATGCTGAAGCTTCAGCAAGTTTATGCAAGTGATCCACCTGCGCCCGGTAAGGGGTAATAATTCCCATCGTGAAGTTGAGGTTTATCCAAGCTTCGATACCTATGGACTCTACCAACTGTTCTACCAAATGAATGAGGAGGGTAGCTTCACCTTCGTTGAACCGGCTGAGCGTCTCCGGGTCCTGTGATTCTGAAAATCCGCAACCGGCAGTGTCTACAAAGTCAACGGGTGGTTCGTACGGAGACAAGCGGGCCAGACGAACGGAATCATGCGCTACCAATGCATTCTTGTAGAAATAATGAGACGAGAACCGCATAATATCTTCATGCATGCGGTATTGAATGGTCAATAGTGTTGACTTGTCGGGATGCTTATTGATCCCCTTTTCGAATAATGTTTTTGCCAAACCTTGTCGGGCAGCTTCCAGGGATTTAATGGTTGGAGGCAATTGACAATGGTCGCCGGCAAGAATCACGCGTTGTGCTTTCAAAATGGGTATCCAACAGGCGGCCTCCAGGGCCTGGGCGGCCTCATCGATAAAAACAGTCTTGAATTTTCTGCCCCGCAGGTTGCCATGTGAGGCGCCGACGAGGGTACAACAAAGTACATCAGCCTTGTTGAGTACGTCATTGATGATGTAAAACTCAAGCATATCGGCATCCGACTTTAGCACTTTGACTTCTTCTTTCATCAGTCGGCGTTGCTCACGTTCATGATGACCGAAGTTGCGCTTATATTGGGAGGCCATTCCCTTGAGTTGTTCCAGCTTCTTTCGCAAGCCACGCAATTCCGCATAATGGGCGTGTCCTGCTATTCGCGCATCGAGGGTTTTACTCAGGGTTTGCTCGGTAACACGTGCAGGATGCCCGAGGCGAACCACCTGCATTCCCTGCTCACTGAGTTTCTCAACCAATAGGTCAATCGCTGCATTGCTTGGTGTGGTAACCAGCACTTGTTGTTCAGATTTTACGGTGGCAACAATCGCTTGAACCAAAGTAGTTGTTTTGCCTGTCCCGGGCGGCCCGTGAACAAAGGCTATGTCCGGTGTGCCGGTAATCTGGCGAAGTGAGTTGTTTTGACTTTCGTTGAGGAGGGGAGATGGGGTAAATTCTACCTGTTGGACTGGCGCCGGTTCATCATCCCCAAGTAATATTTCGCGGAGTTCTGCCACCCGGTTATCCTCTGCTTTAATGACAGTGCGCAATGCAGACTCCATTTCCTTGTAACTCATTTCATCGAACATGACATCAACCCCCAGCAGACCGTTGTCGATCCAGTCGGGCAAGTCGTCGCCATTCAAGGTGATCACCAGCACATTGTCACTTATATAATTAACAACACCATTGGCATGCTCTTTCTCAGGTTTCCCTGAAGCATTGCAAAACAGACTGACCAATTTTCCACTTTGAAAACTATGCGGTTGGTCCAGGTGATTGGTGCGCTCCAGTTCAAGGATGATCCGTTCTCCGGTTCCGATATAGTCGCGCTTGAGCCTTACCGGGTACCAGGTAACTCCTTCCTTGGTCCGCTGCGACAAAGACCGCATGAGTACCTTTTGCCGGTACTGCTCGAGGTCGGCCTGACGCTCCAGTTGGATGAGGGCCAGGGTTTGTTGAAGCTTTTCGCGTGATGACATGGAGGGCAAAAGTACCGCTATCGCGCGACTATCCTACCCGGGAGAGCCGGTTGAGTTTGTTTTGCAGCAGGTGTTTTTCAGCGCGCGAAGCAGTTAGCGTTGATGGCCATTTCCAGGTAATGACGTGCTTCATGTTCATGGCCCAGTTGCAGGTGCCATTCACCCAGTACGGCCGGATAGAGGTAATACCGGGCCAGTTTGTCCCGTTCCGGATGGTGCATCAATTCATCCAATCCGGCCTGGGCGCCATGTACCTCGGCGTAGGCGATTAATCGATTCAACGCAATCAAACCATCCGGTTTAATCTCCAACAGCCAATTGTACCAATGCAGGATGCGCTTCCAGTTGGTTTCTTCATAGCGTCCCGCGGCACAGTGCTCTTGCGCAATGGCCGCCTGCAGGTGGTAGGCTGAAATGGTCTCGCCCACCGATCCCATGTTGAGATAGCGATTCCCTTGTTCAATGAGTTCCTGGTTCCACAGCGACCGATCTTGCTCTTTCAAGGGCAACAGATGACCTTCATGATCGACGCGCGCAGCGAGCCGTGCTGTTTGAAAGCATAACAAGGCCATGAGGGCATTGGATTCAGGTGTCGAGGTCATGGAGTGTTCAGTGATCATCTTGCCCAGCCTAAGGGACTCTTCCACCAGGTCTTCGCGCACCACAGAATCGTGGTGTGTTGACTGATAGCCTTCGGTGAAAATAAGATATACGGCGGTTAACACATTGCTGAGGCGTCGTTGCATGTCGGCCTGGGATGGAAAGGCAAAGGCCACTTTCTCATCGCGAAAGACTTGTCTGGCCCGGTACAGGCGTTTGGTAACGGTCTCTTCGTTGGTTAGAAATGACTTGGCAATCTCGGCGACACTAAAGCCACACAGCGTTTTGAGAATAAGTGCAACCTGTCCCTCTTCGGGAATGGTGGGGTGGCAGCACACGAACATCATACGCAGTTGTTCGTCTTCAATGGGTTGGTCATTGACGAAGTGCTCAGCGTCGCCCGATCCCATGTTGTCATCGGGCCTGATATTTTTTCGTTGATGTTCTCGCCTAAGCACATCCAATGCCTTGTTGCGCGCTGCGGTGAAGAGCCAGGCAGAAGGATTGTCCGGTGTGCCGTGATATTTCCAATGCTCAAGGGCTTTGAGCAACGTATCCTGAACAACATCCTCCGCCAATTCCAGGTTATGGGGTCCGAATAACCGGGTGAGGATAGCCACCAGCTTGCCTGCCTCATGGCGAAACAAATGGTCAATCAGAGTTTTGGGTTCCTGCACGGTGGATCGGTTGGCGCTCGTGGCAAGTTCCAGTTTTTTGACGAAAACTGATTTACTTCCTGGGGTACTTTTGGCGCAAAAGGTGAAGATTGAATGATAAATGTCACCAAATTACTTGATCTACGGAATGCGCTTTTTGGGTCTAAATTCATACATTTACTATCAACCAAACGGTTTTAAAAATCGCCTTGTATGAAAAAAATTCTTGTTCCAACCGACTTTTCCAAGACTGCATCCATTGCCACCGACGTGGCTTTTGACATCGCCAAAAAATCTGGTGCCAGTATCGTTTTGCTGCATGTGATTGAGGAGGCAACCGGAGGTTCTTTCAATGTGGAAGGCCAGGTTTCCTATTCCAATGCCACAGACAAACTCTTCACGCTTAAGATGATCGAGAAGGCGAAGGCCCAGATGATGAAGGCTGTGAAAGACCCGCGCTATGCCGATGTAAAAGTGGATGGTGAACTGCGTGTAGGTAATCCTTACCATGGCATGCGTACCATCATTACCGAACATAAGATTGACCTCATTGTGATGGGTACCACCGGTCGCACTGACCTTTCTGAAGTCATCATTGGTTCAAATACCGAGAAGGTGATTCGTTACTCACATTGCCCGGTGCTTACCATCCAAAAGAAACCTGTCACTACTGAATTCAAGAACATCGTGTATGCCACGGCCATGTCCAAGGATGAAGAGTTGTTCTCCCGGATCATTAAGAAGACCCAAAGCTACTATGATTCCACCATCCACCTGGTACGCATCAACACACCGGGTGATTTCCAGCGCGACTATGTGGTAAAGGATTATATGGCCAAGTTTGCCAAGAGCCTTGGGCTGAAAAACTATACACTCAATATCTTCAATGACCTCAGCATCGAAGAAGGTGTGATTCGCTTTGCTGACCAGATCGATGCGGATATGATCGGGATGGCTACCCATGGCCGTTCCGGCTTTGCCCATGTGATTGCCGGCAGTGTTGCTGAGGAGGTGGCAAGCCATGCCAAGCGCCCGGTACTTACTTTTGTGGTGAAGCGTTAATTTCCTTTTGAATATCATCAGATACCATCGCTGTTGCGGTGGTATCTTTTTTTATGTTGTCACTGCGTTAACCAGGTGAAAGACTACTACCAGATTCTGCGCATCAGTCGTAATGCTTCCGTTGAGGAGATCAAGCGGGCATTCCGGCGATTGGCTGTGCTTTTTCATCCGGACAAGAATCATTCCCCCGAAGCCATCCGGTTGTTCCAGGAAATTAATGAAGCCTATCAGGTGCTCTCGGATCCGTTTCAGCGACAACAGTACGACAACCGGAACAATTCGTCATTTGTAGTTTCAGCACCAACTGGGCAGCCTGTACACAGGGATCCCGCCTATCGTCGTCAGCGACCTCCGGGATATAAGCCGCCACCCCGTCAGCCATCGGAGCGGTTGTTGATGATGATTCACTTCCTGAAGTACCTGCGCACGATATGCCTTACCGGTATTGCGTGTTGTGCGGTCCTGTTGATCGATTATTATCTCCCTTTCCGCATTAGTGACGAACGGGTATTGGCTGAAACGGAACGGGAATATTCCTGGCAGTTTCACCATGTACCCAATATCCTCGTAACTGATAGGAAACACCAGTTTGAAATTCCCGAAGAGGGCGTCTCTCATTTTCCGGTCGGATCTTTAGCGCATATTTCTTCATCGCGATTGTTGCATGTGTTGGCTCGGGTGGAATCGGAAGATCGGTCATATGAGGTGTCCAATCTCTCCACGATTTATTCGACATTCATGTTTGTACCTATTCTCCTGTTTGTATTTTGTGCCATAGGCCTTCGTTTGAAAGAAGGTATTGAATTCCGTTTTAGCTGGGCCATCGCTATTTTGATGTTTATGCTGTTTAATTTCATATTCTTAATCGTCTCAATCCTATGAAAAAGAATGAGTGGAAAAAGCGGGACGGGGTGGTTTTTTCAACCGATCCGGATTTTGCATTTCAACAAAGGGCGGAACCTGACAGCGAGACGTTGCCACCCCAACAACAACGGCTTACTGTATTTTTGGATAAGAGCGGCCGGGCGGGTAAACAAATGTCGGTGGTATCTGGATTTGTGGGAAAGGCAGATGACCTGGAGACACTGGCCAAAACGCTGAAGACGAAGTGTGGGGTTGGCGGATCGTGTAAAGACGGTGAGATCCTGATCCAAGGAGACGTGCGTGACAAACTCGTGCAACTGCTTACGCAATCTGGTTATAAAGCGAAACGTTCTGGAGGATAAAAGAAAGACCTGTCAGATAGATGAGTCCTGACAGGTCTTTGTAATTGCGACGCCTTATTTTGCTTCTTTTAGCTTCTTCAACTCCGTTTTGTAAAATTCAATATTCTGTTTCTGGTTGTCAGGAACATTGAGGATGGCAACCTCCCAGTGTTTGATAGCACTTTTCTTGTCACCCATGGCCGTGTAACCCCGGGCCAGACCTACGTTGGTGGTGAACTTGTCTTCCGGATGATTTTTGGCATTGAGTTGGAATATCTCCATGGCCTTTTCTTTCTTTCCCGCCATCAGCAGGGTTCGTCCATATTGGTGAATGGCCATCACAGGGGTATTTGGAATCCGAATGGCCTTATCCATAAGCAGGTCTGCATCGGAATCGCGACCCAATGCACGCAACACGTCTGATTTGGTGCTGAGACCATTAAAATCTTCTGCGCCCCCAAGTCCTGGGTTCATGGCCATGTCAGCCCACTCAAGTGCTTCGTCCAGATTAATTTTGTTTCGGGCACAGAAAGAAGCAGCCGATGCAAAATTACGGGAGTCAAACCCAGGAAAGGAGCGAAGTTCATTGCGCATCTTGCCTACATAGATTTCATTCACATTTGGAACTTCAATGCGCATCGGAATCTTCTTATTCTCCCATTGTAAATAGGCTGCGGTTGAATTGGGCTTGCGATCCTCAAAGCCATAAGTAAGGTATTCGGTGTAAGGACCATCGCCGGGTGTTATGTCTACCCGCAAGGCGTCTTCGGCCGGGCTATAAAAATAGCTACCCCAGCTTTCTGTGTTTTTGGAAAATATCCAGGTCCACGGTCCTTCTTTGGCTGTAGCTAGGAATAGTCCATACTTTCCTGCCTTGATGTCTTTGCCTTCAATTTTTACATCGTGCGAAAAGGAAATTACCGTGTTCTCGTTGGCGCCTGCACGCCAGGGTGCAGCCTTTGATGAGCCAAATCCCTGATCGATAAATCCGTAATGCACCAGCTCACCCCAGATATGACCTTTCCGGTCTTCACCGTTTGCACCGTGTACATCAGGACTGTTGTACGTAATGCTCACCTGCACTGGACCTATCCACTGGGTCACTTGTGCTTTTTGGTTGTCGCCGCTCGGTGGTTGCGACAGGGGCTGCGCGGTTGCCATGCCGGCCATGCACAGGCTTACGATAAGCGTTAAAATTCTTTTCATGGTTATAATGGTTTGTGTTGTTAAACGCAGTTCACCGCATAAGTTGCTCACTTTCCTTACGTGATTTTGGTGAATGGCACCTACAGGACGCAGGCGGGAAATTTCAGAGGTGCTTTCCGGGTGAGTCCGGCACAATCACCTTTAGGGAACCGGGTTGTACGATTACATTAAAGGTGTCTGTTGGAGGCATAGATTCACCGTCAATGTGATAGGGCATGGGACTGGAGAAAGCAATCGATACGTTGCGGGCTTGCATAATTTCCACGTATTGGGAACGGTGCATTTGACCGGAGAACAGCTTTTGTGCAAAACCGGCTGCCTGTGCGATGGGCACTTTCCTGAGTATGCACAGGTCGATTAACTCATCGCACACAGATGCAAATGGTGCTACACGGGCGTTGTTGCCAAATTGTGAAGAATTAGCGAACGCAATTACAAATGGTGTACGGTTGAATGTTGCATGGTCAACATGCAACGTTGCGTCAAACTCTTTGTAGGACAAAAATTCCTGCAAGACAAGTTTGCTGTAGGTAAATAGACCCCGTTTGCCATGTTGATTGAATTGTGCGGCAATGTGGGCATCAAACCCAATACCGGAAATATTCACGGACAAAAGGTTATTGATCCGCAAGGTGTCCATATTAATCACCTGATACTGGCCAAGAAGTTTCAGGGCTGCCTCAAGGGTTACCGGTATACCGAGGTGTCGTGCCAGTCCGTTACCGGAACCTTTGGGAAGAATACCCATCCACACTGATGTATTGACTAGCCCTTGCGCCACTTCATTGACCGTCCCATCGCCCCCCATGGCAAATACACGTGGGTAACCGGCTCGTGCTGCATCCCGTGCCAGTTCGGTGGCGTGACCGCGGTGATTGGTATAGGTGATGGTTGCTTCCAGGTTGAGTGCTGCGCAGTGTTTTATGATGCTGCCCTCCACCGACGTGCGAAATCCGGTGCCTGAGAACCTATTGATGATGAAGCAAACCTTGTTTTCCATGTAAGGCGAAACCAGAGCGACTATCCTTAGCCTTCAAACCTACTTGATTTTGAGGGTAGTTTCAGTACGAGGTTCGGTGAAATTCGAAAGATGCCTGTAACTAAATGATAGCTTCCGGTTACAAACAATCTTAACCAATCGGCGCGGGGCAACAGCGCCATCCGGGCAACAGCCCGCTACGCGTAGCAAAGCGGGGTAACTACTTTGCTATTTTTCCTTCGATATACTTCACGGCCTGGGCGATGGTCTGCATTTTCTCTGCATCATCATCCGGGATTTTGATGTCGAAGGTCTGCTCAAATTCCATCACCAACTCTGCATAATCCAATGAGTCAATACCCAGGTCCTTTACGAAACTGGCATCCGGGGTGATCTCTGAATCTGGAATACCGAGCTTGTCGGTAAGGATGGAAGTGATTTTCTTCTGGATGTCTGGCATAATGAGCGCCAAGGTAGTGAATTTGGAATAATTTGGGTGCAGTAATTGGTAACTGCCCTCTCAAAACCGGAGACTGAATTCAGTTCCTTTCCCCAATTCGGATTTCACAGTGATCCGGCCCTCATGAACTCTCATGATTTGCCGGGAAAGACTTAATCCGATGCCTGAACCGGTCTTTTTGGTAGAGAAGAACGGAATGAAGATTTTCTCAAGGGCTTCCGGATCGATACCCGGTCCATTGTCGGTAACACTGATGATGGGCCTGCCCTTTTCACTGGTGTAGGCGCGAAGCTCGATACGTTTGTTGACCTGTTCATCAAAGGCCTGAATGGCGTTCTTGATGAGGTTGATCAGCACCTGCTCGATCATGTTCTTGTCGGCGAGTGCGGTGAGTTGTGGGGGATCAATATGAACAACAATTTCAATATTCCGGTCGCTCAGCTCTTTCTTATGCAATACCGCCATTTCCTCCAGCAAAGGCTGGATCGCCATTTCACTCATCAACGGATGGGGCACCTGTGTCAGGTTTCTGAATTCCTTCACAAACCGGATCAATCCTTCGCTGCGCCGGCTGATAGTCTGCAGTGATAAATGCATATCAGCGAGGTCATCCCCATGAATGGGTGTTTCCGGATGTTGCACGGCATTAAGCAGCGCCTCCTCAACGGTGCCTGCCAGGGAAGAAATAGGTGTTACCGAGTTCATGATCTCGTGCGTGAGCACGCGCACCAGGTTCTGCCATGCCTCCATTTCTTTCTCCTCAAGTTCACTCTGGATGTTGCTCATAGAGATGAGTTTAATCTCCTCTCCGCGCAAGGTCAGTTCGATGGCAAACACCGATAACTGTACGGTATCGTCTCCGATCTTGAGGTTAATGAGCTCTCGTCCGCCGGTCTTCAATTTTTGAAATGCCTCAACGAGCGTGGGACTGGCCACATTAAGTTCTGTAATATTCTGAATCTGATTGACCCGCAACAGCCGGCGGGCGGCACTGTTGATAATCTGCACAGCGCCATCCTTTCTGAAGGTCAGGAGTCCAATGCCCACATGCTGAACAATATTTCTGAAAAATTGATAGTCGGAATCTCTTTCTTTCCGCCCCGCCACCAGGTTTTCATTCATCCGGTTACAGTGTTTCAGTACGCCAGGGTGGTGACTTGAAGTCTTGAAAGTCTGAGATGCATCGTCAAAATAGATCGAGTTGAAATCCGGAGCAGGGGCCGGTTCATGGTCGGGTGCTTCAAGGCCTTCTGTGATATGGGCAAAACGAATAAGCTGAAACCCGGTAGCTACCACGATCGCCAACAGAATCAACACGGAAGATGATTTCGCAAAGACATACCCAAACACGAGCACCGATCCGGTCAGGATCAGGAGTCGGGTCATGAGTGGAGTGCGCCAGTTGATTTTATTCAAGATGGTAATTAGTAAGTGGTGAGAAGTAATTAGTAATTAGTAAGTAGTACTATGGATAAGGGCTGATTAGTTGATAGATGGTTTGCAGAATAGCTGTGATTTTGTGATCATGGAAGACAGCATTTTGGCGATGGCAGTGACTTGATTACTCAATGCAGATGACTCCTCACCGCCGATGTATCCACACCTTCTAGCTGTTTCAATCCAATGCCGGGTCTCATAAGCTTCGGCCATAGCATCGGTTGTTTTGCTGATAAAGTGCTTTTCATACTTTCGCTTGGCCCAGGCTTCTGAAATTTGCGCCCCTATGGACCTCGAAGATCTACGAATTTGATCCGTAAGGGAATAAGTTTCGGATTTAGGAAATGCTAATGAGATATCGAATATCATATCCGATAGAGCTAAGGATGCTTTATATACTTCCAGGTCGAAATAGTCATTTGCGAATCGCATAATAATCCCACATTGATTGTGTTACCGAATATGGTTCTTAATAACATTATCGCCACGTGAATGATTGTCTGGTTTTCCATATAAAAAACCACTCACCACTAGTACTTACTACTAACCATTTACTACTTACTACTTACTACTTACTACTTACTACTTACTACTCCCTACTCACAACCCATACTTCTCCATCCTCCGGTACAAACTAGCCCGGGTTAGGCCCAATTCATCAGCAGCTTTGGAAATGTTGCCGCTGTGTAGTTGCAGGGCTTTGACGACCGCTGCCTTTTCCACCTCGTCCAGGTTGAGCGTATCCACCGAAGCCGTTGATTCCGTCTTTCGGCTGAAGAGAAAGTCACTCTCCTGCAGTGTGGCTGAGTCGGCCATGATGACGGCGCGCTCAATGGCGTGTTGTAACTCGCGCACATTTCCGGGCCATGCGTATTTCTTGAGTTTATTGATCGCTTCCGATGAAATTGAGAGGACTTCCTTTCTGTACTTTTTGCTATAGTAATCGAGGAAGTGATTTGCGAGCATGGGAATGTCGTCTACGCGGTCACCGAGCGGAGGGATGTGCACTTCGACCGTATTGATCCGGTACAAGAGATCCTGCCTGAACTTTCCTTCTTTTACCATCTGCTCAATGGGCATATTGGTGGCGCAGATCAGTCGGATATCAACATCTACCGCATTATTGGCACCTACCCGTGTTACTTTGCGCGACTGCAGTGCACTGAGTAGTTTGCTCTGCAAACTCAGGCTCAGGTTTCCAATCTCATCGAGGAACAACGTGCCACCGTTAGCCAATTCAAAACGTCCGGGGCGATCTTCGCGAGCGTCGGTAAAGGCACCTTTCTTATGGCCGAATAATTCAGACTCAAACAGCGTTTCCGTTATGGCACCCATATCGACGGCTACAAAAGAACCATCGCTGCGTAATGACTTTTGGTGGATGGCCCGGGCCACCAACTCTTTCCCCGTCCCGTTCTCACCCAGGATTAACACGTTGGCGTCGGTTTTGGCGACACGGTCAATGAGGGAATACACTTCCTGCATGGCGCCACTGTTGCCCACAATATCCCGGAAAGGCTGTGAGATTTGTTCTTCAAGCATCTGCTTGGCCTTGCGCAATTTGTCAACTTCGTTGTAGGAGCGCTTCAGTTTGATGGCCGTAGAGATGGTAGCAATCAGTTTTTCATTCTGCCAGGGCTTCAGGATAAAATCAGTTGCCCCGTCTTTCAATGCACGTACCGCCATCTCCACATCGCCGAAGGCAGTGATCATGATCACGACGGCATTGGGATCTTTTTCTTTGATCTTTCCCAGCCATTCAAACCCCTCTTTTCCGGAGGTTGTGTCCTTGCTGAAGTTCATGTCCAGCAAAATCACATCATACGTATCGTTGTTGAGGAGAAACGGAATCTTGTTTGGGTTTTTCTCAATGATGACCTGGTAGTTGTATTTTTTCAGCAACATTTTGGCGGCGAGGAGCACATCTTCGTCGTCGTCAATCATGAGAATTTTGCCTTCGTTCACGGGAAATAGGTTTACGGTTGTCGTTAATAGAGGAAAAACTGTGCCAGTGCTCAGGGTGTCCGAAAATGAGGTTTTCGGGCAATGAAGTGGTCTCTTTTGTACAAAGATGTTCATTTTTGAACACTCAGTGCTACTTTGGCAAACAAAAACGCCACCTCAGTTTATGAGATGGCGTATTGTGGCCCGAGATCGTTCAGGTATTTGGAGACTACTGGTGAACAATCGCCTTTGCTGGAAATTCCTTCAACAGTGGAATCACTGCAACGATCAACGAACTTATTTCTTGGCGAAATAAATCTGGAACCCTACCCGAATAAAGAAATTTCCCTCCGTTGTCTTATTTGCCGAGTCAATCTTATCGGTAAGTGAGTTGTATCCGAGTTGAGGCTCAACGGCAATTGATTCATTGAGAAACACAGGATAACCGCCAAGCAACGTCCATCCGAAGAGTGAATTTGAATTGCTTCCTCCATTTCCTGTTGAAGACGCGGTCGAAGATCCAATATCTACACCAGCCTGGAGATAAATCTTTTGCGGGAAATAGTAGCGGGCAAAGGGAGAAAACAAGAATCGGGTATTGTTCAGGCTGGTACTGGCTCCGTTTGCCTTGTAGGAAATTGAATTAATTGTCAACCCGATACCTGCAGCAATCTGATTGGTAACAAAATAACCGGCTTGCGGAATAACGCTAAATGTCGTTGTGGTACCCTGTGGCGTCGTTACGCCATTGGAAATGTATTTGGCACTCATGGAATTAAAGCCGACACTACCGCCAAGCAGAAAAGTTCCCTTGGAAATCTGGGCATGCACACCGAAAGTAACGGTAGCAAGAATCAACGCAATTACAATCTTCTTCATGGGAAATTGGGTTTAGTTGTCACTCTTAATATAATCATTATCAATTGCTTTTCAAAGCTCCGCTTATCATAGCACCTAAGCGATTTTTGCGATCCGAAGTCTTGCAGATGCCTGATATGTCAAGTTTTCAACTGTCAGGAATACCCCCTGCACGGTAGTACTATCCCTTCTGATAGGTATTGCCTATGAAGATGGCTGTTTTAAGTTTGCTGGCCTTCCACATGCTGAATGACAAAGCCTCCTGTTCGTATCCCCATCACCAATGTTTACGATGGAAATGATTACACAGCAAGAATAAAAATCGGAAGCCAGGGCAGGGTGGCCAATGTTATTCTGGATACAGGCAGTAGTACCCTTGCCGTTACGCCGTCGGCATATGACCCAATACATGATACTCACCTCAAACCCACTTCATTGGCCCAACTAATTCAGTACGGGTCTGGTGGATGGGCAGGTCCAGTAGTAAAAACCAGTTTGCGGATGGGCATAGATGAACATGAGATCGCCCTTCAACGGGCTCCCGTCGCTATCATCGATATTCAACAGCATGGGAGTTTCACGGGCGTGGATGGTATTCTGGGGCTTGCCTATAATGTACTGAACAACGCGTACGACCTGGCCGGGTATTTCTCACGTCACCATATTTCACCTTCCGTTACGTATCCATGGTCATTTCCTGCGCATAGTTTTAAGAAATTCCTTGTCCAGTTTGGAGGGTTAGTACACAAACAGAACATCCCGATAATACCCATTGAGCCCTACTTTGACGAAATTGAGAAGCGTGGCCTCCTGGCCAATAAGTTTGCCTTTTATACACTTCGTTCCTGGGTTCATATCAGCGACCGGGTAGCTACTGACCGACTCAATCAGGGATACTTCATTATGGGAGGTGGTGAAGAGCAACATGATTTGTACACGGGTTCGTTCACCGAAGTGAAGGTGTTGCACGATGTGTACTACAATACTCATCTCAGGACTGTACAGGTGGGAGAGGGTCGGATCGTTCAGGCCAAAGAATTACCGGCTCATTTGGCACCTTACCAGATATCTAATTCAATTATTGATAGTGGTACCAGCTATCTCGCCCTCGCCAGTGACGTGTACCACGCCATATCGGATTCCCTGGATGCCCTCAATCCGGCCTTTTCGCACCTCATCCATCAAAGTCAGCAGAAAGGCAGTGTGGCCATGGGAGACCTAAACCTTGGAACTTGGCCGGACCTCCGCTTCAGATTTGAAGGCATCCATAAGGATGCCCTGCTTACCGTCACACCGGATACCTACTGGCAGGTCAACTATCCGGCTCCCGGCCGGGCAGTGTTCCAGGTCGGACCGGAGGGGGCGCAGTCCATTTTCGGTTTGCCCTTGTTGAATAACTATTATACGGTATTTGACCGGTCGGCCGGTCAGACCGGGGTAATCAAATTTGCCAGCATTAAGCGACAGGTGTAGGTGAGAATAATACGTGTCGAACGGAGGACGCCGAAAATCCGAAGAAGAGTAGGCACAAGACATCAAATGTTAATGAAGAAGATCACTACCAAGGCAGATCCAGCCCTGCGGATTTGCTATGACCGGATTATTCCGCTGGAAAAGGATGCTCCCGAAGCCGTTCTTCATGAGCTGCACAAGTCGGTTGTGCTCAAGTCAACAGGCGCGAAGTCCCTGCGCGCTGCATTTCATGGTATTGATCCCATGGGGATGGTGCCGGCACAACACATGGCCATCATTACATCCAAGGCCTGGCCGGCAGGTTCAACCCTGAAGTGCCGGTTTCTGGATGGCTCAGCGGTGCAACGGGCGAAAGTGATTCACAAGGCGAAGATTTGGGAACAATATGCAAACATCCATTTGTCGTTTGTCACGACCAAGGATGAAGTGATCCGCATATCCTTTAAAGCGGATACGGGCTCATGGTCGGCGGTAGGACGGGATGCCCTGAATTCACAATATTTCCCCAAGAACAAGGCAACCATGAATTTCGGTTGGCTAAAGGATGATACCGATGACCGCGAATATGAGCGGGTTGTGGTTCACGAATTTGGCCACGCCCTCGGTTGCGTTCACGAGCATCAGTCACCCACAGAAAACCTGCAGTGGGACAAAGCCAAAGTGTACGCACAGTTTTCAGGCCCCCCCAACAACTGGGACAAGGCCACCATCGACGCCAACATCTTGCAGAAATACTCGCCCCAGGGAATTAACGAAACGATTTTTGACAGGCACTCGATCATGTTATATCAGTTCCCTGCCGAACTTTTCAGAAATCATGTGGGTACGCCGATGAATTATCATTTATCGGAAAAGGACAAGGCGTTCATTGCAAAGATTTATCCAAGAGTCTGATCTATAACAACCAAGGAGACGCTGAAAACCTTTAACAGAGTAGGCACCAAATCCAAACAATATAACCCATGGCAGAAATAACCCACATCGGCACCTTTATAGATGCCACGACAGCAAAAGCAAACCTGGCTGCTTACTTCAGCGATGAAGGAAAGCCGCAACCTAAACACGACCATCCTGATCATGTTTTTGGGCATGTTTTTGGGCTGGCGAAGATCAAGGAATTGATAGCACGTATTGACCAACACAACCTGCACGAAACGGATTCAGCCAAACACATCAACGGACTTAGAATTTATCATTCCAAGTCACATGGTAAAAAGGACATTCTTGTGGTACCGGTCACGCGGGATGGCCATGACTACCCCGATCCTGTTCATCATTCTTCGACCGATAAATCCAAGGGAGCACATCCGAAGGCGAAGTCTGCTCTTGGTCCCGCTTTAATCTTGTCGGACTCGCGACCATGTCCAAACTTGTGTAATTAGTCAGGCCGGATGGAAGGGCTTTGAATCCTTCCTATCTTTAGGAATGGATTTGGAGTCCTTCAACATCTGGGTCTCATCGATTTCTGACGTCACGGCGCTCTTTCCCGTGATCTTATGTTTGTTTGTGGTACCCAAGCGGCATCCCTTTGTGATATTAAGCTGGTACTTCTATTTGAGTGGATTCATCATGATTGGCACGTTAATTACATCAGAGATGGGTATTTTTAATATGCCTGCATACCACTTGCTTGCAGCGGTAGAGGTGATCCTTTTGTATGCATTCTACGCCAGGATTACTTATGCCAAGGGTCCAAGGCGGTGGGTGTTCGTTCTGCTGGTTGTCCTCTTCATACTCAACAGTATATTTATTGAACCTTTGGACCAGTTTAACTCCTTCGCGTGGACCTTTGGGATTCTCTTTCTGCTTTGTTTGGGCCTGGGTTACTTGTATAGGTTGTATGATGATCTCGAGAACATCCATTTGCCAACACATCCCTTATTTGTTATTAACACAGGATTCCTTATTTATTTTGCCGGATCTTTATTCACCTATATTCTGGGTTCCAGGATTTTATCCGAAGAAGCCAAAGGATTCTTTCACAATGGTTGGGTGATTCAATCGGTATCTACTATTATCAAAAACACCATTGCAGGCTACGGACTATGGCTGGCGAGACATCAGTAAATGATTTGATGACCTTGGTGCTGGGCACTGCATCCATGCTGATCATGTTGATGGCGATTATCCTCTTTGCTTTTTTATTTCAAAAAAAGCTGATAAAGAAGGAAAGGGCTTACCGTGACATTGAGAAGTTGTTACAGAAGCAAGAATTACTTTCAGCATATGCCTTGATTCAGGGGCAGGAAAAAGAACGCAAGCGGGTGGCAGCCGACGTTCATGATAACCTAAGTAATCTCCTGGCTACTTTGAAGATATACAGTGACCTGGTGTTGATGGGCCCGTCCGCCCATGAAATGAACAGTCTGAATTACAGGATCAACAACCTGGTGGAGCGGCTTTCGGCGGAAGTAAGACGCATCGCCCATAGCCTGGACTCCAGTACCCTTCGCAATTTTGGTCTTTCAGCAGCGGTGGAGCAATTGTGTGAAGCCGTGACCAATTCAGGAAAGATCAAAGTGACCTCAATTGTGGACGTTAAACCAACCGCCGATGACACTGAAACGTTACTTAACATGTATCGTATCGTCCAGGAACTTTTTACCAATACGCTGAAGCATGCCCAGGCCACCGCTATTCGATTTGAAATTACCCAGGTCAACAATGATATCACCATTATTTTCGAAGATAATGGTATTGGGTTTGATGTGCAGGCAGCAGGCAAGAAGTCGATGGGGTTGCACAACATCCGAAGCCGGGTGGAGAGCCTTCACGGTGAGTTAAGAATGGAGTCATCATCAGCAGGAAGTACATTTATCATTGAAATCCCCCTTGCACATGGAAACCCGTAAATCCCTCCGTATTTGCATCGCAGACGATCATCCCATTGTTGTGGATGGACTGAAAGAAATTCTTAAGTCCAGACAGGAATGGGAAGTGGTTGGCGTGGCCTATGACGGTCGCCAATTTATGGACATCATCAGAAAACACCAGCCTGAACTGGCGATCGTAGACATCAATATGCCGGTCATCAATGGCATACAATGTACCACCATGATCAAGGAGCAATTTCCCGGAATCAAAGTCATCATCCTTACCATGTATCCAGAAAAAACATTCATCAATCAGTTATTGCGGGCCGGGGCAGATGGATGCTTGCTGAAAAGCCGTGGATCCATTGACCTCATCAATGCCATTGAACGGGTAAGCAGTGGAAAATCATATTTTGATTGGATTTCTGATTTCAAGAGAGAGTCCGACGCCCAGGAGTGGCGCCTCAGTGAGCGCGAGATTCAAATCATTCGCCTCGTTATGGAAGGGCTGAGCAATGCAGAGATAGGTGAACGGATATTTATTTCGGAAGAAACGGTGAAGACGCACCGCAAGAATATTTTCAGAAAACTCGGCGTGCACAATGTGGCGGAACTGACCGCATTTGTGATGCACCATGGCATTGCGTAATGATGGACTGATTTTTTTGGCACTCAGTTCTGTTTATTACCTTGCCAGAAATGACCACCATGCGCTATCTGCTTTGTTCTTTCTGCTTATGCCTGGCCGTGACGCAGGCAACAGCTCAAATTCTCAAGCAAGAATATTACGACCTCACGATTTATCACATAGCCGACAAAGGGCAAGAAGATCAGGTTGATCATTACCTGAAGAATGCATTGTTGCCTACCCTGCACCGAGCCGGAATCAGGAACATTGGTGTATTCAAACCGGTAGAGCAGGATTCCACCTTTGGCAAGCGGATTTACGTGTTGATACCTTACAAAAACCTGACCCTCTATTCAGAGATGAATGACCTGATCGCCGTAGATAAGGCTTATAACGAGGCAGGAAAGGAATATCTCAATGCACCCTATAATCAACCTCCGTACAAGCGAATAGAGTCTATCCTGCTACGAACCTTCAAAGGAGCGCCGGCCCTCCAACCATCCCCCCTTACCGGACCCCGGGCGGAGCGGGTCTATGAACTCAGGAGTTATGAGAGTGCTACCGAGAAAATCTACCGAAACAAAGTGAATATGTTTGTGGAAGGTGATGAGGTGGCCTTGTTCAGGCGATTGGGCTTCAATGCAGTATTCTATGCAGACGTGTTGGCGGGGAGTAAGATGCCCAATCTTATGTATATGACAACATTTGCTAACCAGGCTTCCCGGGATGAGCACTGGAAAGCATTTACCGACGACGCACAATGGAAAGGCTTGAAGGGGAGTCCAAAATACCAGAACAACATTTCAAAAATCACCATCTGGTTCCTGAGGCCTACTGAGTATTCGGATTATTGATGCAACCCAGGGTTATTCTTTATCAACATAAGGATGAGGACATATCGATTACCGTAGAAGCTTATTTTTTGAACAGAGCTTTTGTGGAGAGGGCTACGATATCGGCAAACGCGTGGAAGCGTATTGGGGAGTTTGAGTGGCTATGAAGGTCCTTTACCGGACATCTACTCAGTCAGGGGAATTGGTTTTGCGACATCACTCGGATTGACTTTCTGAGTTTTATTGGGTTTTGAATGGAGTAATTTCTATATATCGATCGTATACCAGAAAGATATTTTCATCCACGGGGAACGAACTACGGCACAGTGAAATCTCTTGATTTCTGATGTCCCCGGTAAACAGATCGACATAGATAATCTTGTTTCCATTGGCGAAGTAAGTTTCACCTCCCAAGAACCCGAAGTAAGTCGCACCTTTCTCGCTGATGGTCTTTACGTACCTTCCCAAGCTGTTGAATACATGAACGCCTGCACTCCGATCAAGGAGAAATACATAATTCTGATATTCTTTCATGTAAATCAGGTCGTCTGGATTCCGTGACACCACAGGAGGCAGTAGAGTTTCCCATCCTTGGGTGGCAGCGTTACTTGCAGTCTTCTTCAGTGTAAAATCACCAACATCGAGTATCCACAGTTCATGTAACATGGGACAAATCAACCACGGAGTTACGGCAAGCGAGGGTTCCAGGTCAATTAGCGTAGCAAAAGCAAGGTCGGAAGAAAGTGTTCCATACTTCCCGGAATTGCGTTGAAAGAAAAAGGCCTGCGCACCATCCAACGGATCGATCAGGGTAGGCACCTGATCAAATTTATAGCGTCCTACCCGTTTACCCGCCAGATTAATCTTTTCAACAACCCCTGATTTTAACTGGATAATAAGATCGCTGGCCCGGTCAACGCCTGCCCATATTATTTCATCTTCTGCTGTGTACCGGATAGTTCCGGTTTGTGCTTGTGCGGATGAAAGACATAGCATGAGCATCGAAGTAAATACGAAGCTGGCTTTCATACCTTAAATTTCTTCATGGTTACAGTCTGGCCGTCATAGGTGGCATAGGCGGTATCATGCACCCATTCGCCGAGGTTGATATAGCGTGAAGTTGCCGACACCGGAATATCGAGCACAAGGTGCCGGTGACCGAAAATATAGAAATCGTGATGTTTCATCGATTCTTGCTCCTTGCACCAGATCAGCAAGAATTCCTTGTCATCACCGAGGTATTTTTCAGCATTCTTGCTGTTGCTGATCCGGCTCTGTTTGCTCCAGAATGTAGCGATTTGCATGCCAAGATTTGGGTGAATGCGGGCAAACAGCCATTGACATACCCTGCTGGCGAAGAATTTCTTTAACAACTTATAGGCGTGTTCACCAGGTCCTAACCCATCGCCGTGCCCCAGGAGGAGGCGTTGGTTCCCTACAACCAGTACAATGGGTTTGCGGTGAATGGGTATGCCCAATTCGGTAGGGAAGTAGTCAAACATCCACATGTCGTGATTGCCAGTAAAGAACGCTATCTCGATACCAGCATCCCGAAGTTCGGCCAACTTACCCTGGAGGCGGATGTAACCCCGCGGAATGGTATGTCGGTACTCAAACCAAAAATCAAAAATATCACCGAGCAGGTAGATGGCTGCAGCATCGTGACGGATTTGTTCCAGCCATGCTACAATGTTGCGCTCTCGATCCAGGCTTGATGCATGAGTTGGAACACCGAGGTGAAAATCGGAAGCGAAGTAAATCTTTTTTCCGGCAGGTAAGCTTAGTGTTTGTTCCATCGGCGATACCAAAGTTACTCTTTTGGTGATATATGTCTTACCTGCCGGCGTCCCGGGGCAAAAAAATAGACGCCTGAAGCGTCTATCTTTAACAAAAGCGTTTACTGTTATTCCTGAACTTTGGGCGTGTCCTCGGATACCGGTGCAGGTGCCATTTCTTTGGGTGCCTCTTCTTTCTTAGCATCCTGACCGTTGGTATACTTCTCGTAATTGGTTTGGTGACTAAATGGTCGCTTGCCAATCAGTCGCTCCAGATCGGTCTGGAATAAAATTTCCTTCTGCAACAATTCCTTGGCGATGATCTCCAGTTCATTGCGATGATCATTCAGCAACTTCTTGGTACGCTGGTAACAGAAATCAATCAGGGACTTAACCTCTTTGTCAATCCGCTCTGCCGTGGCATCCGAATATGGCTTCTGGAAATTGTATTCAGACTGTTTACTGTCATAGAAAGAGAGGTTGCCAATCTCCTTGTTCATGCCATAAACCGTCACTATGCTGTACGCCATCTTTGTAGTACGCTCCAGATCACTCAAAGCACCTGTTGATATCTTGTTGAACACGATATCCTCAGCAACGCGACCTCCGAACGACATACACATCTCGTCGATAAGCTGGTCGGTCTGGTACAAGAATTGTTCCTTTGGCAAATACTGAGCATAACCCAATGCCGCTACTCCACGGGGTACAATACTGACCTTCACGAGTGGATCGGCATGCTCCAGGAACCATCCCGCTACCGCATGGCCTGATTCGTGGTAGGCGACAATTTGCTTTTCCTCGGGTGAAATAATCTTATTCTTTTTCTCGAGCCCGCCGATGACCCGGTCAATCGCATCGTGAAAATCCTGCATTTCGACTTCCTTCTTATCCCGACGGGCAGCAATCAGCGCGGCTTCATTACATACATTCGCAATTTCCGCACCTGCAAATCCAGGAGTTTGGGCAGCCAGCTTTTTGGTGTCAACTTCCTTGGACAACTTAATGGGCTTCAGGTGCACCTTGAATATGGCCTCCCGTCCAACAATATCTGGCTTGTCAATGCTGATTTGCCTGTCGAAGCGACCCGGACGGAGCAGTGCTGAATCCAACACATCAGGGCGGTTGGTGGCAGCCAAGATGATTACGCCGCTATCGGTGGCAAAACCATCCATTTCTACCAGCAGTGAGTTCAATGTGTTTTCACGCTCATCATTGGCGCCAGGCACTTGTCCACGTCCGCGTGAGCGACCAATAGCATCTATCTCATCAATAAAAATAATACAAGGCGCTTTCTCTTTCGCTTGTTTGAAGAGGTCTCGTACGCGCGCGGCTCCAACGCCAACAAACATTTCCACAAAGTCAGAACCTGACAGGGAGAAGAAGGGTACACCAGCTTCGCCGGCAACCGCTTTTGCCAATAACGTCTTACCGGTTCCAGGAGGTCCCACCAGGAGTGCGCCCTTGGGAATCTTTCCACCTAGTTTCGTGAACTTGCCGGGGTTCTTGAGGAACTCGACGATCTCCATGATTTCTTCTTTGGCTTCGTCCAGACCAGCGGCATCTTCAAAGGTGATTTTGACTTTGCTTTCGGCATCGAAGAGCGCCGCTTTCGACTTACCAATGTTGAATATCTGGCCACCAGGTCCGCCTCCACCGGTCATCCGGCGCATCAGCATCCAGAAACCGAACAGCAGGAGGAAGAGGAATCCCCATTGCACGAGGACGCTTGTGAAATCACTTCGTTCTTCTATCCGAAGATCTATTTGTTGATCGCGTGGAATTGACTTGACGATTTGATCGTATTTGTCCTGAAATTTTCCATTGTCGGCAATCTTCAGTTTGTAATGTGGACCAGTTGTATTGAGGCCTCCCAACGGACTGTTGCGTTCCAGTTCCTGCTTGTACTTGGCATTTTTTAGCGTTGCTTCCTTCAGGGTAATTTCAA
>DAOMGC010000048.1:0-27788 GCA_035430125.1 Cyclobacteriaceae bacterium | reverse complement strand
ATCAGATTTATAAAATGATCCGCGGCAGTCTCGCCGTGAGTATCTTCCTGGGCCTCCTCTCCCTCTACCTCGTGTACCTCATTGTTAGCGCCGTGCAAATGGAACTATTGTCCAAAATTCTCGGACAGTTCATGGGCGTTGGCGTGCTGGCCATGATCATACTCTTTCAACCCGAGCTGAGAAAATTTCTGTTGGTCATTGGTCGCAGTACCGATTTTAACCGAGACTTCATCAAGTCCCTGGCCTTGTGGCGGTCACGGTATCAGGATACGTTCGACGTACATCCGGTCATTGAAGCGATCAAAAACTTCAAAGCTACCCGAACCGGGGCGACCATCGTATTTACCCGGGACACTGAATTGCGCTCATACCTGGAAACTGGCGACAACCTCGATGCTGAAATCTCCAAACGATTGCTCATCTCGATATTTAATAAGAACAGTCCGCTCCACGATGGTGCAGTCATTATACATAAAGGGCGCATCAAGGCCGCGCGCTGTGTGTTGCCACTCAGTGAAAACGATCACCTTCCTCCTCACTTCGGCCTCCGACATCGATCGGGTATCGGTATGAGCGAAACTACCGAAACGCTGGTGGTGGTGGTGTCGGAAGAGTCCGGACGGTTGATCCTCGCACGCAATGGCAAGTACCTGCGTGGACTCAAACTGCGTCAGGTGGAAGTAAAGATCCTTGAATACCTCCATGGACAGGAACCTGAACAATGGGATCAGGTAGCCGAAGAAGCCGAACCCCTGGAGCCTACCGAAGCAAAAGCCTGATACAGGCGTACACCTTTTTATTACCCTATGAGAAACGTATGGCTGCCTTTCCTGCTTTTGTCCTGGACCCTGCAGGCCCAAAGTCTCGAAACCGTTATTCAAAAGGGACACGAACTTGCCGTAACGTCAATTGCCATCAGCCCCGATAGCAACTTCGTAGCTACCGGCAGCCGCGATAAGTCCGCCAAACTGTGGGAACTTAGAACTGGTCGCGAGATACGCAGCTTTCTCGGCCATGAATTAACGGTGACTTGTCTTCGCTTCAGCCCTGATGGCAAACTGTTGATCACGGGCAGTTCTGATGGTACAGCCAGAATCTGGGAGACCCATACAGGCAAAGAACTACGCGCTATCAATCCATACAAAGAAATCATCTCCGACGTGGCCTTCACGCCCGACGGTAAGCAATATGTTACCGCCAGCCTTAAAGGCAAGGTGACCTATTATGATCTCCAATCTCATCTGCCATTGCGTGAAATGGAGATGAACGCAGAGTCCAACCGCACAGGTGCTCAGTTTGAAATTAGCCCGGATGGAAAGTGGTTGGCTTTTGGAGAAGACAATCGCCTCGCAAAAATTTTCCGCACCTCCGATTCACAACTGGTGTACACCTTTGAATACGGTTCTGGATGGTGTGGAGGTTGCGGCACGTACATGGCCTTCTCACCGGATAGCAGGAACTTCTTCATGGCCTCCCACCACGGTAGCGTAAAAAAATACGAACTGGATAAGGGCACCCTGGTGCACCAATTTGCAGATGAAGTGAATGAGCCTCAATCCATGGAGGTAAGCCCCGATGGGAAGCTACTGCAACTGACCACCGAAAGGAAAGTACAAGTCTGGAACATTGCTTCTGGTCAGGTCGTCGCCGAATTCAATGCGGCCGAGAACATGGAGTACAATGAATCCGGTTTTACACAAAATAGCCGCAATATCATTGTTGGCTCTACAACCAATACAGCTGAAATTTTCAATCTCTCCTCCCGGAAGAAGGTTGGCGAACTGACCGGATTCCTCAATCAACGCGACCGGGGAGGAATTGTCTACGATCCCAACTCCATCTGGGATCAGCAAATTGCCCGTTATGTGAGATTCAGAAATCAACTGCTGATCAGTCGCGATGGCAAGAGTCTCATCAAAGGCAAATTCGGCACCAAAGCAAAACGCTGGGACATCGCTACCGGCAAGACCCAAATGGAGTACACAGGACATGAGAAATCAATGTTGTGTTATGACCTATCTGCCGATGGCACCCGACTGATCACCGGTGGCGGCGATGGAAAGATCATGTTATGGAATGTAAGCACCGGTGATACCATCAGGACCATTCACGCTTCACGACATCCTATCCTTGACATTCACTTCAACACCGATGAAACTTCGGTAGTCGCTTCCAGTTGGGATGCTAGCGTTGGCATCTGGGACTTGTCCACCGGGAGATCACAAACATATTTTGACTTTGAAAACAACAGCGCCTATAGCCTTGCCTGGGGTCCATCTGACTTATATGTTTTCACCGCCCAGGGCAAAGACATCAAACTCTGGGAACTCGACACCCGCACCGCTGTTCGTGATTTTATTGGCCACCAGGATGTGATTGGTTCGCTGCAACTTAATGCCGATCGCACCCAATTGCTATCCGCCAGTTGGGATGGTACGGTACGGCTGTGGAATGTAAGTACCGGACTCATGATCCGGAAATTCACCGGCAATCACGGCGCGGTTCATACGGCTGTCTTCAGCAAAGATGGGCAAACACTATACACAGCCGGGGCTGATCGCATTATCCGACAGTGGGATCCGACGTCCGGAAAATTGATCCGCACGTACGAAGGCCACCGGGCCGAAATCACTTTCGTGGGATTCAGTCCCGATGGTAAAATGATGATTTCCCACAGTGTGGATGGCACCACGAAATTCTGGGAGCTGCCTTCCGGCAATGAGTTTTTTGAGCACATTCATTTCGGAGAGAATGAATGGATGGTGAAAAATCCGGATGGCTACTTCAATGGAACTGAAGAGGCCCGACGCTTTATCCATTTCGTCGACGGCATGAAGACATATTCCGTGGATCAGTTCTTTGAAGAATATTATCGTCCGGACCTGCTACCCCGCATTTTCCAAAACCGGGGCGGCGAAAAGCAAAAGACCTTGCAGGGAAAACTGCAGCAATCACCTCCTCCCCTGATCAAGATTGCAGCGGTGCCCCTGGAAGAAGAAGGCAAGGCGGAGGTCTTTATCCGAATAACAGATACCGGCAGTGGTGTACAGCAACTTAAACTATCCCACAATGGAAAAGCAATGGCCATCAACACACGGTCGCTGCAATTGCCGGCGGGCAAAGACCAGACCACAACCTATCGCCAAGTAATAGACTTGCTGGGTGGCACCAACACCTTGTCTGCTTCTGCAATAAACAATGACAAAATTGAATCCGACCCGCAAACCGTGGAGCTTTTCTCAGAACACAGCGGCAAAAACAGCACCTGCTATATATTGTCTGTCGGGATTAATCAATACAAGAACCCGCGCATGGCATTGAGTTATGCACGACCCGATGCGTCTTCGTTCAGTGACCTGATGAAGACCCATGGCAAGTCGATGTATAAGAACATGGCGATGTACACCTTGTTTGATACAGAAGCCACACGGGCCAATATTCTTCAAAAACTGGATGAACTGGCTGCCGTTATCCAACCCGAAGATGTCTTCATCTTCTACTATGCCGGCCATGGCAGCATGGTGGATGATCAGTTCTTCTTCATCCCAACAGAAAATCTTCGGCTGTATGACCTTGGCAGCCTGAAGAAAGAAGCCCTCGAAGCCAACTTGCTGCAGGAAAAATTCAGGAACATCCGCGCCCTGAAGCAATTGATCGTGATGGACGCTTGTCAAAGCGGCGCTTCCGTTGAATTGCTGGCCACCCGCGGAGCCGCAGAAGAAAAGGCGATTGCCCAACTTTCGCGCAGCGCCGGCATTCATGTCATGGCTTCCGCCGGCAGTGACCAGTTCGCTACGGAATTTGCTGAACTGGGGCATGGATTATTCACGTATCTGCTGTTGAAAGCCCTGAGTGGCGACGCCGATGGTGCTCCCAAAGATGGCAAGGTGACCGTGTACGAATTGAAGGGTTACCTTGATGATCAGGTTCCTGAAATGACACGCAAACTCAAAGGCAAACCACAATATCCGTTCACCTTTTCAAGAGGTCAGGACTTCCCCATTTTGGTGGAGGATAAGTAATAATATGGTTTACCCACTTATTATTAATATCTTAGTCTGGTAAACCAACTTTTTATGTAGATGAAAGAAGCCAGTCCAGCGAAGTTTTATGTCGCGAAGTATTTTTTTCTGGCCTTTGGTATGCTTCAGTGGTTATGTGGGATGCTCCTCTTGTTGAGGGGTGATTGGGAAAGGAACCGGTGGTCGGCACTCCTCTTCTTTGTGATTGGTCTGGGTATGTTGATCCTGTACTTTCGGATCGCGTCCCGACTGCATCACGTCTCCATCACGCGGAAGCGCATCGCCATTCAGGGGGCATTGAATGAAACCCTCGAATGGCAGGAAATAAAATCCATCAAGCCCATCCCTTATTTCAACCTGTACCGGATGAAATTGCGGGGACGCAAGGATCGGATTTATTTTCTTCCCCATGAACGTGAAGAACCGCTCTTCGGGTTCATCCCGCACGAGCCGGAATTCGCAAGCATCATCCGGAAGAAAATCCGCTAAGAAGGACTATTTCAGTACACCCAATTCTTTACCGACTTCGGTAAAGGCGCGAATCGCTTTGTCCAGGTGATGCTGCTCATGCGCCGCACTGAGTTGCACCCGAATACGCGCCTGACCCTTGGCTACTACCGGGAAGAAAAATCCAATGACATAGATTCCCTTCTCCAGCAAACGGTCAGCAAACTGCTGCGCCAGTGGTGCTTCATACAACATGATGGGAACAATGGGATGTTCACCCGGCTTAATGCTGAAACCAGCCTTGGTCATTTCAGACCTGAAATATTTGGTGTTGCGCTCAAGTTTGTCGCGCAGGGATGTCGTCTCTGACAACATGTTAAACACTTCAATGGATGCACCTGTAATAGAAGGGGCCAGGGTATTGCTGAACAAATAGGGACGAGACCGCTGACGGAGTATCTCGATAATTTCCTTGCGTCCGGATGTAAAACCTCCCGATGCGCCACCCAACGCCTTTCCCAGGGTGCCTGTTATGATATCCACCCGGCCTGTTACACCGCGATATTCCGGCACGCCACGGCCGGTCTTGCCCAGGAATCCGGTGGAGTGACACTCATCCGTCATCACCAAGGCCTCATATTGATCAGCCAGATCACAAATCTTGTCTAACTGGGCTATGGTGCCATCCATTGAAAATGCACCATCCGTTACAATCATGATTTGCCGCGCTCCCGCCTTGCGTATCTCTTCCAGTTGTGCCTTCAGATCCTCCATGTCGTTGTGCTTATACCGGTAACGCATGGCTTTACACAAGCGAACGCCATCAATGATGGAAGCGTGATTCAATTCATCGGAGATAATGGCATCTTCAGCGCCAAGCAAGGGCTCAAACACTCCTCCATTGGCGTCAAACGCCGCGGCATATAATATAGTGTCTTCCGTACCCAGGAAAGATGATATTTTCTGTTCCAACTCCTTATGAATATCCTGTGTGCCGCAAATGAACCGTACGCTGGACATACCAAAACCATGGCTGTCGATGGCCTTCTTCGCGGCGGCAATCACACGGGGGTGTGAGGACAAACCCAGATAATTGTTTGCACAAAAATTGATTACTTCCTTGCCTTCGGATGTCTTGATGTCCGCACCCTGCGGGGTAACAATAATTCGCTCTTTTTTATAGAGACCGGCCTCGCGGATAGTTTGGAGTTCCTGTTGTAATACGGGTTGCAGTTTGCTGTACATGGCACAAGGGTTTAATCGCAGCCCGCAAAGCTAACGGGGCCGGCTGTAAATCTGAAATTTTGATAACTTTCGATTTCGCGCAGAAAAATGAAGAAAACGACGATTCTCCTGATTGGTGCCGGTGGTCAGCTCGGCAGTGAACTTACCCAGGGCCTCTGGAAAATTTATGGACACGACAATGTGATCGCATCGGACATCAAAGATCCGGTGGGCATCCTCAAAGAAGGTCGATACGAGAAGTTTGATGTGATGCAACGCGACAAGCTGTTTGACATCCTGAAGAAAAATGAAATTACACAGGTCTATCATCTCGCCGCGTTGTTATCAGCCACCGGTGAAAAAGATCCCCGATGGGCGTGGAAACTAAACATGGACAGCCTCCTCTTTGTATTGGAGGCCGCCCTTGAACTCAAACTGCACAAGGTCTACTGGCCAAGTTCAATTGCCGCCTTTGGACCCACCACTCCCAAGCAACAAACACCACAGGAGACCATCATGGATCCGACTACGGTGTATGGAATAACCAAACTGGCCGGCGAGATGTGGTGCTCGTATTACTTCCGTCGATATGGTGTCGATGTACGCAGCCTCAGATACCCGGGCCTCATTGGATGGAAAACACCACCCGGCGGTGGCACCACCGACTATGCGGTGGACATCTACTTCAAGGCACTGCAGGAAAAGAAGTTCGAATGCTTTCTCGCACCCGATACCTACCTCCCCATGATGTACATGGAAGATGCCGTAAAGGCCACCCTGGACCTCATGGAAGCCCCCGCCGAAAAAGTTAAAGTCAGGACCAGCTACAATGTGTCTTCGATGAGCTTCTGCCCCGCGCAGATTGCGGCCACGATCAAGAAACATATTCCTGAGTTCTCCATTTCTTATAAACCCGATTTTCGGCAAGCCATCGCTGACTCATGGCCAAAGAGCATCGACGACTCCGTCGCGCGCGCGGACTGGGGTTGGAAGCATCAGTTTGGGTTAGAAGAAATGACGCAGGATATTCTCATGAACCTGAAGCAACACCCCATTCCACATTGATCCGGATGTGATCCGGAAACAACGCATGAACAAACTAAAAACGCTGGCCGGTGAAACCGCCCTTTATGGGTTGGGGAGCATGTTGCCGCGTATGTTGAACTTCCTCCTGGTGCCCCTGCACACCATCAATACATTCAGTCGGGCCGAATATGGCGAGATCACCAAACTACTTTCCATCGTTGCCTTCGTAAATGTGGTGTACATGTTTGGCATGGAGACTGCCTTCTTTCGCTTTGCGACCAGGCCGGGGGCAGATCCAAAGCGGATCTTCAACCTTGCACAAACAGGTGTGCTGCTCATCAGTATTCCGTTGTCCATTGTATTCTATGTCTTCGCACCATCCATCGCATCCGCATTGGGCATCGGCGCACACCCGGAGTTCATTCAATGGCTCACAGTGATCATGCTCATTGATGCTACGGTAGCGATACCCTTTGCACAGCTACGACTACAAAAACGACCGCTGCTGTTTGCTTCCGCCAAGCTGATTAATGTGGTGGTACTTATGGCACTCAACTACTACTTCCTTAAACTGAATTTTGATCCGAACGTGGGTATCGGGTATGTATTCCTCGCCAACCTGCTCGCCAATGCATTATACATCGTGTTCTTCATGAAGACACTGGCTCAATTCCGACCCGCCTTCGACAAAGAACTTACCCCGGCCATGCTGAAGTATGCATATCCGGTGATGCTGACGGGTGTGGCCGGAATGACCAACGAGATGTTTTCGCGCCTAACGCTGGACTGGTGGCTGCCGGAAAACTTCTATGGTACGATATCCAACGAAGATGCCCTCGGCGTATTTGGTGCCAGTTACAAGTATGCTGTATTTATGAACCTGGGCATTCAGGCTTTTCGCTATGCGGCTGAACCATTTTTCTTCTCCCATGCCACCAGCAAAAACTCACCGGAGCTGTTCGCCAAAGTCAATCATTTCTTCACCATCGCAGGCTGCTTTGTATTATTGGGTGTAGCCCTCAACCTCGACATATTCCAATACCTGATTGGCAGTGAATTCCGCATCGGCCTGACCATCGTGCCAATTCTTTTGCTGGCATACCTATGCCTTGGCATCTATTATAATATGAGCATCTGGTTTAAGCTTACTGACCGTACCTATATGGGCACCTTCATCACGGCTTTTGGCGCGGTGCTCACCATCGCTGCGAACTATGTTCTGATACCGCTTTACGGATATACCGGCAGCAGTTACGCTGCCCTCATATGCTACGCATCGATGATGGGCGCTTGTTATATTCTTGGTCAGAAATACCATCCTATTCCCTATAAACTCCGCAGCGAGCTGAGCTACGCAATACTCGTATTCGTGCTGATCTGGGTTTCCTCCTTGATTCCTGCTGGCGGGCAATGGATGGCAACAACAACTCACCTCGCACTCATGGCACTGTTTCTGCTGGTGGTATACTGGCGGGAACGAAGCTATTGGAAGGCCTCCGCCTGACCTGCCATTGCCTGTTTTTTAGTAATTTTGAACCTGCCAACTGATCCTGTGCAATCACTTTCCAGCATAATACCACTTCTTCTGTCTTTGTTGATCCTTGCGTTGCCAGCGAACGGACAAAAGAAAAAGAAGGTATCCGCCGAAGAAATGCGGAAGATGGAAGCGCAACTTGCCAAGGTAAATGCCGAATCCAATTTCCTGGAAGGCGAAAAGTATTTTATTCTTGAGGATTATACCAAAGCATTCTATTTTTTTCAACATGTGCTGGAACAGGAGCCCGACAATGGTCCTGCCCTCTATAAGTGCGCTGAAGTGTTGTCGCGCAGTAATAAGGATGAAGATGTCCGTAAGGCAGCTGAGTACATTCAGCACGCGCTCGATATCGATAAACAAAATCCGTACTACTACTTACTGGCGTCAAACATCTACACAGGACTCAATGACTACCCTAAGGCAGCGGGATTTTTAGAAACCTTGATGAAGGAAATTCCTGGCAATGAACGCTATCTGTTTGAACTGGCCGCCATTTATCAATATGCCAAAAAGCCCGAAGAAGCCATTCGGATTTATAACCGGGCTGAAAGCGTATACGGCATCAACGAAACCTGTTCTCAACAAAAACAAAGCCTCTATCAGCAAATGGGCAAAGTCAATGAGGCCCTTGAGGAAGCCCGTCGACTGGCTGATACCTTTCCAGAGGAAGAACGGTTTGTCATGACCTACGCTGAGGCATTGGCCCAGAACAACCAAATCAAAAAGGCTACCGAGCTTACGGAACAATTCGTACTTCAACATCCCGATGCGGGCGGATCCCGGGTTTTACTTGCCGGCTTTTACCGTGATCAGGGCATGGAAGACAAAGCCAGAAACCTGCTCCGCGAAGCTTTTGTGAACCCAGCCGTAGATGTGGGCACCAAGGCGATTGTACTCAGTACCTACGCGGAACAAATTGGTCAGCTGCGTCAGCGCAATACGCCCAACCTGGCTGTTGAATCCTTCGGCCTGGAACTCGCCGGCCTGCTCCGGCAATCCAACGGGCAGGAATCCAATGTGCGTGCCGTCATTGGGGATTTGTTTGTAACGCTGGATAAGAAGTCAGAAGCCGAGCAAGAGTACCGCAAAGCCGTTCAACTGGGCACCGCCCGGTTTGAGACCTGGCAAAATCTCTTCTCCCTGTTATCCGATAACCGGCAATTCGACAGCCTCATTTATTATACCGAGCAGGGCATGGAGTATTTTCCCAATCAGGCACTGTTGTATTATTTCAACGGCTATGGCCACCTGCGAAAAAAACATTACCGTGAATCCGTTACGGGATTGGAGCAGGCCAGGAGACTGGCATCGAAAGAAGTTGTTTTACTCACTGAAATCAATGTACTGCTGGGTGATGCGTATAATGGCACCAAAGAGTATAGCAAATCAGACCGTGCGTTTGATGAAGCACTCTCCTTCAATCCTAACAACGACTACGTACTGAACAATTACAGTTACTACCTCGCGCTACGCAAAGAACATCTTGATAAGGCCAATCAAATGGCGGCACTGGCGGTGAAAAACAATCCTGATAATTCAAGCTATCTGGATACCTACGCCTGGGTGTTGTACATGGAAGGAAAATACAAAGAGGCGCGCAAAATCATGGAGCGCGCCATTGGCCAACCCGATATTACGGCTGCCCATTGGGAGCATTATGGCGATATTCTGTTCCAGTTGGGCGATGTGGATGGAGCGGTGAAACAATGGGAGAAAGCGCGGAACATGACCAGCCAGCATGAATTGATAGATAAAAAGATCGCGAACCGACGCCTATATTAGGTGCTGCAGGCTATTTTTTTCTGGATGCATCCCGTACCTTCGCCACGAATGAAAAATCAGGCTCTTCTACTTAGCGCCCTTGTCCTGTTATTGGGCGCATGTGCCAAAAAGATCGTCCCTGTTATCCCTCCACCTCCGCCTACCCTTGAGATTCAGGAAATTGACTTTGAATACTTTCATGGTAAGGCCCACATGGTATTCCGCGACGATGCCAAGGAACGCGAAGTAAAATCAAACATACGCATCAGAAAAGACAGCGTTATCTGGATGACGTTCTCGGTTATGGGCGTTCAAGGTGGCAAAGCCCTGGTCAACAAAGATTCGATTACCGTGGTGAGCACGGTCGAAAAAGAAGTTTCTATTTTTGAATACAAAGAGCTGTCTACCAAATTCAATTTCCCAATCGATTACCACGCTGTGCAGTCGGCTGTATTGGGCAACCTCATTGCCCCACGTTTGCCGGAAGACAGGATTACCCAGGGCCCTACCCACAACATACTGGAACAACAACGCGGCACCGTTTATATCAAGAATTACATCAACGCAGCAAGCCGCAAACTGGAAAAAGTAGAAATGGTGGAGCAGAATACCAGCAACGCCATCACCATCAACTATTCCGACTTTCAGCCTGTTGGAGATAAGATTTACCCTTTCCATGGTGCCATCACCATCAACTACAAATCTCCCAAAGGGCTGTTGCACACCACCATCACCCTGGAGTACAACAAAGCTGAAGTGGGTGATAAGGAATTGAAGTTTCCGTTTAATATTCCACGGAAATATGATCGCAGGTAAATGTCGTTTTTGGCTGCTCGTCGTGCTCGCCTTCGCTGTGTTGCCTGTCCTGGCTCAACGCAACAAGGCTCAATTACAAAAAGAGAAGCAACAAAACCTGAATAAAATTAAGGAGACAGAGAAAATTCTCTCCGAAACGAGTCAACAGAAGCGAAATACCCTGGGTACCCTATCGGCGGTCAACCAGCGTATCATTCAACAGGAAGCCCTCATTCTTTCGGTACAGTCTGAAATTGAACTGATGGACATGGACATCAGTGAAAACAATGAGATCCTGCGCAGCCTGCAGACCGACCTCATTCGACTGAAAGAAGAGTATGCAGCGATGGTTTTTGCGGCCCAAAAGACCAGTGGTGGCGTTTCAAAGCTGATGTTTTTGTTTTCGGCTGGAACATTTGATCAGCTTGCCATGCGCTATAAGTACATGGAGCAATACAGTATGGCCCGTCGCGATCAGGCCGAAGTGATTCGTCGCGTGCAGGAACAGCTTGCCGAGCAAGTGTTGCTCATAGAAGGTAAAAAAGACGACAAGAATAAGTTGCTCCAGGAAGAGGTGTCAGAAAAGCTTAACCTCGACGGACTCAAGAAAAAACAAAATAACCTGATCCGTACACTGACCAAAGAAGAACGCCAACTTAAAGCCGACCTTGAGGACACCCGAAAGGCGGTGGCCAAACTGGACAAAATCATTAATGACATCATCCGGGAAGAAATGGAGCGGGCTGCCCGCGAGGCCGCTGCCAGAAAGAAGCGCGAAAAAGTTACCAAAGGAACTACAGAAAATACTGATGTGCTCTCTGCATCCTTTGAAGAAAACAAGGGGAAATTCCCCTGGCCGGCCAACGGATTTATTTCCCAGAAGTTCGGACGTCAGAACCATGCGGTCCTTCGGGGTATCGTCATCCAGAACGATGGCATCAACATCCAAACCGTGCAGGGCGAAAAAGTGAAAACAATTTTCATCGGCGAAGTAAAGCGTGTTGCGTTTATCCCCACACTCGGCACCGCCGTCATCGTCAGTCACGGTGATTATTTTACGGTCTATTCCGGACTTAAGGATGTAACGGTTAAAGTGGGGCAAAAACTGACACCCAACCAGGAAATTGGGACCGTGCTTGTTGATGGCGCTGGCATCTCTGAATTGCGTTTTCAGATCCGAAAGAAAGACACCGCCCTTGATCCGCAGATTTGGCTTCGGGATTGACCGAATCGGTCTTTTGGGGCTGATAAAGCACTTCCACCAACGGTGGGTGAAATTCAAAAAAAACGCCTAATTTTGACCTTGCGATTGAATATCAGAAGGGTTGATCAGACTAACCATTAAACTAATTATCAGATGAAAGCGGTTTTATTGTTCCTCGGTGGTGTTGGTTTCCAGGAAATCCTGCTCATAGGAATATTTGTTCTCGTATTTTTTGGCGCCAAAAAAATCCCTGAATTCATGAAGGGCCTCGGAAAAGGTGTACGTGAATTCAAAGACGCCATGAACGACGTGAAGAAAGAGGTGGAAGACGGCGGAAAAGCTCCCGGCCGTATCGACGACGGTAAATAAACGTTGGAAGCCAATTCCCGATTTGTTGACCTCCGGAGTGATCTCGCCTCCGGAAAATTCTCTTGTTACGATCTTGTTTCCCATTACCTGACCAACATCCGGGCACAGGAGGATCTGAATGCTTGGGTAGGTGTCTATGCTGATGAAGCGCTGCTACGCGCCCGGGAAATTGATACAAAGATTAAACGGGGCACTGCAGGACGTCTTGCAGGCATGGTGATCGGCATTAAAGATGTTCTCTCCTATGCCGGACATCCCCTGCAGGCCGGCAGCAACATACTGAACGGCTTCAACGCATCGTTTACAGGAACAGCCGTACAGCGCCTCATTGATGCTGATGCCATCATCATCGGGCGACAAAACTGTGATGAGTTTGCTATGGGCTCTTCCAACGAAAATTCAGCATTCGGTCCTGCACGCAACCCAGTCGATAAAAGCAGGGTGCCCGGAGGCTCATCCGGAGGATCCGCTATTGCGGTTGCCGCCGACATGTGTCGCGTATCGTTGGGGTCTGACACCGGTGGCTCTGTCCGTCAGCCTGCTGCCTTCTGCGGTGTGCATGGATTGAAACCAACTTATTCACGAATTTCCCGTTACGGGCTGATTGCTTATGGATCATCCTTTGATTGTATCGGCGTATTCGCCAAAGACCCCGAAGACATTGCACTGGTTCTTGAAGTGATCGCGGGACCCGACGAATACGACAGTACAGTTTCGCGCAAAGCGGTTGATCCTTATGTTGAACTCTCGCGTCAACAAACACCTTACTCCATCGCCTATATCCGGGAGGCCGTTGAATCAACTGCACTGCAACCAGAAATTCGTGAGGCGTTGCTGATGGCCATCGAAGACCTGAAGCGCAAGGGACATCGCGTAACGTCCATCGACTTCCCACTGCTTCGCTATTTGCTACCCACCTACTATATCCTGGCAACCGCAGAGGCCAGTTCTAACCTTTCACGATACGACGGCGTGCGCTATGGGCACCGAAGCCCCGCCACCCACGACCTCACGTCGATGTATAAGAAGTCCCGCGTAGAGGGATTTGGTAAAGAGGTGCAACGAAGGATATTGTTGGGTACTTTTGTGTTAAGCGCCAGTTACTATGACGCTTACTATACCAAGGCGCAGAAAGTCCGCCGGCTTATTCGCGATCATACCCGACGCATCCTCACCGAGCACGACTTCCTGCTGATGCCCACTACGCCCACTACAGCATTCCGGCTCGGGGAACATACAGCCAACCCGTTGGAGATGTATCTTGCCGATATTTTTTCGGTGCAGGCAAATGTCGCCGGTGTTCCTGCCATCTCTTTCCCCTTTGGAAAAGACAAGGCAGGGTTGCCCATCGGCTTGCAAGCCCTGGCCAATGATTTTAAGGAAGGAAAACTTTTAGCCCTGGCCCGTGAAACGGCCAGGATCAACTGATGAAATACCAGTTACTCATAGGAGGATTTTTTCTGGCATCAGCTGCCATTGCTCAAGTGCCCGACTTGCCGGACTCAGTGGCTGAACAAGTGACCTCGGAAATCATGTCCGGAGATTCGCTGGCTGATCCTACGCTGTTTCCGATACCCATAGCGTTTGAATACATCCCGGCGGAGGAAACACCTGAACTTGTTGCTGACCGCCTGGCCTGCATACAAAACACCATCCCCCTTCCCTACAACAACACCATTCATGGTTTTATAAACTTCTTCACCATCCGTAACCGCGAGTATACCCGGCTTATGCTGCGGCGAAAGGATTTGTATTTCCCGCTCTTCGAAAAATACCTTCGGCAATACAACCTGCCCGATGAACTCAAATACCTTTCCATTATTGAGTCCGGCTTGAACCCCAGGGCAGTTTCCCGCGCCAGCGCTGTTGGTCTCTGGCAATTCATGTCTTTCACCGGTAGGTATTTCGACCTGCACAATGACTGGTACTTCGATGATCGCATGGATCCGGAGAAGTCTACCGAGGCTGCCTGTCGTTACCTCAGTCAATTGTATGGCATGTTCCACAACTGGGAGCTGGCCCTGGCGGCATATAACTCAGGTCCTGGCACGGTGAAGCGCGCCATCCGCCGATCAGGCTACAAGAAAACATTCTGGGAAATTTATAACTACCTGCCCCGGGAGACGCGATCCTACTTTCCCCAATTTGTGGCGATCATTTATTCCATGAACTACGCTGAAGAACACAATATGATTGAGGCAGCCGTAGAATCACCTCTGCCCCATGATACCATTTGGGTAAATAAATTCCTCCACCTCGGCACTTTTGCGAACCTTACGGGTGTCTGCACAGACGATTTATTGCAACTCAACCCGCACATTCGCCACAATGCAATACCGGAAACAGGAAAGACCTACGTGCTGAAAGTGCCCGTGATGGCAAAACAGGAATTAGTCAAGGCGCGTGCACTGATCCTGGATTCCGCTTCAAAAACCAATCGCAAACAGGTAGAGGCCTTGGCGAAGTCTGCCACCGGCAATACGGCCGGCCGTGAGTTGGTGGTATATCGCGTACGATCGGGTGATGTACTTGGCCTGATTGCCCAGCGTCACCGGGTTCGCATCGACGACCTGCGGAAGTGGAATAACCTGCGCAGTAACATGATACGGGCCGGACAACGCCTCAACATCTGGGTGCTGCCTTCACAAAAGCTCTCGTCAAGACCAGTTTCATTACCGCCCGACACGGCATCAAGGTCATCATCCGGCGGATCCAGGAAATAAGACCTTACTCCGAGCGCAAGGAGTCGGCTGGGTTTGCCAGGGCTGCCTTCACCGATCGGTAACCAACGGTTGCCATTGCAATGAAAATGGTAAGGCCAATACCAGCCACAAACACGCCTGGTCCAATCGTAATCTTGTAGGCAAATCCATTCAGCCACTCATTCATCAGGTACCATGCCACAGGAGCAGCGAGCACAAAGCCGACTACAATCAGCGCCATATATTCTCGCGAAAACAACAGAACAATACTTTCTGCTGATGCACCCAATACTTTGCGAACGCCAATCTCTTTTGTCTTCTGGTTAGCCATGAAAGTGGCCAGGCCAAAGAGTCCGAGACAGCCGATGAAAATGGCGACGGTCGTAAACAGGGTCAACAACGTGGACATTTTAGACTCGCGTTCATAGAATTCACGGATTTCTTCATCGAGAAATTTATAGGAATAGATCGCTTCAGGATAAAGCATTTCCCACTTAGACTGGATCGCCTTGAGGGTGGATGACCAATCTGCGCCACTCAACTTCACCGAAAGCAAAGAATAACTTCGTACCCGGTTAAGCAGGATAGTTGCCTCCACCGGTTCACGCAGGGACATCGTATGAAAATTCTGCACTACCCCCTCCACGGGCAGGGTCTTGCCCCACATCTTGATACGCTTGCCGATGATATCTTCCGGATTATCGTACCCAACCATGGTCGCCAGTTTTTCATTCACTACAAAACCGCGCGCCGTATCAAGGTCCAGCAAGTTCTTTCCAGCTACCAACTTGAGTCCGTACAGATCAATGTAGTTGCCATCAACAACCTTAACCTGGGTGCCAAAGGACTGATCATTTCCTTCCATGTTAAAGTCAGTAGATGAAACACTGCCTGAAGAAGGTGGCGTATTGCTCAAGCTGGTTTGCTCAACACCGGCAATTCCCTGGACCTGCTCCCGAAGTGTTTTCATTTTTGAGGTCCCATCAGAAAATCCAAGTCGCTCATTCTCCGGAACCGGGATCGTGACAATAGCATCTTTGCTAAAGCCCAGGTCCTTGCTTTGGAAGTAGTTCATCTGGTTGATCAATACCAGCGTACCCATGATGAAGAGCTGGGAGATAAAAAACTGAAATACCACCAATCCACGGCGCAGTTGAAAGCCAGATGAATTGCGATCGTTGATCTGGTTTTTGATGGCAAAAATGGGTTTGAACCCGGAAACCACCAGTGCCGGATAAATCCCGGAAAGCAAACCCACTCCGATTGTCACCACACCCAGAAATATCCAAAGACCGGCATCGCTGATCAGGTTCAATTGAAGGGAGAGCCCGAGAAACGGATTCAGGAATCCAAGTACCATTTGGGCTACAGCCAGGGACAACCCCACCGCAATTAACGTCACCAGTCCGGACTCACCGAGGAACTGAACCATCAACTGCCCGCGTGAACTGCCCAGCGTTTTACGAATACCTACTTCTTTTGAGCGCTTGATCGACTCAGCCGTAACCAGGTTGATGAAATTGATGCAGGCCGTCAGCACGAGAAAGACGCCAATGATTGAAAGCGCCAGCAGCATCTCACGGCTGGTGGTGCTGTAGTTATAGTTGCCATAGCGTTCATCAAAATGAATATCCGCCAAGGGTTGAAGGGAATATTGCCGGTCTTCGATGTTTTTGCCGTGGTACTTGGTGGCAAAAGCTGGAAAACGACTGTTGAATGCCTCGATGGATGCATCCGTACGCAACAGCACATAGCATTGCTCATCACTCCAGATGCTATTCCATCCATTCTCCTCCTGCTTTTGTCGGATCGTGACGTAGGAAAGAAATACATCGAATCCGAAATCGGTATTGGTGGGCGGATCACTTACCAGCCCAGCAATCTTAAACTCATGACCCTCAAATATGAGGGACTTGCCAATTACATCTGTTTGACCAAAATATTGATCCGCAGCACGATATGAAATCAATGCGTTGTTGGGATCATTTAATGCTGCTGCTGTCCCACCCGTAATGCTTCGATCAAACAGCTGGAACACGGCGGGCTGGGTATACACGAGTCGACGGCCATCAAATTTCTTCGATTCTTCTTGTCCGGCAGGAATCGTTACGAGTCCGCCCGACCGAAAAGATGTAAACACAACTTGCTCAGCCTCAGGAAAGTCGGTCCGTATGGCTTCTGGTAAAACCGCCGGAATGCCGGCGGAGTAGTTTCTGCCCTCGTTGCCCAGGCTACTGGACACTACCCGGTATACCCGGTCCCGGTTGATATGATAATTGTCGTAACCTTCTTGGTCACGCACCAAAAGAAATAATATGAGGCTTGCGGTTATCCCCAGGGTAAGACCCGAGATATTAATCAATGTGCTGCTCTTGGATCGCCAGAGCGCGCGCAAAGCAGTGGTCAAGTAGTTCCTGATCATACTTTAAGATGCGTATTGGGATAAAAAAGTTTTAGTCTGCTTTAAGGGCATCCACCGGATTGGCCACGGCTGCACGCAATGAGCGGTAACCTACGGTGGCAAATGAAATAATGAGTGTGAAACCAACTCCGGCCGCGAAGACGACCCATCCCATCTCTACGCGGAATGCGAATTCTTCCAACCATCCTGACATAAAGTACCAAGACACGGGTGCAGCGATCAGAAAGGCTACAAATACCAGTACAACAAACTCACGCGAAAAAAGTGTTACAATTTGCGTTACCGAGGCCCCAAGTGTCTTGCGAATAGCTACCTCCTTGGTCTTTTGGTTAGCGAGGAAAGAAGCCAGTCCATACAAACCCAGACACCCAATAAAAATCGCAATGCCGGCGAAAATCTCGAAAAGCCGGAACATTTTATCCTCCTGCCGATACAGTCGGTCCACATATTGGTCAAGAATGGTAGACTGAATAAGATAATCAGGGAAAATGCCTTGCCACGTATCTTCAATAAATTTCATCGTGCCACTCAGGTCATCGCCCGATATTTTAATTCCTGCATCATAATAGAATGGGGTAAACGATAGCAGAATGACGGGGTTCAATTTGTTTTTCAACGACGCGGTATGAAAATCCTTGACAACACCCACCACTGCCGCTGTAGAATGATTGAGTCCGGTCGTAATCTGTTTTCCGATAATATCTTCGGGTGATGAAAATCCCAGGGTACTGACCGTGGTCTCATTCACAATAAATGTAAACCGTGGATCTTCACCTGTTGCCATCTTTTCCTCTCCCTCTTCGAACCATCGTCCGGCTACCAACTCCAGACCATATACATCCTTGTAATGACGATCTACCGGTTTGATGCTCACCGAAAAGGATTCATCCGGCTTTTCCGGCAAAGACATGTTGGTACCAAAATTGTTATCAGCAATGGGTGCGCCCAATGAAAACGACACGTCCTTGATAGCTGCGTTGGAGACCAACCGGTTACGGAACGATTCCAATACTTCAGGTTTGTTCTCAGGCATGCCAACATTCACCACAGCCTCCTTGACGAATCCCAAGGACTTGTTTCTGAAGAATGAAAGCTGGCTGGCCACTACAAGGGTTGAGATAATCAACACCTGGGCGATAAAAAACTGAAAGACCACCAATAGTTTCCGCAGCGAAACACCTGAACTGACGGATTGTGAAAGTCGACTCTTCAAGGCTTGAACGGGATTGAATCGAGATAGTACCAGTGCCGGATACAGCCCCGACAACACGGCTGTGCCTCCAACCAGCAACACCATAAATCCTATCACATCCCAAGACCCAGCCAGGTTCATGGCAATGTCCTTTTCCAAAAACTGGCCCATCCAGGGTGCGAGCCATTCAGCAGCGCCCAGAGAAAGCAACCCGGCCACCAGGGTGAGCATGAAAGCTTCACTAAGGTATTGAACAGCTAATTGCCCCTGCTGCGCACCTAACGTTTTTCTTACGCCCACTTCCTTTGCTTTACGCACCGCCAGGGCCGTAGACAGATTGATAAAGTTCACGCACGCAATCACCAGAATAAACAAACCCACGGCGCCCAACACAATCAACATGCTATTGGATACGGAGGCTGTACCGGGGTTCTCACTGTATTCAGTGTTGAAGTGAATATCGCGGAGCGGTTGGAGGGTAAACCGTTGATGAACTGCCTGGTCAGGCTTGTAATATTTATTGATCAGCGCAGGGAACTTTGCTTCCAATGAAGCTGAACTAACACTTTCCGGGAGAAGTACATAAGAAAACCCTGCTGAATTAAGTCCCCAGTTAGTCAATTCAAAATTGAGATACTTTTCAGCCATGTCTGGCGTGAGTGTGGGCAGAGAAGCCACCATATTTACAGCTATATGCGATGGAGTCTTGGGCAAGTCGATTAGGCCAACTACTTCCATGTCTATCAGATTCCCGAGTCGGATGGTTTTGGGATGGTTGAGTTTTTCATCCATCGCGCGGGTGATGAAGATTTTCCCAGGCTGTGCTAATTCTTTGCGCGGATTTCCAGTGACGGAAAAACTAAACACGTCGAAGAAAGAAGAATCAGCAAATACAATGTTGTCCTGATAACTTTTTACACCCTGTACCGATACCAGCGACTGATATTGAAAATGGAATCCCGTTGATAGCAGTTCGGGAAACTCCTGCTTTAGGGTTGGTCCGAGAGGATATGGCGTCACGCCACTCTTCGATTCTCCGGATGCATTTGTCGATTGGCTGACTACGCGATATATCCGGTCGCCATGGGCAAACCCGTTATCAAAACTCATTTCGTGGCGAATCACCAGAAAAATGATCAAACAGGTAGTTATACCCAGGCCCAAACCTGCCATGTTGATAAAAGCGTATGACTTGTTCCGGGTGAGCCCGCGCCAGGCTATCATGAAATAATTCTTAATCATATTGTTGAGGATTGCACATACCCTTGCCAATTACAGTGCCATTCATCCAGGCCTTCAAATGACATAAAAAGGGCACTTTATATATTTCTTCTTGTCCACAATTGGCACATGCCGTCCGGTTCCGGACAACGGGAATTATTTTCGAATGATTGCGGTTAACCTATCTGTTGTACCTTGCACGCATGATTCAGGAGATCATTATCGGACTCATTTTCATAGTCGCCATCAGCTACATCGCCCGCGTTATCTATCGCAGTTTTCAGGCAAAACACACTTGTGCTTCGGGTTGTGGAAAATGCAGTGAGATAGACGAGAAACTCACTTCCGCCGGGCGGTAATCAAGCCCACACCTGCGTACCTTCTGTACAATTGCGGCACATTTCAATTTCGCTGCGCGAACGGAACAAGGTTTGCCGGAATTGCTGATAGTCAGCACCCGTCCAGATTTCCCGAAAGCTTTGTTTTGAAATATCTCCCATGACGTGCCGGGCATCTTTATCAAAGCAGCAAGGCACTACCTTTCCATCCCAGGTAATCACACAACTTTGCCACATCTTCCAGCAATAGTTTAACCAATCATTCTTGATTGCGTATGTCCCGTCAGCAAGTTTGCGGTACCTGGAATAGTTCTCATTCATTGGTATCAAATCAGATCCATTATGATAATCATAAATCTGCGCCGTCTTCAGTGCAACACGATCAACTCCAAGTTCTTTGGCCAAAGCATAAACCTCAGGAACCTGATGCTCATTGGGGCGTACCACCAGAAATTGAAATACCACATGGGGCGTTTTTGACTTCAATGCCTCCCGCGCTTTAAGAATCTCCTTCGTACCGGCTATGACCTTTTCTAGGCTTCCGCCCACGCGATAGGCTTCATAGGTATCCTGACGAGTGCCATCAATTGAAATGATCAGTCTGTCGAGGCCCGACTTCACTGTCTCCAACGCGCGGGTTTCATCCAGGTAATGCGCGTTGGTAGAGGTAGCGGTATAGATTCCACATTGCGAGGCATACCGTACCATCGGCAAAAACTGGGGATTGAGATAGGGCTCACCTTGAAAATAAAAGGTGAGGTAAGCCAATGTGGGGGCCAGCTCATCGATGACTTTGCGAAACAGATCCTCCTTCAGCATGCCGGTAGGCCTTGTAAAAGAGCGAAGGCCGCTGGGACACTCCGGACATCGCAGGTTGCATGCGGTGGTCGGCTCAATAGAAATGCTGATGGGCATTCCCATCTGCACAGGCCGATCCAGGCGTTTGGATAGCTGGTAACCCGACCAGATGCGGGCTGCATTCAACACCCGGGCAGGGGTTTGAAGCGATAGTATTCTCCATTCGTCCGCCCATTGTGATGCCATAACGCCAAAAGTAGTCTCACTTCAGGAATTGTCTTTATCTTTCTGATAACTATTTCACCCCGCAACCTGCGTGAAACGAATACTGATCTTCTTGTTTTGGTGCGCCACGGCAACGGCATATTCCCAACCGATCCATTTGTCCCCATCGGCGGAAATATCAATCATTACCCTGGGGCCATGGCAAGGCGAGCTGTATGCCGCATTTGGCCACACCGCTGTCCGGGTGTACGATCCGATCAACGGAATTGATGACGCCTACAATTACGGCGTGTTCGACTTCAACCAGCCCAATTTCTATCTTAACTATACCCGCGGACTACTGTATTTCAAATTGGGTGTTTACGCCTATCCGGACTTCAGGGATATTTACATCTATTACAACCGGTCGGTAACCGAACAGGTACTGAACCTGAATACCCATGAGAAACAAGCAATCTATACGTACCTGGAGTGGAATGCCCAACCAGGCAACGAAACCTACCGATACGATTATTTCTACAACAACTGTTCGAGTCGTGTCAGGGATGTCATCGCCCAGGTGCTCGGCAACAACCTCCAATTCGACTATTCGTTCATCACCGGTCAAAAAACCATTCGTGAGCTTACCGATCTGTGCCTCACCCAACAACCTTGGGGCGATTTGGGTATCGATATTTGTCTGGGTTTGCCTATGGACAAAGTAGCCACTCCATACGAGTACATGTTTCTGCCTGATTATCTGGAGCAGTGCTTTGATCACGCCACCATCCGCCGTGATTCCGTTAGCGTGCCCGCGGTGCGCAGCAAGATAGCGGTGTACACCCCGCGTCCTGAAGAACCCAAAGCATCGCTGATACATCCCTGGTGGGTCATGGGTGGAGTGCTGTTATTGATGATCGCGCTTTCCATCTATGACTGGCGAAGAAAGAAAGCATCGATTTGGTTCGATGGCATTCTCTTCCCGGCATTGGGGTTGCTGGGTATATTACTGTTTGTGCTGTGGGTGGCTACAGACCATCAGGCCGCAGCGAATAACTTCAATTTAATTTGGGCCATTCCATTTCACCTGATTACTATCCTCCTTTTCAGAAAATCATCTCGGCACTGGCTTCGCAAATACTTTATGGCAACAGCTGTTTTTACTGCCTTGGTCTTGGTGGCATGGGCATTCCTGCCGCAAAATCTCCATGAATATCTGATCCCATTTGTGGCCGGTGTAGGCATTCGTGCCGTCGTACTTTCCCGTTGGCTATAACCACTGCCTTTATCATAAAAAAGCCCCGCATTTTTTGCGAGGCTTTCTTTACAGGGAACAATAGTTACATGTGGAGTGGCCTGTTGCCCGTTGCGGCCAGGCAAGCCTCCTTGACTGCTTCCATATAGGTAGGGTGCGCATGCGACATACGTGATACATCCTCTGCCGATGCGCGGTACTCCATCGCTACTACGCCTGCTGCAATCATGTCGGCAGCACGGGCTCCGATAATATGTACGCCGAGAATTTCATCCGTATTCTTGTCGGCAAGAATTTTTACAAATCCATCCAGGTCCATAGAGGCCCGGGCACGACCAAGGGCCTTGTAAGGAAAGTTACCTGTCTTATAGGCACGCCCATCCGCTTTCAATTGCTCTTCCGTATAGCCAACACTGGCTACTTCAGGCCAGGTATAAACCACGCCCGGAATCAACAAGTAATTGATATGTGGCTTTTGGCCCGCCAGTTGCTCAGCAACGAGAACACCTTCTTCCTCCGCCTTGTGGGCGAGCATAGCCCCCCGAACCACATCGCCGATTGCATAGATATTGGGCACTTTGGTTTGGAGGTGATCATTCACCGGTATCTTACCCTTATCCAATTCAATACCTACTTTGTCAAGTCCCAGTCCATCCGTATAAGGCCGACGGCCCACACTCACCAAACAGTAATCTCCTTTAAGGGTAATGGCATCGCCCCCATTCTTAGGCTCAGCCTTCAACACAACATCGTTGCCTTTCACCTCCACCGATGTCACCTTATGTCCGAGGTAGAACTCCATGCCCAGCTTTTTCGTTGACTTCTGCAGTTCCTTTCCAAGGGAACCATCCATGGTAGGGATTAAACTATCGAGGTATTCAACCACTGAGACCTTGGCGCCCACCCGCGCATACACCGATCCCAACTCCATTCCGATTACGCCTCCTCCAATCACGATCAGGTGCTTGGGAATCTCCTTAAGCTCAAGGGCTTCTGTACTCGAAATGATACGTTTCTTGTCAAATGGTGCAAAGGGCAGTGCCGTTGGTTTCGAACCGGTAGCGATGATGATGTTGTCGGTGGTAATATCCGTTGACTTTCCATCAGCGGCTGTGATGCGCACCGTGTTCTTATCCACCAGCGACCCAACACCGGTGTGAACGTCAATCTTGTTCTTCTTCATCAGAAAGGCAATACCTTCCACATTTGCCTTCACCACTTCACCTTTGCGCTTAATCATTTGTGCCAGGTTCACCTTGGGTGCCGGAATATCAATTCCATGCTCCTTGAACGTATGGGCAGCGTTGTGAAAGTGCTCAGAAGAATCAAGCAGTGCTTTCGAGGGGATACAACCCACGTTGAGGCAAGTACCTCCCAGGGTTGAATATTTCTCGACAATGGCTGTCTTCATACCCAACTGGGCACAGCGAATGGCCGCAACATAACCTCCCGGCCCGGAGCCGATTACCACAACATTGTATTGCATATTTTTCTATTTCAGTCTATCAATAGGCAAGCGACTTACACGCCCAGGATCATGCGACCTGGATCTTCCAACAGTTCTTTCACCCGAACCAGGAAACTCACGGATTCACGACCGTCGATGATCCGGTGATCATACGACAACGCGAGGTACATAATCGGGCGCACCACTACTTCTCCGTTTTTCACTACCGGACGTTCTACAATATTGTGCATACCCAGAATAGCCGATTGCGGGGGATTGATAATCGGTGTTGATAACATCGAACCAAAGACGCCTCCGTTGGTAATGGAGAACGTGCCCCCAGTCATCTCTTCAATCGACAATTTACCATCACGGCCGCGACCTGCCAGGCGTACGACTTCACCTTCAATCTGGGCAAACGTCAAAGATTCCGCATTGCGGATAACCGGCACGACCAAACCACGTGGTGTAGACACCGCAATGGAAATGTCGCAGTAGTCATGGTAAACAATTTCATCCTTGTCGATAGAAGCATTGACGGCCGGAAAATCTTTCAGGGCAATACAAATGGCCTTGGTAAAGAATGACATAAATCCAAGTCCCACGCCATGCTTCTCCTTGAATTGATCTTTATATCGTGAACGCAAATCCATCAACGGTTTCATGTCCACCTCGTTGAAGGTGGTGAGCATGGCCGTTTCATTCTTTACAGCAACAAGGCGGCGGGCGATGGTCTTGCGCAGCGAAGTCATTTTTTCGCGACGCTCACCTCGACCTGCTCCGCTGGCTATTACCGGGGGTCCGCTCGGTGGTGTTGTGGCGGTTGCTTTGGCAGCCGGTGTCGCTTTGGCCTGAGCAGCATCTTCTTTTGTGATTCTCCCACCCACACCGGTTCCCGCTACCTGCCCGGCCGGGATTCCCTTTTCATCGAGAATTTTGGCGGCAGCTGGTGAAGGATGACCCGCAGCGTAAGTCTCTGATGCTGCGGGTGCTGACTTCGCAGCCGGCGCAGCTTTGGTTTCAGCGGCGGCAGCTGGTGCGCCTTCTGTAACTTCAATACGACATATGAGACCGCCGATCGGCAATGTATCCTTTTCCTTCGCAACAATGCGCAGGATACCGTTGGCTTCAGCTGGCAATTCAAAGGTGGCTTTATCGGATTCCACTTCGGCAATCACTTCATCCAACTTTACATAGTCTCCATCTTTCTTCATCCAGGTGGACAAGGTTACTTCGGTGATGGACTCGCCCACGGTGGGCACCTTCATTTCTTTTATAGCTCCTGTTGCTTTCATAGGTGTTGCTGTACTTGCACTTGCTGGTGGTGTTGATGATTTGGCCGGCACATCTGCGGCTTCAATTTCACAAATGACCTCGCCGATTTTAGCGGTCTGACCCTGTGGCTTAACAATTTTAAGCCGCCCGGCCTGTGGTGCAGGCAATTCAAAGGTGGCCTTGTCTGATTCAAGCTCAGCAAGGACCTCATCCATTTTCACCACGTCGCCATCCTTTTTGGTCCAGTTGGAGATCGTTACTTCGGCAATGGACTCGCCTACAACGGGCACTTTTACCTGAATAGCCATGAGTTTGTAATTAGGGTTTAATACGAACTAACCTTCAAGGGCCTGGTTGACAATTTTTTCCTGTTCTGCCTTGTGCACTTTGGAATAACCGGTTGCTGGCGAAGCACTGGCCTTCCGTGCAATAAATTCAATTTCCTGCTTGGGCATCATGCGCTGAATAAATGACAAGGGTCCCATGTTGGCTGGTTCTTCCTGTGCCCACACCAGTTTCGCTGATTTGTACTTCTTGATAATAGCCTTGATCTGGGTTTCAGGAAACGGATATAACTGCTCCAGGCGAACAATGGCCGCATCTTTTACCTTCTTCTTTCCTTGTGCTTCCAGCAGGTCATAGTAAATTTTTCCTGAGCACATCACTACGCGCTTCACATCTTTAGCGGCAACATTGACATCATCCAACACCTCCTGGAAACATCCGTTGGTAAATTCCTTCAAAGGAGAGACCACAGCGGGATGGCGCAACAAAGACTTGGGTGAGAATACAATACAAGGCTTGCGGAAATGCCACGTAACCTGACGGCGCAACAAATGGAAAATATTGGACGGGGTAGTTGGATTCGTTACAATCATATTGTATTCGGCCGCCAGTTGAAGGAATCGCTCAGGCCGGCAACTGGAGTGCTCCGGTCCCTGTCCTTCGTAGCCGTGGGGCAACAACATCACAAGACCATTCATCCGCTGCCACTTGGACTCAGCGCTGGAGATAAACTGATCGATCATGACCTGAGCACCATTCACAAAATCACCAAACTGTGCTTCCCAGATCACCAGGGCGTGTGGACTCGACATGGCGTATCCATATTCAAATCCCAATACACCAAACTCTGACAACAGGGAGTTGTAAATATGGAATGACTGCTGATCCGCCTGTATATGATCCAGTCCGCAGTACGGTTCATTGGTATTGGCATCAAAGAAATAGGCGTGACGGTGGGAGAATGTACCACGCTTCACATCCTGTCCGGACATGCGCACAGGAGTGCCTTCGGCCAACAATGAACCATAGGCCAGCAATTCGGCTTCGGCCCATCCCAAGACCTTGTCATCAAAAAATGCAGTTTTGCGATCCTTTAAGAGCTTTTCAATTTGCTTCAACGGCTTGAAGCCTTCAGGAATTGCAATCAGCGACTTGGCAACTTTATCTACGGTCGCTTGCTTAATGCTGGTGTCCGGTGATTTCTCAAAATCTTCCGGCTTAGCGCGCACCATCCGCTCCCACTCTTCTTCTAGCTTCTGCGGCTTGTACGGCAATGGTTTCTGCTTCACTTCATTCAACCGGTCTTGCAGCTGGTTTCTGAAGTTCTTGTCCATTTCATCAGCCAATGCGGCATCCACATCACCACGTTCGATCAATTTCTTGACATATATCTCCCGTGGATTCGGATGCTTGGCAATAATGTTATAGAGTTTCGGCTGTGTGAATTTGGGTTCATCACTTTCATTGTGGCCGTGCCGGCGGTAGCACAGCATGTCGATGAAAATATCCTTTCCGAATTTCTGCCGGTATTCTACAGCAAGTTTGGAACAGAATGTTACTGCTTCTGCGTCATCTCCGTTCACGTGCAGTACGGGTGCATCAATAATCTTGGCTACATCCGTACAATAGATGGCAGAACGTGCATCTTCATAATCGGTGGTAAATCCAACCTGGTTGTTGATCACAAAGTGTATGGTCCCTCCGGTTGAATAACCCTCCAGACCAGACATCTGAGTTAGTTCGTATACGATACCCTGGCCAGCTACCGCAGCATCACCGTGAATGAGGATAGCCATGGCTTGTGACTTGCCCTTGTACTCATCGTCGATCTGTCCCCGGGTATATCCCAGCACCAGTGAATCCACCACTTCGAGGTGCGAGGGGTTAGGGGTAAGTTTTACATAAATCTTATTGCCAGAAGGAGTCTGAATGTGGCTGGCGTATCCGAGGTGATACTTCACATCCCCGTCGCCCATGGTAAGGTCCGGGTTGATGTTGCCTTCAAACTCGGTAAAAATCTGCTCGTACGTTTTTCCGAGGATATTGGACAGCACATTGAGGCGCCCGCGGTGGGCCATGCCGATTACTACTTCCTTTACACCCATTTCAGCAGACTTATTAATGATAGTCTGCACTGCCGGAATGGTGGTTTCTCCGCCTTCCAGCGAAAAGCGCTTTTGTCCCAGGAATTTTGTGTGGAGAAAATTCTCAAACACCACAGCCTCATTAAGCTTGCCGAGGATGCTTTTCTTTTCGTCGATGGA
>DAOMGC010000047.1:0-28293 GCA_035430125.1 Cyclobacteriaceae bacterium | reverse complement strand
ATGACAGTCAATGGTTAGTGCGCTCTTTCATTTCTCCACTCGCACCGAAGGTGCCTGCGCCTTCCTTTTGTATTTATGCATTTACTCATCCTCCGCGACTTTGCGCCTCCGCGGTGAAAAACTCCCCTGTATTACGCACCGAAGGTGCCCGCATCCTCCCCTGTCAGTAGTATTCCCCTACTCCTTTAGGTGTATTTTATACCGCCCGGTAAGGTTTTCGCCTTCTGCTCGTTCCCGCCTGTTACTATTGATCGCGCAATATTGTAGATTGATAGAGCCTGATCCGTTTTTGCACGTGAAGTAAGGATAGCCTGGTTCAGGCGGACTTTTCTCAATATCCCGTCGGCGAAATCATAACTCCTTAAATCAGGAACTCATGCAATCCCTTACCCTTTCTTACCAGCATATTCGTCAGGCCATCGGCGGGCTGGGCATCGCGCTGCCTCTGCTGATCTACCTGCACACCGGCCTCGTCGGTCATTGCTGGTCGATGCAGGACAGCATCAGTCACTATTTCTATACCACTGGCACGGTGTTCTTTGAGGGGATACTCTGGGTCCTTGGTCTGGTGCTGATTTATTATCCCTCCTATGACAAGGAAAAAAAGATCGACAAGATTCTCACGGTCCTTTCGGGCTTTTTCGCCTGGGGCGTGGCCATGATTCCCACCAACAACATGCCCTTGCCCAATTGTGCGATATTCACCTACCCGGCGTCGCCCTTGCGCAACAGCATTCATTACTTCTGCGCCGCTTCCATGCTGGCCATTTTTTCCTTCATGAGTCTCTTTTTGTTTACGCGCTCCCGCGCGGACCAGTATGGTGCTGCCAACCCGATCCGGTGGAAGAAGGTACGCAACACGATCTATCGGGTGTGTGGTGCCATCACGGCGCTGAGCATACTCACCATCGCCGTATTGTCGTTCACCGGCATCGGCGATCAGCTTTCGTTTCCCTATGTCTTCTGGTTTGAAGTGACTTCCATTGTACCGTTTGGTGTGGCGTGGTTGATCAAAGGCGGGTTCCTGTTTACCGACGAAAACGAGGTGAGCACGGTACGAAGGATTACGAGCTACCTGAGCCCCGGACAATCGCCCGGGATAAAAAGCAACTAACCTACACCATCGTTTATTATGACAACCCCATCCTCGCCCGGAATCTTCCAGCGACTGTCAAGCGGCGTCGCCAACCTGATCAAGCACATACCTTTTGCGGGAAAGTATTTGTACGAATGGATCATTACCATCAAGTGGCAGTCCGTGGCCAAGTCAGGGGTCCTGCTGCTCACGATCGGCTATGTGCTTTTCTATATTAAACTCAAACAACAGAATTGTATATACCAGTATACCCACTTGCCGGATGACCTGACCCGTCAGGGGTTTACCGACCGTTTTGTCATCAAACAAATTGAGCATATCCGGAGGTCTATCATTGAATACCGCCCCGAGTTCCGGGAAAGTGAACTGACCCAAAAGGACAAAAAGAAGAAACCCGGTGACGGCCTCAAGAACCTTGATGCATTCACCTCCGAACAAATGGAGACTATTGAACACATGGAAATTGGCGGGATTTCCATCGAAACACTGATTGTGCTGACCGATAAGCTGGTCAGTGTTTTCGACATCGACTCGGACAACTATATGACATTGGAATATGCCATGGTGGCGCCGGGTCAACTGCAGTTGAGCCTCAGCCTGGGCAAACACCGCGCAGTTTTTCAGGACACAATCCATGAAGGCAACATACACCTGGCACTTACCCGGCTGAATCTGTTGGCCGCCAAAACTGTATTGCAGAAAAAGAACCCGTCCGTGTTAATGGACTACTACTACGACCAATCCAAATATGACGAATGCGAATTGGTTTGTCAGCAGACCCTGATGGAGTCAAATGATCGGGAGGCCATCGGAAATGCATATGGATACCTGGGAATCCTGTCCGAGAACTACGGGTTCTACGAATATGCACTGCGGGAAGCCGGAAAGCGCAACCCGGAATGGATCAGTATCAAAAAGCTTCTTGATGTCTATAATGAAGCTAATGTGGAGGACGCCTTCGATGAACTCGTATCTGACGCTCCGGGTGAATATCCATTTCAATGGGGACGCCTGCAATATCACTTTGATAGCAGCGAAGTAGGAGAATACCAGAAGATCAAGGCTTGTATAGCCGACATCAAAAAATCAATCCCGGAATATTCTTCCACGGTGCATTACTCCTATGGGATAGTCCTGTCCGATTGGGGGAAAGAAAAGATGATCTGGCACGACAGTGCCACCCGGGAAATCAGGACTGCTATTAATATGGAGCGGAAACGTTCCGAGTCGCGGACACCCAATGCCAAACTACTGGCCGACTACTATAACAGCATGGCTTATGCATTCAAAGGCAAGATACTTGCGACCGTCAAGAAGAACCAGATAACGGACACCACCACCGCCAAGAGCCTGTTAGATTCTGCCAATCATTACCTGAAACAGAGTTTGCTGACTAATCCCAGAAATCCGTGGGCACTGATTACGCAGGCAGAGTGTTCTGGTATTAAAGCCATGCTAAACCGAAATGACGATACCATGAAGGCATTCAGGGCTAATCTTATAAAGGCAATGGCGGCAGGATATGAAGTAAGCGACTGGACCTTGGCGCCCTATCATCTGCTGGGGGTAGAAAAGAGCAAAGAGATCACCGACCTGGCGCTTCAGAAACGGATACCGGAGTTGAAGAAAGAATTGATCATGTTGGGATTGATGCCAACGCCGTGAAAAAATGAATGAACCACGGAGACACCCCGATTCCGCTACGCTCCATCGGGGCATGCTCATCCAAGATTAGGCTGACGAGTTATAGGTCGGTGTTCTTCACCGACCGTGAAACTTGATGGATTTAAGCACCACAGGAAAATGCACTAACCGCGTAGGCGCTAAGGCGCAAAGAAATTCAAAAACCACAGAGGCACCCCAATTCCGCTGCGCTACATTGGGGCAGGCTGGTCTTAGAGTTGGGTGTCCGGTTTGATTGCTCTTTCATTTCCAGGGGTTACCGGATCGCGCCGCGACGGCTTGTCCGGTATGACAGTCAATGGATGGTGCGCTCTTTCATTTTACACTACCAGATCTGCGTCTTCTGCTTTTTTCTGCGATATCAGCGGGAACCCGTATTCCGCACCGAAGGTGCTTACCGCGCCAGCGGCAACACCTCACTCACCAACGTCACCAGAAACCGACCGGGCTCTTCCATAAACGGAAAATGACAGCTGTACTCAAATGAAATAAACTTCTTCCCGGGCGAGGTGATGCTGCCGAAATACTTCCTGCTCGGCTCATACGGCGTATGGAGATCGTTCACGCCCATCATAAAAATGACCGGCACCTTGAAGTTGGTCTCGTAGGTGGTGGTCGGCCCCGAACGCATCATCCTTCGGGTCAGCCAGGGTGTGCTCTTGTTCATACTGGTTACTTCGTCCGGCGTGTACTCCGTCGCAAGCATGGGAAGATCGAAGTACAGGCTCAGGTCTTTCTTGCCATACCACCCGCCATTGTAATACCGCGCCCACTTGCGGGTCACGAGGATGTTCGCTACCGGACCATTCGGTCGCGGATAGGGAGCAATGGCCTTGAGTTCGTCGATTGCTTTTTGATTTTTTTCGCTTTCGGCATAAGCCATAAGTTTCTTGTAGAGGTACGCTTCCGGATCTCCGGGGGAGGTCTGCCCTACGCCGACATAAGCATGAATCTTGTCCGGGATCAACGCCGCCAGTTGTATTCCCACCCTTGCTCCAAACGAGTACCCCATGATGATGATTTTCTCTTTTTGCATCCGGCCACAGAGGTAGTTGACCATGGCGACGCCATCCTGTACGATCTGTTCGGCTTTGAGGTGTTCCTTCACCGCGGTGGTGTCGGTGGTGAGCCAGTTCTTGCCTGCTGCGCGCTGGTCCCATTGCACCACGGTGAAATAATCTTCCCAGGTGTTTTGAAACGCCCAACTGACGGGCATCACCGGACTGGCCGGTCCGCCGTGGATGAAGAGCAGTACGGGGTTGGCTTTGTCTTTGCCGCGTATGCTGATCCATTGTTTGTCGCCGTTGATGTCCACGGGTTCAAGTACTTCAATGCCGTTGGGGGTGTGGATCTTGCGAAGTTCTTTGATCAGGGCTACGGCCGACTCGCTGCCGGGGGTTTGTGCGAGGCCCGCGACGGTGAACAGGCACAACGCGAGGGTGAGGGGTTTGATCATAGTACAAGTTAAATCAAACGGGGGAATACACTAACCGCTAAAGCAGGGCGCTAAGAATTTTTCGCCCCCGATGTAGCGTAGCGAAATCGGGGAGGCACAAAAATGCAAAGCCGAGGAGGCGCAGAGGCGCGGAGAAAAACGTCTTTGCGTCTTGGCGTCTTTGCGATGAAGATTCCTTCGCAGTGAAAATTAATAACACGCATCCATTCTTGATTTTTTGTTACATTTAGTAACACCCCCGGATGCTATGAATAGGTGGTATCTGTCCCTGCTCCTGATTCTCCCTTGTGTTGCAGCAGCGCAAGATCTGGTGCTTCGCAGCAACACAGGTCACGCCACCCTGGGAATCTCTTCGGCGGTATTCTCGCCAAATGAAAAGTATGTGGCATCGGTAGCCCAGGACGGAATAAAACTCTGGGACCTCGAAAGCGGCAAAGAACTCAACACGTGGAAGAGCAAGAATTTCCTCAGAAATCTTCTCTTCACACCCGACAGCAAATTCCTGCTGGCCTTTTCAGTGACCGATTCGCTGACTACCATCGACATCCGAACCGGTAACTCCCGCGCGGTCAAAATACCAAGACAATTCTTCACCGACGTCAAGCTTTCACCCGATGGCAAAATAATCGCTCTCTTCTCCAACGGATCCATTGTACTGTGGGATCTGGAAAAAAACACCATGATCCATGAGATTACCATTGATAAGTCGATTCCCGAAATTTCCTTCAGCACCGATTCAAAAACACTTCGGTTCACCAGATTCGATGACCTGAGCGCTGCGCTGTCTGTCTCGGATGGTAAGCCCCGCTATGGACACCTCAAACCAGAAAAGGCGATTACGGCCGTTCGACACGCTGCCAACTCCGATAAGGTCCTGGTCCTAAACACGGACTACACAGTAGATCTTTGGGATCTGGGGAAGGCGATCAAAATCAAAACACTGAGCCAGCCAAATTTCGCCTGGACTGCCTTTGACATCAGTCCACAGGGCGATTATGCGATCATCGGGGGAACCCTCGACAACCAGGCACGAATTATCTCACTCACTGACTTTAAGGAAGTGACTTTGCCGGCACACACTGGCGAAGTCAGGGTGGTCAGGTTCTCACCGTCGGGTAAATATGTACTCACCAATTCAATGGCGAATGGCACCATCCGAATCTGGAATCCGCGCACGGGCGACGAGGTAGTGACACTCCGTGGTGCTGAGGACCAGGCCAAACTTGCCTACTCATCCAGACAATTCCTGGTGCTTAAGAATCAGTCTTCCGTCAAAGTCTGGAACATCCGCCAAAACAATATCCAACTGTATCCGCTCGACTCAACGGTGCTCAGTACACAGGTAGTCAGTGAGAAACAGATCTACACAATAAAGAAAATGAACCGGGACGCAAACCCCACATACGCACTCTTTAATCTTGCCACAGGCCGGGAACTTTCCCGCTTTCGACTGGAAGAAGGCTTCGAATTGGACCAAAAGGCTCAGTTTCTTGTTTCGCCAAATGAAAAACTGTTGCTGGTAACCAAGCTCAACGGCACTTTCCAGCCTATCCAATGGATCGACATTCCCACAGGAGCAACAACCCATGTCATGCGCTCCAAATTCATTCCCTGGGGCAATGATCTTTCCCGTCAGATTCAATTTCTGGATGATGGCAAGCACCTGATTTTCTTCGGGTCGCGGTCGGCTAAGATCAAGAGTGTCCTATTAGACTATGACCATCAGGTCACGCTGCAATTTGAAGTTGATGATCTTGTCCGACATGCCCTTGCCGGCGACCAGTTGTATGTCGCCTCGTTTGAGGGCATCAGCGTTGTCAACCTGCTCACCGGAAAAACGACCCGTGTTAAAAGTGAATCGCTCAATTCCAGGAGCTGGAGACCGGGTTCGGCATTTTATTTTCAATCCGGAATTGCCATCGCCCCTTCCCGCTCCTTGATAGCCCTGGGGCAACCGGGTTTGAGCCTTTACCATCTGCCCGATGACCGTCTCGATAAGATACCCGGAGCCCATCTGGCTCCCATCAATTACCTGAACTTTATAGCTCATGATTCCATCCTTGTGTCCTCCTCTATCGATGGTCAGATTAAATTCTGGGATGTGATTGCCCAAAAGGAAATCCTGGAGCTGAGAAATCCGGCGGGGGCGGAATGGATGGTGAAAACTCCCGATGGGTTGTTTGATGCTTCCCCCACTCAGTTCCGCGATTTGTATTTTGTCAGGGATCAGGAAGTCATCGAACTCGAACAGATGAAGTCCAGGTTCTATGAACCGCACCTGCTCCAGAAAAAACTCGGCTATTCCACGGAAGTAATCCGCAAGACAAACGGCCTCGGTCAGATGAACATGTACCCGGCCATTAAGTTGGGCAATCCGGATTCGGACCCCGGCGTATTGCGGATCACCCTGAGCGACCAGGGGGGTGGCTTCGGCAAAGTCACTGTCAAGATCAACAACAAGGAAGTTGCTGCAGACGTGCGCAATCAAAAGGTAACCGAGACCGACTCCACGTTGGTGATTGACTATCGCATCACCAACCATCCGTTTCTTCTGCCCCATGGGGTCAACCAGATCGAAGTCATTGCTTTTAACAAGGAGGAATATCTGCAGAGCAGGCCAAAGCGTTACACCTACATCACGGACAACAAGAAGGATGAGGCTGCCGATCTCAGGGTGTTTGGACTGTTTGTGGGGGTCTCCAACTACAGTGGCCAGGAACTTGATCTGAAATATGCCAGCGGTGACGCCATTTCCCTGTCGCAATCGATCGGGTGGTCGGCAGAAAAGCAGTTCGGCGCCAACAATACGTTTATCACTTCCCTGACTTCAGATGCTCCTCCGGATCGCCAGCCCGGCAAAGAGAACATCCGTCGCTTTTTCGAAACCACCGCCAGGACGGCGAGGCCGCAGGATATCCTGATCATCTTCCTGGCCGGTCACGGCGTCAACTTCGGCGGTGAGGACGGCGATTTCTATTTTTTGACAGCCGAGGCCTCCTCCGGCGACATCAAAGACCCGTTCGTAAGAAAAACAACCGCCATTTCAAGTCAGGAACTTACTGACTACATCAAACTGGTTCCCTGCTTGAAACAGGTGCTTGTGCTGGACGCCTGTCATGCCGGCCAGTACGCCAATGATCTTCTCGCATCCGCCCGCAGCGAGAAACCTGCCAGTGAAGTTCGTGCGCTGGAGCGCCTAAAAGACCGAACCGGTCTTTACGTACTCTCGGGAGCAGCTGCCGATGCGGTGAGCTATGAGGCATCCACTTATGGACAAGGCCTGCTCACCTATAGCCTGCTGTTCGGCGTGAAAGGTGCGGCGTTGCGGGACAACAAATACGTGGATGTCATGAACCTCTTCCAGTTTGCGGCGGATGAAGTTCCCCGTCTTGCCGAAAGTATTGGCGGCATTCAGAAGCCTGAGATCAGGGTGCCCTATGGGGCCAGAAGTTTTGACATTGGCATCATGGACGAGTCCATTCAAGCCAGGATCAAGTTACCCAGTCCGAAACCGTTATTTATCCGGTCCAACTACAGCAATGACGAAACCTTCAACGACGAGGCGAGGTTGTCGGAGAAGACTGATGAGTTCTTAATGGGCCAACAGGCGCGCGATGGGTCGGTAGTTTTTGTCAACGTAGGCCGCTTCCCAAACGCCTATGCGTTGAGGGGCAGGTACACCCACAGCGGCAAGGAATACCGCGTGCAGTCAAAGCTCTATAAAGGAGAACAGTTACTTTACTCCTTTGAAACGCGCGGGGAAGAGCCGAATAGCGTGATTGAGAAAATTTCCAGTGAGGTCGAGGACTTCCTAAAAAGGCATTGACCACCAGGAAGAGAAGAGTGTTACAACCTCCAAACGGGCAAATGCATTCACCGCGAGGGCGCAAAGGCGCGAAGAAATTTTGCCCCGATGTAGCGCAGCGAAATCGGGGAGGCGCGAAGAAAGAAAATTAGGTTCCCGCTGAACACGCTAAGAAGACGCAGAGAACGCTAATGTTTTATATAAACTTGAAAAAAACTCCCCGCATTCTGCGTCTTCTCCCCGGCCTCTGCGGGAACCCCCTACCTCTTGATCGTGACCGTAAAATTCCTCACACACTTCTCCCCCGGATCTATCCCCGCCAGAAACTGCAGGATGTTATCGGTGGTGAGCTTGCTGACGAATGGAATATCCTGCTTGGTATAAAGCAACACGACATAGTTGATCTCCAGACTTCCTTTGGTGGACACTTCATACTCCAGTGCCTTCGACCGGGGGAAGTGGTACGTCTTGCCGCCCTCGAGTTTTTCGGGTCGCTCGATCGTATTGGGATAAATCTTGTCTGCCGTGGTATCGCCCAGATAAAAGACGGTGAGATAACCATCCTTGAAAGGTTTGATGTCAAAACTCAACTGGTCCGGGGACTGGTACGTCTCCCGAATCCCGGTTACTTCCATGTTGAAGGAAGGATCCACTTTGGTGCTGTGCATCACCACCGTGCACGTCAACGTCACGGAGTAGATCAATGCACCGTATGCGTCGGTGTGCTTGTCTTCCTTGGTGACTTTGTAGTCGGCTATCTCACCGGAGACGCTTGTGGTGACAATGGATTTAAAGATCTCCTGGAAGTCCCGCTTCTTGTCTGATTTGTAGAGGATGTTTGATTCCGAGATGCGTTCCGGTACGCCGGCCTGGCGGAGGGCTTCGAGCTTGGCTTGCTGGATGGCTTTTTCGCGCGCTTGTGCGGGGGTGATGTCGGCGGAGATGACCCAGGTGCCGGGGATGTTGGTGAGGGTTATTTTTTGTTGGGCGGATGCTTGAGTGGTTGGTGACAACAATAAGTACAAGCAAAATACACTAACCGCTAAGGCGCGAGGGCGCAAGGAAATTTTGCCGCGGAGGCGCAGAGGCGCGGAGAAATGCACTAACCGCGGAGGCGCCAGGGCGCAAAGAAATTTTCTGTTCGGTGCTTTCCTGTAAAGGGTCATCTGGTATGACAGTTAATTTTTATCGTGCTCTTCCATTTCTCATTCTGCACCGAAGGTGCCCGCGTCTTCCTTTTTTGTATTCTGCATTTACCTGTTCTTTGCGTCTTTGCGTCTCCGCGGTGAAAAATTCTGTATTCATACATCTTTCACTTTAGGGGGATACCGGATCGCGCCGCGACGGCTTGTCCGGTATGACGGTTGATTTATGTTGCGCTCTTTCATTTTACACTACCAGATCTGCGTCTTCTGCATTTTTCTGCGATATCAGCGGGAACCTGCATTCCGCACCGAAGGTGCCCGCGTCTTCCTTTGCATTTTATGCATTTGCTCATCCTCCGCGCCTTTGCGCCTCCGCGGTTAATTTTTCAGTCCCCATGCCAACCACCCATCCCTCATCTCCGGCGCGACAAGCACCTGCGGCGTTTGCTTCATCCCGTTTTCAATTAAGGAGGCCTTGGGCACTTCCGTCTCCAAATACTTCTTCAACTCCGACAAGGATACGTTACCACCCGTATCCTTCAATTTCCGCAACAGGTAGTACGTAAACAACCCATGCGATTCCTTCTTAATCGGAAGCGAGACCTCTTCTCCGCTGGTGGCCGTGAACGCCACAATGTTTCCCTCCACGATATCGCCGATGGGCTTCACCTTGATGGTCCGTGCGGCGAGCAGTCCGTTCACTCCCCTGCCCCCACCGCTGAAGCAGGCATCGAGAAAAACCAATACTTTGTCGGCTTTGGAGGAAGCCAATCTTGCATAGAGATCCTTTAAGCTGAATGCATCGGGCAGGTCAGATGCCGTGACATCGACAGGTATCAAATAGGCCTGACGATTCTCCTGATCTGGCAGTCCGTGGCCGGCGTAGTAGAAGATAAGCTCTGCGTTGGGTGTGAGTTTGGCAAGTTCCACCACCCGGTCAATCTCCCGCCCCATCTGACCACGCGTGGCATCGGTCAGCAGAAACACCTGCTTATCCGGTACACCGAGCGTTTTGGTGAGGTACTCTTTAAAGGTGATGGCATCGTTGCGGGCGAACTGTACATTCTGATCAGAATTGAGTCCTGTTTGGTAGCGCTGATAATCTTCGTTGCCGATCACCAGTGCGAAGCGCTTCGGATTCGGATTGTTAAAGGTGGGAATGTTGACGTCCACATCGGAAGTCAGGGAGACGGTTTCAATGGAGACCGCCTTGGTGGCTTCACCCTGCACGACAACCGTCTGTGTTTGCGAGAGGTTTTGCTCCAGCGAGACACTCAGTTTCTGATCGTCGCCGTACTTGTGCCAGCGTTCGGTGACGGTGACCTGAATGGAAATCACGTCAAGGGCATACTTGCGGTTGGTGAAGAAGTCATAGGTTACGTTCACACTTTCATTGGGACGCATGAGCGGAACACGAAAACCCGATTCACCGGCCGGGAAGATGTTCTCCGGGTTGGTGAACTGAACCCGGACATCGCTGGCGTCTCCTTGTCCGCGGTTCTGAAGTACCAGACTCAAACTGACCACCTGACCTAATTGAATTTTCCCGCCGCCATTGGAGGTGAACTTATGATCCACCACCGCGACCAATGGATTGTTGAAACGCTGCGTCTCAAAGGACACCCGTATCGCATCTGAATCAAACCCATTTCCTTCCTTCACCTTGATTTGCAGCAAGGCTTTCCCCGACTCCATCTCCACACTGCCTGACAATGAAATCTTCACCTCCATTTGTTCGCCGGCTTTGAGTGTTCCGATGCTTTGATGATTGGGGAAGTTGATTCCGGCGGGTGCATTGATCGAGCTGGTCTCTGCGAAAAGGAAGTAGGCATCGCCCTTGCCGATGTTCTTCAACTGGAAACTGATTTCAGCTTCCTCACCGGCGTCGAGGATATTGTTCTTGTTTCCCTTCGCATCCGAGAACGACAGGTTCAGCAGTTGAAGTTCGGCCGGGGCTGTGGGTTTGGGGATCCGGGAAATATGGACCTCCTTCTCCGGGCTTTTGTTTTGGCCGGCGCCAGGAAGGGCGATCGCGAGCGCAAGCAGTATATATAATATGGGACGCATGCTATTATCTGAAAAGTCGTATGGCCACACCGAGACTAAATCCATGGGCTCCGACGCGGGCGGTGCCGTTCACGGTGGAGCCACTGCCGAGGTTGAAGCCCGCCAGCTTTTGGTTTGAAGTGATGTAGTCATAGCTGAGCAGCCATGATGTGCGTTCACCGATGTTGAACCGCAGGCTGGTGCCGAGGAGGAATGAAAACCCGTACTGGAGGTCATAGACCGTTCCGGTTTTATCCGACACATCACTTAACGACATACCGAGTTGCGGGCGGATATCCCATTTGATTTTTTGTCCCAGCGGGATCGCCAGCATCGGTCCGCCGCTGAGGCCGGTGCAGAGCCAGTGATTTCCGTTGGAATTGGTGTTGTAGAAATAGAACGCCCCGTTGAATCCCAGTATACTCTTCCGCGTATGGCCATACACCATTTGATAAAACCCGCCGTTGCCGAGACTCAGCGGACCGCTGACATTGGGAGAGAATATTCCCAGCGTCATGCCCATGTACCCTTTGTCCGCTTTCCACAACTGCTGTTTCACCCGGTGCGTTTTGCCGATGCGCAATTCAAACTGGACCGTCCCGTCCAGTTGGTCGCGTTCCGTTAGCACATCATAGGTGATCACTTTACGCGTACCGCCAGCAATCCCGATAAGATCGCCCGACAATCCATTGGTCAGCTTGGAGCGGGTGGCTTTGTCTGTCTTCGTAATCAGATAGACTTCAATGTCATAGGTTTCGCCCACGGGACAGTCGAGCAGGTCATAGGTGATCTCGATTTTGTTGTCGGCTATTGTTGAGAAGTCGACGTTGGTGAGGGTTTGGGCAGCGATCTCCTGCATGCCTGTCACAGATACGGCAAGAGCAAGCAGGATGGCAAACCGACGAATGGGCATAAACGGGGGCTTGGGAAGGGTGAGGCAGATGGTATTTAGAGAGGTTTGGTACAGCGAGGTCACGCCAGACGCCGGTAGAAGTTAGCTGCCTGGATGGTGTCCTAACTATCAAGTGATCGCGAAAACCAGATTTCATGATGCACAGACCAGGTCAAAACACAGTAGAGGAACGACAAGGCCAACAAAAACAGGTGATGATTGCGTCTGATTGCGTAACCGTGCTCTACATCATATAGGTCTAAAACACCAGCAGATTGTTATGTCGTAGAGACCCACTCACTGATCTACGGTTTCATTGATGATCAAGGCCGTAAGAATTATAAAGGACATCAATATTCCTACCGAGAAAATGTTGTCAATGTCTATCTTAAAGAGCACATTAGATATGTATGCCATAATTGAAATCAATAGCGTGGCTTTCAGGTTGCTGAGAAATTTTGTCGCAACAGCCTTTACAAAAAGTGTCTCCTTTACCAGAAAATACTTCGCGGCAAAGAAAAAGACTGCGTCTAGAAGTGAAATGATAGCCCAAAGTATGAAAAGGTTGCTTCCAAATTTGGATATGTTGTTATGGTTATGCACTAACAATTCATAGAAACTATTTTCACTAAGCAGATTAAATACCACTTCTGGATGTAACCCACTTAGGTATTGAACAATTTCCTTGGTAGCATTTTGCCGATAGACTGCTTCATAGCAGAATTCAATAAATTTATTTGTAAGAGCCCCAATGGATAGAAACCAAATTGGATTTGCTAATGCGTAAATCATAAGGCCAATAACTATATATAAAGATGTTTGTGAAAGAAACGACAAAATGTAAGCTTGTGAGGAATAAATTGCTTTTAAAGAAGCCTTATCCCATTTGTAAACAAACTTAGATGTTACCCATGTCGAATAGACTGATAGTAATATCCAGGTTGGATAGAATGTCCAAAGAAGCCAATCAAATTCAAGTACCTCACTATTGGGGATAGGAGCAATTAGAAACAAACTTAAGATCAAAGCGATGAATGGTACTATCGCGATGCGCTTAAGCTTAACAGATTTTGATATAGATCGAGCATAGAGGATAATCTTTAATGACTGACGAACCGGAACATCGGTTAACAGTATACGAAATACCAGACTTAGAATAATTTGGACAATACCTAATAGTTGGGTTACCAGAAGAATAAAGAGTATCAAAACTAGCACAATGAAGAAATCTCTTATGGCACTAAGGAAATAGATTGAATTGATAAGTATTAAGACCCCCTTTGTTCTATCATCCCCCTTGAAAATATTTACCCACTGTTGAAGTTCAGAGTTCCGCAAGTGGAAAACTATAAGACCCACCAGAACAACAATGAGAATAAATATGATTCTCTTAGAGTTGCCTTTCAGGAAATTCCATTGTGAGGCAGCATTATACAGGGCGTATTTCAGCATTGTTTATTCTGATTTGAATTGCTGTTCAAACTATGGTTCTGGTAGGTTACCCGAGCAAAGGAGATACCGTCGATAAGCTTATACAATAATAGAACCTTAGTCAGACAATTTGATCGGATTTAGTATGGGGGAGCCTGGAAATGCTAACTTCCTTGGGTAAACCTAATACCAAACAAAGCAGCAGGCCATGTTAAAATATACTACTAAATGGGTACTACCTGTACCGTAGCTCGTGCCCAAAAGACCCCAATTTTATTCCGCTATCTGAAGGCCCAGTGCTGCCCCAAAATGAATTAAATTACATTGTCTTTCCTACCATGGACCGCAGTACCCATCGACCCTCACACCTTTTGCGACTTGTAGTAATATTCTTAGCGAGTTTATCTGTCAACTCATATGCCCAGGAAGTCGTCATCGATCTAAAGGAGATCAAGACATTAATTGACAAATGGACCGAGGGGCATAACTCAAAGAACCTGCCAGCCCTTACCCGGCTCTACACAGATGAGGTCATTTTTTACGCTAAGGAATTACCGAAAGTCACGTGTATTGGGATCAAGTCGAAACGCTTACAATCTGGTCTATATTTTCATCAGGAGATAATCTCAGAACCTTCCTTTATTGCCTATTCATCCGGGTTTATAAAAGCTTCATTCGTAAAACGAATTACCTCCGGCAGCAAAACGAGAGACTATGATGCATACTTACTAGTCAAAAAGGTAGATGACCAATATCTGATTGCCGGGGAAAGTGATCTAATCGCTGACGGCAATGCAGGTTTTTCTCCGAATCTGGGCGAAGAACTAAAACAATCCCGATTAAAAGCCCCCACCAAAGAAAACCTGATTAAAGCCAAAAAGACGGAAAACCTGAATCAGATATTTCTCATTGTCCTAGCCATATCATTAGTGTCCGCCATCGGCTATCTGGCATACCGGAAATACAATAAGAAATACATGGGATCCAATGTGCTCCCACAAACAATTGATAGCAAACAGGCTACTAAACCAGAAAAGGATGGTCGCGCATTTGAAGAGTTTATCATACATAGGTTCAATAGGAAGTACTTCTCAATGGAGGAATGGCGAAGTGACAAAATAACGAAGGGCATATATGCTAAATCAAGTCAGTACCCAGACCTTCAAGTTCAATTTAAGTTCGGTGATGTGGAAAGAATATTTGCTATCGAGTGCAAGTTTCGCCGGGCATTGGCAAATGGAGAGTTCAAGCTTGAAAAAAGACAATTCGATAAATACAAAGAATTCAAACAGAAAAAACAAATTCCGGTTTATGTTGCACTAGGGTTAGGAGGAACTCCTGAAAATCCCCAAGAGCTATTCATAATTCCACTTGGTTCCTTTGACGCTGATGGAAGTATTGCTTATCAAAGCATCCTTAATTACTACAATAATCCAAGTGTCAACTTTTTCTATGACACTCAGAAAGATGGATTGCAGTACCATCGCAAATCAAATGACTACATGTAAATACTTCTTAGATTTTGATGTTAACTATCTCCTCATGTTAAATCCTTTAACTTTTGATTTCTCTTTATGAGAAAATATAGCTCGCTGGACGCGCAAACACAGCAGATTCTTCTAGAACAATATTTCAATTGGGATGCACAAATCACCAAGGTGGTTAGCGAAGAACTTAATTCATTACAAATTGCCAAAGCGAAACAGGCCTTCAGTTATCTCAGACAACTATTGGGGGAGGAATTCCCTCGCCTATGCTTAGAAAATGACAATCCGATAAATGACTACTTCATCAACATGGCGCCTTGGACCAGAGTTTGGTTTAGTTGGTTGAGCGATGCTTTGATAGAGATTAGCACACAAACAAATATCGATAACATCATAAGAAAACTTACCTCTCATCGCAAAGAAGATTTCCTGGAAGTTCGATCGGTTCTGGAAATTGGACTCAAACTGGTCAGGGCAGGATTCAGGCTTGAGCTCGAGAGCACGATTGTTAATGACCATGGAAATAGCAAGAAACCGGATATTACAATCACAAATCACGAAACTAACGAACGAAGTTTCATAGAGATCACAAGACTGACAAGAAGCACGAATTCAATAAAGAATGAGCAGCTATTTCAAACAATAGTCTTCACTTACGCATCGACGGGGCAACCAGTAGAATTTGCAGGGAGACTATTTAAAGATCTTTCAGAGCAACACTATGAAGAAATCTCCAAGGACCTAGAAATCAAACTTAAACTCAGCATTGGCAACAACAGTTTTCAGTCATTATCGCGGGATGGCGTCATAGACGTAGGCTTTGCGCCGGCAGGAAATGAAATAATGAAGGAATGGGCCGTATCGAAGAAGTATGACCTTAACACTTTTGCTTTTCCAGAATCTGACACCCTTGGTAGAATTCGGGGGAAAATTGGGCTTAAGAAGTATCAACTTTCTTCATCATACCCAAGTATTCTTGTAATAAGAAATGAGGACTTTCTTTTGAATGAGTCTAATTTCAATTTTATTGTTGAAGGGCTCCTTGAAACCATTCACAAATCCCAAGAAGTACTTGCTGTAGTTATACTCAGCGGAGAGTTAGGCAATTCTCCAAAGCAGGTCATTACTGCCGGGTTCAATTTCTATGTTGAAAAAACTGAGCGTCATGCTTACTCCACTAAAACAATACTCCTTTTTAACAGATTCTGTAAAACTAAAATCAGTCCGCATGCGCTCATGCGCATCTTTGACGCGTTTGAAAAATACTAGCTTTCGACTAGGCCTTAGTATTCATATTGCCTCCCTCCCCCCAATCCCGTAGATTGTCTCCTCATCCTTCCCCCATGTCTGAAGACCTCAAGCAACACCTCTGGCGAATAGCAGATACCCTGCGCGGCAAAATGGATGCCGACGACTTCCGCGACTATATCCTGGGGTTCATCTTCTACAAGTACCTCAGCGAGAAGATGTACGACTATGCCAATACAGTACTAAAGCCCGATAAACTCAAATACGAAGACCTGCTCAAGCACAAGGAACGTCGGTTGTATCTGAAGGAGGTGAAAGCGGCCGCCCTCGACAAACTTGGCTACTTTCTGGAACCGAACGAACTCTTCAGTGAACTGGCGAAAGCCGGGAATGCTGATGGAAAGCCAAAATTTATCCTGGACGATCTTACCAAAATCCTCAACCACATCGAACAAAGTACGATGGGTACGGCCAGTGAGGAAGAGTTCGGTAACCTATTTGAAGACCTGGACCTCACCAGCAGCAAATTGGGCAAGACCGAAAACGACAAAAATGCACTCATAGTAAAGGTGCTGGCACAGTTGCAAGAGATTGACTTTGATATCCACAATACCAAAAGCGACCTACTGGGAGATGCCTATGAATTCCTCATTGGCAAGTTTGCAAGTGGTGCCGGCAAGAAGGCCGGTGAATTCTACACTCCGCAACAGGTCAGCATGGTGCTAGCGCGGCTGGTGACCATGGGGAAAACTAAAGTTAAAAATGTGTACGACCCCACATGCGGGTCAGGTTCTCTCCTGCTGCGGGTTAAGCGGGAAGTAAAGGATGTTGGCAAAATTTATGGCCAGGAAAGCAACCCCACTACATACAACTTGTGCCGGATGAATATGATCATGCACGATGTACACTTTAGCAAGTTCGATATCAAGAATGACGATACGCTGGATCGACCGCAGCATCTTGACCTGCGCTTTGAGGCCATTGTTGCTAACCCACCGTTTTCCGCCGAGTGGACTGCCAGTCCGTTGTTCATGAGCGACGAGCGTTTCGTTTCCTATGGAAGGTTGGCACCCAGGGGCACAGCCGACCTTGCATTTGTGCAACACATGATCCACCAACTTGCTGATAATGGTACCATGGCTTGTGTATTGCCCCATGGCGTACTCTTCCGCGGTGGTGCAGAAGGGCATATACGTGAGTATTTGATTAAGGAAAAGAATTGTTTGGATGCAGTTATTGGCTTACCACCCAGTATTTTTTACGGAACTAGCATTCCAACGTGTATCATAGTGGTCAAAAAGAGGCGCGAGCACAAAGATAGCGTGCTATTCATTGATGCAAGCCAACACTTTGAAAAAATAAAGACGCAAAACGTACTAAGACCAGGTGATATCGATAAAATCATTTCCACGTACGAGACAAGAAAGACCGAAAGTAAGTATGCCAAGGTTAGCTCTTTGAATGATATAGCTGACAATGACTATAATCTGAACATTCCTCGGTATGTCGACACATTTGAAGAAGAGGAGAAAGTAGACATGAATGCCGTTGCTAACGAGTTGAAGAAGCTAGAAAAAAATATGAAAAAGACTGATACCACAATAGTTAAATTTTGCAATGAATTAGGCATTGATTCTCCCTGTTAAGCATGAAAGAATTAGCACCTGAGCTTAGGTTCAATGAATTTAGGGGTAACTGGCAAGTGTACAGACTTGGCGAAATAGCAACCTTTTCTAAGGGGAAAGGGCTATCTAAAAAAGATTTGGATAAGAATGGCAAAGTTGAATGTATTCGATATGGGGAATTGTATACTATTTATGGCGAAACAATAGACAAAACCCTCTCTCGAACAAGATTACCGATTGAGGACTTGATTCTTAGTGAAGCTAACGATGTTGTTTTGCCAGCCTCCGGAGAGACTCAAATTGACATTGCTACTGCCTCATGTGTCTTAAGAAAAGGTATCGCTCTTGGCGGCGATCTCAATATTATTAAAACCAAAAACAATGGTGTTTTTCTCTCTTACTATTTGAACAGTAAGAAAAGAAAAGACATAGCCATGTTGGCACAAGGGATTTCCGTGGTACATCTTTATGCTAGTCAGCTTTCATCGCTACTCCTGAATTTACCTTCACTACCCGAGCAACAAAAAATCGCCTCTTTCCTTTCAGCGGTAGATGAGAAAATCCAACTCCTCACCCGCAAGAAGGAATTGTTGGAACAATACAAAAAGGGAGTGATGCAGCAGCTTTTCTCGGGTAAGGTGAGGTTTAGGGATGAAAAGGGGAAGGAATATCCAAAGTGGCAAAAGAAGAAATTAGGAGAAACACTAGAAATCGGCAGTGGTCGTGATTACAAACATTTGGGTTCCGGAAAAATTCCTGTTTATGGAACAGGGGGATTAATGACAATGGTGAATGATTTCTTATACGATGGCGAGACAGTCTGTATTGGCAGAAAGGGCACAATTGATAAGCCATTCTATTACGACGGCAAAATCTGGACTGTAGATACTCTATTTTATACCCATAATTTCAAAACTGTAATACCTAAGTTCATCTATTTCTTATTTCAACAAATAAACTGGAAACTTTTTAATGAGGCTTCAGGAGTACCGAGTCTATCTAAGACCACAATCGAAAAAATAGAAGTTAGTATTCCCGTTGAAACTGAGCAACGACGTATTTCCAATTTCCTTACAGCTATTGACAACAAGATTGCCGGGGTAACAACACAGATTGAACAAGTCAAAATATTCAAAAGAGGGTTGCTTCAACAGATGTTCGTGTAAGGAAAGCAAGACATCATGGTTACACCTATTGGTGTTTATTTTTGCATTTCATCTAAACACCTCCATGCTTCTCCACGATGCACACTTGGGGGGTTTTTTCTTTATGCGTGGGCTCTTTTACTGGAGCATAACAAGTCTGGAAAAAATGGTTATCCGGCATGGCAGGGATGAATAATTTCGATACGTTTGCAACAACAGTACCCGTATTGCTTCCCGTCAGATCAGCTTGCGGGTCTTTTTTTTGCCCTGATTTTTGCACGTGCGGTATTAGGGCACATTCATATCTATACAATTACAATGGGGTAACAAATGGGCATCATTTCAAGGCTTGGTTATTGCAACTTTTCGGTAAATTTCCCCATATACAATTGGCCAAAATGGGATTCCCTGCCACCTTGCAAAATCAACCCATCTGGCAATAAACAGCCGGCATGCAATCGGAAGCAGCATTAGAAAATGAGTTGATCAGCCAACTAGTCAGATTGGGATATACCAGCGTGGTGGTCCACGATGGCGAAACCCTGCTGTCCAATCTGCAAACGCAACTCGAGCGCTTCAATCAAACCAATTTTACACCGAGAGAATTCGGCAGCATTCTTAACCATCTCGCCAAAGGAACGGTATTTGAAAAGTCCAGATCACTGCGTGACCGCTACAACTTGCCCCGGGAGGATGGTACCAATTTTTATGTAAGGTTTTTCAACAATGAGGATTGGAAACAGAATCTATTTCAGGTCACCAATCAGGTAAAGCAAGAAGGATCATTTCTCAACCGCTATGATGTTACCCTGCTGGTAAATGGGTTGCCGCTGGTGCAGATCGAACTGAAACGCCGGGGTATTGAGGTCAAAGAAGCCTTCAATCAGATCAATCGGTATCAAAAGCATTCATTCTGGAGCAATCATGGCTTGTTTCAATACGTACAGCTGTTTGTTATCAGCAACGGGGTCAATACCAAATACCTCGCCAATAATCCATTGCAGTCGGTATTACAAACATTCTATTGGGCAGACTCTGAGAATCGGATCATAACCGAACTCAGCGAGTTCACTAAACAATTTTTAGATCCTGATCATCTGGGTAAGTTTATTGCTCACTATGTGGTGATGAATGAGACCTTCAAAACCATGATGGTACTTCGCCCCTACCAATTGTTTGCGGTAGAAGCAATTATCCGTCAGGTCAGTACCGGAAACCAAAACGGGTATATCTGGCACACAACCGGTTCAGGCAAGACCCTTACCTCATTCAAAGCGAGCCAGGTTATTATGGACCTGCCTCAGGTTCACAAAGTCGTGTTTGTCGTAGATCGGAAAGACCTTGATTACCAGACCATGAACGAGTTCAATGCGTTCAAAAAAGACAGTGTGGACGTCACCAACAACACGGCCTCTCTGGTACGCCAGCTTACCGATGATACCAGACTGGTGCTCACCACCATTCAGAAACTAAACATCGCCATCAGCAGGATTCATTTTGAAAAGCAACTCACTTCCTTACAGGACAAGAAAGTAGTATTCATCTTCGACGAATGTCACCGGTCCCAATTCGGCGACACCCACCAACGGATCAAGAGCTATTTCTCCAAGGCTCAGATGTTTGGCTTTACCGGTACCCCCATCTTCGCCGATAATGCCAACCGCAACGAATTGGGGAAACGGACTACGAAAGACTTGTTTGGCGAGTGTTTACACAAATACGTCATTACCGATGCTATCCGGGACCAAAACGTATTGCGGTTTGGTGTAGAATACATTGGACGGTACAAGCAAAAGGGCAATACCTTCATGGACATAGAAGTGGAGGATATTGATCGTCCAGAAGTGCTCAACGACCCGAAACGGCTGGACAAGATTGCCGACTATATTATCCAGCGCCACGATCAAAAGACCTTTAACCGCGAGTTTTCATCCTTGTTTGCTGTAAGCAGTATTGAGAACCTGATTAAGTACTACGAAATCTTCAAGGAAAGGAACAAGGCATTGGAAAATAAGCTTCGTATCGCTGCTATTTTCACGTATGGTACCAACGAAGATGATGAAGATGCACAGGACCTACTGCCGGATGAACAACTTGCTATGGCCGCTGAACCGAAGCCAGGCTATGAATCCAAACATACCCGTGACAAACTGGAGGAATTCATTGGTGACTACAACAAGATGTATGGCACCTCCTTCTCCACAAAAGACGGGGAACAATTTGAGGGGTATTTCAAGGATATAGGCAAACGGTTAAAAGACAGAGAAAAAGCAACGTTCAACGACGAGAAGGATCGCCTAGACATTCTATTGGTCGTGAACATGTTCCTGACCGGATTTGATGCAAAGAAAGTAAACACCCTCTACGTAGATAAGAATCTCAGGCACCATGGTGTAATTCAGGCGTATTCCAGAACCAACCGGATTTTAGGTGAGAAGAAGTCGCAAGGCAACATCCTGTGTTTTCGCAATCTAAAAAAGGCCACGGACGAAGCCATTACATTATTCTCTAATAAAGAAGCCATTGAGGAGGTTATTCTTCCGCCCTACGGTGTCATCGCAAAGCGCTTTGAAGAGGCCCTGAAAGAGTTGCTTACCCTGGTTCCTACCTGGCAGAGTGTTGACTTGTTGCATGGCGAAGAAGAGGAAGCTGCATTTGTTAAGCTGTTCAGGGCACTATTGCGGGCGAAGAATGTACTGGAGTCCTACTCCGATTTTACCTGGGAAGGTCTTGGTATTGATGAAGAAACATTCATCAATTACCAAACGAAGTACATCGATCTCTATTCCAAAGTTCAGCGTGACAACGCAAAAGAAAAGACTTCCATCCTCAATGACATCGATTTTGAAGTTGAGTTGATCCACCGGGATTTGATCAACGTTGCCTACATAATAAAGTTATTAGCTAAACTGAAGCAAGCGAAGACCAGCGAGGCGCAACGGCAAAAGAAAGCCATTCTCGATTTACTAGGCAGCGAAATTCAACTTCGCAGCAAGCGTGAATTGATTGAGAAGTTCATTGAAGAAAATCTACCTAAGATTTCCGATGCCGATTCCATTCAGGACGAGTTTGAAAAGTATTGGGAAGAGCAAAAAGTTTTGGCGCTGGCCAAACTTTGCGATGAAGAAAGCCTGGACAAAGAACAATTCAAATCCCTGATTGAGGCCTACATCTTCTCTGGTCAAACGCCCTTACGGGACGATGTGTTGAAATGTCTTGGGGACCGGCCCAGTATCCTTCAAGCCAGGGAAATTGGTGACCGGATTATCAGCAAAATGAAGGAATTTGTTGAGGTGTTTGAGGCGGGGATGGTAGCTTAGTTTGTCAATTTGATTTTCGGTGAAAATTATAAGACTGAACTACCAAACTCATTAAGTAGTCCAGATCGACATTTTCGTCATACCTACCCTGATAGTCTCCCACCCCCCAATGCCCTTTGTTTGGTATTGCATCGAACAAACCCCTTGGGTCATCCAGTTGGCCTTCCTTCAGATTTATACGTTGTACAATCAGCTTCTTCTGCAAGGAAAAGTCTGTTATGATCCGGCCATCCAGTTTGAAACTAATGTAGAGTTTAGTTGGGGCGATGGTCAACCCATTTAGATTGAGTATACGCGCCTTGATATCCTCATATAACTGTCGTGTTACATCACTTGCATTGACAAAATGGTCCTCTTCGGCATATACCTTTATCTCACTGGCAACTTCAGCGATTTCACTATTTCTGCTGGCAAGCTGCTTAATGCTCTCATTGCTCGTTTTCTTCACCGGGTTAATCCCAATGATACCACCTTGGTACCGCTTAATTTCCCATAGCTCAATAGCGGCGTCTTTGAAGTTGCTTGCCAGTTTCTGGTTTTCAGTGAAATCGGGAGCCACAAATATCACCCTGCTTTGAGACCAGTCGACATCATCCCGTTTTAATTCACCGCCAAGGCTTTCATTGTACTCCACTATAAACTCTCCTCTGTTTTCGAGCATCAAACTGAGGTAAGCAAAGCCTTGATCAATGACCGTAAAATTTCTATCACGCTTGTATTCAATGATTACAAATCCACCTGATTGTTCATCAAAAGCGAGGGTATCGATTCGTTTGTTTTTGATCGTGAACTCAGATTTTACCAACCTAATTGCAAATAGTCTTTCGAGGTTATTCTCCACCACCCGTTGAATATCTTTCTCCAATTTGAAAGGCTCCTCGTGGATGGCTTTCAATTTCTCTTTGTCTAGTTCAAACAGCGGCATAGTGCAAGATTTATGATTCTACCAAAGCTTTCTTAAAGTGTCTCTTTTTTAAGGAAACTTCCAGCTGATTGCCAATCGCTTGTATCCGAGCAGTTCGATCCTGAAGTGCTTTGCCCGAGATGGCAATATTAAATGCCCTTTTTAGCCTTGGATTATCCAACAAGCAGGTCATTGTCATGAATATACTTCGGCAATGCTCGATCATAATTGACGGGTAAAGGTTCATTATTGGCATAAAGAGGGAAATTCATAGAGATACTATCAAGCCATTCAACAATGACCTCCTTCGGAATATACTTTCGCTGAAAATAGAAGAACTCTTCATTTGTCAGGTCTACGTAAAGGCGAATATTAGCCAAGTCATATTGTCCATTGACCTCAAGCGGTGGCAAGCGCTGAAACCGTTCAATACAACTTAGCATTACCGAAAAGCTGAAATGAGCCTGGGTCTGCTTGTATCCGAAATAGACTGCCACCAGGCCCAGAAAGCCTGCGGTGGTGGCAATGTTTGCCATGATGGTGGACCAGTGTTCATGGGATTCCATTTTGTAATATAAATCCAAAAAAGACCCCACAAAATGACAATCCTCACTAATAACCATCCAGCACTAACCCTTTACCACTTCCTCTACTCCTAAGGGTGTACTGTAGGGTTTCATATTCAATAACAGCGCGACGCCCCGGACTTGAGTATTTGACCTACATATCCTTCCCTATTAGTTCTGAATTATAGAAACATATTATCCTGGTCCCCGTATAACCTCAAAATCCCTCACCATGAAAGGATATATCGGCGAATTTGAAGAATTGGTGCTGTTGACGGTGGCGGCACTGGGAGATGACGCCTACGGGGTGGCCATCAAAGAAGACATCGAAAAGCGAAGCGACCGAACCATCAGCATCGGCGCCCTCCACTCCACCATCACCCGGCTGGAAGAAAAGGACTTCCTTACCTCCTGGCTCGGGGAACCTACCGAGCAACGCGGCGGCAGAAGCAAACGCTTCTTCGAACTTACCCACAAAGGCAAAGTGGCCCTGCACCATGTCAAAAACCTGCGCGATGAACTGTGGGGGCTCTCTAAAGCAAAACTTGCCTTGCAGAAATGAAGACAGACAAGAACATGCGCCCACCCAAATGGGCCGACCGTCTGCTGGCATGGTACTGCGGCAACGCTCCCATCGATGACCTTCACGGTGATATCGAAGAACTCTTCTACGCCGATCTCAAAACCATGTCGCCCGGGAAAGCCCGGCTGCGATACTGGCAACAGGTGCTGTCGCTGATTTTCTCCTATGCCATCAAAAAACGAAAGGCCCGTGTGGCTCACCACACCTACTCCCATACATCCATCAGTTTCGCCATGATGCGCAGTTACTTCACGGTGGGGCTGCGGGCCATGCTCCGCAACAAGACGTATTCTGCCATTAACATTACCGGACTCAGCATCGGTCTGGCCTGCTGCCTGTTGCTCATCCTGTACACGAAGGACGAATTAAGTTATGATCATTTCCACGTTCAGGGAAGCAACATCTACCAGCTTACCTGCGACCGCGTGGAGACCAGCGGACAATCCAAAAAATTTGCCATTGCCGCCATGGTGCAGGGACCTGCCTTCGCACGTGAAATCCCTGAAATCAAATCTCTGGTCAGAACAAAAAGTCAACCCACCATCATCAAGAAGGGTACAGAGATCTTTGATGATCAGGTGCAATGGGTGGATGACGGATTCTTTTCTGTCTTCTCCTTTCCCCTCCTGTCCGGCCATGCCAGCTCGGTCTTGCGTGAACTGCACTCCGTGGTGATCACACCGGATGTTGCCGCCCGGTATTTCGGAACGGAAGATCCGATGGGCAAATCACTCGACATCCAGGTGGACGGGGAGTTTGAAACGTTTGTCGTCAGTGGCATCGCCCGTCCGTCGCCGGCCAACTCAACCATAAAATTCAGAATTCTGTTACCGTTCCGATATCTGGAAGAAATCCATCCGGACAATGGCTGGCACTGGGTGTCGTTCCAAACTTACTTTCTGTTGAATCCCGGAGCGGACCCGGCCGCCATCAAATCAAAGATGTCCAAGGTCTATGAAACCCAGGCCAAAACGGAAATCGATGAAATGAGGAGCATGGGCTATGGTGACCGGTTCGTATGGGGGCTTCAGCCTTTTGAGTCTATGCACCTCAATACTGAATATGAAGGTGTGCCGGAAGCCAGTGATCCGCTCTACTCATATGTGCTGTTGGGCATTGCCCTGTTTATTTTACTCATTGCCTGCATCAACTTTATCAACATCGCTATCGCGCAATCCCTGAGCAGGAGCAAGGAAATCGGCGTGCGTAAAGTGATCGGGGGACAGCGCATCCAACTGATCGGGCAGTTTCTGGGGGAATCATTCCTGCTTTGCCTCCTGTCATTTGTACTGGCTATCCTCCTCGCGCAACTCGCCCTGCCCATGTTTAATGTGGTGGCCGAAAAACAACTCAGCCTGACGTATCTCTGGGACACGAACCTGGTGACAGGGCTTTGTCTGTTATTGCTGGCCACAAGTCTGGTCTCCGGATTCTATCCGGCGATGGTACTGTCCTCGTTGAATCCGATCAAGAGTTTATACAATAAAGTCAGCTTCAGCGCTCATTACCTGTCACGGAGTCTGGTCGTAATTCAATTTGCCCTCGCCACCACCCTGATCATTGCCACCTTGTTCATGCACGAGCAATTCAGCTTTCTTACCAAAAAAGAACTCGGTTATAACGACAGGAACCTGCTTGAAATAACCATTGAAAAGGCCATCATGGACAAACAACTTACCCGGAGGCTGAAGTCGGAGTTCTCACGCGTTCCCGGTGTTGAGATGGTTGCGCCCAGAAACGTTGGCAGGTTCCGGCGACCCGTGAAAGCGGGCGGGAAGGAATTTCCCGCGGTATATGAACACGTGGACGAAGATTATTTCTCCACGCTTGAAATTCCTGTCGTGGCCGGCCGGGCTTTTTCAAAAGACTACCCGGCGGATTCAATCAGTGGCGCTGTAGTCAACCAGGCCTTTGTGAACGAAGTCGGCTGGGACGACCCGATTGGCAAAACGATTGACTACATGGACATCCCCGGATGGGGCGATAAGAAACTGACCATTGTTGGCGTCACGAAGGATTATCATTTCGAATCGTTGAAAGAGAAGATAAAACCACAGGTGTTCACCTATGAATCGCGTTTGCCATTAGGGGTATTCCTTGTTCGCATAAAGCCTGATAACATCCCATCGACATTGACGGCTCTCGAAACTACGTTCCGGAAAGATGCTCCCTTCGACTCTTTTCAATACACGTTCAAAGATGACAGTAATCGGGAAATGTATCGTGCGGAAGCCCGGTGGAAACAAATCATCACGCTGGGTTCCATCCTGACGGTCTTCATCTCGGGTATTGGCCTATTCGGACTCACCGCACTTTCCACAAAAAGACGAACAAAAGAAATCGGAATCCGGAAAATGCTGGGTGCCTCATCTGCGACCATCATGAGTACCATCTCCCTCGATTTTATCAAACTCATTTTCATTTCATTTATCATTTCCATCCCGCTTGTATCGTACGGGCTCAGCCTTTGGCTGAACAACTTTGCCTATCGCATTGACTTCAACGTACAAACTTATGCCTTTGCCGCATTGCTTTCGGTGGCCATCGCCATGATCAGCATAGGGGCCCAGGTCGCCAAAGCGGCGATCGCTAATCCGATAGAATCACTTAACCAGGATTAATAACCAAACCGTACTCGTCATGAAGCAAATACTATTTACTCTTTCAGTATGCCTGTTGCTGAGCGTTACCGGGCAGGCCCAACCCAAAGAAGCAAAACCCAAAAAGACCGGAAATGAATGGCATGCGGCGGGGGATGCATTTGAACGCTCAAGAGCTTTCGCCGACAAGTGGACCAAAACTTTGAATCTTGACACAGAAACGAGCAAGAAAGTTTACCAGCTGTATCTGGCGAACACCAAGCCTGCAGACGAGATAACCTTGGGTCCAGGAACGGACCAGGAAAAGAAAACGGCATTGAAAGAAAATCAGATGGCTTTCGATGAGAAGATGAAGGCGGTGCTTACTCCCGCGCAATTTGAGAAGTACAAGAGATTAAAGTGAATGAGGGTTGGAGGTTGGAAATTGGAGGGAGGAAAATGGAAGTTGGAAGGTGCTGCAATGGATTTTAGCACTACGGTGTGAATGCTAATAAACCTCCCGCAGATGTACGCAGATTGAATACACCGCTAATAAACGCGGAATTCTATGTATTCAGTGATTTATTTGCTCTCTGTGACCTCTGTGTCTCTGTGGTCTACTTTGCGTCCTTTGCGTGAGACCCTCTGTGTTCTCTGCGTGAAATGCATTGAATACTGCACTATGCCACCCCTTCGGGGTTGATTGTCGCTATCGTTTTCGTGGCTATAAGAATTTCACCCCTTCGGGGTTCATTATTCACATAGCATGTTTCATTTTCAATAAAGCAAAATCCTCAGCGCACTTTGAGGTCGCAAATTGCGTCCTCAAAAATTGATTGTTTGTTTCACGGTCGGTGAAGAACACCGACCTATAACTAGTCAGCCTACTATTGGATGAGCCTGCCCCGATGGAGCGCAGCGCAATCGGGGGTATGACGCTTCGTGGTTAGTGCGCGCTTTCATTTCTTCGCTCGCACCGCAGGTGCCCGCGTCTCTTTTTGTATTCGGTGATTTATTTTTCTCCGCGTCTTTGCGCCTCCGCGGTGAAAATCTCCGTGGTCTCTGTGTCTCTGTGGTTATTTTTTTACCAAACGCGTCCTCCGTGTCTTTGCACCTCCGCGGCAAATTTCTCTGCGTCCTCCGCCCTACTCGGGCTTATTCCTCGGCTGAATCTTGGCGTAGTACACTGGCGCATGCGTACCGGGTTGCTTCTTCGCAGGATGGTAGATAATCTGCCGGTCGTAGGTGAACCCATGCAGTTTGCCCGCAGGGTGCGTTATCA
>DAOMGC010000046.1:0-28502 GCA_035430125.1 Cyclobacteriaceae bacterium | reverse complement strand
GCATCGCAGGTATTGCGCCCCTTTTGCCCAGTTCAACCACCTCCATATTCCGGATCTGTTTGTTGATGAGCTCGAACCGGAGCAGGGTCTTCATATGATGAAAGCCCTGATTACCGGCCGCCCCGGGATTAACATACAAGAGCTTATAGGTCGGATCTCGCTTTACCCGCAAGATGTGGGAGTGGCCACAGATGAAGATATCGGGTAGTCGCTCCTTAAATGCTTTTTTAACGCGTGGATTGAAATTCGGGGGAGCGCCGCCAATGTGCGTCATCCAAATGGTAAATCCTTCACATGTCCACCAGAGGTCTTCGGGATAACGGGTGCGCAGTTCTCCGTCATCGATGTTACCGTACACCGCTTTAACCGGTTTTATCTTCTGAAGGGCATCCATTACTGCTACATCTCCAATGTCACCGGCATGCCAGATTTCATCGCAAGCCAATGCCAACTGGGGTACCTGCGGATCCAGGAAGGAGTGGGTATCGGAGAGGAGGAGGATTTTCATGCGTTGGAAGCGAGTTAAGCACACATTCAGGAAAAATCAAGGTGTGTGGAACTTATTCCGTTCTCGTATTTGTTTGTACATACAAGCATGAAAAAAGATTCGGTTTATTGTGGATGTCTGTTCTTTTCGGCCGGGGCGCTATCGCGCAACCTTACCCGGCTCGCAGAAGAAGAGTACAAACCGACCGGGCTTTCCCCCAGTCACGCGTTGTTGTTGCTTACCATCAGTGGTTATTCGGGGGTACGACCCTCGCAATTGGCGGAGGAGATGCAACTTACACCGTCTACCGTCACGCGCCTGCTGGATAAACTCGAAAGCAAGAAAATGATTACACGTGAAGGCGCAGGGAAATCGGTCATCGTGAAAGCGACCACACGCGGAGTTGCATTAGTACCCGCCATTAAAGAAGCGTGGTTGCGGTTGTATCATCGCTATAGCAAGGCAACAGGAAAAAACCGGGAAAAATTAACACGGTGGGTATACGATACAGCGCAAAAGCTAACATGAAACTATAATCTTAATTAACACGGCAGCAATTGACCTTAAACTAACTCTAATGAAGAAGAAGATTGGAATTCTGGGATCTGGGCAAGTAGCCCAGGTTTTGGCAAGCGGATTTATTAAGCATGGATATCCCGTAATGATGGGTACCAGTGATGTCACCAAACTGAATGATTGGAAAAGCAAGAACACGTCGGGCCAGGTCGGCAGTTTTGAAGATGCATCGAAGTTCGGAGAGGTTCTCCTGTTGGCAGTGAAAGGCACCAGTGCCGAGTCGGTGGTGAGTTCATTGAAGGCATTATTTCATGGCAAAGTGGTAATTGACGCCACCAACCCTATCGCACCCGAACCACCTACCAGCGGTGTGCTTACCTACTTTACTTCCCTAAACGATTCATTGATGGAGCGACTTCAACGAATCGCACCGGAAGCCCGCTTTGTGAAGGCATTCAACAGCGTTGGCAATTTGTTTATGGTGAATCCTTCATTTCCTGATGGCAAGCCGACCATGTTTATCTGCGGCAATGATCGCGATGCCAAGCGTGAAGTGGCCGCTATTCTTGACACCTTTGGCTGGGAACCCGCCGATTTCGGTCGGGTGGAATCAGCTCGGGCTATTGAACCATTGTGTATGCTCTGGTGTATCCCGGGAATGATTAACAATGAATGGATGCATGCATTCAAATTGCTGCGCATGCCGACCGTTGCCAAGTAACCATTCTTTTATAAACCAATATTGAAATGAAGAAATATGTGATTTTAGGTGCCACCGGTCATACCGGGAAACCAGTAGCCATTGGACTTCTCGCGCAGAAAAATGCGGTGCGGGTAGTAACCCGGGATGCCTCCCGTGCGGCCGACCTTGCTGCCATGGGTGCCGAGGTTATTGCTGGAGAATCCAATGACGCGGCTTTATTGAAAAAGGCGTTCGTGGGCTATGAGGCAGCGTACCTGATGATTCCTGCATTGTATACCTCAACTGATTTTTCTGCAGCCCAGGCTACCTATACCAAAGCTTTTGTGGAAGCCCTGAAAGGTTCATCCATCAAGCATGTGGTTACCCTGAGCAGCGTGGGGGCACATTTGCCGCAAGGCGCCGGAGTAGTGCAGGGTTTGCAGCATATGGAAACGAAATTGAATGAATTGCCAGGAATAAACATCCTCCATCTGCGGGCCACCTACTTTCTGGAGAACAGCCTCAGCATGGCAGGTATGGTGAAGCATATGGGGATTATGGGTTCGCCGCTCCGCGGTGACGTGAAGATGCCGATGGTAGCTACTTCAGACATTGCCACTGTGGCCCTTACGCAACTTACTGAACTAAACTTCAGCGGTAAGCAGCACAAATACGTGCTCGGCGCGAGAGACTACACGTACAATGAAATTGCTGCCATATATGGAGCGGCCATCGGAAAACCTGATTTGAAGTACGTTCAGTTTTCCTATGAAGATGCCCAAAAGGGCATGATGGGTGCGGGTATGAGTGAAAGTACAGCCATTCGTATGAATGAGTTTGTGAAAGCAGCCAATGAAGGTCGTGTATTGGAGGAGGTGAGGCGCGATGCGACCAACACGACGCCCCTGACGGCGGAGCAGTTTGCGCAGGTATTTAAGTCTGTTTACGAAAACGGTTGATATGGCAAAGCAGGTTGTATTGATTACCGGTACCAACCGGGGTATTGGGTTAGGCATTGCGAGTGGAATGGCCGCTTTGGGCTGGCAAGTGATCGCCACAGCACGTTCGCAGGCAAAGGCTGATCTGGCCGCAAAGTCTGTTGGACATGGTGCTATCGGTGTAGCCCTCGATGTGACCAGTGAAGATTCTGTGCGGGAGGCTTCTGACCGGGTGAGTCACCAATTTGACCACCTCGATGTATTAATTAATAATGCCGGGGTGATGGGCAATCATGCCATGCAGGAGTTTGATCTTCCGCAGATCAGCAGTGTAATGGATGCCAATTTTATGGGGCCCATCCGAACCTCGAAGTATTTTTTGCCAATGCTTCGCAAGAGTCCGGATGCCCGAATCATTAATGTTTCCAGCGGGATGGGTGAACAGGCTTCGCTGGAGAGTGGTGGATATGGCGCTTACCGGTTGAGCAAGTCATCCCTGAATTCATACACCATACTCTTAGCTGCGGAACTTCGAAGCACAACCGTTAAGGTGATGGCGATGTGCCCCGGGTGGGTAAAGACGGATATGGGCGGTGCCGGTGCCTCACGATCGGTGGAGCAGGGAGCGGAGACAGCCATTTGGTTATCGACGGCTGTTGATGTTAAAACCGGTAAGTTTTATCGGGACAAGAAGATCATACCCTGGTAACAAAAAAAGGGAGCATTACTCCCTTTTTTTGTTGTCATTCAATTCATTTAATCTTCATCTTTCTCTTTGCCATTGACGTAACGAGCCATCTTGGCAACGTGCATTTTCAATACATTGGCGATGCCATCGTATTGACCGAATATTCCATCGGCCTCTTTGAAAATGGCGGGTGAGCTGTAGTACGTCCGGGTACCGCAATAGAATTGTCCGAGGTTCTTGGCTTCCGGATCTGTTCCTTCAGAGCGACCGGGATTGGGTCCAAACATCATGGTTACCACGGCATTCACGCCATAGTCGTCTTTGTTCATTTTTGGTTTTCGGGTACAGATGTAAACCGCTACTACGGCATCCACCCCCAGGCCCTTGCAAAGCTCGTAGCCGAGGCTTGAGGTCAGTTTCCGGTTGGCGCTGAACACGCCGCCCTGAAAGTTAGATAGGGTGGACTCGTCTTCTGCCTCGTTGGCGATAAAGAACTGACGATAGCCGCCGTCGCTTGGGGATATCTTTAAAGTTGATACGCTGGCGATCGCAGTTTCTCCCATAAAACCTCCGGCCTGTCTGGCCCGGGTGATGGAAGTTTTTTCTTTCTTGGCGGTTTCCTGGCTGAAGTCATAGTAGAATTCAGCTTTTTCATCCGTATCCAGAAATTCGGAGGGCGTCAACAGGTCCATCCCATTTTCCTTGAAGGAAGCTTTAAGTGCGCCAATGCCTTTGCCATAGAAGCCGTCGATCTGTGTTTGGGCGACAGCGTCGGGTGTTCGCCAAACAGACGCTGATACGGATGCACTGTTGGCATTGCCGGTGACTTTTCCTTTCCCGGGGTCATAGAGGTAGAAGCTGATCAGGGCGATACGTTTGGGCTTTGGATTTACGAGGTCCATGTTTGCACTATATCCGGCCCCGTTGGCATTTCTCCCTTCCCGGGGGAAATCAAATCGAACCTTGATCTTTTCGGCATCAGCCGTCTCTTTCTGGAATTCCGTGATCTCGTTGGTCATTCCGGTGGCCTTTATATCTGCGCCATTGTCGATGAGTGCCAATACGACTTCGGCATTTACCTTGGGTTGTAGGACAGCATTCTTCAAAGGTGTACGCTGGTTGTTGTCTTTGAACTCCATGTCCGCACCGTGTGCCTTCAACAGTTTCAGGATGTCGTCAAAATTTCCTTTGTCATAGATATTGATATTCCGATACCAATTCGGTATACCCATCCCGGCCTTTTCCAGATATGGGATATTGGCTGCGATGGAATTTGCGCGTTGGCTGATGGGTACCCAATTGAACGCCAATTCGTGGATGATATTTCCACCCGTAATGGAGCTTTTGAAATCAGTTTTGGCTCCGGCATCGAGCAGCAGTTGGATACACTCCTTGCAATTGGTCATGCCCACAGCCCATTGCAGGGCAGAGAAGGTGAGGGTATTTCCGGCGGGCATTTTGGCGAGTTGTTCTTCATAGATTTTGACTATGGTCTTGTTTGCCTTTTTGCCTTTGGCTTTCTCGTCTTCGAGCAATTTGCGCACGGGCCCCGCCATGTCCACTTTGATCACTCCGGGCTTGTTGGGGTCAGCGCCGGCCTTGAGTAACATTTTCATCACATCGATGGAGTAGTAGCGCGATGCGCTCACCAGGGAGGGGAATCCACCATTGACATCTGCACCTTTGGAGATAAGATACTGGGTTACTTCGGGTGACAGGTAGGCGACACCTACGGGAGTGTTTCCGTTTGCATCAGTGTAATTTACATTCGCGCCAGCTTCAACCAGCGACTTGACCTTGTCGACATCGCCTGCTAGACTTGCCTTGATGAGTTCATCATTGTTTTGTGCCAACACCTGAACGGACAGCAGTACCAGCACGAGGAGCCACGGTTTCTTGATCATAGGTTAGGGGTTTGGTGATGATCAAATGTACCTGCCCCTCAACCCAGTAAACATACCGTCCCGTGTGTATATTGAAGTAAGGGTAGGAGGGTATGCCTGTATACCGTGACGTAGCAATCACGAAAGTGATTTCAACGATTGCGGGCTAAAAATGAAGAATTGACTATGATTGATAGCAGCCGCCAGATTAGAATTCAACATGTGATCGAATTCCCCACACGCCGATATTTCCCCGGTCGGCATTGAACGCCATATTCCAGATGTACTGGTAATCGAAGGTGATATAAATGTTTCTTGATGCGCGAATGGAGTAGTAGATTTCCATGGCTCGCTCGGATTGATAGTGCAGTTGACCATCGCCGATGATGAACCCATTTCCGCCACGGCCCAGGAAGTCTCTTTGTTCAGGAGATAATCCACTGATTACACCAGCCAATCCGAAACGATCATTGGGACGCTTCCAGCTATTGCCGAATACGACGACACCGGCATTGAGTGATCGATCAATTTGGGTGAATCCCCAATTTTCAGTTTTTCCATTTGCCCAGCTACCGGACGTAAACCAGGCCCAACTTTTGTTTCTGTGTTCGATGTTTAGCACGGCACCGTATTTCTGGCGATAGCCTGAACGGGATTTTAGGACGCTGTCGGGCTGGGTATTCAATATATCACGGAAGTTGGCGCCCAGCGTATTGTTGAGAAAGGCAGTAAATCCGATGGTGGTAACGCTACCAAGCCAGCGCAGATCCTGTCGCAACTCAAAGTTCATTCCACTGGCGTGTGGAAAATTAAAATCAAATTTTGGTCCGTTTGGCGTACTTGAAGGTGCGGTCACTGCAAAGCGCATGATTCGGCGAGGTGTAAAGAATTCTGCCACCAGGAAATGCAGCATGACCTTGCTGCACCACTGTGTTCATGAAGTGAAAGGTCCATAGGCCGGCATGGGTGGTATCTGATTGCGCAGACACTTGAATAATAGTAAGCAGGAAGACTTGAATGAGAAACAACTTACAAACACGCATAATGCCCACCCGGGGAAGCTGAGAAGATTGAATTAATTCAGCCTGCATGAATAAGTCTTTACGCTTTCTTATTCTTAACGTTTAGTTTGCTACCCAGAGCCAGGCAATACGTAGTCCCATAGAATGATTGTATGCTTCTCCCTGCCCCTGGCTATAGACATTCCGGGTTCCTCGGGAATACACGAAATGAATCTGAAAGAGTCCGGTGCCACCGCTATCTATTTCCGGCCCGAGGGTGAACTGGGCAATCAGGTCATTTGTGAGATACTGATTATTGACTGGTGTTATCAGGTGATTTCCGTCTTCAACACTGTGAAAGATGTCGCTGGCTTTGAATACCATGACCGGTGAAATACCAATGGATCCAGAAATTCGAATGCCTCCAACCAAATCTTTTGGGGTGCGAAGCAACAGGTTTATTGGAATCTCAATGGTATGGAACCGGGTTCGTTCGCGATAGGTTGAATCAGGATCACCGAGGGAGTGAATTTTATCTTGATTGATGATGCCCATACCGTATTGCTGATATCCCATACCCAGTCCGACGCCCAGGAAAGGAGTGAAGTAATATTCTGCACGTAGGTTAAAACCAATAGACGGCTTGGTGAAATATTCCCTGGCGAGGCTGGGTCCTGAAATCGTTGTCCAATAATTATTCAAACTAATTCCAGTATGGAATTTTTTATCAAATGGTGTGATGTTGGTTTGTCCCATGACCGTTGGGCTGGAGAATAATCCCAAACAGCATAACACGATCCATATTCTAGATTTCATAGGGCTTATTCTTCTTTGTGAAAGTGTTTGGGTTGCCAAATTTTATAAATCGCTGGCAAGATGAGCAGGGTTAGAATAGTTGCGGTGACGAGTCCACAAATTACAACAACAGCGAGGGGCTTCTGTGTTTCAGATCCGATACCAGTGGATAAAGCTGCCGGCATTAGTCCCAATCCAGCCATTAAAGCTGTCATCACCACAGGCCTTACCCGGGACAAGGCACCGCGGCGGATAGCGTCTTCCAATTGCATTCCTTCGTCGCGGTTGGCGTTGAAGACAGATACCAGGATCACTCCGTTCTGCACGCAAACACCAAACAGAGCAATGAATCCTACGCCCGCTGAGATACTAAAATTGATGCCGGTGAAAAACAACCCCAGAATTCCCCCTATCAAGGCAAATGGTACGTTGAGAAGTACCATGCCGGCATATTTCGGTGAGTTGAACATGAAGAACAACCACAAGAAAATCAAACCAATGGAAATGGGTACAACAATTTTTAATTGATTGGTAGCCCGAACCTGGTTTTCAAATTCTCCGTTCCACGTCATCGAGTAGCCTTTGGGCAAGTGTATCGCCTCTTTTACTTTAGCTTGAGCCTCTGCGATGGTACTGCCCAGGTCGCGACCGCGTACGGAGAATTTAATGGGAATGAATCGCAGGTTGCCTTCCCGGTAGACAAATGCCGGGCCCGTTTGAAGTTTGATATCGGCGATTTCCCGCATGGGTATTTTGGTGCCATTGGTGCAGGGTACCAGCAGCTTCCCAATCTCAATTTCATTCTTTCGGTATTCCGCAAGATATCGTACCCGAATATCAAATCGCCTTTCGCCCTGATAGTAAATGGAAGCTTTCTTGCCACCTACTGCCATTTCCACGATGCTGTTTGCCTCAGATACATTGGCACCATAACGGGCCATTCGATAGCGGTCCAATTCTACCCGCAATTCAGGTTGACCCAGGCTCTTAAAAATACCAAGGTCTTTTACCCCGTCAATATTTTCCATTACTGTGCGCACACTGTCCGCAATACTTTCCAACTTTACAAAGTTGTCGCCAAATATCTTGATGGCCATTTCTCCCTTCACGCCGGAGACTGCTTCTTCCACGTTATCCGAAATAGGCTGTGAGAAACCAAACACGACGCCCGGATACAAACTCTCCAACTCCGTCTGCATATCAACGATGAGTTCTTCTTTGGTGACCCCGCGTTCCCAGTCTTCCTTATCAAACAGATCAACAAAGAACTCAACGTTGAAGAATCCGGTGGGATCGGTTCCGTCATTGGGCCTGCCATTCTGTGAAATAACGCCGCGCACCTCCGGGTATCTTTGAAAGATGTGACGCATGGATTCTGACATCACATTCGCTTTCGAGAAGGACACACTTTGGGGCATACTGGCCCGGACGTAGATAGAACCTTCATTGAGCTTTGGCAAAAATTCTGATCCAAGCCTACTGCCAATGAAAAGACTTACCAATAATAATGAAGCGGAAATGGAAATGGCCTTGATGGGATAGCGGAGGCACCATTCCAGGGAAGGGGTATAGAACTTAGACAGCCCGGATACCAGGGGGTTGTCCCGTTCCCTTACGTCGCGGGTGAGCATGAGTTTGCACAGCAGGGGTACCAGGGTAAGGGTGAACAACAAAGCACCGATGAGGGCAAACCCCATTGTGTAGGCGAGGGGAGAAAACATCTTGCCTTCAACTTTCTGGAAGGCGAAGATTGGAATGAGGGCGGTGATGATGATTAGCTTCGAGAAGAAAATGGGTTTGCCCATTTCGATTGAAATCTTCTTCACGAATCCCATTTTGGAAACGAGGCTGAAGCGTTCTCGCCCCATTTCATGCTGCTTGTGTGCGAGATAGACAAAAACGCCTTCCACCATTACCACTGCACCGTCGATGATGATACCAAAGTCAATGGCTCCGATGGATAACAGGTTGGCTGACATACCTTTTATTCGCATGCAGATAAAAGCAAAAAGTAGAGCGAGCGGAATAATGATTGCCACCATAACCGTTGCGCGCCAGTCGAGCAGGAATATGGAGAGGATAAAAGTAACAAGCAGCATACCAACCACGAGATTTTCCATAACGGTGGTGGTGGTATGATTCACCAGGGTGGTGCGATCATAAAATACTTTAATCTTTACACCTTCCGGTAAAACCCGGTCGTTCAGGTCTGTTATGGTTTCATTCAGGAGTTTGAGAACGGCACTTGGGTTTTCCCCTTTGCGCAGTAGTACGATTCCTTCTACAACGTCTGTCTCATTGTCACGCCCCACTTTGCCCAGCCTTGGTTTAAACCCTTCTGAGACCCGGGCTACATCCTTTACAAAAATGGGTGTACCGTCAATGTTCTGCACGATGATGTTCTCGATATCATCAATGCTGTTGACCAGGCCTAATCCCCGGACGAGATACGTCTGGTTGCCTTTTTCAGTAACATCACCGCCTACGTTGCCATTGTTTTCTTGCAAGGCGTCGAATACGTCCTGGGTACTGAGATCATAGGATGCCAGGTTGGTAGGGTTGAGGGTTACTTCGTACGTCTTTACTTCACCGCCAAAACTTACGACGTCAGCAACACCTTGAACGGCCTTCAATCGCTTGTCAATTACCCAATCCTGAATTTCTTTTAGATAACGAACGGTCTGTCCTTTGCCTTCGAGGGTATAGCGGTATATTTCTCCGGTGGGACCTGATGGTGGCTGGATTTCTGGTTCGGCACCATCAGGCAGGTCAACATTTACAAGTTGATTGGCGACGGTTTGGCGGGCATGGAAGTCGTCTACTTCATCTTCAAAAAACAGGGTAACTACCGAAAGACCGAACAGTGAAATTGACCGCAGGCTAGTCTTTCTGGGCACCACATTCATTTCTGTTTCAATGGGGATGGTAACAAATTTCTCCATCTCCTCGGCACTGCGGCCTGGCCACTGAGTAATGATGACGATCCGGGTGTTGATGACATCAGGAAATGCTTCGATGGGTGTATTAAGAAAGCTACGAACCCCCCAGCTGATGATCAGCAAGGTTCCCAGGAAGACCATGAGTTTGTTCTTCAGGGAAAATGTGATGATGCCTTTGATAAATTGATTCATGATGCGGGGCGATCAGGATTACATCTGGTTAAAGGCAGTGAGTACGAATAGCGCACCGTCGGCTACGATTTTATCACCCCGGTTAATGCCTGAGACTATTTCCGTGAATTCCGGGAAAGTCTTACCGATCTGAATGTGAACCTTTTCAAACTGGTTGGGCCCTACCTCTTTCATGACATAGTATTGATTGCTCTCTAGTACAACGGCTGTTTGAGGCACGGCCAGGATGCGGCTGGCAATCTTGGGTGTAATCGTGATGGTGGCAAACATTTCAGGTTTCAGGAGACCTTGCTCATTGTTGAGTTCGGTCCTTACCCGGATCACGCGAGAGGCAGGGTCAAGCATGGTACCAATCTTTTTTACGGTACCCCGGAATGTCTGATCGGCATAGGCGATGGTGCGGACTTCAACGATATCGCCTTCATGAACTTTTGCCATGTCGCTTTCATGGACATTGGCCCAGACCCAGACCGTTTTTAGATCGGAGATGGTGAAGATATTGGTGCCGTTGTCATTCCGGATTTGTGTTCCTGAGTTGATGTTTCTTTCCACGATATAGCCCGATCTTGGAGCTGTGACCCGGAATACGGCATCCAGGTCATCTGCTGAGCCTCCGTATAAACTAAGGATTTGTTTTTTCTCGTTGTATTCAGATGTGGCATTATTGAAGGCGTTCTTCGATTCAGCCAGTTCTTTTTCTGAAAGCATGCCTGCCTTGTATAAATCCTGGGACCGGACCATATTTTTTTCCTGAACCTCAAGGTTGGATTTGGCAATATTATAATCACGCTGATACTCACTGATGTTGGTACTCAACAAGGTAGCCAGGAGTTGGCCTTTGGTTACGTAGTCACCCAGGGATGCTTTTACTTCTTCCACACTGCCGCTCACGATGGGGTAAATGCGAACGACGTTATCTTCGGCAAAGCTGACTTCGCCTACGGCTGAAATTTGAGCAGCTGCGTTCACTTCTTTGACCGTGTCGACCTTGACATATCGCATTTGACTGGGAGTCAAAGTTAGCGTCGCCGAGATCTCGGTCTCGGGCTTATCCAGTACCACTGGTCTGGATTTCTTCTCACAACCCACGGCGAGTGAAACTAATGCGATGAAGATATGGATTGGAAATTTCATAGGGTGGTTCATCAATAATCAATTAGCTGTTTGCCAATGTAAAAGTTAAGTTCATTCACGCTGTCCAGGTATTGTTGACGCAACTCAATGTACAACAGGTTGGTTTGGATATAGATTCGTTGTTGGTCGATAAACTGAAGCAGACTGATATTTCTGTTCTTGAAATTGGTATTGTTACTTTCAGCCAATTTTTGGAGGTCGTCAATAAATTCGTCATTGAAGTTGGCGAGACCTTCATTTGACTTGACATATTGATTGTAAGCTGCGATTACTTCGTTGCTTACGGTACTCTTTTGTAATTCCAGTTGAAACTCGGACTGCGTGAGTTGATAACGGGCTGCTTTGATACGACCCTGATTTCTGTCGAACATGGGTAGTGGAACCTCAAGGTTGGTCCCTGAGTAGGGTCGCGTATAGTTGCTTCCGCGGTCGTAAGGCTGGTAGGCAAGTTTGAAATCGGGTACACTCAGAGATTGTTGCAGCTTCAGATTTCGTTCCTGATAGGCCCGTCGCAGCTTAACTACTTTGAGGTCAGGCCGAGATTGTAGTCCCTGCCGGATAAGTGAATCCAGGATAAACTCTGTACTGAACAAGGGTGTTCGTTGCTCGAGGACCAACGTGCTGTCTGGCGGAACCTGCAACAGAACCTTTAAATGGGCGAGGGCCACTTGTTGTGAGTTGTAAATCTCAACGGCTTGGGCTTTTTCCACCACATATTCAGATTCCAGACGGAGAAATTCGGTTTTGGAAATAGCCCCTACACGCAATTGCTCGCGGGATGCAGTAAGCAGGCGCTCATAATTGGTAAGTACATCAATGTAAAGGCTTTGTTTTTCCTGTAAGGCGGCCAGGTTATTGTATGTTTCCCCCAGGTCAAAAACAAGACTTCTGATTACATCTTCCAGTTGCACCTTGCTGATCTCCAGATTTATTTTAGCAAGCTTCACGGTGTTGGTATGTTTGCCGGCGACTGAAAAAATCTGTTCCACCTGAATCAGGGCCTGATTGGTGGGATTGAAATACTGATTCTTCTCCACCTGATAGAGATCCTGGTTCCAGATCAGGTAAGGGTTGTTCCAAACACGAGCTTGAATGACCTGGGCATCGGCAATATTGATATCGTAATAGGATGCCAGCAGGTTAAGGTTCTTTTTCATCAGACGGGCCTTGGCTTGTTGAAAGCTCAACACGGTGTTTGCCGGTTGACCAAATACAACCCAGGGCATGGCTATTGTTAGGAAAATGATTATGATAGATCGATTCATGGGGATGAATTATTGAAAGACGGGTGTAGGGCGTCAGGGAGACGCACGATGCGATATCAGATACGCAGACGGACTAGCATCAGCATACCCAGGTTCATTCGCAAGGCATGCTTAGAATCGAATAATGGAAGAAGAATGTGATGGGCAAGGAATGACGCATTGATGGAAATTGGCATTCCAGCAGATCGTTTTGCATGAGGCAGTGTAAGACGTTCGCTTTCGTCTTCTGCAAATAAAGGCGACAGGATGGTGTTGGTATCGTGCGATATGAAGTGGCGCGTGTCGCTTGAATTATGGCAAGTGCCGGCCATACAAACTGCATCGGTCAGGATAGAACTGATCAACAAAAGAACAATCGATATGGTGAAGATGTTGCGGCGCAAGCGATTATGGGGTGACAAAGCTAATAATAAGCCCGGATATTTTCGTGATGGGGTATTGGGTGAGTTATTTACTACTGGCTGGGTTTCCAGGCTTTTGCGTGTCTTTTGGGCAGGGGTGGGGTAGGGTGATCATAGGATGACGTTAGGGATATTCAAATATGCGGGAGTTGGTGACGAAGTTGATATAGGCTTCTGATAAAGCCAGTGACTCGTTCGCACTGTATAGATTTATCTGTGCGAGTCGAGCTGTTTTTATCTTATCCAGAAAATCGAGCAAGCTGATGATCCTTTCGTTGTATTTGTCAGTAGCGATCTGGCTCAGATTTCTGAGGTTTAGCTCATATCGTGGGTCAATGGATCGCTTTTGGATCAGGCTATTCTGAAATTTTTGATAGGCAGAAATCACTTCCTGCTTGATGGTAAGTGTTGTTTGCTGCTGCAACAATTCAGATTGTTGAAATTGTTGCTGCACCATCCTGATGTTTCCTTGATTTCGATTGAAAAGGGGAAGTGTGAAGGCCATGTTAATGCCGGAGTAGTTATACCAGGCATTCCCGCTCCGATCATAGTTTGCACCCAGGTTTAAATCGGGGATGGCATACGCCTTTTGGAGTTTCAGGTTCGTGCGGTTGTAGGCCACAGACAGGCTGGCAATTTCCATTTCAGGCCGATGGATCAGTGCGGAATCAATTAATTGCTCAACCAGGGCTGGTGCTGGTTGGGATTGCTCTTGCCATACTGGCCGGTAGTAAATGTTGGGTTCAGCGCTGAGTAGCAATTTCAGGTTCTTTTCATCATCGGCAATTTGATCAAGGTAATCCTTAATGGATCTTCTGATGTCCTGCAATTCAAATTGAAGTCGGGTAACTTCATATTCTGATATAGCTCCCTTATCCAAGGCAATCAATTCAATTTGTATAAGCCTGGTTAGTTGACGTTCCTCCTCTTGCAGAATGCCCATACTTTGCTGATCGTAATACAGGGCAACGAAGGATTGGTACAATTCGAAATGAAGACAGCGCATCAGATCAGTAAATGCGGTTTCCTGTATGGATTGGTTGGTTTGTGCGAGTTCAACCATTTTACTTCGTTTGCCGGCGAGTAGAAAAAGTTGATTGATTTGCACTTGCAACTGACCCTGGAGTGGAGTACCATCATACCACTTAAATGGTGTCTCACCCAGGTTGAATGTTTTCTTATTGGTTGGATTATATGCGTTAGTTTCGACAAAGAGTAATGGGTTGTTCCAGAGCCTGGCTTGCCTGACTGCAGCCTTGGCAGCGTTTATGTTAAACTGTTGGGCCAATAATTGATAGTTGCGTCGCAGAAATACCTCCTGGGCTTGGTGGAATGTCAGCGATGTTGTGTCGGCAGGTTGGGTCGACGCGGTGGTTGCGATCTGTAAGAATAACAACAGTAACAGGTAATGAAAGAGAACAGGGCCAACGGCACGTTTTGAGCGTGGAGCATCGAAAGTAAATTCAAGGTTTTGCATGGAGCCTTCTGAAAATGGGGCAGTAAGGTGTTGCCCTTTGAGAGTCCTGGCATCCGAATGGGTCACTCGGGACCCGGAAAAAAGTTAGTGTTTATGCCATTGGCAGTACCACCGTAAACCGAGCCCCTTTGTTGGGCTCGCTGGACACCTCAATCGTGCCCTGCATCAGGTCCACCAGATCCTTTACAATAGACAACCCCAGGCCGGAGGAGCTTTCCCCGTCGGTCGGCCTGGCGCTGAGTTTCTTGAACTTGTGAAAGAGCAATTCGCGATCGGTCGGTTTGAAGCCGGGTCCTTCATCCTGGATAGTGAACTGAGCTGCATTGTCCAGCGCCTGAAAACCTACCGTTACCGTCTTGTTAAATGGAGAAAACTTGAGAGCATTGGACAGCAGGTTGTCCAGTATCCTCAATAGTAAATCCGGATCTGCCGAGAGGACGGCGTTGGGATCTGGTGAATGCAATACCAACCGGATGTTCTTGCGACTCGCCCAACCGCGAAAACGCTCTTCAAGCTGGCTGAATAGATGAGAGACCTGTATCTCCTGATATTGGATGTTGATGGTCCCTTGCTCGATGCGACTTAGATCGAGGAGGTCGCTGATGAGCCGTTGCATATTTTCGCAGGTCTCTTCCATCAATTGAATATAGGAGCGGTGTTTGGTGCTGAGTGAATCCGCATCCAGTTTCATGACATTGAGCAAGCTGGTGATACCGGCAAGTGGCGCTTTGAGATCATGGGTTGTGATGGCCAGAAAATTATTCTTCTCTTCGTTCAATTGTATGAGATCGCGGTTGGCTTCCAGCAATTCATGGGTACGTTCTTTTACTTTCTGTTCCAACTGCAGGTTGAATTGCTGCAATTCCTTCAATAATCGCTCGTTGTCGCGTTCCTTGCTGAGGATCGTAAACAGCGCCGCCAGGGAGGTGATGCCGATCAGTGTAAAACTGGAAAACCGAATCACATCGTTGATGAAATAGCGCTGCTCCAGCGCCTCATTGCGTTCGTTCAGGAGTGTTTGTTCAAAGGCAATGAAGTCGTTGGACCAATGTCGAATGCTGTCGAGGCGGGCTTTGGATATGCGCATGGCCGCATAATGTGTTGCACTGTCCCTGCCAACGGTACGCAACAATCGAAAACTTTCTTCGAGGTTTTCCTTTTTCATCCGAACCAGCGGAAGCAGACGTTGTTGCAGGATCTCCATCTGCCGCGGATTTTCCATCACCAGGGCCGTTAGTGTGTCGATGTTCGAGTTGATTTCAGTACTCGCTTCCTGGTAGGGTTGCAGAAAGGTAGAATCAGAGGTAATCAGGTATCCCCGCAGGCCGATCTCCATATCCTTCATCAGTGAAAGTAACCGGGTGGACGCTTGAATCACTTTATAGTGATGAATGACCAATCCAGTCGCTTCTTTTTTCTGAAGTACATTCAGGTATGTAATACCAGCAGAAACGACCGTAAGTATTACGGAAAGAATCAGGAGGGAGTGTACACCGATGGTTTTTACGCGTTTCACCCTTATTTCTTTTTCAGCTGGGCTTGAATGTCGAGCAATATCTCAATTTGCTTTTGCTGGATATCGCACAGGTGCTTGAATTGATCGATCAGGCTTAAATCCATTTTTTCATGAAGGCTTCTTATCTCTACCTCCGCTTTGAGATTGATTAGATAATCGTTTTCAGCGCGTTGACGGTCTTTGGCTTCCTTCCGGTTTTGACTCATCATGATGACAGGTGCCTGCAAGGCAGCAACACATGAAAGGATCAAGTTAAGCAGAATGAATGGATAGGTATCAAAAGGCCGGATCAGCATGGTGGTATTTAAGGCGATCCACGCAGTGATGATCAGCAGGAAGGCAATAATAAATGCCCAACTGCCGCCGAAAAGAGCAATTCGGTCGGAAAGTCTTTCGCCGAAAGTTCGGGGTTTTTCGTGCTGGTGTTCTCCCAGGTCAACAGCGAGTAGTTGTTCCTCTTCGATAGCTTTCCGTACAATCTCATTTAATTTGGCGAGTTGCTGGTTTTCAGTTGCCAGCAATTCAGTTAGATAGGTTCTGTTGGGATTTTTTGCCATTCTTCAGAAGGCTTCGCCAATATTAATATACGTACCCTGTGATTGTTTACCAAAGCCGGCATCGACTCGGAGATTCAGTTTTTCTTTAGGTCGTAAGGCATACCGTACACCAAAGCCAACTGAAGGCTTGATGTTTTCGGGTATAAATAAATCTCTCAGCGTACTTCCTACACGACCTGCACCGCCGAATACGGTGCAGCCCCATCGCTGCGTGATGGGTAAACGGTACTCAGCCTGAACGGCGATCATGTTGTAGTCGGCATAACGGCCATCATAGTACCCACGCATATAGGAACCTGATCCCATGCTGGCCATGTCGCGAATGGGCGTGTTGCCGATGGTGGATATGATATTGGCTTGAAATGCGAGTACACGATCCTTTCGCAGGGACACGAATTTCCGAATATCAAGATTGCGAATCGTGAAATTGAAATTGCTGCCAATAACATCACTGTACACACCGTTATAGAACTGCACATAGAAACCCTGTGACGGGCTGAATGCATTGTTACGGCTGTCCCAGGTGATCAGGATGCCCGCACCAGAGATATGACCGCCATCACGTCCGGTAATATTTCCGGTGTCGAAGAGGCTCGTGCCACTGCTCCGGTTGTAGTCAAAGTTGTAGATGTCCTGAAACTCATAGCTCACGCCAAGATAAAAGTCAGACCACACCTTGCGTAGGAGTTGCGGGTAAATATCGTATTGGCTGATGGAATAGCTTTCCTGATTGGACGATGGGGTGTTGTTGCCAAGGCCCCAGAATCGATCTGGGAAATGGCTGAAGGAGGCTATAAAGTGAAGGATGTACTTTTCATTAGGAAAATAAACTGTGCCGTCACTGGCAATGACCAATTGGTTCCTGAGGGTGTAGAATGAAACATTTTTCAGACTGGAGGTTCTGGTGGTCGAGTCGTGCCACAACTTAAAGAAGAACGTGCCAGCCACTCCGGCGCCCCACAGGTATTCCGGCGATTTGACGATCACCGGGAACAAGACCAGCCGCTTTTGTTTTTTATTGGTAATTGGGATTACGTTGGCGTCCGTTTTCACTTCGGGAACGGGGTCTGACTGAGCCTGACCCGCCAGGGCAATGAGAATACAAAAAGAGTGTACAACGAAAATCTTGCCAACAGACATTCCGACGCGATTGAGGTTAGTTCCAAAAGGCTTGAAGTTACTTCATTTGGGCCTTACCCTCCAATGGCAGAATACCATGATTTTTCCAGACGAACTTATCCGGCTTTCTGTTGGAAGAATCTTCGCAGGTAGTTAAAGGCGCCCCGGTCACGGGCAAGGCTGGAGAAAAAATTGTTGGGCAATTTGTAAAGGCGGGCTCTTCGCAGCAGGTCGTAGAAGTGATCGACGGTGGCAACCGACTTCTCGGGATCATCTGCAGGCAATACAATGGCACCAGCACTTTCCCGAACAATTTGCTGAATTTTTACGGCATGAGCTTTAGCAAAGACAGCATCCAGGATCAGAATATCCGTTGGATGACTTCGCAGGAACGCCGTTAGTTCCACTACCATATCCCCCGACGCGATCATCGGTTCGCGAAAAGCAGATAGGTCACGCTGAACTGTAGCTGGATAATGTTGAAGGTAATACCCGTGTGCAGCGAGGAGTGAATGATAAACTTGTTGTGATGCTTCAGCTGATGAGGCCGTGGTAAATGGCAGCAGTCTGGCATTAATGCGCAAGGCTAATTCTACTGCCCAGGCATAAGATTCGAAGTAAGAATCCTCAAGGGAAAAGGGAAATACCAGTGTTTTCGGCGAACTCATGCCTTGTTTTGATGCAAGGCATTTTGTCAAGTCACCTTATCCAGCAGTAAATAATTCCAACTGTTCCAGTACCTGTTCAAGGCCGTACGTCAATGAAAGCGCGTAAAGCATATTTAGCTTTTCACGACTTCGTTTCAGCCTCATTTTGATGGCACTGCCCGAAATATTCAACTGGGATTGCAGGTTCTCCACCGATTCCCCCTGGAGGTATTTCAGGTTGAGCAGCGTTCTTTCTTTTTCGGGTAAAGCATTGATCAGGGAGTACATGATGAGTTCTTGTTCTGCGCGTTCATTGGTTTCTTCAGCCAAGGGTGACGCGTCATGTGTATCATCTTCAACCAGTGTGTTCTCTTCCAGGGTGTGGAATTGAAACCGACCTTGTTTCTTCAGACTGGCCAGGCAATGGCGGTGCGTGATGGTGTATAACCAGGTGGAGAATGAGGATTCACCTTTGAATGAGCCGATATGATCAAAGGCCTTCATCAATGCTTCCTGGGCAAGATCGAATGCTTCATCCTGTTTGCGGGTAAAGGAGTAACACTTATTAAAGACCTTTTTGTAGTAGCGGTTGTACAATTCGCCCAGGGCGTGGCGGTCTTCCTGACGGATGGCTGATACCAATTGCTCGTCGGAGGCGGAGGCAAGTGATTGAATAGACATACGGGGTGGTGTTGGTTGACGAAGTAAAAGTAGTCGCCCCACCTCCATACCATTCAGAGCAATTTGCGTAAAAATTGAAAACCCGCAATTCCCACAACGATACGAGAATTGCTTATGATGAAGTTGACTGAATCCTTGTTAAATCAGATGATTCCCTTATCAAGGGCATATTTAACCAGGCCAACGGTATTTTTTACTTGCAGCTTTTCAAGCAGGTTGCGCCGGTGGGTGTCCACGGTGCGGATGCTGATAAATAGTTTCTCAGCGATTTCTCCATTGGAGTATTCCTGTGCGATGAGCCGGAGCACCTCAATCTCCCGCTCCGACAAGGGTGTTTGGAACGACTTTTTCTCCGGTGATGGTTTGGGGTGGGTGAGGGCCTGAAGGAGGGTAGTTGATACCTTCTGGCTGAAGTAACTGTCGCCTTTGGCCACCGTTTGAATAGCGGCCAGGAGTTCTTCCCGACCAGCGTTCTTCAACAAGTACCCACTGGCGCCAGCCTCAAGCATTTTGACGATGTAGTCGGTTTCTTCATGCATCGTGAGTCCCAATACATGGACGTCAGGGTGCTGTTCTTTGATCATGCGGGTGGCTTGTATCCCGTCGGTCTCCCCCAGGTCAATGTCCATCAATACCACGTCTACGGGAGTACGTGCCAATAAGGTGAGGGTGTCTGACGCACTTTCGGCTTCACCCACCACTTCAATTTCCGTTTCGCGATCCAGCAGTCCGCGCAATCCAACGCGGATAATTTTATGATCGTCGGTAATAATTACTTTGATAGCCATAGTGCCTCTTTAGTTCATGGAACTTTGACGTTCAGAAAGCCAGTTTTTTCGTTCAGCGAGATAGTATAGTGGTGGTAATACCAGGGGCGCAAAAATTAAGGTGCTGGTAAGCCCGCCTATAATAACCGTTGCCAGAGGTCGTTGCACGTCAGAACCAATTCCGGATGAAATGGCCGCAGGTATCAATCCAACGATAGCAACAATCAATATAGACAAAATAGCGCGCAATTGATCCGAGCTGGCAACGGCTACCATAAGCTTAAGGTCATTGCCATGCGTCTCTTCCAGTCGCTTGATGGCTGACACCAGCAACACACCGGCCATCACGGAAATTCCGAAAATGGAAACAAATCCGACGCCAGCCGATACGTTAAAGTGATAGCCCCGCACCAACAATGCAATGATGCCACCCGCCAGCGCAAACAAGATGCAAGACATGGCCACAAAGGTATGGCGGAAATTCTTAAACAGGGAAAACAACAGGATAAACACCAGTACGACGGTCATGGGGATGGTTACCGAAAGTTGTTTCCCGGCACGTTCCAGGTTTTCATACTGGCCGCCATAAATTACTTTATATCCCTTGGGTACATGAAGCGCCTGTTCGATTTTCGAATCGGCTTCAGCAACAAATCCGCCCTGGTCGCGTCCGCGGATGTTGGTGCGCACGGTTGACATTCTCTTTCCATTAAGGCGATAGATATTGGTCTGACCTTCAGCGAAGCGAATATCGGCCAATTCACCCATGGGAATCAAAGCGCCCTGGGATGAGGGCACTTGAAGATTTTGGATGGAGGCCAGGTTGTTGCGGCTTTCAGCCAGGTAACGAACGACAATATCATACCGCTTGGCGCCTTCGTACAGCACGGAGATAGTTTTTCCACCAATGGCAGCTTCCACCATAGCCTGGATGTCACTAACATTGATGCCATATCGTGCAGCATTTTCCCGATTGATGGAGATGGCCAATTGCGCCTGACGGCCTTCCTGTTCGATGTTAACCGCCACAGCACCCTCCATGTTACGCACAATATCGGAGATGGTGTCGGCCTTGGCGCGCATCAATTCCAGGTCGTCACCCACCACCGAAATCGCCAGATCGGCGGCACTACCGGTTACGATTTCCATGACCTGGTCAATGATCGGCTGGCCCGTTGAAAAGAAAGCGCCGGGAAATGCATTCTGTAAGTCATTCTGTATCCGACTAACTAGTTCTTTCTTAGTGATGGTATGGCTCCATAAATCATATTCCAGCAATCCAACCAGAATCTCCGTTCGGTTGGTCGGGAACGGGTCAGTACCATCGTCGTTACGACCAGTTTGGGTAATGACATAGTCAATCTGCGGGTACTTGGCAATTATCTTGCGTATGCCCGGGGAGATTTTGGCGCTTTCCTGAATGCTTACCCCCGCTGGTAAAAAGCAGCGGAGAAAAATGGAACCTTCATCCAGCTCAGGCAAGAACTCAGTTCCGAGTTTGGAGCCCATGCCAATAAGGACAAAAACAACCACGAAGCTAACTGCAACGATGGTCTTGGGGATTTGCAGGATTCGCTCAACGCCAAGCTTGTATTTAGACTCTAAAAAGGAAAGAATAGGATTGCGGTGTTGGGCAATAGGCTTCTCCAGGTTCTCCAGTCCTTTCTTATAGGCAAAGGAGATCAGCACCGGTATCAGCGTGAGGGCGCATACCATAGAACCAATTACCGCGAATGCCAGTGTTAGCGCCATGGGAGAGAACAACTTTCCTTCCACGCGCGTCATCAACAGAATGGGCATGTAAGCCAGGATGATGATGGTGACGGAGAAGAAAATCTCGCGGCCAACTTCTTGCGCTGACAGCAGCGTAATCTTGATGATCCCTTGTTCTTTGTCTTCAGGTGTAGCGCTTCGATATTTGCGAATAAGGTGTTCGGCCATGATGCAGGCTCCATCCACGATGATACCAAAGTCGATAGCACCCAGGGACAGCAGGTTTGCTGGGATGCCGGTCATGCGCATCAGGATGAAGGCAAACAACAAGGCGAACGGAATGGTGAGCGCCACCACGAGTGCGGAACGGACACTGCCGAGAAAGAAGATCAGGATGATCACTACAATGGATACGCCCTCAAACAGAGTTTTGCCGACTGTGTTCAGGGAATGGTCGATGAGAAAACTCCGATCATAGAGCGTTCGGATTTTAACACCAGCCGGCAACTCGCTTTCTTCGAGTACGGCAATCTGGTCTTTAACTTTCTTGAGTACTTCACTCGGGTTTTCACCACGGCGAAGCAGAATAATTCCTTCGGTTCCGCTGTTACTTTCGATGGACTCGCTCTTGAATGTATATCCTAGGATACCGGACGGCGGCGGAGGAGCGATCTCTACAGAGGCCACATCCCGCACAAATACGGGTACACCGCGCAATGAGGTGAGAACTATGCTCTCAATATCATGGGTGGTCTTAATGGCTCCCAGTCCGCGAACAGCAAAGCCCTGTCCGCCGCGCTCAATCACATTACCACCGGTATTCTGGTTGTTTTGTTGCACCGCTACCATCACATCGGTAGCCGTTAGGTTGTACTTCCGAAGTTTATCTGGCGCGATCAGGATTTGATACTGCTTTAATGGGCCACCAAATGTGGTAATGTCAGCGATGCCGGGCACCTGCAAAAGGAAAGGGCGAATCACCCAGTCCTGCAGGTCCCGGAGTTGGGTGGGGCTGAATGTGGCAGGTGCTTCAACCACATAGCGGAGAATTTCTCCGACGGCCGTTGTCAATGGAGCAAGTTCTGGTCTCACGCCATCGGGCAATTCGGCACTGAGGAGGCGTTCAGTAACCTGCTGTCGTGCAAAGTAGTCGTTGGTTCCGTCTTCAAACGTGAGTTGGACCACGGAAAGTCCAAAGATGGTTCGGCTTCGGCGGTCCAGCACCCGGGGAACGTTGTTCAGTGCCCGTTCGATGGGGATGGTAACCTGTTGTTCCACTTCTTCGGCAGCGCGTCCATTGTATTTCGCAATTACAATCACGTTGGTGTCCGCGATGTCAGGGTAAGCCTCAATTTTAAGCTGGGTAAAGCACCAGTAACCAATAGCCGATGTGATCACTGCCAGGGCTATGACAATCCATCGGTTCATCAGGGAGAATATGAGGAGGCTCCGGATCATGCCTTATTTCCAGATTTCCACAGGATGCACCACAATAAATCCACTCTTTACTTTCTTACGCAAAGCCGTGAGCACCTTCTTCACTTTTTCATCCTGATCGATGAAGGTGATAAGCATGGGAGGCTCATCAAAGGAGAATAGCCGCCCGGGTCTTTTGATTTGTTGATTTTCTCCGAATCCTACTTCTCCCCGGAATGCGGTGGCACCATGGATATCACTCTCTGCAAGAAACTCCATGATGTAGTCGGTCATGGGCTTGTTGTCCTTGAACTTATCTTTATCGTAAAATATCTGCACCTGTATCATAACAGTTGGGTTGACTTAATATCCAAAGGAAAGACCTTTCAGTTGCATGGTTCCCCGAATCACCACTTCTTCGTGTTCAAGAATACCATCAAATACGATCATTCTGTTGTTAGCCTGCTGTCCGATGGTGACCGCACGGCGTTCAAACTCACGCGCGGACTTACGAATGAACACATAATTTTTTCCTTGCACCGTTACCAGGGCTTCCAGTGGGACCGTTAGGAATTTACCTTCGCGAAGTCCGAATCGTGTAGATCCGAACATACCAGCCTTGAGACGGCCATCGGAATTGGTCACTGCAATGCGAAGTTTAAGCAAGCGTGTCACATTGTCCACCACATCTCCAATATCTTCGATTCGCCCATAGAAGACTTCATTGGGAAAAGAGGAGAAGGTGGTCTGGCAGGTTTCCCCTTTCCGCACTTTGCTGATTTGGTTCTCCGCAATCTCAGAGATCACCCACACGGTGTTTGGTTTTGCTTTTCGCAAAGCGTTTGTGCTAAACCCGCCCAGCTTTAGCATGGTTTCATGTTCCAGCATGGCTGACTTTTCGTTAGTCAAAGCGGTCTTTTGCAGGGCCAGTGCGGTTTGGGCTTCCAACACATCCCTTCCGGTGGCAGCACCGTGCTTTTGCAGGTCCAGCATTCTTTCCAATTCGATCGTGCGTTGTTTGATCATCACATCTTCAATCTGTTCTACGTTGGCGAGGTGCTGCAACAACAAGGTATAGTTGGAGGTGAGGTCGGGATTATCGAACAAAATCAGGTTTTGTGTCGGGTTTTCAGAAGAGCGGATAACGGTTGCCACCACGCGTGCGGGGACGGAAAAATCAGCCTGCAGGTCAGCACTCGTGATGGCCTGCGTCTCGAAGTAGGCCGCCGTGGTATCGTCGGCAAACGTAATCAGGTTGCCGTTTACCTTGGGCTTGGTAAAATTGAGATGATGCGTTGACTCTTCAGTCTTGCGACAGGCTACAACCATCGTTACACACACCATGAGGAGGATAAACTTAGACATGATTACAGTTGATTGATGATCCCGGTAACATACAACACCTGAATATAGCTTTGAAAATAGGAGAGCCGCGCATTGAGATACAGTTGTTGTGTATCAAACCAGCTTCGTTGCGCGTCAAGAAAATCGATGATGGTAGTTCCACCTTTTAGGTACGCATACCGCACATTCTCCAGTACCAGGTCCGCCTGGGAAAGCATCAAGCCATACTTTCTCAGGTTTTCTTTTTCAGTCTGGTAGGTCTGGTAGGCGGCCCGTACTTCGGTTTCTATCCGGACCTGTGCACTACGCACGCCTTCATCGGCCTGCATGCGTTGAAACCGGGATCGTTCAATCTCACCCTGATTGCGATCGAATAACGGCACGCGGACCGTGCCAAAAAAACCGAGGTACGGAATGGTGTTCTGCGGGTTCCAGATCATGCCCAGTTCAGGTTGGGGCAGTACCAAGGATTTTTGATACTTGATATTGGTCTCTGCAAGCAGCACGGCCAAACGGGCAGCGCGTACATCGGGGCGTTCCCTGATGGCTTGTGCAATCAGCGTATCCATCTGATCGGGAATGGCAATGAATTCAGAGACGCCGTTGATGTCAACATTGATACTGTCGGTAACACCAATCAGGTAACGCAACCGTTGCAGTTCATTGCGAAAGTCTTTCTCAGCATTGATCCTCTGCAGTTGATATTGGTCCTGCAATAACTGGGTACGAATCAGATCGGTTTGGGTAATGACCTGGTTTTTCAGCCGGGACTTATTAATCTTAACAAGGCTATCGATGTTGGAATAGGCTTCGTTGAGGATTTCAAGTCTTGATTTGAGCACCCAGGCATTCAGCCATTGGTTGGCGACATCCGAAGAGAAGTTGCGAATCGTTTCGCTGTAGCCTTGTTGATTCAGTCCGATATTCTGTTGTGCAATGTCTATTCGGTTCCTTCGTTGTGCGGGCAGCACAAAGGGTTTGGTAAGCTGCCACCATACCTGCCGGTTGAGGGGATTGCTGAATTCTGTACCCTTGCTGAAATACTTGCTTGACGTCATCTGCAAGGTTTGATTGTTTAATACTGGATTGGTGTGAAGTCGTGCGGTAATCAGGCTTCCTTCGGCCATGTTTATATTATAAGAGGCAGCCTTTAAAATGGGACTGATACTTTTTGCACTGGTGACCGCAGCTGGTAAAGAATAAATAGTTTGTCCTTGCGATGCAAAAGAAAATACCAGAAGCGAAGTTAAAATAGCGCTGGTCAGGGGCAGGGACCTTGAATTTATTCGCATAGGCTGGAAATCGGCTTGAAAGATAAGTAAAACCCTTACGTCAAGGCCCTTTTTGAAGGCCTACATGAATAATAAATAGTCGCGATCTGATGGTGACCTACATAATAAGGGTCACTCTAAACAGAGTCTTAATAGACGGTAGCTTTAAGCCAGAAGGGCTTAGGGTGTTTTGGTAGGTTGAAGCCGGCCCAGGGGTGGGCCGGCTTTCTTTTGAACCGGCTCTCAATTTACCGTCAATGTATCATAATAAATCACAAACGGAGTTTTATTGGTTTGGAAGAAGTACTTCCCGGCTGCGGTTGGTTTAAATGTAAATGAGGTATCCTTCTTGATAATGACTTCTGTACAGGCGCCTTCCGTTTCAAATAGGGCCGTGCCTTCCATCAGCAAATGTTTGCTGTCTACTGCGGTCAGGCTCGCTCCGAGTTGGCTATAGCAGCCATTGGGTGCCTGAGCAGTGACCTTGATGGTGATCGCTTGGTTTACGCTGGCTGTCTTAGGAACAGGCGGGGTTACAATTTCAATGGCAAGTCTTGTCTTGATATGCGGTGTTGATGAAACGCACGAAAGCATCACTCCGGTCAGCACCACAAACGCCAAAATCTTTCCAGCTTTCATATCCATTTTTTTGCGAATCTACCGAACGGGAAGGTATCGTACAAAGTATGAGCCGTTGATTACAGAGGAACCAGCACCCAATTGGCATCCGCGGAGGTATTCGCCACTACCGTAATAGCAGGTACAGTGGTGACTACATTAAGCATGGCAGCGGTATTGCCTGCATTGAGAAAGCGGTACACACCTGTGGAATAAAGTTGCTGGATCCACTGTGAGGCTACCGCTGTTGAATTAGTGGACAAGAGGGTTGTGCTGAGCGAACTCAGGTAGGTGTTGGTGCTGTTGCTTTTGATGAGAACATTCGAACCAGACTTCAGGAGGACCCATTGTACGGAAACGTTGGTTGTCGCCAGGTTGGAAGCAACAACGGTATTGTTGGTCACCGTGAGGTAAGTGCCCCGGGTGGCACTTTTTATTGCATAGGTCCCGATGACGGTGGTTCCTGCGGGGCTGGATGTTTGCCCAATGATATATGAATCTTCTTTGTTGCATCCCGCCATCAGGAGAATTCCCAGAAGAAGACAGGAGAGTGTATACGTACGCATCCGTTATTTTGATTTAAATATTTTGAATGTCTTGCCCAGGCCGAAGAAGAAGTAGTCTTTGTTCTTATCGCTGGCGAGATAGGCGTATAATGGTTTACCGGCAATTGGGTACTTATTTCCGTACGTAAAAATGATGTCCAGAAAATACCGTACATGAATGGTGTGTGTCTTGATCGAAGCATTGGCAGCAGGCAGAAAGTCTGGGCGCTCATAGCTGAGGGTATATTTGACAAACGCCTCTTTGTCATTGTAGTCCTTGAAATCAATCAAGGCACCAAATCCCGTGTTGGCTACCTGGTAATTATAATCTCCATCACTGTAATTATTATTGTTGGTGCCTGACCCCAATGCGTTGTTGGTAACGTCGTGGTCATTTGAATACGTTCCGTTTCTGTTTTCCTTGCCTGCCTGAAAATGCAGTTTAAAATGTTTTAACCCGGCCTGGAACCGGAAGTTGCCACCGGATGCCAGGGCAGTCGAGGAGATGCCTCCGCCTGCCAATACGCTGTACGTAAGGATTACCCGATAATCAAAACCCAGTCCAAAGTATTGGTTCCTCAGCAGCCAAAGTTCCGGCCTGGCGTAAATACCCAAATTAATCGGCAACGTTGAAGCAGAATAAGGCGTGATGGAGCCGGTCGTGCTGCTCGCATTTTCAACCATCGGTACGGCCTGCACAGCAAAACCACCTTCCAGGTTCATTCCTATTGCTAAACGCGTATAAGTGTCGCCACCACCTTCCGCAGAAAGGATATCACCGAGTTGGGAAACCATCTGATCCCGATTAGCATCGGCTTCCTGTTGCCGCTGTCTTCCTTCTTCAATGCGACGTTTCAGATCAGCCTCCGCTTCTTCCTCTTCTTTTTCTGTTTCACCAGCAACTTCGCCTTCTTTTGATTCTCCGGATTCTTCTGCCTTCTCTTCTTCTGGCAGGGTTTTCTGTTCTTCGCCTTCCTTGACAGCTTCACCTTCCGAGGTCTCTTCTTCCTTCACTTCCTTTTCTTCAACTACCGGTTCCGGAACTTCTTTGGTCTTCGGTTCATTTACTGGTGCTGATGTTTCTGTCTTCGTTTCTTTGACAGGTGTTTCGGTAGGTGAAACCGTTGGCTCGGGTTTTGGACTGGCTTCGATCGGCTTGGGTTGCTCTTCGGTCTTCACCGGTTCCTGGGTCTTTTGTTCTGTGGATGTGGGAACTACGACGGGTGCTTCTTCCGCTTTGGATTTTTGTTCAGTTTTTTCAATCGGCTGTTCCTTTTTTTCTTCAGCAGTTGGATTGGTTACTTCATTGACCTTTTCAGGTTCCTTATTCTCCGTAACCGGTTGTGCCTCTTGAACACTTTTGATTTCCGGGTCTACCGTAGGTGCTACCGGAGATGTGACCTGTTTCTCTTCCTTCGGCTCACCGTGTTGTTCTTCACCCTCCTTCTTTTCGCCTGCAGAGTTTTCCTCCTCCTTCTGTTCCCCTTCTTTTTGTTCAACAACCTTGGTTTCGTTTTCTTTTACGGCGCCTTCATTTTCAGTCTTTTGCCCTTCTTTTACGTCGCCCTCTTTTTTTTCTCCTTCTTTTTCTCCTCCTTCTTTTCCTTGCTCTTCGTGCTTCCCGATTTCGGTTTCTTTTTCCTTTTCCTTTACTTCAGTCTGATCCGCGGATTCCGTTTTCTTGTAAGCCCCTTCCTGCTGGCTATTCTTATCTCCCTGTTCGCCTGACTTTTTATCTTCTGATTCTTTCGCCTGACCTTCTTTGCGGCCGTCTTCATTCTTATCGCCGGTACCAAGCACTAAGGCCGTGGCGGCAACACCGCCTGCTGGTACTACGGCTGGTACTTCAGGCTCCTTTTTCTTTTCTTTTTTATCCTCGTCATCAGATTTTTCATCTCCATCTTTCTTTT
>DAOMGC010000045.1:0-28675 GCA_035430125.1 Cyclobacteriaceae bacterium | reverse complement strand
CTCAAAATCGTGTATCTTCGGATGTGCGGGTTCGATTCCCGCCTTTGGTACTAAACTCTCTCCTTCTCATTTGATCCCAGGCCATATGAAAATCGCCAAGCACAGCGTAGCCGCCATTCACTACACCCTTACCGATAACTCCGGAAAAGTACTCGACAGCAGTGCGGGTCGTGATCCGTTATACTATCTGCATGGTGAAGGAAACCTCATCCCAGGCATGGAGGAAGGATTGGAGGGTCAGGAAATTGGCAAAAAACTCAAGCTTAAGATCAGCCCTGAAAAAGGATATGGCGTGCGCGATGAGAAACTCATTCAGAAATTGCCCCGTACCGCTTTTGGAGGAGAGCGCGTTGAAAAAGGAATGCAATTTCAGGCTAACAATGGCATGATCGTTACCGTTACCGAGGTATCCCTCGATCAGGTAACTGTAGACGCAAACCACGCATTGGCTGGTGTTGAATTGAATTTCGACGTGGAGGTGATGGAAGTACGCGCAGCTACTGCCGATGAAATCGCACACGGACACGTTCACGGCCCAGGCGGCCATCATTAATGCCGTTCAGATAAAGATTTGCCCCTTTAACGAAGGGATTAATCCTGCTGACAACTCCATGTTCGGTCCCCGAGCATGGAGTTGCCGTTTCCGGCATTTCCTGTTTTTAACTTTATGAATATTGGCTACTTTGCCCATATCATCAATTGATTCTCCAACATGCTTATGAAAAAATCCATCACCCTGATTCTGGGTTTAGTTATTGTCCTGTGCGGACAACTACGAGCCCAGGAGACTTTTCCACGCAATGACGTGAAAGACAGTCGGGCAGAAGCCTGGGCGTTTACCAACGCCACCATCGTCACGGACCCACAGACCACACTCACCAACGCGACCCTCCTGATCAAGGGCGGTAAGATTGAAGGCGTAGGCAGCGGTATGGCCGTGCCGGCAGGTTATACTACCATCGATCTTAAAGGAAAATACATCTATCCTTCCATGATCGATGCCTATACCAACTACGGTGTCCCCGAACTGGAGCGTGGCCGTGGTGGCAATGCCTTTGGTGGTGTCGAGCAAATTGAACCACGTAACAAAGGGGCTTACAATGCCAATCAAGCGATTCGCTCCTTCTACAATGCTGCTGACGAATTTACCATCAACGCCAAAGTGGCTGATGAGTGGCGCAAAGCCGGTTTCGGATCAGTACTCACTTTCAAACCAGATGGTTTCGCACGCGGAACATCTGCTTTCGTCACGTTGGGTGAAGTCAATGAAAATACATCCCTGTTAAAGGGACGTACCGCTGCCCATTATTCATTCAACCGGGGTACTTCTACACAGAATTATCCACGTTCCATGATGGGTTATGTGGCCCTACTCCGTCAGACATACATGGACGCAGATTGGTTCGGCAGCCAAAACCCACGCCCCTTTGCAGATCAAGCCCTGGAGGCTTGGATTCAAAACCAAAAACTTCCCCAGATCTTTGAAGGCTCCAACTGGGGCGATGTGCTTCGCGCTGACAAATTAGGCGATGAATTTGGTGTTCAATATATCATCAAAGGAGGTGGCGATGAGTACAAGCGCATTGAAGAAATCAAAGGAACAAAAGCAACGCTGATCATCCCGGTAAGTTATCCAGACGCCAACGACGTAGACGATCCATTCGATGCCACACGCGTATCCCTCGCTGATATGAAGCATTGGGAACTTGCGCCCACCAACCTCGCCACGCTGGAGAAAAACGGTGTGAACTTCGTAATCACCTCCAATGGACTGAAAAAAGTAAGTGACTTTCTGCCCAACATCCGCAAAGCCATCGAGAATGGACTTAGCGAGACCGCAGCCTTGAAAGCAGTGACTACGGGTCCGGCCACGCTGCTGAATGTGGCCGACAAAGTGGGATCCCTGAAGAAAGGGATGCTGGCCAACTTTATCATTGCCTCCGGTAAACTGTTCGATGAAAAAACGACCATTTATCAAAACTGGGTTCAGGGTCAGAATTTTTCCATCAAAGCCCTGGATACCAAAGATGCGAATGGCAAGTACAACCTTTCGGTGAAAGGACAAACTTATAACCTGGAGATTTCAGGTGAAGCCGGTGCCCCCAAAGCAAAAATCAAGGTGAACGACACCACGTCCATTGATGTCAACCTGACGATGAGTAATGACCTGGTAAGTATGAATTTCAAGCCAGAAAAGAAAAACCCGGGAAGTGTGCGCTTGTCCGGATGGACGGGTGACACCTGGAAAGGCAAAGGTCAACTTACTGACGGCAGCTGGGTAGATTGGTCCGCAACCCGAACCGGCAACCTCGATGAAAAGCCAGCCGGTGGTGGAAACAAAGGAGGAGCTCCTGCTGATGGTGGTAAGAAAGAAGAACTGGGTAAGGTATACTTCCCCTTCATTGCACACGGCGCTCCAACTTTACCTGCTCAGGAGACCATGTTGATCAAAAACGCTACCGTATGGACCGGTGAAGCTGAAGGCATCCTCACCAACACCGACGTGTTGCTGAAAGATGGGAAGATTGCCCGCATCGGAAAGAACTTATCAGAACCCGGCGCCAAAGTTGTAGATGGCACCGGCAAGCATCTCACCTCGGGGATCATCGATGAGCACTCGCACATTGGTGGTGGCGGGAATGACGTGGCTACCAATTCCGGTATGGTGCGCATTGGTGACGTATTAAACTCAGAAGACATTAACATCTACCATGCACTCGCAGGCGGTGTAGTCGCTGTTCAGGTGTTGCATGGATCCGCCAACCCGATCGGCGGCCAATCGGCGCTGATCAAACTGCGTTGGGGAGAATCACCCGAGAACCTGAAGATCCAGGGCGCCGATCAGTTCATCAAGTTTGCTCTTGGTGAAAACGTGAAGCGAACCTCAAACCCTTCATCCATCCGCTTCCCCCAAACCCGCATGGGGGTTGAGCAGGTGTACGTGGATGCTTTCAATGAAGCCCTCGAATACCAAAAGGCATGGAATGCATACAATGCCCTTGCGCCCAAAGAAAAGGTTACATCACTTAAACCGCGCCGCGATCTCGCCAACGAGACCATGCTGGAGATCATCAACAAGAAGCGCTTTATCACTTGTCACTCCTACGTGCAGTCTGAAATCAACATGATGATGAAAGTGGCCGAGCAATTCAATTTCCGGATCAACACCTTCACCCACATTCTCGAAGGCTACAAAGTTGCCGACAAGATGAAGGCCCATGGTGTTGGTGCATCCACCTTCTCCGACTGGTGGAACTACAAGTGGGAAGTGCGATATGCCATCCCCTACAATGCTGCCATCATGCAACGAGAAGGTGTGCTCACGGCCATCAACTCGGATGATGCCAATATGGGTCGTCGATTGAACCAGGAGGCAGCCAAGACAATCAAGTACGGCAACATGACGGAAGAAGATGCGTGGAAGATGGTAACCCTCAATCCGGCCAAAATGCTACACCTTGATAATACAATGGGATCGATCAAGGTTGGAAAGTCAGCCGATGTGGTACTGTGGACCTCACACCCCCTCTCAACTTTTGCTCGGGCAGAGAAAACCATCATCGATGGCAAAGTGTATTTTGATATGGAGCAGGACAAAGCACGCAACAAAGAGATCGAACTTGAGCGAGCCCGTCTGATTCAGAAAATGAAAAACGCCAAGAAAGGCGGAGCACCGGTTACCCGCGGCGGTTCACGCATGCAAGCTGAGTACCATTGTGAAGATGAGTACGAAGAAACCAGTGAGCAGAAATAATCAACGATCCAAATTCGCAAAGACATGAAAAAGATATTCCTTTCCACACTCCTGCTCTTCGCGGTGACCACCGTGATGATGGCGCAACAGCCGGTACCGGCTCCGGAGCAAACCAAAAAGATCGCCCTTACCGGCGGCATCGCCCATCTGGGCAATGGCCAGGTGATTCAGAACTCGGTCATTGCCTTTGATAAAGGCAAACTGGTAATCGTAGCTGACGCCTCTACGCGGCCTGACCTGAGCGGTTATGACGAAGTGAAGATCACCGGAAAACATGTGTACCCGGGATTCATCCTGCCCAATTCTCAGGTGGGCCTTATGGAGATCAGCTCCATTCGTGCCATGAGTGATAACCAGGAGCACGGTGACATCAATCCCAACGTGCGCGCCTTGCCGGGATACAATACCGACACAGAGTTCCAGGCTACATTTCGCTTTAATGGCGTCCTGTTGGCAGAAGCTACACCTACAGGTGGAATCATTTCAGGAACATCCTCGGTGATGGAAATGGAGGGCTGGAACTGGGAAGATGCCGCACATAGTGTTGATATCGCTGTGCACATGAACTGGCCTCCGCGGATGAAACGGGAATTTGATTTCGCTACATTCTCTTTCTCAGAGAATCCAAATAAGGACTATGATAAAACCGTTCAGCAACTGGACGAATTCTTTGCTGCGTCAAAAGCTTATGCCAATCAGACGTCAAAAGCGAGGAACCTCAAACTCGAAGCCATGCAGGGTGTGTTCAGTGGCAAAAAAACCCTGATGCTGCATGCTGATAACGCCAAAGAAATCATTGAAGGAGTTCGGTTTGCCCAGCGTCAGGGCGTGCCCCGCATCACCGTGGTAACTACCACCGGTGCCTATCTCGCAGCTGAGTTTCTTAAGGACAACAAGATTCCGGTCATACTCACTGCAGTTCATGACCTGCCCGAGCGTCCAGATGATGACGTTGACATGCCGTACAAGCAACCTTACCTCCTTACCCAGGCAGGCGTAAACGTATCGCTGTCCCATGAAGGTATGCTGGGAGGCGCACGCAACTTGCCATTCTATGCCGGCACCGCCGTTGCTTATGGCATGAAGCCCGAAGAAGCTATTCAGACCATTACCCTGAATCCCGCCAAGGCCCTCGGCATTGAAAGTCGTGTGGGCTCATTGGAAGTAGGCAAAGACGCATCACTCTTCGTTAGCGACGGTGACATCCTGGAGATTCGCGTCAGCAAAGTATCTGTTGCATTTATCCGCGGAAAACTGGTCACCCTGCCCAACAAGCAGGAAGAACTGTACGAACGCTTCTCCAGAAAATATGGGCATATCAAGTAATCTGGTTATTTAACCACATTTGAAAGACCCGGCGATGAGCCGGGTCTTTTTATTTGACCGGGATTGAATCCTCCCAACTGGGTAATCCGGTTTTCAGGATAAATCTTATCTTTGGTAATACCCCTATCCTGACCTACCCATGGCATTACTCCCCGGCTTCGAGCATGATATCTTTATCTCGTACCGTCAGAAAGACAATAAGTATGATGGTTGGGTGACTGAATTTGTGACCAACCTGAAGAAAGAACTGGAGGCCACCTTCAAGGATGATGTGTCTATCTACTTTGACGAAAACCCGCATGACGGATTGCTGGAGACCCATAACGTAGACCTGTCCCTTGGCAAACGGTTAAACAGCCTTATCGTCATACCCATTGTGTCGCAAACGTATTGCGATCCGAAGAGCTTTGCCTGGCAACATGAATTCCTGGCATTTCTCAAACTCATTCGAACCGACCGGTTTGGTCAACACGTGAAGCTGGCCAATGGCAACGTAGCCAGTCGGATTTTACCAGTACGCATTCATGACTTGGAGCCGGAAGACCTGGCCCTCTTTGAAAAAGAAACCGGAGAAGTGCTCCGATCAGTAGATTTCATTTATCGCCTTCCCGGTGTTAACCGCCAATTGAGGGCGAAAGATGACGAACAAGTAAAAGGAACCAACCAGACCATTTATCGCGATCAGATCAATAAAGTTGCGCGGGCCATTAAGGAAATAGTGCAAGGACTCAAACAGGCCGATCAACCTTCATCAAGAACGGAACATAAGCCCGAAGTATTCACACCAACACCTGTTTCCCCCAGCACACCCGCCCGTCCAACCCGGTTGAATATCAAAAAAATTCTATGGGCGGCCCTGCTTGCGATTGCGGCCACAGTTTCATACTTCACCATACCTGGCTACCTGAAGAAGAACCGGATGAGAAACGAAGTACTTCCGGCCATTCAGAAACTGGTGAACGACAATTTTACCGCGCCCTCCAAAGCCTTTGAGCTGGCCAACGAAGCCAATGAAATTATTCCCAATGACTCAGCCTTGGTTAACCTTTGGCCCAAAGTGTCAAGGAAAGTAAAGTTGGAAACCCTACCTGCCGGTGCAGAAGTTTATTGGAAAGACTACGAACGTCCGGAAGACGCCTGGAAAAAGTTGGGCACAACTCCCCTGATGGAAGTACGCATTCCCTTTGGTGTACGATTCAAGATCGAACGGCCAGGGTTTGAAACTTTACACGTCACCACCGGTCGGGTTGGAAGTGAGAATAATTTTAGACTTGACAGTATAGGCTCTATTGCTGCCAACATGGTCAGGATACCAGCCCGAACTACGCCCATGCTGATTGTCGGGCTTGAGCAATATCAGGGACAGTCGGTGCCTGAATTTCTGGCCGACAAATACGAAGTAACGAATGCGCAATACAAGCAATTTGTCGACGCCGGTGGCTATCAGAACCCAACCTATTGGGCTGCAAAGTTTATTAAAGACGGAAAGATCATATCAAGAGAGGAAGCGCTCAAGGCTTTTGTTGACAAGACCGGAAAGCCAGGACCCGCAGGCTGGGAAGTAGGCAGTTATCCCAATGGATTGGAGAATCATCCGGTTTCCGGCATCTCCTGGTATGAAGCCGATGCCTATGCACGCTTTGCCGGCAAACAGCTGCCAACCGTATTCCATTGGAGTGTGATCGCCGAAACCAATCGAACGATGGTGATTGTGCCGAAGAGTAATTTCAACGGACAATCTACCGTGCCGGTAGGAAGCCTTGAAGGTATTTCATCATTTGGTATTTATGATCTGGCCGGAAACGTGAGGGAATGGTGCGCCAACCCGTCTGGCACAGGCGGCTTGTATTTCTCTCTGGGAGGTGCATGGAATGATGCGACCTACGCATTCAATGACGCGTATATGGTACAGGCCATGGATCGCTCCGCAGGAAATGGATTTCGTTGTATCCAACTATTGAAAGATGATCAGCGTTTCGCAGAGACTTCACGACCAGTCTCCATGATGTTTAGAGACTATACCAAAGAAAAGCCGGTAGACGATAAGACGTTTGAATTCTTCCGAAGACAATACGCTTACGACCCGGGGCCTATAAACGCACAGGTCAAGGTAATGGCCGACAGTGGCATCTGGCATGTTGAACAAATCACGATGGATGCAGCTTACAACAAAGAGCGATTGGTCATTTATTTATTTATGCCGAGAAACACCAAGGCTCCTGTTCAACCCGTAATCTATTTTCCCGGATCCAACGTAATTTATGAACAGAAATTCACCAGTGCTTTTACAAATCGGCTGGAATTCATCATCCGAAGCGGTCGCGCCATTGCACTGCCGATATTCAAGGGCACCTTTGAGCGCCATGATGAGTTGAAATCAGACTTGCCAGACAATACTGTGTTCTACAAAGACCATGTAATTATGTGGCGCAAGGACCTGGGCCGAACGATCGATTACCTGGAAACACGTGCGGACATTGCCGCAGACAAAATCGGGTACTTCGGATGGAGTTGGGGTGGTTACCAGGGAGGAATCATCCCCGCTATTGAAACGCGCATCAAGTGCATTGTACTTCACGTTGGCGGCATGGTCATGAATCCATCTTTGCCGGAAGTCGATCAGCTCAATTTTCTGCCCCGCGTCAAACAGCCTGTGCTGATGCTCAACGGCAAACATGATTTGTTCTTTCCGGTGGAGACCTCCCAGAAGCCTATGTTCAACCTGCTCGGAACGCCGGCCAAGGACAAGAAGATCATCATGTACGATGCCGGTCATTTGGTGCCCCGCACGGAACTCATTCGCGAAACGCTCGGATGGTATGATAAGTACCTCGGCACGGTGAACTAACTGGCATTCAGACGCTTTTTATCTTACAATTGGAAATCCCAATCATGCGGATTTGTCCCGACTTCGGTTAGGAAAATGGCTGATTTTGGTCATTATCCAGCGGGGGCAATCTTGGTAAATCGTACTACGGCCAACGCCTGACCAGATGCGGTTTGGCAGCCGGAAATTGCCATGACTGACCGGATTAATCAACTTCTCCATCACCTGGATACAGATTCAGTAGAATCGGTCTCCCGCGCCCTCGACGAAGCAGGCGGCCTGACCGACCTCACTTTGGATGAAAAATCAGACCTCGTCAGGTCATTCTCGGAGGTATTCTTTCATGCCCATCACACCAAGTCCAGCTCCATGCCGAGACTCGCCGTGCATGTTGAAGTGCTGCTGGCCAGTTTCGGTCCAGACATCATCCCCGTGTTGCTCGAAGAAATGCGCGAAGTGGATAGTGAGTCGGCGGTATTCTTTGGTAAAACATTGGCCCGCTTTGGCAATATGGGCCTGGACCAATGCCTAAGCAAGGTGGTGGAATTAAACGAACAAGGAGAAGATCCGATCAACATTCTTCAGGCACTCTCCTTCTTCCGCACACCGGAAGCTGTTCAATCAGTACCTCAGATACTGGAAGCAGCTAAATCAAATCGTCACCACGTTACGGCTATGGCCCTGTATTGCGCGGGCCGACTGGTACAAAAACTCAAACCACAATTCTTTCCCACTGAAATTCGCAAGAAGTTATTTGACTCGAGCTTTGCTTTCCTGGCCAGTTCGCATGGCCTCGTTCGCAAGAACGCTGCCAGAACGCTGGGAAAAATGCTTCGCCGCGGAATCCTTTTCCGCGAACAGGAAGATAAACTGCAAAAGGCCTTCCTTTCCATCACCGGCAGAGATGAGCATCACAACTGGGACCGTGCATTCATCGTTCGCCGTGAAGCCGAAAGCTTTCTGCCATTCTTCCATATGCAGACGGCTTCTTCTTCCGCGTATAACCAAAGCTTCACCATTGTCACCAAGCGACTCCTCTGTGCCAATACCTATCATTACACCATTGAAGCACCGCTCATTGCTCGAAAAATTGAGGCTGGACAATTTATCATTGTGAGGCCACATGCCTACAGCGAACGCATTCCATTGTCCATCTGCGGATGGGATCGCGAAAAAGGAACGATCGATATCATTATCTCGGCCGTGGGCAAAACCACCACCGAACTCAATGCCATGGTTCCCGGCCAAACCTTACAAGACGTCGTAGGCCCGCTGGGTGAACGCTCTGCCCTGCCGCGCGAAAAAGGAACCTGCGTTGTTGTGGGGGGTGGCTATGGAACGGGTGCTGTAATTCCTACTGCCCGTGACATCCGCAATCTGGGTTACAAGGCCATCGGTATAGTTGGCGCACGCGGCACTGACAATCTCATCATGACGGATGAACTCAAACAGGTCTGCGATGAGGTGATCATCACCACCAACGACGGCTCTGTTGGGATGCATGGCCTAGTCACGGATGCACTCCGTCAGGTTTTGGATCGTGAAAAAGTAGTGTATGTACTCGCCGTGGGACCAGTGCCGATGATGAAAGCCATCAGTGAGATGACACGTCCTTTGGGCATCACCACCTATGTTTCCTTGAATGCAATCATGGTCGACGGCACGGGTATGTGCGGCGCATGTCGTGTGACGGTAGGTGGCGAGACCAAATTCGCCTGCTTCCACGGTCCCGACTTCGATGGACATAAAGTAGATTTTGAGAACCTGATGAAACGTCAGAAAATGTTTGTACAACAAGAGAAACTGGCGATGGCCAGCCTTCAAGCCTAAGCAATATTGTCATGATAACTGTACCAGCCACCTTAAGCAACAAAGAGCGCAGCAAGATCTCTCACCAGGAGATGCCCTTGCAGGACGCCCAATTACGCGTTGGCAACTTCGACGAAGTACCCGTAGGATACAGCGATGAGCAAGCCATGCAGGAAGCCTTGCGCTGCCTGCATTGCAAGCGGCCTGCTTGTGTGGGTGCCTGCCCGGTAGGCATCGACATACCGGGTTTCCTGCGCCTCATTGAACGCGGTGACCCCGCAGGGGCTGCCCGCAAAATCAGAGAGACCAACTTCCTGCCCGCCGTTTGTGGTCGTGTGTGTCCACAGGACAAACAATGCCAGGCGGTGTGTGTGGTGGGCCGCAAGAATCATCCGGTAGGCATCGGTAACCTCGAACGCTTTGCCGCAGATTACGAACGCAAGAATGGACTGGTGCAGTTGCCACGCATCCCTGAGCCTACCGGTAAGCGAGTAGCCATCATCGGCTCAGGCCCTGCCGGTCTTTCGGCCGCCTATGAACTGGTGACTCGAGGACATGAAGTAGTGGTATTCGAAGCTTCCCATCGCGCCGGTGGCGTAATGGTCTATGGCATTCCTCGCTTCCGCCTACCACTGGAAATTGTGGATGAGGATGTAAAACTACTCACCGAACTCGGTGTCAAATTTGTGTATAACATGGTGATTGGTAAAGTACTCACCCTAGAGGACTTGCTGAACAAGGAAGGGTTTCACGCTATCATGATTGGTACCGGTGCCGGACTCCCCCGTATGCTGGACGTTCCTGGCTCCAACGCCAATGGGGTGTATTCAGCCAATGAATACCTCACACGGATCTATCTTATGGACGCACATCACTTCCCGCAATACAGTACGCCTGTATCAACAGGTAAAAAAATCGCTGTGATCGGCGCCGGCAACACAGCGATGGATGTCTTGCGTACAGCTCGCCGCCTTGGTGCTGACGCCACCTGCTATTACCGCCGATCGAAAGATGAAGCACCTGCACGGTCTGAAGAACTTACGCATGCCGAACAGGAAGGCATGATCTGGCGGTGGTTGTCCAATCCGGTGGAGTTCATTGTGGACGAGAACAATTTTGTCAAGCAAATCAAGTGCGAGAAGATGGCGTTGTCAGAACCGGATGAAACCGGCCGTCGTAAGCCCATCTCGACTGGAGAATTCTTTGTCGAAGACTGTGATACGGTGGTCATGTCGCTTGGTTGCAGTGTGAACCCCATCATTCCATCCACCGATAACGAGATCCATACAAACAAGTGGGGTGTAATCACCGTTGATGCCAACACCAACCAAACAAGCAAGAAAGGTGTATTCGCCGCTGGCGACGCCATTACCGGTGGCTCGACCGTAATTCTGGCCATGGGCCAGGCAAAAAAAGCAGCCAAAGCCATTCACCATTATCTGATGGGAACTTCTGAAACAGTACCTGAAGTCCTGGTAGAAGAAGAGGATGAAGCGTAGCTAATAAATTACAAACCATTGACCTTACGGATAATGTTGTTGGTTATCTCGTTGGTATTGAAATTGACCAGTAGACCCAACTTGAGTTTACTCAATTTGAGATAAGTCAATAATTGCTGATGGTGTACATCGGCAAGGCCTTCAATAGACTTTATCTCAACCATTACCTTTATCTTCAACTATCATATCAACGCGAAAGCCTATGTTGAGCCGCACTTCTTCATAGACCATTGGTATAGGCACCTGAAGGGAGACCTTCAATCCCAATTTCTGCAGTTCGTAGGCCAGCGAGGCTTCATAAGTAGATTCGAGCAACCCCGGACCAAGTCTGTTGTAGACAATAAATATACCTTTCCTGATTAGGTATGAGATCTCGTTTTCTGTCATGGCTAAATTTGGGAACAAAAGATGTTGGTCCCATCGTTTTGTGAAAAGGGTTTCAATATGATTTATTGTTCGGGAAACATTCCCCAAGCCTTCCAAATCATCACCACCTATTGCAAAGCAATCCCCCTCAGATGTGCACGGATTCAAAACAATTATTTGCTGCGGATAACTTTTGTGAATTTCAGGTCATATGCATTGATCAGCGAAAAATCGATTGGCGAAAACCTGCGGGTACTAATCCCGGCCTCAACTAAATATCAGACAGAACGGAGAGCAAGTTAACCATCCTGCGATTCCCCTGATATAAAGAGAAGTCTCCCGCTGATGTGCACGGATTCAGTACATTGATTTACGCTGATCGCTTAAGTGAATTTCTTTGTCGCATGCATTGATCAGCGAAAAATCTTTGCACCAGATTGGCGTAAATCTGCGGGAAACTAGTCTTGGCTTCAATCAATTATCAGACAGACAAGGAAACACCCTTGCCTAAACATGAAGGATAAAAAAAATTCCACAGCATGCTTGCACACTGTGGAACTTAATATGGTTTATTGATTATTGTCTCGCGGTCGAGAGTATGAACTCCGCAACATCTTTCTTGAATTTCTCCATGGAAGCCTGATGTGTGTACATCATATGTCCGGCTTCATAGTATTTCATGATAATGTTGTTTTTGATGTTCGGTGGCAAGCCCAGGTGGTCGATGGTGTATTCGACGCCATAAAATACCGTGGCTATATCGTAGTAGCCGTTCAGGATCATCACCTTCATGTTGGGATCTTTGGTGAGCGCGCTCGCCATATCGATGCCGGTATTGATAGCGGCAGAAGTTCCCCAACGCAAATTACCCTGGTGCTTCCAGTCCCAGCGGAAACCCTCACGGCCTCCGGCACTGGTCATGTAATTCAATTTCTTATTCACCTTGAGGTCGCCATAAAAATAGTTAAGGAATCCTGCTGTATACGCCGGACTGATCGCAGCACTTTGCGGATCATAGTCAGCGAACTGACTCACCAAGTCCTGGTTGATGCCCTTAAAGCGGGAATCCAGTCGACCAACGGCATTGCCTTCGCTGCGGAGCAACTCAGCAAAGAACTCGCCAGCCTGTACCCGCAAATCAGCACGCATCCAGAAATCAGCACTCACGCCGGAGTATGAGGCCAGTTTATTGGCCATAGACTTTTTCTCGTCCGCCGTGAGTCGATCACCTTTGTAAAGAGCTGGTACGTACTCCTTTTCTGTAAATGATCTGACATCAGCCAGGAATGCTTCCAGGTTGGAAGGCCTATTCGCTACTTTATTATGATACCAGGCCGTGGCGGCATACGTCGGGAAATGCACAACATAGGGCATGTCGTCGTTGGGTGGAAACAAGAGCGTGCGCAAGTCAAATACAGCCGACACCATCACCACGCCATTCATGGCGATGCCATCATCTAGCAACTTATCCATCACGCCCGCATTGCGGAATGTGCCGTAGCTCTCGCCCAACAGGTATTTGGAAGAGTTCATCCGGCCATTCTCAATAAGGTATTGCTTAATGAACAGACTGATGCTGCGAATATCCTGATCGACACCCCAGAAGTCCTCAAACTTATATTTTCCGGAAGGAACGCTGAGTCCGGTGCCCACCGGATCCATCATCACCACGTCGGCAATGTCCAACAAAGAGTAATCGTTGTTCACAACTTTGTAGGGTGCAGCGGGTGTATTACCGGGGTCATTCACTACTACGCGTTTAGGTCCCATGATCCCCATATGGAGCCAATAGGATGAAGAGCCAGGACCGCCATTGTAAGAAAAAATGATCGGTCTGTTGCCGCCACCGTCCTTGGTATAACTGGTGAACCCGAACAACGCCATCGGATTGTTGGTCTCATCCCGGAGGGCCATCGTCCCGGCTTTTGCCGTAAGGTTGATGATCACTCCATTTATTTTCACGGATTGTTGGGTAGTGGAAACCTCTGCTTCTGCATTGGCTTTCGAATCCGATTTGGACGCATCAGACTGGCCATAGGTCATGAGCGTACAGCCGAGGAAGATCAGGATCAGTAATTTTTTCATAGGTGTTTTATTTGCTGATCCAAAGTAGGAAAAACACCGATACACATTGACAAAATATGTCAGACGGCAACCCTGCAGGTTGGAAATAAAAAAGCCTGCGCCGGGGGGCAACAGGCTGGAGAGGAGATTTTCGTGTCTCAGGCATTAAATACCTCAAACGGGTGCTCTTCACAGAACTTCCACAGTTCATAGAAGAACCGGCCGGTGGCGCCGATGCCGTAGGCAATCCAGTACCACAGGGACTCTCCCCCGTTAATCGACCGCATCTCCTCCTCCGTTAAGAGGCGCAGGTCGTCTGAAAATTGATTCATCTTCATGCGATTTTTTGTTTTTGGTTGAACAATGATTAATTGGTTATAGGATTCAAGCCCGAACCCGGGATGAAGATGAAGCTTCAGGACAGGCGATCCTACACGATAGCATCATTGATCCGGTAAACAAAGCCCCGATGATTTCGGAATACCTGACGTAAGAATTAGCGGTATCCCACAGGGGTTCAATTGCCCCTGAATTCAAAAAAGTTTCTCAACACCTCTTCCGGCCGCTCCCATTGCGGATAATGCCCACAATCATAAATCTCCACCACATCAGGATTTGGGATTAACTCCCGGTATCGATCTGCCATATGTTGGCCTGAGACCGGATCGTTTACACCATCGATCAGACGCAACGGACAACGCGCATCCTGAAGAGCGGACAGCCATCGTTCCCGGTTCTCACGTCGTTCGATAATGTATTGTATGATTTTATGGGTGATGCGTGCACCGTTGTTGAATCGGATCAAACTGTACAGGTCTTCCAGTTCGGACTGCCTTGGCTTTGTTGCGGGCGGGAACAGGATAGAAAACGATTCACTGAATCTTCTAAGGTTCATCAGTCGGGATACCATAAATCCGAATGGCCCTAACAGCAACTGCTGGGTGCGTGTGGGGCGATGGGTTTCCGGGAACATGCCGCCGTTGAGGAAACAGCAGGAATCGATACGATGAAGATTTCGTTCCTGATCGCGTGCTAGCAATTCTTGTGCGACACTATCGCCAATGTCATGAGCTAAAATATGGTACCGTTCCACCTCGCGGTATTTCAGCAAGGCCTCCACCATATCCGCTTGCGACTTCAAAGAATAATCAAACCTGGTAGGTTTGGCACTGTGACCAAAGCCGATAAAGTCACTTGCAATTACCCTGTAATGACGGGTAAGGTTGTCCCACACCCGGTGCCAGTCCCACGACGCCGTAGGGAACCCATGGAGCAGCACAAGTGTTTCCCCCACGCCTTCCTGCCGGAAAAACACATCATGGCCCTGGTAGTTAAACCGGGCTCCTTGTGCATACCATTGGTTGACGCTCCACATGAGTTTAGGATTAGAACTATTTTAGAAGGAGTTGCCAACGAAGATAAACTTTCCGTATCACTTCACTCTGCCATAGGACTAACACTATTTTAGTGGCTAATGTTGCTTTCATCTGTTTATTCCTTTTTGTTCCAAATAATCTGTAGTGCTAATAGTACAGTCGCAAGTCCGATCCCAATGTGCGGAAAGTATGTCGGCCATGCATCAAGGAAAAATATTTGAAATAATGCCCATTGTGACAACGTGAGGATTAACACTATCATAGTCGAAAAGAAAACATTTCTGGCATTCCTACTTCTTAGAATCAGTCTTGTGGTAGAAATCAAAAGAATCAGTCCAAATAGCGTTGGGAGGAGATACCAATACAAAAATTCCACTTTCATAAGGCCTTTAATTGTCATATGTCGTTGTCCCAGCCACACTTGCTCCTAACCTTTGTACATATAGCTCTATGGCATAAACACAGGAATTCCCTTCATTAATTTACTACAAATCTCAACAACCAGGTACGTGTTGTAAATCTTCATTTGCTTAAATCATACTTAAGATGTAGGAAAAGGTGTCAGTTCGGCAACTACCCTGCAGCACTCAGATCTGCGCCTTTTCCTGCATTGAATCCCCAAAAATCTGCGGGAGACTAAGTTTTGCTAAAGGAACCTTCTCAAAAAGTAACAATACATGTAATTGGGTTACGAATCTGTTAAAGTTAAGGATCAGTTTCCCGCTGATGGTCGCAGATCAGTTACTTGATTATCGCTGATCAAACTCAATATCTTCATCGTACGACACATTGATCTGCGCCTTTTCCTGCATTCAATCCCTGAAATTCTGCGGGAGACTAAACTTTGCCAAGGAACATTTTCCAAAAGTAACGCCACTTGTAATTGAGTGTAAAACCTGTTCAAGCTAAGGATCAGTTTCCGGCTGATGATCGCAGATCAATTGCATGATCATCGCTGATTAGACAACAACCGTACGGCGCGGCATCGGAACACCAGCAACGGATAGTTTCATAGATTCTGCTAAATTGTTGTCATCAATAAAATCATGGAGAAAAAAGAATACGGCATATTTTCCCTTCCGGTCCTCGTGGGCGCATTGGGGTTCTTCGTAGATGTGTATGACCTCTTGTTGTTCAGCATCGTACGGAGATCCAGTTTTCATGATCTCGGCGTCGACGAGAGCGCCATGAAAATCCTTGGAGAAAACATCATCAGCTGGCAGATGATCGGTCTTACTGTTGGCGGTATTTTATGGGGTATGTTGGGTGACAAGAAAGGAAGAAAAAGTGTGCTATTCGGATCCATACTCTTGTATTCAATAGCGACTATCGCCAACGGATTTGTTACCACCATTGACCAATACCTGTGGTTACGTTTCATCGCCGGACTTGGACTGGCGGGTGAATTAGGCGCCAGCATAACACTTTGCAGCGAGTTGTTGCCCAAAGAAAAACGAGGACTGGCTGCGGCTATCATTGCCACCAGCGGTGTTTTGGGAACCATTGCCGCATATTTTGTACATGACCTCAGTGGCCACGACTGGCGGCTTTGTTACTTCATCGGAGGTGGTATGGGCCTTAGTCTTCTGTTCCTCAGGGTGCGTGTTCTGGAAAGTGCCATGTACAACAACGCCATTCACTCCAATGTAGCGAGGGGAAACTTCCTCATGTTCTTTACCAACCGTGAGCGATTCGTTCGTTACCTGAGATCCATCCTAATCGGCTTGCCGGTTTGGTATGTGATCGGCTTGCTCATCTCCTTCTCGGATGAATTCGCAAAACAATTCGGCATAGCCGGTTTCGACCAACCCAAAGCGCTAATGCTACAGTACGTTGCACTCGGCCTTGGCGACCTGAGCGCCGGGGTATTGAGCAATATGATAAAGAGTCGAAAGAAGACTCTCCTTATTTATTATGCCATCGTGTCTATGTTCATCGCGCTGTTTTTCGCCACCCGGGGCGGCGGAAGTGCGACCGCCATGTACCTGATCTGTATGGGACTGGGATTTGGCTCCGGTATTTCTGTATTATATATCACCATGAGCGCAGAGCAATTTGGAACCAACCTCAGGGCAACTGCGTCGATCTCGATCTCTAATCTGGTGCGGGGTTGCCTGCCACTGATCATTATTTTGTTTCAGTCCCTGCGCGGTGAACACGTGCTGAACGATTATCTATTGGCCGCCTGGGTAACTGGCCTGATTATTATCGGCATCGGATTCATCTCAGTAATATATACCAAAGAGTCGTTCGGCAATGAACTTGATTTTGTGGAGACGGATAGGTGATTTGTGAGATTACCCTGTGTTGGGAAAACTTTGAAAAGGAAGACACTCTTAATCAAGTAACAAACTTGTTTAAGGTTAAGGATCAGGTTCCCGCTGATGGACGCCGATCAATGACATGATTGTCGCTGATCAGACTCAATACCTGTCTCGTAGAGCGCATTGATCTGAGCCTATTCCAGTATTTCAATTACCGAAAATCTGCGGGAGACTTATCTACGCCACAAGCAGCATCTCCAAAAGGACATAACTTGTGATTGATAATTGACCGAACTCTTTTCTTGACTTTCAATTCAAGAAGATCCCGGATCGCGCCCGCCTACGCCACGTTGCGGCTGGCTTGTCCGGGATGACGGTTCGGGGATAGATGACTCTTTCACTTCTCCAATCCTCCAACTTCCAACCTCCAACTTCCTCCTCCTTCTACCAACCTCCTCCCTTCACTCACTACTTACCTCTTACCAGTTACTCCTACGCTTCCCACACCCACTTCCCTCCAGCCATCGTTCTTTCAATCGGAATCGTCACCAGCGTTGATGGATTTTCCTTGTATGGATCACGGCCTAGCACAACCAAGTCTGCATGTTTGCCAAGGTCAATTGAACCCTTGGTACTTTCCTCGTAAGAAGCATAAGCTCCGTGAATTGTTCCGATACGGATTGCCTCCTCCACCGTCACTTTCTGATTGGCACCCCAAACCGTTCCTTTAATGTCGGTGCGCGTAACACTGCTCTGCAACGCCATCATCGGCTCAAACGGTCCGGGAGGATAGTCACTGGCCTGGGTGGCACGGATGCCGGCGTCAAGAAACGAACGCAAGGCAAACATGTTTTTCAGGCGCTCGGGGCCATACTCCTTCATCTTCTCACCATGGTAGTATACATACGTTGAGAACGGCGTGGGTATCACGCCCAGGTTCTTCATCCTGCGAATCAGGTCATCATTGATCACCGTGCAATGCTCAATTCGAAAACGCGGGTCTTTGCGCGGATACTCTTTCTGCAATTGTTCATACAAGCGCATCGTGGTGTCGATACCCACATCCCCGTTGGCATGGATGCCAATCTGCCAATCAGCCTCATGCGCCTTCTTCGCAATGGGTAAGAGTTTATCATAATCCATCACCATGATACCATAGTCATTGGGTCTGCCGAGGTAAGGCTGCGACAACCGCGCCGTGCGCTCGGAGATGGAGCCATCACAGGTCATCTTCATGGCACCGACACGCACCCACTCATTCCCCATACCGGTACGAATACCGGCATCGATCATCTTACTGATATGGGTGAACCCAATCAGGCAGTATACCCGCAGGCCAAGGTCTCCATTTTCATACGCATCCTGATAAGCCCGAAGGTATTCGGGTGAACCGTAGGCATCATGCACAGAAGTTACACCCGTCTTTGTCATCATTTTAGAAATCAACTTCACTCCTTCGCGAAGGTCATTGCGGGTATAGGCGTAGGGGATCACCTTCTCAAATGCATCACAGGCACTTTCCTTCACACGCCCTGTCATCTTCTTCGATGCGGGGTCGCGATCGAACATACCTCCCGAAGGGTCCGGGGTTTCATGGGTAACACCTGCAAGCTTCATTGCGAGTGTATTAACATACATGGTGTGCCCGCCCCGGTGTGAAATGCGTACCGGATGCTCAGGCGCGCAGGCGTCAAGGTCGGCGATGGTGAGGAAACGACCCTCAGCAGTCTTGGTATCATCGTATTTGAAGCCCAAGACCCAACTTCCTTTCGGAGTATTCGCGGCACGGTCTCGAATCGCATCCTGAATAGCTTTAATGGAACGCAGGTCACAGTCAACCTCTCGCAAATGATTTAACCCGGAGCTGCCCGGATGTGAATGGGCATCGATAAATCCGGGCAACACGGTCTTACCACCCAAATCGATCTTCTTCGTCCTGCCAGTAACAAGATTCTTTATTTCATCATTGGTACCTACCGCTATGAATTTTCCATCGGCAATGGCAACCGCCTGAGCGTTGGGTGTTACGCCCATGGTAACGATGTTTCCATTGAGCAAGACCGTATCCGCTTCACGGGTGGCAAAGGCTGGCGTTACTGAAAGGGCGGCCAGGGTTCCAAGGAATTGCCGGCGTGACTGTGGGGATGGGTTCTCAAACATGGCAGTTGGTTTTAGTAGTAGAATATCCGGATCTGTGCGCGATCCTTGGTGAAGTCAATATGTTCGATGGTGATCTTTCGGATGTCGAGTCCTGTGCGGGACTTCAAATCTTCAATGAGCTTGGGGTGTAATTCAGGTCGGATATTTTCCAGCGAAGGATAGTCAATGGTCTTTGATTTCTGATTCTTCATCAATTGATTGCCATCCACCAGGTACACCGCCGCCACAATCATAGCGTTGAGGGAGACAATCTCGGTGACACTGCCTTTCATGATGGAATTGGTGAGTCCGATGGTCATGACTATGAACAGGTACGTCATGTCCTTGGAGGTAATAGTGTCGGTACGAAAACGTAGCAACGAGAACGCGGCGAGCAGTCCAAACGCGCTCCCCATCGAATCAAAGGCTTTTGTCTTCTCCAACATATAGGAGAGAAGAAACACGATGAAGTTGAGCAGGAAGAAAGTAAAGAAGGAGTCCCTTTTCTGATAGGTGTGGTAGTACACGACCCTCACCAGCACGATCATGGCTATTGTGTTGATGAGCAAACGGGTAAAGAAATATTCGGTAAACAGGGTAAAGCCATCCATGCAACCAATATAGGATTTAGCCCGGGCACCAACAAGGCCCTTCCGGGCGCCGGGAAATAGTATTATCTTACTTTCATGAAACGCAGAAATTTTTTGGCCACAGCCACCGCAGCCGTTGGTCTGCCATTGCTGGCAAAAGAAAAATCAGATGCTAAACCCCAACCCGTTAACATGAACACACCTGCCACTACCCATTTCGACGCCATCGTCCTTGGCGTTGGCTCCATGGGTTCAGCCACGGTATGGCAACTGGCCCAACGCGGACACCGCGTACTCGGCATCGAACAATTTGATATTTCCCACGACCAGGGGTCGCATGCCGGACAAAGCCGCATCATCCGCCAATCATACTTTGAGCATCCGGATTATGTGCCGCTGCTGCAACGTTCTTACAGCAACCTTGCCGCGTTTGAAAAAGAAACCGGCGCCAAAATATTCCATAAAGCAGGTGTGCTCTACTTCGGCAAGCGAGGCAACGAGCTGACCGCTGGTGTGGAGAAGTCGGCAAACATCTACAAACTTACCATCCAAAAGCCCGGGCATCAGGAGGCGGCAAAGCAATTTCCATCCTTCGCTATCCCCGCTGATTTCGACATCATCTTTGAACCGGATGCCGGGTTTATGACACCTGAACGCACCATTCTTACCTATACCGAAGAAGCCATTCGATTGGGTGCAACCGTTCAAACCAAAGAATCGGTACAGTCATGGAAGCAGGAAGGCAACCAGATAAGGGTCATTACTGACAAAGGTGAGTACACTGCAGACAAACTTATCATCACCGCCGGAGGCTGGGCGCCATACATGATTCCACAACTGAAGCAAGAATTGACGGTGACCAAGCAAATGATTATGTGGGTAAATCCCAAATCCTGGAAGCCCTTTGCGTATGGCAACTTTCCTTGCTGGATCATGGAAGATCCTGACCGCGGGTCATACTATGGATTTCCGATTGTGCCCACGAAAGAATTTGGAGGTCCCCTCGGATTGAAGCTCGCCCATCACCAGCATGGTGAAGTGACGGATGCAAAAAATGTAAACCGCGCAGTAACACCCGGCACCGAAGAAGACCTGACGTCTATCCTGAGAAAGTACATCCCTGAAGCGGTGGGTTCCATCCTCAGCATCAAGAGCTGTCTCTACACCAATAGCAAGGACCAAAACTTTATTATCGATCATCTCCCCGGCTCGGATAAACGGGTGACCATCGCCACCGGCTTCAGCGGACATGGCTTTAAGTTTGTCCCCGTAGTCGGCGAAATTCTGGCCGATCTTGCAATGAAAGGGAAAACTGAGTTGCCGATCGGGTTTCTTGGAATGAACAGAATTAAGTAAGTGGTAAGTGGTAAGTAGAAGTTGGAAGTTCGAAGTTGGAAGTTGAGTGAAATGAAAGAGTACCCTACCTTCAACCGTCATACCGGAGGAGCCGTCCCGGCGAAATCCGGTATCCCCAAGAAGCGATAGAGGTAGTGGTAAGAGTAGCTTTCAATAGTTTGATATTTTGGTTCTACAATCTTAAACCTCCATGAAAAATTACCTCCCCCTCCTTCTCCTTTTTGTCCTCTCCTGCTCCTCCCCTTCGTACGACATCATCATCAAGGGAGGAAACATACTAGATGGAACTGGTGCACCAGCCATTAAAGCGGATGTAGCCATTCAGAATGGAAAGATTGTTAAGATTGGTGACCTGAGCGCTGCAAAGGCAACCAAAACAATTGACGCCACCGGCCTGATCGTTTCGCCGGGGTTCATTGATTTGCACGCGCATATCGAGCCCATTATGTCGCTGCCCGATGCGGAAAGCAATGTGCGGCAAGGCGTAACCACAGCCGTGGGCGGCCCGGATGGCGGCGGACCAATGCCCTTCAAACCTTATCTCGATTCGCTGGATAAGTTCAGGCTGGGAATCAATGTGGCTTACTTAACGGGACACAATGTTATTCGGTATGCCGTAATGAAGAACGATAATCGCAAGCCGACGGCAGAAGAACTGGAAAAAATGAAAGCACTGGTGAAAGATGCCATGGACGCTGGCGCATTTGGTATTTCGACTGGCTTAAAATATATGCCAGGGACATTCTCCGAGACATCGGAGGTCATCGAACTCTCAAAAGTAGCAGCTGCGCAGGGAGGCTTTTACACATCCCACCTGCGTGAAGAAGGACTTGGGCTAATTGCCGGTGTTAAAGAAGCGATTGTGATCGGAAAAGAAGCCAAAATTCCCATCGTACTAACCCACCATAAAGCCATTGGCAAACCCATGTGGGGCAAGAGTGTGGTGACCCTGGGCTTGGTTGATTCTGCGCGGGCAGCGGGCATCGATGTGATGATGGATCAATATCCTTATACCGCCAGCAGTACTGGTTTATCCGTGCTGATACCTACCTCAGCGATGGCCGGGTCATCAGCTGATTTTAAAAAGCGCATTGAACGTAAATCATTTCGCGATAGCGTACTGGCAGGCATACGGTTTAATCTCCTCAACGACCGTGGCAGCGGCGACCTAAGACTGATTCAGTTTTCCACCGTGGAATGGGATCCATCACTAAATGGAAAGACCCTGTATGATTATGCAATTCTTAAAGGCGTAAAGCCTGATGTAGAACACGGCGCGGAACTCGTGCTCGACATGGAACTTAAAGGAAGTGCAAGTTGCATTTTTCACGCAATTAACGAAGATGACGTTCAGCGCATCATGAAACATCCATTTGCTATGCATGCCTCTGATGGTGAAACCGTGAAGTTTGGTGTAGCCCATCCCCACCCCCGTGCCTATGGCACATTCCCCCGGGTACTCGGGCATTACGTTCGCGAATTGAAAGTAATACCGCTTGAAGAGGCTATCCGCAAAATGACTTGTTTGCCAGCCCAACGGCTGGGGCTCACAGACAGAGGGTTGATCAAGGAAGGATATGTGGCCGATATTACTTTGTTCAATCCCGAAACCGTGATCGACAAAGCAACGTTTGAACAACCTCATCAGTATCCGGAAGGAATTCCGTATGTGCTTGTTAACGGTGTAGTTACAGTGGCTGATGAAAAGCTAACCAGTGATCGGGGCGGCAGTGTATTGAGAAAAAATCGTTGACGCAGAAAACCAATCCAGATCCCTACTCATCCGTTAAACTTTTAATTCGCCCACTCATAGAATTGTTCCCAAGGCCGAAGTTCAATATATACCTATTGCTACTGAAGGCATCCACTTTAAGTACCTGATAAAATAAGTACCTCCAATTTTGGGAGGTTTTTTGTAATCTCTTGGCTGACCACTATTGGTATACTTGACATTATCGACATAATATTCATAACGATACGTGTCACCGCCATCCGAAAACATTTCTTTGGAAGTTACAACCCCCAACGTTGTTTCGTAATGATCTTCCAAATACCAATAGAAGACATATTGTGTCATGATGTAATAACCTATACTCAGTACTACAACAAGTTTCAGGCCCCAATCTGCAGTTCTGCTTAAGAATGACTGTTTTTCACCCCTTGTCATGCTTGCCTAAAGATTTTGATTTATAACCTCTCCAATTCAAAATTACATATTTGCCTACACGCAACCAGGACAGCCGGTTGGCTGATGTTTATGATTTTGGTCATTGGCTTTAGGATCGAAATGCGAATGAAGTTCGAACAATTAATATTCGTAAATTTTCTATACGAAACATTTTTGTACGGAACATCTGAATGATTAATTATCATTTTACTTGTTTGTAAATACCCGATTTGGAAACCGCATAACCAATACTCTTTGAAGGAAATATAATTCTGGAAATTAGGTTTTCCTCTCCGACTAGCGTCAGTTGAGGCCTCCAGGTTTGCCCGCCATCATCAGTTAAGTATATCCCATACTGCATTCCAGAAACACCTCTCATTTGCCCAACAATATAACCTTCATTACTATCCATAAAATAGCAATCAAATACCCTAACCGGTAGAGTGCTTTTGATTGACCAATTCAATCCGCCATCTTCAGTCGCGAGCATCTTACCATCTGCACAAAACACAAACACGGTCAATTCACCAATGACGGCACCTGAAGTAACGTAACTCAAATTGCCTTTGAAATTACGCGTCATGTCCCTCCAGGTTTCACCTCCATCACTGCTTTTTATGAGCGTGCCAAAATTCACATTATCAAACAAGGCACCTCCATATGCGTATCCGACTTGCCTGGTGATAAATTTGGGGGCCGACACGCCATAAAAATTAATTCCATCTGGATCTAGTGCGGGTATCCATGTTACGCCACCATCTACTGTCTTATATGGACCGTTATAGATCATAGATCCCTCCAGGTCGTTGAAAAAATAATAACCACCCGGAAAGTCTTTATAATTACCATCAATCAATTGCCATGAGTTTGCCAAATCTGTAGAGCGATACAATGCTGTTGGCTTCGCTGTTACTACGTTGAATTGAACGCCAGCAGCAAACATGACACTACTCCCTTGAATGCGAAAAATATCTCCAAAGCCATTAGCCGTTGGGGGACTTAAACTTCTAATAGACCAGGACACTCCGCCATTATCAGTAACCATTAAAACCGGGTCGAGAAGACTAGTTGACCTACCCCCACCAATAAATCCAGCGTTTTCATCGATGAACGTTGCTCTTTCAAATCCAGTGTAGCCTGCATTAACAGGTAATCTCTTCCAAACAGAAGGAGTAGACATTTCTTTATTGCAGCCTACAAAAACCAGCAATAGTAGAAGTTGTGCCAGGTGCTTCATTCGAATGATGAATTTATCATGACCCAAAAAAGCTTTTTTTGCAAGAGTAAGTTAATTATTTTTCAGCCATCATTAATAATATGTTGAAGTCGTTGTAGCTTGATCCATGCCTAAATCATCAGATACACAACAAGTGACCGACCACATTGCACAGCTTGAACCGCAGCTTGGCAAGGTGATCACGTATTTGCGCAAGGCGATCCTCAGCACGGACAAGATCATTGGTGAGCGCATTAAATGGAATAACCCCAGTTTCTATTATACCGGAGAAATGAAAGTCTTTGATCCCAAGGAATACAAGCGCGAACTCATCGTGATGAACCTTCACAAGGGACGCATTATGCTGGTATTTCCATCAGGTGCTAAAGTGAAGGACGCATCCGGCTTACTGACCGGTGACTACAAGGATGGCAGACGGCTTGTGGTGTTTACTGACCTGGCCGATGTGAAGTCGAAGGAAAAGCAATTGAAGAAAGTGATCAAGGATTGGATCAGCCTGATCGATGAATAACCCGGCCGTTGGGCCAGATTTGTAATAAGGCCCTTACTCATTCGATAATCACGTAACAAATCCGCCAGCTTATTCGTCTATGGCGTAAACCTAATTCCATGCTCTCCCACTCCACTATTCGAATTGTTGCGGTGATGATGCTGGTCACCGTGATACTCGGCGCGCTGTTCAATCAGTATTTCGTCGGGCCGGTGATCTTTGCAAAGGACTTCCTTACCGGTGCTGCCTCCAACGATTCGAGAATTATTACCGGCGTTTTGTTGTCCGTAGTGGACGGAATAACAGGCCTTTCCATCGCTATTCTCCTCTGGCCCGTGTTCAAAACAACCAACCGGTTTATGGCTGCGCTCTACATTGGCCTCTCCATTATTGGTTTTGTGACCGTCCTGGTCGATGATGTGGCAGTCCTGACAATCCTCGGACTCAGTCGCGAATACGTGAAGACATCAGATTCAGCCTTGCAATCGCTAAGTGTTGTGTTTTTTCAAACAAGGTGGTGGACGCATTACATTACCCTGCTGATGGCAGGCCCGTCGTTCACGGCGCTTAATGTACTCCTGTTTCAATCACGACTGGTGCCGCGCTTCATTTCAGTTTGGGGAATCATCGGCGCCGGATTGCTGATGATAGAAATCGTATTATCAATGTATGGCAAACCCACCAACATGTTGATGCTAATGCCGTTTGGATTGCAGCAATTGGTATTGATAGTTTGGTTGTTGGTCTGGCCAGCAAGTAATTCGGCAGTTAGATAAGCGAGGGTCAATTTGGTTTAGTCTACCGAATTTAAACCACCAAACTCACGCCACTTCAAATTTTCAAATCTTCCAATTTTCAAATTACTGGCTTTAGTTCACGCCATCTTCAAATAATTCAAAGTTTCAAATTTCCAAATCTTCAAATCTTCAAATTCCCGGTCTTAGTTCACCTCCAACTCATCTTTCCCCGGCAATTTCGGAAACGGAGCATGTGGCTCGGTCTGATACCAATAAACAACACTGGCTATATCAGATTGTTGAGGCAGGTAACGTCCATCATATCGCCATCCCAAATCCTGAATGGTCACTTTGAGGTCGGAATCAAACCTGATCGGGTCGGTGATATGCCATCGATACATCCCAAAGCGTTGCATCACCTGATAATGTCCGTCTCCACGGATTACCTGATGAAGGCCAGCATATGGCGTACAGAATTCGGTGTACTGTGATTCTTCTACCCCGGCACTATTCTTTTTGCTGGTATCAAAATCATAACTGCCGCAGAAGTAGTCTTCCGTGCCCGTGCCATTGATCGTAGGAAATTCTTTATCCCCATCCATGAAGAACTTAATCTCCCCTTCACCCCACCAACCATTGTTGTGCACACCCCAGGCGATATAGGTACCTACATATTGTCCTTTGCCTTTGATGTTATCCACCAGCGTATACACATCCTTGTATTTCACGGGATTGGTACGGCGAAACTGTGCATGGAAATAGGCCGCATCATCAGGAACTTTGGTCAGCGTGTAATCCACCTGATAGAAAATCCTTACTTTTTCGTGATCAAGATTCTCCAGGGTGATCTTACATTTTTTCCGGAAAGGCATTACCCAGTAACTGTTGAATGCACTGCCAGGATTCACACAAATGGCCAGTGAGTTGAGATGGGCATATTGCTCCCAACCCATGCCGAAGAAATCTCCCAATGGGGCCTCTACCGATGGTGTAGATTCATCATCCCAATAAATCCGCAGAATTGAAAACCGCCAATGCCCCGTTGGTGTAAGCCAGATGTGTTGCACTGCGCCTGGTCCGGAAATGTCAGCAAGCACGGACGTCTTGCCCGGCTCAATCCATATATAGGGACTTACCTTCCAGCCCTGACCCAGGTCTTTCGCATTGCGGGAAGCCACACCTTCTTTATCCATACCACCTTTACCTTTTTCACCCGTCGGGTTCTCGGCACTGATGGACCTGGATTTTGCATCCGATAACCGGAAGAGATTACCCATGTTGGTACTCAATCCGTTGAATCCGCCATCCTGGGCTTGCAAACTGACGCTGATGAGCATCGCAGCGATAAATAGTGTTTTCATACTAGGAGGTTAACAGTAAGAAAGTTATGGATTATATTTGTTTCTATCTGACTGCCGCCTGAATCCCACAGAACATATTAACAACTTGTTGAATCAAGGGCGCTACCTGGAAGCGCGTACCCTGACCACCCGGGAATTGGGCAATTCTTCGGAACTCAGGATAAAGCAATTGCATGCGCTGGCCCTTTCCAAATCTGGTACCCCGCAAGCTGCAGTGGATTTTTTTGAACCCATATACCGCGAGCATCCCGAAGATCCGGAGACGGCGGGCATTATGGGAGGCATCTATAAAGAACAGTTCAGGCAAACACGCCAACAATCTTTTGCCGTTCTGTCGCGCGATGCCTATCAGAACAATTTTACGATTACAAAAAATTATTACACAGGCATCAATGCTGCCACGATGTCAGCGATTGCCGGAAAATTTCAGCGGGGCCGTGAATTGGCTCAGGAAGTAATTTCGTTGATCCCGGAACAACCCACCGACTTTTGGGAACTCGTAACAAAAGCAGAAGCCGTATTGCTCAACAAAGATCCGCGTCAAGCCATCTCTTTATATTATCAGGCGCATCAGCTGGCAGGCCCTGATTGGGGCAAGCTCAATATTGTATACAATCAGTTGTGGATGTTGAATCATTATCTGCTGGTGCCGGCGGAAGTCCTGAAACTATACAGCCCCCCCACGGTTGCGGTGCTTGTTGGACATATGATTGACAGCCCGACCCGCGCCGTCCCGCGCTTTCCGGCATCCATTGAAAGCAAAGTACAGGAGGAACTCAATGCTGTCATTAAGGCTTCTAATATCAAAATCGGATATACATCCCTCGCCTGTGGAAGTGATATTATGTTTGCGGAGGCTGTTCTCGCATCGGGGGGAGAAATCAATCTGTACGTTCCTTTCCGTCAGGCAGACTTCATCGATACCAGCGTCCGCTTTGCAGGTGAAAGCTGGGTCCGGCGCTTCCATCAATTGGCCGACCACCATTCCGTTCACTTCCTCACCCGTGAAGGATACTTGGGTAATGACGAACTCTTTTCTTTTCACGGCAGAATACTTTTCGGGCTTGCTACCCTCCGTGGAAAACTATTGCACTCCGAACCTCACCTCGTTACCATCCTGTCTGAACGGGACCGCACCCTCAAAGAAGGAGGTACGCGAGATCTGCTGAAGCTTTGGCCCTTTCCAAAACACACCCATCATATCGATCCATCCAAATGGTTGCCGGTTGCTCCTGCCCAAAAGGAATCCGCACCTGCAGAAACCGTTCCCGGCGGACAACCCAATCGGTTTGTGGCCTATATGGTTACCCTTT
>DAOMGC010000044.1:0-29239 GCA_035430125.1 Cyclobacteriaceae bacterium | reverse complement strand
ATCTAAGCGCGAACCCCACCTCGAGATGAGACTTCCATTAAGGGACGTCAGAGACTATGACGTTGATAGGCTGCAGGTGTAAAGTCAGAGATGGCAAAGCCGAGCAGTACTAATTACCCGCACGCTTCGCAAACGGGCAGTATGCCGATCAGACGATTGGCATACTCCCGGCAAGACTACGTATGTGCTTGCTTTTTACTACTCTTTCAACAAGGCTGTCAACGATATTATGGTGATTGAAACACCACAAAGTATTAAGGTGATCCCGATCCCGATAGCTATCGGGATGGGACGGTGGGGACCAAGGTCCCCATGGAAACACCACAAAGTATTAAGGTGATCCCGATAGCGATCGGGACGGTGGGGACCAAGGTCCCCATGGAAACACCACAAAGTATTAAGGTGACTATAGCGGTGGGGACCACCTCTTCCCATTCCGAACAGAGTCGTTAAGCCCGCCCGCGCTGATGGTACTGGGGTAAAACCCGGGAGAGTAAGTCGTCGCCTGACTTCAACACAAGGCCTCGTCCTGATGAAAATCGGGAACGAGGCCTTTTTGTTTTATGGCGCTTCAACCACTCCATGCGCCCGCGCACCGAAATCTATCAATCGGTACCGGGGTAATCCCGATTACCATCGGGACGGGAGAGTAAGTCGTCGCCTGACTTCAACACAAGGCCTCGTCCTGATGAAAATCGGGATCGAGGCCTTTTTGTTTTGAGGTATCCCCAATACCAAACTAAACACACAATGAAGTCACCCTTCTTTTTGGTTTCTTTGATGTAGCAATTCATTTCTTTGGTACGTCACCTGCTTATCATAATCCTTTGGCTGGCAGCCACCGCACCTGGCAGTGCCCAGGATCGAAAACCATACTACACCCGGGAGATAAGTGTTGGCCTCGATAATGACATCATTTTCTTTGAAGACTATTACTATACAGCGGGGATGGACATTACCTACCGCCAGATACTGAACCCCAAGTCTTTCTTGTTCAAACATGGTAAGCCCCATTCCAAGAGCCAAAAGGATACCATCAAAATCATCTTCACCGTAAGAGCAGGAGCAAAAATTTACACACCATTTGATATCCTCAAGACGGATCCAAAAGACATGGACCGTGCTTATGCCGGATGGTCTTTCATCGACTTGGAGCTGACTAACTTCCCCAATGCCTCGGCCAGCAATACCTACCAGCTTGAAATGGGCCTCACCGGTCCGTCTTCGGGCATGGAGAAGGTTCAGAAATGGATGCACCACATTACTGGCTTCGACCAACCCGCTGGTTGGAAATACCAACTTCCGGATGAATTGGCCGTGAACGTCCGGTATCAGCGCATGCAGGGGATTCCAATTTTTAAGGAACTGGACATCGTCAATACTGCCTGGGTGGATGCTGGTACAGTGACCAATCAGATATCCGATGAGTTGATCATTCGCATGGGAGACTTTAAACCGCTGAATAATTCTGTATTTGCGAACAGCAGACTCTCTTGGGACAACCGTGAACAGGGTCTTCGAAGGCCTATTGAATTTTTTCTGCTGTGTGGACTTGGGGTACACTATGTCATGAACGACATGTTTATCCAGGGAAGCCTGGTGACGGGCACACCGAGCCCAATTCCGGCCACCATCAAGCCTTGGGTGACCCAGGCGCGCTATGGACTAATGATATCCACGCAAAGTATTTCATTTGGACTTAACTTCTACCACCGCGCTGCTGACCTGAGAAACGGTGCCACCCACGATTGGGTCAGCGGATTCTTATCCGTACGATTCTAAACTATTTGCGCAGCTTCTCCAATGCATCCCATTGATCGGGCGTAATCTCCTCCAGATAACTGAACTCACCGCCATTCCTGAGCCACTCCCCACCATCAATGGTGATGGCCTCGCCGGTAATGTATCCTGAATAATCAGACAACAGGTAGGCAGCCAGGTTGGCTAACTCCTGATGATCACCAACGCGCTTCAGCGGTATCCGCGCAGCGGGATCAAATTTTTTCACCAGGTCACCAGGCATGAGCCGACTCCATGCCCCTTCGGTTGGGAAAGGACCTGGAGCTATCGCGTTGCACCGTATGTTGTATTTCGCCCATTCTACAGCGAGGGAACGCGTTAAGGCAAGAACGCCAGCCTTTCCACATGCGGATGGAACAACATAACCCGAACCGGTCCACGAATATGTGGTGATGATATTGAGAAAAGTTCCTGCCTGCTTGCGGGCAATCCATTGCTTGCCAACCGCAAGTGTCATGTAATACGTGCCTCGCAAAACAATATCAACCACAATATCGAATGCCCGATGAGATAGCCTTTCTGTAGGACTTATGAAATTGCCAGCAGCATTGTTGAGAACCCCATGAAGAGCGCCGAACTCCTGATCAATTGCGGAAAGAAGTTTTTCAATTTCGTCGTACTTGCGGATGTCGCAGGGAACAGCCAGCACACGGCCGCTAGTTTGGGTCATAAGCTCTGAGGCCGTCTTGTCAATCACATCTTTCTTCCGGCTGGTGATCACCAGGTTGGCACCTAATTCCAACAGGTATTTTCCCATGCTGCGCCCGAGTCCGGTGCCGCCGCCAGTAATCAGGATTGTCTTTCCTTTGAATGAATCGGGTTTGAGCATGCCTTCCATAGTCATGAATTATTTAAGGATCGAGTGCTTTTTTGGTTACCTGACAAAGCTAAACACTTTTCAATTTGAAGTGTCTTTGCTTGATCAATTTCAAAACTCTACTTTCGTAGGGTATTTTAACCCCGTTCGTATGAACCAATTTTTTAAACTATTGCTGATGGGGACCATGCTCGTCAGCCTCCAGGGATGTATTGTTGCCAAGAAAAAATTTGATGACATGCTGGCACAAAAAGTGAAAGCCGAGGGTGAATTGGCGGAAAAATCGTCACAACTCGAAAAGGCGAATGCACAAATTGCTGACCTGGATTCCAAACTAACCAGGTTGAAAGATGATACGACTCAGTTGGGAGAACGTAAAAGGGCCACGGCCCAGCAACTGACAGACCTGAATAAGGAGTATGATCAGTTGAATAACTATTATAAGAATCTCCTGAATAACAGTGGCAAACTCAATCGCGATCTCGCCCAGCAGAAGGAACAATTGTTTGCAATTCAAGAAAATCTCGAGCGTACCCGTAAAATGAATGATTCCTTGGGAGCCAGTCTGGTGGAGCGCGAGCGCAAAGTTAAGGAGCTCGAAGAAGTGATGGCCAGCAAAGATAAGGCCGTCCAGGACTTAAAAAATCGGGTTAGTGCCGCCTTGTTAAATTTTAAAGAAAATGACCTGACCGTGAATGTGAAAAATGGTAAGGTCTATGTTTCGTTGGCTGAGCAGTTACTATTCGGATCAGGTAGCATAGATGTAGATACCAAGGGTGTTTCTGCACTGCAGCAATTGGCTAAGGCCGTAAAGGATCAAAAAGACATTCAGATCATGGTCGAAGGACATACAGACAATGTTCCGATTGGAAAAAAATCTACCTACATGCAGGACAATTGGGACCTCAGTGTCATGAGGGCTACTGCCATTACCAAGATTCTCACCAAGGCAGGAGTATCATCCAATCAAATTACGGCTGCTGGTAAAGGAGAGTATGCTCCCCTGATGGCCAATACATCGGACCAAAACAAACGGATGAACCGCAGAACAGAAATTATCATTACCCCGAACCTGGATGAGTTGTTCAAGATTCTGGGAACCAACTAACCCTAATTTTTATGTTCAGGCTACTATCTATTCTTGTATTTGTTGTTGACGTCATTATTGTGTTGGAAATCCTTAAGAGCAACAAGGACAACGAGAAGAAGATCCTTTGGATAATACTCGTTGTATTTCTTCCGGTACTGGGGCCAGTACTCTATTATGTCATAGGCCGAAAATAAGAAAGGCTGTCCCTATGCGGGGACAGCCTTTAACCATTTGCAAACAGATCAGAACGGTTCTGGTAATGTTACCGGATTGATCTGTTTTTGTTTCACCAGGTCATTGAGCTTCGGTAACTGATTCTTGAAAATCACATTGAGTTGCTGTAATTGTTCGTCAATTTTTCCGGTTATTTCCTGCTGAACGGCCTTCACTTGCTGGGTAGGTCGATAGTCGCCGCCGTCTGCTTCACCAGCCAATGCGGCCAATTTGTTGTTTAACCTTACCGGATAGTTCAACGGATCCTGTCCGCTTCGGTTTTTGGTTTGATACAAAGCCTCCTCAATTTTCTTCATGTCATCAAGGATGCTCTTGGCGAGATCAGTGACATCTTTCATGTCTTCCTTGCCCTTCATGGGATCAATTACCCGATTGATCTGTTCACGCGATGTGCGGATTCGTTTAACCGCCAAGTTTGTTTCGCTGAGTTTATCACGGACTTCAATCAGGAACTGAAATTGTTGCTGAATATCCGCCAAGGTACCGCTGGTTCTTGGGTCCTTCAGAATTTCAAATTCGGTTTCCTGAGATTTTCCATTCACCGTGAGTTTTGCTTTGTAAGTGCCCGGCACGGCCTTTGGACCTATCACCGATCCGGCCCACATGATCAACCCGTCAAAACTTTCTGCATCGGGATAGCGCATGTTCCAAACAAATCGATTGGCACCTGGCTTCACGCGAAGTATTTCTTCTTTTGCCTTCTTGTCAGGTTTGGTAGCATACTTCTTAATGAGCTTGCCATTGTTCTCCATAATCTCCAGAGTAACTTGTGCCTTGGTGGTATCCTTGAGGTAATAATGAATCATCACTCCACCGGGATGATTCTTCCCTTCGTTCTTGGGTACACGGAAAGAGAATCCTCCAGCCATCCGGTAACTAGGCATTGGCTTGAACAGGGTAACATCGCTGCTGGCCACGGCGTCGTTAAGCTGATGTAATGGAGTAAGGTCATCGATCAGCCAGAAGCTCCGACCCTGGGTTGCTGCGATTAAGTTGTCATTCTTAATGGTCAGGTCGGTGATAGGTACGATCGGCAAGTTGAGTTGAAAGGGCTTCCAGCTGATGCCATCATCAAAGGAGATATACATTCCGGTTTCAGTTCCCGCATAGAGCAATCCGGCACGTTTGGGATCAGCCCTGAGAACACGGGTAAAGTGCCCGGGGTCAATTCCATCCGTAATTTTGCTCCAGGTCTTGCCATAGTCCTTTGTCTTGAACAGGTACGGGTGATAATCACCTGACTTGTAGCTGGTAGCCGCGATATAAAATCCACCCTTCACAAAAGGATCAAAGTCAACGCTATTGAGCATGGTCCACTCGGGCAAACCAGGGATGGTAAGTTTTTCCCATTTCTTGCCGCCATCGCGGGTGAGGTGCACCAGGCCATCATCAGATCCAGTGACAATAAAGTCTTTTTCATATGGGGATTCACCAGCGGTGAAAATGGTGCAATAGTATTCAACGCCTGTGTTATCCTTGGTGATCGGACCTCCCGATGGGCCCAGTTTAGCTGGGTCGTTTCGGGTAAGGTCAGGACTGATGATTTCCCATTTTTCACCGCCGTTGTAGGTTACGTGAAGGACATTGGAGCCGGCATACATCTTGGTCGGATCATGGGGAGAGAAGAAAATGGGGAAGTTCCACTGGAAGCGGTATTTGGCGCCTTCAGCACCATGCCCCATGGGGTTATCGGGCCATGCATTAATATTCCGGCTTTCACCCGTAGCGTGATTTTTACGCTCGAGCAAGCCGTCGTAGCTGCCACCGTAGACGATGTCATTGTTGGTCGGATCAACAGCCAGCCAGCCACTTTCACCACCAGCGGATACATCCCAGTCGCGTTCGCCAATAGATCCTCCGTCGGTACGGTGCAGGATTCGTTGTGTTGAATTGTCCTGCTGTGCACCATAAATGCGGTACGGAAAATTATTGTCGGTGGTAACGCGGTAGTGTTGTGCAGTGGGTTGGTTGTTGTAGGTGCTCCAGTTCTCACCGGCATCAAATGATACCTGACCACCACCATCATCAGCAATAATCATTCGTTGGTTGTCCTCCGGAGCAATCCACAGGTCGTGGTGATCGCCATGCTGAGCATTGTAAGCTGTGAATGTTTTTCCCCCGTCTTTAGATCGGTGGTAGGAAACATTCATTACGTAGACCATGTCCACGTCTTTGGTGTCAGCATAAATGCGTGAATAGTACCATGCACGCTGGCGCAGATTCCGGTCCTCATTCATTCGCCTCCAGGACTTACCGCCGTCGTCTGAACGAAACACGCCGCCATTGTCGTTTTCAATGATGGCATAGATACGATTTGAGTTCACGGGCGAGATGGTCACGCCCACGATTCCCCATGTGCCACGGGGCAGTCCTTCATTTTTTGTAATTTCTGTCCAGGTGTCACCTCCATCTTTGGTAAGCCACATACCTGAGCCTTCACCGCCACTCTCAAGGCTATAGGGTGTCCGTTTTACACGCCAAGTGGTAGCGATTAGTATGCGTGGGTTGTTCGGATCCATGGCCAGGTCTACGACACCCGCGCTGTTATTAACAAATAACACCCGCTTCCAATTCTTGCCGCCATCTTCTGATCGGTACACACCGCGCTCCTCCGTAGCCTTGAACAAGTCTCCGAGAACGCCAGCGTATACGATATCCGGATTTTTAGGATGGATGCGGACCCTTGGGATATGTCTTGATTCCTTTAATCCAATAGAAGTCCAGGTTTTGCCGGCATCGGTGGATTTGAACATACCATATCCATAGGACACGTTACCGCGAACGCACTCTTCACCACCGCCCACATAGATCACGTTATTATCCCATTCACTCACCGCCACAGAGCCGATGGAGCCCCCGAAGAACCCGTCTGAAATGTTTTCCCAGGAATTTCCGGCATCTGTGGTGCGCCAGACACCACCGCCAGTGGCACCCATGTAAAAGAGATTAGGCTTTCCAGGTACCCCTGTTACGGCAGCAGAGCGGCCTCCACGGAAGGGACCAATATTTCGCCACTCGAGGGCATTGTAAAGCTTTTCATCATAGGTGACAGATGTTTTGGTTGGAGCAGGCTTCTTCTGGCCAACCGCGGCAGTCGCAATCAGCAGAACCACCAGGGTAACGAGGTATTTTGGATTCATGGATAGGTTATTTGAATTACGAGTTTAGCAAAATTGAATCAGAACTCTCCACGTTTTTGACTAATGGTCGAAATCCGTACCAGAGGGACAGGGGTGATTGGTCAATTATTGTTATTTTGCCTGCTATGAATGATCAAAATTCGAAAGGGCTATTCAGTGTACCGGTCATTGTCGCCGCCCTTGGATACTTTGTTGATATCTACGATCTCCTGTTGTTCAGCATCGTACGACGACCCAGCCTGAGTTCGATGGGGGTCCCTGATGATCAACTGTTCACCCAGGGAGAATTTCTTCTCCAGGTTCAAATGACAGGCTTGTTGGTAGGGGGCCTCATCTGGGGCATTATGGGCGACAAGCGCGGACGGTTGTCAGTTTTGTTTGGCTCTATCTTATTGTATTCACTCGCCAATATTGCCAATGGATTTGCAGAGACGGTGAATCAATACGCCGTTCTTCGATTTATTGCAGGTATTGGTCTTGCCGGCGAACTGGGTGCTGGTATTACCCTCGTAGCAGAAGTACTACCCACAAACCTGCGCGGTTATGGTACTACGCTCGTGGCCAGCGTGGGCTTGATGGGAGCGGTGCTTGCCAACTTCGTTGCCAAGACATTTGATTGGCATGTGGCTTACTTTATCGGTGGGGGACTTGGCCTTCTGCTCCTCATTGCCCGAATCAGTGTATTTGAATCAGGCATATTTCTGGAAGTAAAGGACAAAGCAGTCGATCGCGGTAATTTTCTTCAGCTCTTCACCAACCGGGATCGTTTCAGGAAGTTTATGGGCTGTATTTTTATCGGACTTCCGATCTGGTTTGTAATCGGTATCCTGATCACCTTCTCACCGGAGTTTGCTAAAGCGCTGCACATTGATGGACTGGTGGCCGCCGGGGACGCAGTAATGTACAGCTACATTGGTCTTGCTGTTGGAGATTTGTCCAGTGGATTCATCAGTCAGTATGTACGCTCCCGGAAGAAAGTTGTGCTGGCCTATATTTTCCTGACACTTGCTGTCATTTTGCTTTATTTGTTTACGCCCGGACGCTCGGCCAACTACTTTTATGTTACCTGCTTTTTATTGGGTGTTGGTGTTGGCTATTGGGCCTTGTTTGTCACGATCGCTGCCGAGCAGTTTGGCACCAATCTTCGTTCAACGGTGGCCACCACAGTGCCCAATTTTATCCGGGGTACCGTAGTGCCGTTGTCTATTGCATTCCGGTTTCTGCGTGAAGAATTGGGAGGTACGGATATGGGGGTGATCTATGGGGCTTTGATCGTAGGGCTGTTTACGATTGGTGTTGCGCTGGTGGCTTTAACGGCCATTCAGGAGACTTTTGGGCGTGACATGAATTTCCTGGAGGAGAAATAGCTTCGAATTCTCAATTTCAGGAACTTACCTTACATCGGCCCTTTCGTCGTATTCCGATCAGGTACTTTTGGGGATGATCACTTCGGTTAAATCCCGATATGTATTTATTATTGTTCTGGGGCAGGTGCTGTTGCAGCACACGGCATTTTGCCAGAACCTGCGTGTGATTGATAGTTTACATGCTATCCTGCGGGTGGTACCCTCCAATCGACAGTTTGAGCCTTTGAATTCTTTGGGATTTGAATTTAGATATTCATTCCCGGATAGTACGATCTACTATTGCACCAAGGCCTATGAGCTGGGACAGCAATTGAAACTGCAGAAGATGTTGTCGCGACCCCTGAGTTTTATTGGTCTGGCGTATGGCAACCAGGGTAACTACACGACAGCACTTGACTTTCACAAACGATCACTGGCTACTGCCATTGAACAACAGGATACGCTCCAACTGGCCCACAGTTATAACAACATAGGACGATTGTTTTTTGACGAGGGTGATTTGGGTCGTGCCTACAGTAATTTCTTAAGGGCGCTTGATCTCTTCACCGTTTCTGGCGATTTGCAGGGAATCGCTTATGTTCATCGCAGTCTGGCAGATGTCTTCAAATCAAAAAAAGATTTTCAGACAGCCATTCGTCATGCATTACAGGCCCTTGGTTACCGGAAGGCCAGTGGCGATAGGAGGGCCATTACTTCTGCATTCATGGAGTTGGGACTTGTTTATCAGGAGATGGATAGTACGCCACAAGCGATGCGTCACTTCAGGTCCGCTGATTCGGTGGCTACCCTGGCCAATGACCGCATCACAAAGGCCGAACTGATGGTGGGAATGGCGGAGATCCTATTGGATGTGCAGCAAGGTAATGAGGCACTGAAATTGGCCCAGCAAGTTTCCCGGATGGTGTCGGAGCGCTCCAACCAGAAGGTGTTTTGGAGGTCAATGTTGGTGGAAGCCCGGTGTCTGGTGGACCAAAAGCCGCAGGAGGCGGTGCGACTGCTGAATATGACCTATGCTGCTGCGGAGCGATCAGGAAACCTGGTTTTTCAACGAGATGCTGCCCTGCTGCTGGGTAAAATATATCAACGGCAGGGCAACGAAGTTTTATCTAATAAGTTTGGTGCGGTGTACCACATCCTGGATGGACGAATCCAGAATGCTGACCTGAACAAGGAAATTGAGCAATTGCAATTTCAGTTGCGCATTGAGAAGGCCGAACGGGAGAATGAGTCGCTGCGTGCGCGAAGGGTGCAGGATGAATCACTCATTGCCCGTCAGCAGTTTCAGAATTTGTTGTTGGGATTGGCTGCCCTGGCTACGGCTGGATTGGCAGTGCTAATCTGGCGGGTAAGCAGGCGCCGAAGAAAAATCAATGTCAAGCTCGAGGAGCAAAATCAACGCATCCTAGAACAGCGAGAAGAAATTACCAAACAAAATGAAGTGCTGGAACGAAATAACCGCAAGCTTGATGAACTGAATAGCCAGAAGGACAATTTGATGAATATTGTAGCACACGATCTTAAGGCACCAATCAATCGCATCTCAGGGTTGGTGGCTATCCTGGAGCGTGAGGGTGAACTCAATAAGAATCAAAAGGAATATGTACGGCTAATCCAGGAAAGCACGCAGGCAGGCTTGAGCCTGATTACGGATTTACTGGATGTACATGCGTGGGGCCATCAGGAGGACGCGCTGGAAGTGATCGTGTTCTCACCTGCTGAATTGCTTCAGGAAATGGCTTCATCATTCCAGCCACTGGCAAATGCCAAGTTAATCCGCATTGAGGTCGAGGCCCCGGATTCTTATCGCGTCTTGTGCGATGCTGGTATACTCAGCAGAATAATAGAGAATCTCTTGTCGAATGCAATCAAATTCTCACCCCAGCGGACCGTAGTAACACTAAAGGCAACTATTTCTGCGCCGTTTCTTCAGCTTATGGTCAGAGACCAGGGCCCGGGCTTTTCCGAAGCGGACATCAGTCAATTGTACCAGAAATTCCGGAAGCTGAGTGCCCGTCCAACTGCCGGCGAGTCCTCCAACGGTCTTGGGTTGGCCATTGTAAAAATCTTAACTGAACGCCTCGGCGGCGTAATTTCCCTTAAAACTGAGCTCGGTCAGGGCAGTGAGTTCACTGTCAATATTCCTGTAGAGGTAATTCGCAACGAATAGATCAGACTACAGCCAGGGCTTGTTGGAGGTCTTCAAGCAGGTCCTCGATGTCTTCCGTTCCTACACTCAGGCGAATCAACGTGTCGGTCAGTCCATTCTTCATTCTTTCCTCGCGCGGGATGCTCGCATGGGTCATGGAGGCAGGGTGGTTGATCAACGATTCCACGCCGCCTAATGATTCTGCCAGCGAGAAGAGGTGCACTGACTCCATAAGTTTAATGGCTTTTTCCAGGCGGTCGTCTTTGAGGGTAAACGAGATCATCCCACCGAAATCCCGCATCTGTTTCTTCGCGATGGCATGATTCGGGTGATCCGGAAATCCAGGCCAATACACGTTGCCTACTTTCGGATGAGCCCTCAGGTACTCGGCCACTTTTCGGCCGTTGAAGCAATGGCGTTCCATCCGCAGGTGTAGGGTTTTGATGCCGCGGAGGACCAGGAAGGAATCCTGAGGTCCGGGAACAGCGCCACAGGAGTTGGCAATAAAAGCCAGGTCCTGATATAACTTTTCTTCGTTCACAACGAGGGCACCCATGATTACGTCACTGTGTCCGCCGAGGTATTTGGTAACCGAGTGCATGACTATGTCGGCACCCATGTCCAGCGGATTTTGAAGGTATGGCGAAGCAAAGGTGTTGTCCACAGCGATGCGTATGCCATTGGCTTTGGCGATAGCTACGCATGTCGCGATGTCAATTACGCGCATCAACGGGTTAGAGGGCGTTTCTACCCAAATGAGTTTTGTGTTTTTGTTTAGGTAGGCTTTGGCTGCGTTGGCATCGGACAGATCAATAAAATGAAACTTGATGCCCATGCGCTCATATACCTTGGTAAACAGCCGGTATGAGCCGCCATATAAATCATTGCTGGTGATGACTTCATCGCCTGGGTTGAGCAGTCGGAGCACTGCATCAGTGGCACCCATGCCCGATGAAAAACAAATGCCAAATTTCCCATTTTCCAATGCAGCAATACTCTTTTGGAGTTGATTACGGGTTGGATTCGCGCCACGTGCATAGGCGTATCCTTTGTGTTTGGAGGGTGACTCCTGTACATATGTTGAGGTCTGAAAAATCGGCGTCATGATGGCGCCCGTGGTTGGATCGGGTTCTACCCCGGCGTGAATGGCTTTGGTTCCGAATTTCATGGTAACGAGTTGTTAAGAAGATGTTAATCGGCCAACGAATACTGAGTCTTTGCGTTGGAAGTATAAAAGTTATGGAATGACAAAGCCTGAAAAAATCGACCGCAAGTTGCTGATCTGGTTATTGATAACGTTCATGATCGCCATCTTGCCCTGGTTCATTCTCGATTAGATCGGGCGGCTCACATCAAATTTTTCCAGGTAATCGGCCACGCGCCGTACGAAACTTCCGCCCAACGCACCATCTACTACTCGGTGATCATAAGAGTGGGAGAGGAACATTTTGTGTCGAATGGCAATGGCGTCTCCGGCAGGAGTCTCGATGACGGCTGGCTTCTTTTGAATGGCACCAATGGCCAGGATACCCACCTGGGGTTGCATGATAATGGGCGTACCCATTACGTTGCCGAAGGTTCCGACATTTGAAACGGTATAGGTTCCGCCCGACAAATCATCCGGCTTCAGTTTATTTTCACGGGCCCGCACCACCAGGTCATTCACGGCCTTAGCCAGTCCGCTGAGGTTATACTGATCTGCATTCTTGATGACCGGTACAATGAGGTTTCCGCTGGGTAGGGCTACTGCCATGCCTATGTTGATGTCTTTTTTCCGGATGATCCGGTCTCCATCAACCTGAACGTTGATCATGGGATAATCCCGGATTGCCAGTACGACAGCTTCAATGAATATAGGGGTGTAGGTTAGTGACTGGCCTTCACGTTTTTCATATTCATGCTTGAATTTATTGCGCCAACCTACGATGGAAGTAACGTCAGCTTCCACGAAAGAAGTAACGTGTGGCGAAATGCGTTTGGAGTCGACCATGCGTTCAGCAATCATTTTGCGCATGCGATCCATCTGAATGATTTCGTCGCCGGCACTGATGGACGCAGGCACCATGGGCCCAGACTGTGTCAGTACAGGTCTTGCGATACTTCCACCTTGTGTGCGTTGTTGCACATAATTCAAAATATCCTTTTTAGTCACCCTGCCCGCCTGACCACTCCCGGCAATGGTCTCCAATTCTGCTACGCCGATACTTTCAGCTTTAGCGATATTCCGCACCAGCGGAGAATAGAATCTGCTGGATGACTTGTAGTCTATACTGCCATTGCTTCCAGAGGGTTCAACAGGCATGGCCACCGTAACAGGTTGAGGTTTCGCTGCCGTTTTTGTCTTAACTGGATCTGCTGCCGGAACAGACTCACCGATTTCTGAAGTTAAGACAGCAATCGGGGACCCAACTTTAACGACTTCTCCTTCTTTGGCGAGGATTTCGGTAAGCACGCCGGCGTGGGTGGAAGGAACCTCCGTATCGACCTTGTCTGTAGCTACTTCCAGCACGGACTCATCCTGCTCGATTTTCTCGCCTGGCTTTTTTAGCCATTTCAAAATCGTCGCTTCCATGATGCTTTCGCCCATCTTAGGCATAATGAGTTCTACCCGCGCCATGCTTCAATCGTTTGTTAAGGTATGCAAGTTAGCATTTTTGGAGGTTTTCGGCGGAAATCGGTTTGCGGAGAAATCGCTCAAAATCTTATGAGTCAGCATCCTCCCGGAGGCCAATAAACTATCGGATTTTGAGGGTAGTTCACGCAAAAATATCGTGCCTGAGCACTGACACACAATGGTGTTTCCAGGCTGGCTTAAGGTTGATGAATATCATACTTTATTCAGAAGATCATGGGTAGGTTGATGTAGCTCTAAAACCAAACGTTTATGGAAACAATCACCATGGATCGACCGGCCACCGGAACTCCGTCAGCTACACCGGTTAAGTATGTTTTCTCCTTCCGGGAAGGAGATGGTAAAAACAAGCAATTATTGGGTGGCAAAGGAGCCAACCTGTGTGAAATGACACAAATTGGTCTTAATGTCCCTCCTGGATTTGTGATATCCACCGAAGCGTGCCTGTCATATCTATCCAAGCCAGAAAAAAAGTTACCCTCTACCTTGATGGTGGAGGTGCGGGACCAAATTAAGTTGATAGAAAAGGCTACCAAAAAAACATTTGGCGACCCGGTTAATCCGTTGCTGGTATCGGTGCGATCCGGCTCGGCCATGTCTATGCCAGGTATGATGGATACCATCCTCAACCTTGGTTTGAATTCCAAAACTTTGCCTGGTCTAATCAAGCAAACCGGCAATGAGCGTTTTGGGTACGATGCGTATCGCAGGTTTATTCAGTTATTCGGAAAAGTAGCACTCGGTGTACCTGATGAAAAGTTTGACAAGCACTTTGAAGAGGTCAAGAAACGCGCCGGTGTAAAGGTGGATGTTGGGTTGAACACAGCCGACCTTAAAGAAATCAGTCAGCGGTTCCTTCAGGTGGTACAGGACCATACCGGTAAGCCATTTCCGGAAGATGTATACGAACAACTGGAGATTGCCATCAAAGCCGTATTCAATTCCTGGATGGGCAAACGCGCGATTGATTACCGCCGCGAATTCAAGATCACGCCTGCCATGGCCAATGGTACGGCCGTGAATGTAGTGACGATGGTGTTTGGAAATATGGGTAACGACTGCGCCACCGGTGTAGGTTTTACCAGGGACCCTGGCACCGGAGAAAATGTGATGTTTGGTGAATACCTCACCAATGCCCAGGGCGAAGATGTGGTAGCGGGCATTCGTACACCAAAGCCAGTTGCTCAACTCGCCACCGAGATGCCTGATCTGTACAAACAATTGGAAGGATTGCGCAATAAGTTGGAGGCACACTACAAAGAAGTACAGGATTTTGAATACACCATTGAGAAGGGCGTGCTGTATTGCTTGCAAACCCGCAATGGGAAGATGAACACCACGGCGATGGTGCGTACGTCCGTTGAAATGGTGAAAGAGAAATTAATCAGCAAAGAGCAGGCATTGCTTCGCATTAAGCCGGATGCCCTGGAGCAATTGTTGCACCCCCGCCTGGATGCGTCTCATAAAGCCACACCATTGGCTCAGGGATTGCCGGCCTCACCAGGCGCTGCCTCTGGTCATGTGGTGTTTGATGCCGACCGGGCTGAATTATTGGGCCGCCAGGGTGAAAAGGTGATTCTGGTGCGTGAAGAAACCAAGCCAGAGGATATTCATGGATTCTTTGCTTCGCAAGGTATCCTCACCAGCCGAGGTGGCAAGACGTCCCATGCAGCGGTGGTGGCGCGGGGCATGGGTAAGCCATGTGTGGCAGGTGCTGAAGGCATCAAAGTTGATGTTAAGCTTCGTCAGGCCGAGATTGGCGACAAGGTGTTACATGAAGGCGACTACATCACGATCGATGGTGGAAGTGGTTATGTATATATGGGTATCATCCCGACCGTTGAACCCACTTTCTCCGATGAGCTGAAAACCCTGCTTTCCTGGGCGGATGAGCTGGCCAAGCTTCAGGTCATGGCGAATGCCGATACACCTACTGCTGCAAAGAAAGCATTGAATTTTGGCGCTATGGGTATCGGGTTATGTCGCACAGAGCGGATGTTTAATGATGTGGACCGTTTGCCAATAGTAGTCGAAATGATTCTGGCTGCCACAAAAGAAGAGCGCGAATCGGCATTGAACCGGCTGAAAGACATCCAGCGTCAGGATTTCAAAGAAATATTTACCGTCATGAAAGGCAAACCTGTAACGGTTCGTCTGTTGGATCCGCCGATTCATGAGTTTCTTCCCACCGAAGATGTCTTAAAGGATGACCTGGAGAATCTGAAACAGTTGAAAGGCACGGTTGCAGGCGTGACGAACTTGTTCAGCAGCCTGCGGTTGCTTAACGCCGACTTAAAGATGGCAGATAAATCACCTGATCCGTTTACCATGGCTGGTGTGGAGTTGGTGGAAAAGGCCATTGAGAAAAAGGGACAGATGCTGAAGAAAGTCCGTGAACTACATGAAGTAAACCCGATGTTGGGTCACCGGGGTGTCCGGCTCGGATTGAGCTTCCCTGAAATTTATCAGATGCAGATTCGCGCAATCCTGGAAGCCGCCGCCGATTGTCAGGCTGCCAACGTTGATGCACATCCGGAAATCATGGTGCCGCAGGTCTGTACAGCAGAAGAGTTGGAGCAAGTAAAAGTTTTTGTAAAAACGATTCAGGCAGCTATTGAAAAAGAACGCGGCTTTGAGTTGCGCTTCAAATTTGGATCCATGATAGAGGTGGTGCGCGCCTGTCTGCAGGGAAGTGAACTGGCTGAAGTGGCCGACTTTTTCTCGTTTGGCACGAACGACCTTACCCAGGCTACTTTCTCCTTCTCCCGGGAGGATGCAGAGAATAAATTTCTGCCGTTCTACATCACCAACGGACTGTTAAAAAACAACCCGTTCGAGGTGTTGGACCGCAAGGCCATGGGTAAGTTGATGTGGCTGGCCGTGGAGGATGGTCGTCGCAAGAACCCGAACCTTAAAGTCGGTATTTGCGGTGAGCATGGCGGGCATCCGGAGTCCATTGCCTTCTGCCATGAAATAGGATTGAACTATGTTTCATGTTCCGGACCCCGTGTACCGGTAGCCCGTATGGCAGCGGCCCATGCCAAGTTGCAGGAACCGAAGTAGTGAATAGAAAGTTTGGTTTTATGAAGAGCAGGCCGGAAAGCCTGCTCTTTTCTTTTGGTACGTATTGTAGGTAGAAGAGTCGACAGAAATATCGAGATTTAAGCATGGCATTACCGAATCATCTGAAATTTACCATTCGCCTTTTCCGACGGGACAAGTTCTATGCCTCCCTCAACATCCTGGGGTTATCTATTGGATTGTGCATTGGAATCTTGTTGTTATTGGTTTTGCAACATGACCTTACTTACGACATTCACTATACCAGTCATCAGCGGATTTACAGGTTGGGAAGTCATTATCAAATAAAGGGGGTTGATGAATGGGTGGGTAGTGTGGCCCGTGAGTTGGGCCCTGTGATTCGGGAACAATACCCGGAGTTGGAGGATGTGCTCCCCGTTCAGTCAATACGTCGAACTATTGTTCATACACAGAAGACTGGGGAGACTGATCACTTCAAGGAAGATCAAATCATTCGAACCAACAGTAGATATTTCCATGTATTCTCCCATTTGTTTATATCTGGTGATCCTAGAACGTGCCTAGCAAATCCAAATGCGGTTGTGCTTACACGCAGCGTCGCCCGGAAATACTTTGGACAAGCTGATCCTCTTGATCAATCACTCCTGATTGATGGATCCGTTTGGAAAGTAACGGCCGTTATTGAAGATGTTAGGGAAAATTCGCACCTGAAATTCAGTTTAATTCTTTCTGGTTTGCCTGATTATAGGACTTGGACAGTCACGGACAACGGTCCGTCATCTGAAGCTTTTTGGAACCCGGACATCTACCTCTACACAAAAGCACCTGAAGGTTATTCAGTTGAGGGTTTTTACCAGAAATGGCCGGCCATCTATAACCAGTACTTTAAGGAAATAGGCGATCAAATGGCTGGATCGAACACACCCGTTCTGCAACGACTTGCTGAAATACACCTCGATACCCGGATTCAAGATGGGGAAGCGCATGGATCCGTTGCCATGTTATATACGTTGGCCGGAATAGGTATTCTGATTATTCTCCTGGCATGTATTAACTATATGAACTTGTCAACGGCTCGGGCTATCCAGCGATCCAACGAGATAATGATTCGCAAGTCGCTGGGCTCAACCAGGAGCCAAGTGATATTTTCTTTGGTTACAGAATCTGTTTTCATGTCTTTCCTGGCGTGGGTTTTTGCCCTGATCATGGTCGTTACATTGATTAGTCTCCCTGCCTTTACCGAATGGACAGGCAGAAATCTTTCCATGGATTTGTTTGCCAGTTGGGAAGTCATTTTGGGGTCTTTCTTACTGCCACTCCTCATTGGATTGTTTTCGGGATTATATCCAGCTTTCTATTGTACGCGGATTCCGATTTCCGGAGCGTTAAAGGGGAATCAGCGTAGTCGACAGGGAATACTTGTTAGGAAAACATTTCTGGTGGTTCAGTTTTCTATATCCGTATTTGTTGTGATCTGCACGGTTTATATGCGCCATCAACTGGAATTCGTACAGTCCAGGGATTTGGGATTTTCAAAAGAAAACCTCTTGGTGTTGCCCATACCGGACTCGGTGGTATTTAAAAAGTTGGGGGTCATCAAAGCTAGTCTTGCGCAGAGCCAAAACATTGAATCGGTAACAGCATCACAGGATATTCCTGGCCTCGGTGTTGGCAGTGGTGTGGTGTTTGGAGAATCCAATTCCGGAATGAAGGAGGAAGGCGGTGTCTTGTGTCTTTTTGTTGGAGATGATTATCTCAAGACCATGGGTATTCAATTAATAGAGGGGCGCGACTTTAGGTCTGGGGACATAGATATTAATGGTAAGTATTTGGCCAATGAATCTGCCGTAAAACTCATGGGCTGGAGTGCGCCAATAGGAAGAAAGGTTCAACTGTGGGGTGGTGCCAATCCGGGCGAAGTAATCGGAGTGGTAAAGGACTTCAACTTCAATTCGTTGTATCAGGGCATTGATCCGATGGTCATAATAAAGGGACACTGGCGCACCGGATATCTGCAGGTGAGGCTAAGACATGCTGGTCATGCTCAAGCAATCAGGGAAATTGGGCAAACATGGAGTGAGTTGTTTCCGGACCACTTCTTTGAATATTTCTTTCTGGATCAGCGTTTCAACGCACAATACAAAGACGATTTAATCCAACAGAGACTATCTTCTGTTTTGGCGGTGATTTGCATCATCATTTCTTTGCTTGGAATCGTTGGGCTTTCAGCATTTAGTACGGCGCAGCGCACTAAAGAAATCGGTATCCGAAAAGTAATGGGAGCAAGAACAGGTCACATCATTTTATTGCTTTCCAAAGATTCGATCATCCTGCTTATCGCTGCGGTGACCATTGTTATCCCTGCTTCTTTTTGGGCGATAGCTGAATGGCTGCAACACTTTGCGTATCGCATGGAAGCTGATTGGCTACCCTGTTTGGTGGTGGTTGTCGCATCAATTGCACTGGTATTGTCTACCATTGCAGCACAATGTTACCACGTCGCCAGCATGAACCCTGTCAACGCGCTTAAGCACGAGTAGTTCCGAATCGGTACGGATCAGTCGTTACGCTTCACGCTCACCTTCGAGCTCAAAGCCTTGGTAACGCGGTATAAGAACTCCTGACCTTCATAGTACGACTTAATTCCAATTCGTTCATCCTTGCCATGGGCCCGCACATCGGTAATATCTCCGAAAATACCCGATACCCCGTAGGTGGGAATTCCATCTTTGCGGAGGTAGGCACCGTCTGTTGCACCGGTTGACATTGTAGGAACCACAGGAACACCGGGCCACATCTCCTGGGTAATCTTTTCTATGGGTCCGAATACGTCGGCATTAAGGGGAGAAGGGGGACTCGGCTTTGCTGGCTTCATCGCCGTTACGCTGATGGTGTTGTCGGCGAATACGTCAATCAGCATTTGACGGATTTTCTCCGGATCTTCTCCCGGAAGGATGCGGCAGTTAACCACGGCCGTTGCCGTTTGTGGTAACGCATTTTCTGCATGCCCGCCATTGATCATTGTAGCTACGCAAGTGGTGCGAAGCATGGCGTTGTAATTCGGGAATACGGACAGACGCGCCACCACATCGGTAGCCGGAGGCGTTTGGAGAATGCCTTTCATGTCTTCTGCCAGCTGACCGCTTTCAATTTTAGCGGATCTTTCAAAGAACACGCGAGTGCCTTCATTGAGGTTAATGGGGAAATCATATTTGCCCAGGTTACTGAGTGCATTGGAGATCCGGTAGATGGCATTGTCTTTACGGGGCTGAGAGCTGTGGCCTCCCCGGTTCTTGACTTCCAGCTTAAAGCTTTGAAATACTTTTTCACTCAGCTGCACGTTGTTGCTTACTTTTTTGCCGTCCATTTCGGCACCACCGCCACCTTCATTAAGTGCGTATTCAGCATCTATTAAATCGCGATGGTTTTTCAACAGCCAGTCTACACCGTTGAAATCACCACCTTCTTCATCGGCGGTGAGTGCCAGGATGATATCTCGGTCGGGAACGAACTTCTCGACTTTCATCCTTATCATGTTGGCCACAAAAATGGCCGCCATGGCTTTGTCATCGCGCGAGCCGCGGGCATAGTAATATCCGTCGATCTCTTCAAACTTAAACGGGTCTGTGGTCCAGTCACCGCGCAAGGCTTCTACCACATCGAGGTGTGCGAGCAGGAGGAGTGGCTTGCGTTTGCCGGTGCCGCGCAGTCTGGCCACGAGGTTGCCCTTGCGGGGATTGGGTCCACCCACGAAGATGTCTTGTTCGGGAAGTCCAGCTGCTCGCAATCGCGCGGCCATGGCTTCGGCAGCCAGCGTGCAGTTTCCGGTAGAGTTCGTGGTGTTGATTTCAATCAACTCTTTGAAGATATCCCGGCTGAGGGCCTGGTTGGGTTGGGCTGCAACACGGGTGGTGATGATCCATGCCGACAAGGTCAGCGCAAGTGTAAAGAGTTTCTTCATGATCAGTTAGTTTAATTCTACCAGGGCACGATCGAGGAAAGTGCCGTTGGATGATTTGAGTTTGAAGGCACTACCGGCGTTGGGCTGGATTAATGCTTCATAGAGTTCTGATTTGCCATTGTTACTGACTTCGACAAACACAGAATATGGGCCGGTAGCTTTGGTCTTTGAGTTTACCAGGAAACTTTCGAACGGCGTTGCATTGGCAAAATTGCTGGCAGGTGATTTCGCTTTGGCACTCCAGGCCGGAAGTAGTTTAGGGTCGAGGTCGTTGAATTCAATCTCACCTTCTGCGATGGCTTCCCTAATATCTTCTTCTTCAGGTGTGGCTACCTTGGCCGGAACAAAAATGCTTTCAACAAACTGATGAGTGGAATCTTCAACCCAGGCCGCTACAATCGGTAAGTCAACGGCCCTGTTCTTTTGAAGGATAATCGTTATTGGGGCGCCACCTGAGTCTTCATTGGTAGATACGATCTCGAATTGAATCCGCCGGGCGCGTTCTCCACGCTCTCCGCGAAAGAGGGCCTTGCCAGCTTCAGAGATCGGCTCAAAAGGAGGTAGCATGAATCCGGCACCAAGTAGAAACACCACACATCCAACAAGGGCTACGGTGAATTCGGTCTTAACCTTACCCGTTCGGGCATCGCGTAAGTAGCCGGTGATGGAACCCCAGTTGTTCATGATGTGGAAAATGGCAAAGCCGAGAAAAGTCAGTCCGAAGATCACATGAATTGTTTCCACCGGCTTTGGTTTTTTTCCGATGTACAACAGCAGCCCGGAAACACCGAGACTGAGGAAGGCGAGGGCCACGGACAGGCTTACAAAATTTTTCTTTTTCATAATCGTAATGCTTCAGCAGGATGATGTATTAGACACTTGATACAGGGATCGCAATTTGATGATTTGACATCGAAATTCCACGTGAATTATGTGGACGGATTTAATAAATCCCGGTGAATAAATCGTCATGGCATAGAAATTCAAGTCGAAAATTGAACCGATTAAATGCGCGTTTGCCTTACCTGAGTCAGCTAACCTTTTTCTCTTAAAACCGTACTTTTGCAATGTAATGTCTGTTTCCTTTCAATCCATCTTCAAGAGCCGCGTTTTGCTGCATATTGCGGGATGGAGTATTCTGTTTGCAGCACCCTTGCTTTTGTCTCCTCCCCGGGAATTCAATGCCATCCTCAATGACTCAGCAAACTTGCAGTCCTTGTTGATGCGCAATGTCTTGCTGATGTTCTTATTTTATTTCAACCTCCTTTACCTGACGCCTGTTGTCCTGAAAAAGAATGGCGTTGCGGTCTTTATTCTGCTGCTGATTGCCGGGGTGGTGGCGGTAAGTCTTGTCAACTGGCAATTGCATCATTGGCTGGCTGAGCCCCTAGGATCTGACCCGCGCCGGTTTCCAATTGGGCCAAGGGGTATGCCCGCCGGTCCGCCCCCCATGATGATGACGGGGCCCTTGTTTACCAGTTTCCTGATTACGACCATGATCGCCAGCATCAGTACGAGTATTGTACTGTGGAATGATTGGGTTAAGGTTCAGAGCGAAGAGCGGGAGCGGGCGTTTCAGAAGGTTGCCTCGGAGTTAGCCGTATTGAAACTGCAAATCAGTCCTCATTTTTTGTTTAACACCCTCAACAACATCCGCTGGCTGGTCCGGTCGCGCTCGGATAATGCCGAAGAAGCGGTGGTGAAGTTGTCAGGTATGTTGCGATACATTCTTTACCAAACGGAACAGGATACGATCTTGCTGGGCAAAGAAATTGAGAACCTGAAAGACTATATCGCCTTACAAAAGATGCGGCTTACCGGTCAGGAAAATCTGTCGGTATCTTTCGTCGGGGATTCAGGCAACCACAGCATTGTGCCTTTGTTGTTCATTCCGCTGGTTGAAAATGTTTTCAAATACGGTGACTTCAGCGGATCGTTCAGAAACTATATTCAACTCATCATCGATCAGGATCAGCTGTTATTTATTACTGAAAATCTCGTCCTACATGGCCAACCCGACGAAGAGCGCAGGGGTGTCGGGATCGGCCTGGCCAACATTCGCAAGCGGCTGGAGTTGCATTATCCGGACCGTCACCGACTTGAACACATCGAAAAGGATGGTATCTTCAAAGTTGAATTGCAATTATTCCTTCGCTGATTCGTTGCTACCTGCATGGAAAATCTGCCCTTGCTTCGTTGTCTCGTCGTAGATGATGAGCCATTTGCGCTTCAATTAATCCGCGACGACCTGAAGCGACTGCCCGGCATAGAGTTGGTCGGGGCAGTCTCATCCGCCCAGGAAGCTGAGGAGGTGCTCCGTTCCAGGGAAGTAGACTTGATGTTTCTGGATATCCAGATGCCTGGTATCACCGGGATGCAGTTCCTCCGGTCACTGAGGAGTCCACCCCCGGTTATTCTCACCACCGCCTTTGAGCAATTTGCTGTAGAGAGCTATGAACTCAATGTGGTGGACTATTTGGTGAAGCCAATACCCTTCGAGCGCTTTGAGAAAGCAGTGCAAAAAGCAAGGGAGCGTATGCGTGGCACCTTGTCGACGGAGGAATCAAAGCCATCTTTTTTCTTCGTGCGGTCCGAGTACAAAGAGATTCGGATATTGTTCAACGATATTCAGTACATCGAAGGCCTCAAGGACTATGTCAAGATATTTCTTGTTTCTCAACCCAGGCCTGTTCTCACACGCATGAACCTTAAAGCTATTGAGCAGAAGTTACCGGTCCATCAGTTCTGCAGGATTCACAACAGTTTTATTGTCCCACTCGCGCGAATCACAGCAGTGCAACGAAGTCAGGTGTTTTTGGATTCTACCCCCATTCCGATTGGGGACAAGTTTTCTGCTGAATTCAGGCGGAAATACGGCTCAGAGGCCTGATTTATCTACAGTTCCAACCCATCCATCGACACATTCAATAGGGGTCAACATTTTCGGTCGACTTGCTGCGTGATGCTAGTAATTCAACCAAATAATAGTCCCTCTTATGAAAACATCAAGGATTAGCATGGTGTTCGCCGTTGTCATGGTTCTTATCTGGACCAGCTGCAGCACGAACACGGAAATGTCAACACCCGGCAGCAGTTCGTCATTGACGGCCGTTGCGCAGACCTCCGGTCAACTGGCCAGTGGTACCAGCTTTAGCATTAGTGGAAGTACTTCTTCTTCGGGTTCAGCATCAGGAAATCCCGGTATGATGGGAGGTCCTGGCGGCGGACCACATGGTCGCGGTGAAGGCCCTGGTCTTCTAGATGGCACCAACTTGCTGGCTTCTACCGACGAGTTACTTGCAATCATTGATGCAGAAAGCGCAGGTGATTTTCGTGGACTTCGGATGCATGAAATGGGTGGGGCTAAGGTCACCAACTATGATGCATCAGGTAATGTTATCGCCATGCCTGCGCCACCTCAGAATGGCGGCGGCCCCGAAGGATGCAGCTTCAGTGGCAAGCAGTTTCCGAAATTTGACAGCCTGCTTGCGAAAGTGGCCAAGACGGTGATCGACTTTGGAACAGGCGTATCGGTGACCCATGGTTCCAGTACCGTCACCCGTGCGGGTAAGATTGTGATCAGCCGCGCTGGTACCGTCAACAACAATACAGAGACGGTTGTATTTGATGGATATAAAGTCAACGGAGCTTCCATACAAGGTACCAAGACGCGTACCAACACATTGGATACGGCTACTGGAATTGGACTCTCTGCTACGGCGGTCACTGATGGTCAGATTACTTTCAGCGATGGAACAGTAGCAGTTTGGACCAGCACCAAGCAGCGCAAGTCTACCATTACACTCGATTCAAACAACCGACCGGTCAGTGGCCAAATCGTAACCGATGGCGGCACATCCGTGAAAGCATCCGATGGCACGGTGATTTATTCACACACCATCACCAAGTCCCTGGTGGAAAACATCGCTTGTGGTGGTCGTCATCATGCACCGGTGAGTGGAACTATTGTCACCGTGTACCGTGCCGACAATGTATCAGTAGACTTTGGCAGCGGCAGCTGCGACAGCAATACCGTGACCGTTACCCTCAACGGGGTGGTGACCACAAAAACTTTAGGACAATAGGTTAGTCGTTTGTTTGTTTAGTTGGTGAAGGGCTGTCCCAAAATTTGGGGCGGCCCTTTTTCTTATCCATGCACTTAAGAATTGATTGGCTTTGTTAAGGGCGGTTGTTCCAACCGGACTGATCCCCAGGCCCAAATCCCATTGTATTCCGCTAAGAGCGAGTATATAGGCTTCCGGATGACGACCATAGATTTCTTGACAAAGGGACAGTACAGCTGTCGGACTCAATCGATGGGTGCTGAATGTTACATTTCCTTCTGCCACTGCAGGCAAGAAAGTGAAACCATCCAGACTGATTTCGCGGGTAGCATCAGCAAAGATCACTACATCATAATCCTTGATCAATTCGGCGTCTTCTATTTGAAGTTGATACCGATACTCAACATGAATGCCGGGTACTTGCGTAACAAGATCTGCTACCCGCCAGCCGAGTGCGTCGTCGCCACGACTGCTATTGCCAATCCCGATGACCATTAGTTTAGTTGGCATGACGGATTTTTTCATCGATTATGGTGCCCGTATGATCTACGAGACTAACCTGTAAAGTCATTTGGCCCAGGGATTGGGTAGCACAACTCAGGCATGGATCATAGGCGCGAATGGCGACTTCTACCTGGTTGAGCATGCCATCGGTGATGGCGGCCTTTTGACTGATCACATGTTCAGCAACCCACTTGACTGCCTGGTTCATCGCCTGGTTGTTGTGGGTAGTAGAAACGATCAGGTTACATTTGGTGATCATGCCCCGGTTATCAATTTCATAGTGATGGGTCAGGGTGCCCCGGGGTGCTTCAATGATTCCAATGCCTTTGCTACGTGGAGTGCCGGACCTAACCAGGTCGTTGCTCATGATGCCATCATCTTCCAGCAGTTGCTTCATCACTTCAGCGCAGTGCAGGGTTTCGATCAATCGGGCCCAATGGGAATAGAGGGTGCTGTTGTTCACGCGCTCGTTGCTGAAGCGGAAAAACTCCTGCCGTTCGGCTTCGGCAAGGGGTGTGCTAATTTGCGAGCATACATTGATTCGCGCCAGCGGTCCTACCCGGTTCCACCCGTGCTCGCGACCCAGGTGTCTGAGGTAGGGAAACTTCATATAGGACCAACGCTCTACGGCTTCGGAGAAATAGGATTCATACCCATCGGTCGCTACGTCGGCCAGGGTGAGGTTGCCGTCACTGTCGATGGCCCGAAGATTTCCATCATAAAAGTCGAGGTTGCCCGCTGCATCGACCATGCCCAGGTGGCCCGAAGGGAATTGCGCGAATGTTCCCATCAGATTTTTGTTCTTTTCATGATAGGCCTTGATGAACTGAATCACTTCAAGTGACCAGGTGATCATGGTATCAATAGATGGAATATCTTTTCCGCTGAGGAAAAATTCCCGTTCGGCAGGGTCAAGTGTTTTGTGCATGCCACCGGGAACGGCAGCAACGCCATGGATTCGTTTGCCGGCAATGGCTTTAATGATTTCCTGACCAAATTTCCGCATCAGAATTCCTTTGCGTGCCAGCTCTTTATTTTCAATGGCCACGGCCATCACGTTTCGTTTTTCTATGGGTGCGTTCATGCCAAAGAGCAGGTCCGGTGACGCGAGGTAAAAGAAGTGTAATGCATGGGATTGGAAGATCTGTCCGTAGTGTAACAGGCGTCGGAGCTTAGTCGCGGCGGGAGCCAGGTCACCGGGATCAATGCCCACCAGTTGATCGATGGCCTTGGCGGCGGCGAGGTGATGACTCACGGGACAGATGCCGCACAATCGTTGAACCAATACAGGTGCTTCCCAGTACGGATGTCCCTGAATAAATCGCTCGAAACCGCGAAACTCCACAATGTGGAAAAAGGAGTCCTCTACTTTGCCATATTCATCCAGGTGAATAGTAACTCGTCCATGGCCCTCCACGCGGGTAACGGGATCGATAGTAATTTTTCGGCTCATGACTAATCGTACTTAAATTCTGAATAGAGAATAGAATAACCTTCTCCCCACAAGAGGTTCTTGATTACTTTCCACAGGTGATCCGCTGAAGGCGGACAGCCGGGTACCACATAGTCTACCTTCACCAGTTCAGAGCAGGCATAAATGCGGTCTAATAACTTGGGCAAGTCCTCATGATAAGGAACACCTGGACCACCCACTTCATTGGTCACGCTGTTGAGGTACGCTTCCTCCAGACATTCACCGAGGGGGATGGTGTTTCGCATGGCGGGAAGTCCGCCCCACACTGCGCATTCGCCCACCACAATCAGGATGTCGCACATCTTTCTGAATTCGCGAAGCAGTTCAACATTTTCTTCATTGCCGCAACTTCCCTCCACAATACCCAGGTGGCAGCGCGTAGAGAAGGTCTTTATGTCCGTGAGCGGGGACTTATTGAAGGACACGAGGTCCACGAGATCCAGAATACCAGTATCTATATCCAGCAAAGACATGTGGCAGCCAAAACATCCGGACAATGAAACAGTGGCGATGATTTTCTTTTCCATCGGTTCACTTCTTTCTTTCATCATTCGTTTGAAGTCAACCTGGGAGGAGAGCAGGTCAAATGGCCGGTCACCAAACGGTTTCAGGGGCGTCATGCCGCGAACGAGAATGGCCCCTGTAGGGCAGAGGTTCATCGCATCGTGGGCCTGTTCATCGCTCAACAGGGCTTCCTGCGTATAGTCGATTCCCACCCTGGTATCATTGCCGCGGTTGAGGTAGGTGAACACCCGCTTGCCGTCGGGTGATTTCACTTCGTCCACACAGCGCCTGCACTTGATGCATCGGTTGTGTTCCAGCACCATGCGGCGCGGATGATAATCGATTAATCTGTCTTCGAAGAGGTGTGGAAACCGCGATGATGATACGCCCAGTTCATAGCCCATATGCTGGAGGCTGCAGTTACCGCTTTTCTCGCAAGAGGGACAAAAGTGGTTGCCTTCAGCAAACATCATCTCCACAATGGCTTTACGCATGTTTACCAGTTCGGGCGTATTAACCTCTACCTTGAGTCCATCGTAGATTTTTTGTGTGCAGGCAGGTGCATATTTTCCGTTGACTTTGCAGGTACAGGTTCGGCACGTGCCGAGGGGAGGGGCATCGCTTTTGAAATAGCACAACGATGGGATGAACACCTGGTGTTCACGCGCAGCGTCAACCAGGTTTTGACCTTCTGGAGCCAGGAAGGAGACTCCATCAATCCAGAATGTGACATCATTTGCCATAAGTCAGGGTTTGTATTTTTCGTACTCAGCCAATGCGGCGTCCATATCAAATTTTCGCGTGTTGCTTTCAGGTCCCGATGCAAACCGATCTTTGAAATAGTCCTGGAACTTGTCGAGGGCCATGGTGAGGCTATTGCTGGCGGTCTTGCCAAGTCCGCAGCGGCTGGTGGCTTTCATAATATGCCCCCATTCTGTCAGATCCCTGAGATCATCGGCATCAGCGAGCTTATGTTGGAGGCGTTCCAACTTTCGTTGAATGATAAAATTGCCGGCGCGACATGGAGTACAAATGCCACACGACTCGTGTTTGAAGAATGCAGCGAAATTAATCAGCACCTGAATCAGGTCACGGTCTTTGTTGAAGATCATCAGCGATCCACCGCAGCGAATATCTTTTTGTGACAACAAGTCCAGCATCGAAAAGCGCCGGTGCTTTTCCTTAATCGAAATGCATTCCCCGGAAGGGCCCGAGAACTGGATATAATAGGGGTCTTCCGCTTCACACAAAGTGAGGATTTGATCTACGGTCATACCCCATTCAATTTCATAAATGCCAGGCTTGCGACAATCTCCAGATACACTGATGATTTTGGTGCCGGGGGACCCGGGCAGACCTCGCTGGAGATAGTCGTTAAGCCCCAGGGTAAGGATGCGCGTGACGGCGGCAAAGGTCTCCACATTGTTTACCAGGGTGGGATAATTGAGATACCCTTTTTCCACCGGAAAGAACCATTTGGTTCGCGGTTCACCACGTTTGCCTTCCATCGATTCGAGCAGCGCTGTCTCTTCACCACACACATAGGCGCCGGCGCCGCGCTGCAAGCGGATGTCAAAATCAAATCCATGAATGCCAGCGATGTCTTTGCCCAGTAGTCCGCGGTCTCTAAACTGTTTTATGGTCTGAAGAATTTTTTCTTCCAACCACCGATATTCAGCGCGGAGGTAAATGACGCCGTAAGTTGCGCCAACGGTAAACCCTGCGAGTATCATCCCTTCCAGCACCGAACCAGTCTGAAGGTCCAGCAGGGCACGGTCTTTGAAAGTTCCGGGTTCACCTTCGTCAGCATTGCACACCACAAACTTGACGGGCTTGCATTGCTTGCGGCACGCATCCCATTTTAAGGAAGTTGGATAGAAGGCACCGCCCCGGCCTGACAGTTCGGAGATGCGGAGGTGTTCAATGATGGCCTCCGGATTCATGGCTTTCAACTTGGCTATTGCAGCACCAGGCGCATAGGGTGCAAAGAATACCGTGCGGTTGTGTTCCGGCAGGTAGCGGATGGGTTCATCGACCTTGTCGCAGATGTCTTCCGGGCGCGCACCGTGCCGAAGTTTCTGAATGATCTCCTTTATTTTTTGCGAATTGAGATTGGTGAAGGGGTAGAAATTGATCAGCGCTGCTGGTTGCTGATCGCTCAGGCCGATGCAGGGTGTTTGAAACAAACCGAAGGTGCCCGTGCTGTCAACAGAACCCAGGCTGGCACCGGTCTCGCGTTCAAAGGCCTCTTTGATGCGGGCATAACCTTTGAATTCTGCAATGATGCTGTTATCAATATATATGGTAAAGGTGCCGGCCGGGCGCTCATGAAAGAAGTGATAGAATGAAGCAACGCCCTGTACTTCAATTTCAGACAAGTTGTGTTCAACGGCGAGTTTCTCAATGGTTGCCGTTGAAATGTGGCGATCCTTGTCCTGGGCTTTCCAGAGTTCATTCAGCAAAC
>DAOMGC010000043.1:0-30343 GCA_035430125.1 Cyclobacteriaceae bacterium | reverse complement strand
GCCCCGGTGTAAAATGGGCCCTGCAGAACAGTGGCAAGAAACCCAATCACCTGGCTACCGTTTTTGCCGGCGTGGATACCGAAGCGGTTTCACGCGCGCGTCAACTGACCATGCCGTACCCGCCCTCATCACCAAGTATTGCGCTATTTAAGGATGGCGAACTGCTTCACTTCGTTGAGCGCCATCACATCGAAGGCCGCAACGCCCAAATGATTGGCGAGCATTTGCTCGAGGTATTTGACGAATTCTGTTAACCGAACATTGACTAAATCCTGAAGAGCCCCGCCCCACGGGGCTTTTTTATCGCCACAAATTTAAGCGCCGGCTGTCCGGAAAACCCGATTCAGACCGTCATTACACCGAATCACACCGAAATTGACGGTCCTTGTAACTAAACGAACCTTTTCACCGATAATCTGTTGTAACATCATCCATGCAAGTAGCCGTATCCCGTCAGGAACATTTTAACTCGGCCCACCGGCTCTATAATCCAGCCTGGAGTATGGAGCAAAACGATGCGGTGTTTGGCAAGTGCAATAATCCGAATTACCATGGTCACAACTACACCCTGATCGTAACGTTGATCGGAGAACCGGACCCGACCACCGGTTACGTATATGATCTCAAAAAATTAAGTGATCTGATTAAGGAAAATGTGTTGAATCAATTTGATCATAAAAACCTTAACTTGGATACGGTACATTTCAAGAACCTCAATCCAACTGCAGAAAATATCGCCGTTGTAATCTGGAAGATTCTTCGCCCGCACCTTGAACAACATCTTGAGCTCAAAATAAAACTCTATGAGACCGAAAGAAATTTCGTTGAATATCCGGCCGTTTAACGAGGACCCCGAAGACGACCACGCCGCATCTTCGTGGAACACGCCATTGCGTGCGGATGCGTTTGATCTTTCGGATGAAGACAAGATCGCCCGCATCGAAGGACACGTGAAGTCCATTATGGAAACGCTCGGCCTCGACCTTACTGACGACAGCCTCTCGGGCACACCCAAACGGGTAGCCAAGATGTATGTGAAGGAAGTGTTCAGCGGATTGAATCCGAAGAATCGTCCGGTGACAAAACTCTTTGAAAACAAATACAATTACGACCAAATGCTGGTGGAAAAGGAAATCACCTTCTATTCCCACTGTGAACACCATTTCGTTCCCATCTACGGTCGGGCACACGTAGCCTACTTTTCATCCGGCAAGGTGATCGGACTTTCGAAAATCAACCGGATCGTTCAGTATTACGCCAAGCGCCCGCAGGTGCAGGAGCGACTCACCGTACAGATTGGCAAAGAACTGGAGCGCATCCTGCAAACCGAAAGTGTGGGTGTGGTGCTGGATGCCAACCACATGTGTGTGGCCATGCGGGGCGTAGGCGATACCAACAGCAAAACCGGCACCGCCTACTTCTCCGGCAAGTTCCTGGAAGAGAATACCAAAAGGGAATTCCTGAACTTCATCAACAGCCGCCAGTCAAATCTTTGATCGCGGCGGTAACCGAAGATTTCAATTTTTGATGCATGCAGCCCTCTTCGGAGGGCTTTTTGCTTTGATTCATGCCCTAACCTTCCGTAGCTTAGCACCCTAACCGTTGAAAAACACACTACTATGGTATTTGACATCGACATGATCAAGGCCTTTTACGCAGCATTGCCGGGCCGGATTGCCAAAGCCCGTAAAGCCGTAGGTAAACCACTGACGCTTTCGGAAAAGATCCTCTTCTCCCACCTCCATGCCGACCAGGCCCTCCAGGTCTTTGGCCGTGGGAAATCATATGTAGACTTTGCCCCGGACCGCGTAGCCATGCAGGACGCAACAGCCCAAATGGCTCTCCTTCAGTTCATGTCTGGCGGCATTCCCAAGGTGCTCGTCCCTTCAACGGTACACTGCGACCACCTGATTCTCGCCAAAGATGGCGCCAAGAAAGATCTTGCTGATTCTGTAAATGCTTCCGGTGAAGTATTCAACTTCCTGGAGTCAGTCTCCAACAAGTATGGCATCGGCTTCTGGAAGCCCGGCGCTGGCATTATCCACCAGGTTGTACTTGAAAATTATGCTTTCCCTGGCGGTATGATGATTGGTACCGACTCCCACACGGTAAACGCTGGCGGTCTTGGTATGCTTGCCATCGGCGTTGGCGGAGCGGACGCGGTTGACGTGATGTCCGGTATGGCCTGGGAACTTAAGTGGCCCAAGCTGATCGGTATTAAGCTCACCGGCAAACTCAGCGGCTGGACTTCTTCCAAAGATGTTATTCTAAAAGTAGCTGGTATCCTCACCGTAAAAGGGGGCACGGGTGCCATCGTTGAGTATTTTGGACCTGGCGCCAAGACATTGTCGTGTACCGGTAAAGGCACCATCTGTAACATGGGCGCTGAGATCGGTGCTACCACGTCAACGTTTGGTTATGATGAGAAAATGGCAGAATACCTCCGTGGTACTGACCGTGCTGAGGTAGCCAAACTTGCTGACGCTGTTAAAGATCACCTTACCGGTGACCCGGAAGTATATGCTGATCCTAAGAAGTACTTCGATGAGGTGTATGAGATTGATCTCTCTACCCTCGAACCACACGTGAACGGACCCTTTACCCCCGATCGCGCCATACCCATTTCAAAGTTTGCCGAAGAGGTGCGTGCCAACAACTGGCCTGCCCGTCTGGAAGTAGGCTTGATCGGATCGTGTACCAACTCCTCGTATGAGGACATCACCCGTTCTGCTTCGCTCGCCAAACAGGCCGTCGATAAGAAACTGAAAGCAAAGGCGGAGTTCACCATCACCCCGGGCTCGGAGAAAGTTCGTTACACCGTGGAACGCGATGGCTACCTTGACATTTTTGGCAAAATGGGCGGCGTGGTACTCGCCAACGCCTGCGGCCCATGTATTGGTCAATGGTCACGGCACACGGACGACCCCAACCGACGCAACTCCATCATTACCTCGTTCAACCGCAACTTTGCCAAACGCAATGACGGCAATCCGAATACCCACGCCTTCGTTGCCTCACCTGAGATTACCACAGCATTCGCAATTGCTGGTGACCTTACATTCAATCCGCTAAAAGACACCCTGACCAACGAAGAAGGTAAGGCCGTGAAACTGGACGAGCCTAAAGGAGTTGAATTCCCGCCCAAGGGTTTTGATGTAAAAGATCCCGGTTACCTGGCACCCGCCAAGGATGGCAGCAAGGTGGTGGTGAAGATCGATCCCAAATCAAAGCGCCTGCAGGCCCTCACTCCTTTTGCTCCCTGGGATGGTAAGAACTGGACCGGGCTTAAGTTGTTGATCAAAGCTAAAGGCAAATGTACCACTGATCACATTTCAATGGCTGGGCCCTGGTTGCGCTTCCGCGGCCACCTTGATAATATCTCCGACAACACACTTACGGGTGCCACTAACTTCTTCAACGAGAAGACAGACTCCGTGAAGAATCAGTTGACCGGGCAATACGGTCCGGTTCCTGCCACACAACGCGCTTACAAAGCAGCTGGAATCGGCTCTATCGTGGTAGGAGACCAAAACTACGGCGAAGGTTCATCCCGTGAACACGCTGCCATGCAACCCCGTCATCTCGGCATCCGTGCAATCCTGGTGAAGTCATTTGCCCGCATTCACGAAACCAACCTGAAGAAGCAAGGCATGCTGGCCCTCACATTTGCCAATGAAGCCGATTATGACAAGATCAGGGAGGATGATACCATCGACTTTGCCGACCTCACGGCATTTGCACCTGACAAGCAACTCACCTTGGTACTCAACCATAGCGACGGCAGTAAGGAAAGCATCAAGGTAAATCATACCTACAATGCCGGACAGATCGGATGGTTCAAAGCCGGATCTGCCCTCAACCTGATGGCCAAGACCATTGCAGCAGCGAAGAAAGCCGCGCCCAAGGTAGCGGCCAAAAAAGCCAAGCCTGCTAAAAAAGCGAAGCCTGCGAAGAAAGCAAAGAAGGCGAAGCCAGCCAAGAAAGCCAAAAAGGTGAAGAAGGTGGTGCGCAAAGCCGCCAAAAAGACGGCACGTAAGGTCACCCGAAAAGTGGCACGTAAAAAGAAGAAGTAATCCAATTTTCAATACTATTCATCCCATGAGCGGCCCCCGGGTCGCTCATTTTTTTTCTGGCAAGGCGCTACCAGAACCAACACCTTGTAACTTGCAAACTTATGAGGTGGCCACTATCATTGGTTTTTATCGCAATGCTTGCATCAGAAGTGCGCGCGCAACGGTCCCTGGCCTCCCAAACCGACCTACTCGAAATCATTGTCAAGACCTTTAACATTTCAGTCGAGGAAAAGCAGCCATCCGAAAAACGTATTTCATTTTCAGTGGCACCCGTTTCAACCAAACGGGCCGGTGGGCGCAAAATATTTGTGTCCTCCATCAACGCAGCGTTTATCATCGGTAATCCGGATTCCACCAACATTTCCAGTACATACCTGGATCCATTCTCAGATTTTAGTCAGAACTATGGGATTGGTCTGAAGGCAAATATTTGGACCAATAAGAACCACTGGAACCTGCCGGGAGAATTCCGTATCAGCAGCCTTACCCAGTATACGTATGGACTTGGTGACCGCAGCACCGATGGCGATGTTGTAACGATTCACTATGACTATGTCAGGATATACGGCGTCGCAAACCGAATCATTGCCCGCTACCTGCTGGTAGGCCCAGGATTGGACTACGATCGCTACTATAACGTCGTACAACAGTCACCAGCGGTTGGCACGGGTGCATTCCACGACTATGTAGTCGGCACTGCTGCAACGTCCTTCTCTACCGGCATTACCTGGAACATGGTTTATGACAACCGGAAGAATTCTATCAACCCCGACAAAGGATTGTACGCCAACCTGTCCATTCGCACCAATCCCTCCTTCCTGGAAAACTCTTACCAGTGGGGATCGGTGTATGCCGATGCGCGCACCTACCTTCCCTTGCATCCCACCAAGCGAAGAATCCTGGCGCTGTGGGGCATGTACTGGGGTACCTTTGGAGACGTACCATACCTTAATCTGCCTGGTACTTCCCTGGAGTTCTTACAGCGTTCCGGTCGCGGATATAGTGCAGCACGCTTTCGTGGAAAACAAATGCTCTATGTGGAATCAGAATACAGATTTGATATTACCGCCAACGGTTTGTTTGGTGGCGTAATCTTCGCCAACGCGCAATCGTATACCGATCCGATCACCAACACCTTTGACGGCATCGTTCCTGCTGTAGGATTTGGTGGCCGCATCAAATTCAACAAAGAGTCTAACACGAACATCACGTTGGACCTTGGCTTTGGTAAGGATTCGTTTTCCTTTGGAATTGGCCTGGGAGAGTATTTCTAGCGTTACAATACTTGCGCTACCACCTGGCGAAACTCATTCAACATCATGGCCGTAGCACCCCACACAATCTCTTCTTCAATCAGGAAATGAGGTGCCCTTAGCGGGAACGTTCGTGCAGCCATGATTTCCTTCTCTCTCACCGCATCGGGACGCAGGAGGCCTTCGATGGAGCCTTCCAGTATCTTAACCACCTCTACAGGATCAGGTGAAAATATCGGGCGCGCATGTAGAAACCCAACAACCGGAACTACTTCAAAATTGCTGGGGATGACAAAGAAGCGCGTCAGCGTCCCCAGAATCTTAACATCAGAGGCGCGCACCCCAATCTCTTCTTCTCCCTCGCGAAGCGCCGTCTGTACGATCGTTTCACCAGGCTCCGCCTTTCCACCCGGCAAACTGACTTGCCCGCTATGAGTGCCTGCGTATTCCGGCCGCTTGGTCAGTGGAAAACAAATTTCGCCGTTGTGGGGATACAACAGGACGAGCACGCTCCCTGGGCGTGGTGGCAACTTATGCTCAAAGCGCGGCACCATGGATCCTACCGGCACAGCACGCATAGGCTCATGCGCCGACGCTCCGGGAAGTGGTTCCAGTAACCGCTTCTCCAGACGCATGATAAGTTGGTCGAAATCTATCGGCATGCTTTTAACATTTCGGCCGTCGTCATATTGTCGCCAGCCTTATCCGACAATTTAAACTCCAGACAGGCCTTTTGACGCTGTCCCAGTTGAAAGTAGGCACTGCCCAGGTAGAAGTGAATTTTGTCAATGAATGAATCCATGGACAAGGCTCTCTGAAAACTGGACAAGGCCAGATCATACTGTTTGTTCAGCAGGTAGTAAACGCCTTTGTTCCGGTAAGCCCATCCATTGTTGGGGTCCAGCATGATGCTGGTATTGATGTCCCGAAGACCTTCTTCCATCTTGCCCTGCTGCAAGCGTACAAATCCCCGGTTGTTTAAGAAGAAGGGTTGATCCGGCGAGAGTACCAAAGCGCGCTCAATCTCTGTCATGGCCATGTCGAACTGATTCCGTGCCATGGCCACCATAGCCCGGGTATTATGGATGTTGGGTTCCTTGTCATTTACACGTTGTGCCTGATTCATGTCAGCCAGCGCTTTCTCATAATCATGCAGGTAATACTCAGCAGTTCCGCGGTTAACCCAATATTCTACGTTGGCCGAGTCCAGTTGAATTGCCCGGTCGAAACATTCCCGGGCGGTTTTGAAGTCATGCAATTTGGCTTTGACCAGTCCGCGAATGAAGTGGGCCACAGCTGTATCAGGCTTGTGCTTGACCAGGTAGTCTGCATCCTTTTCAGCGCTGTAGTATTCCTTCAATTCCAGGTATGTATTGGCGCGATTGAACACCGGTGCGAGAAAGCCGGGACGGCAGTCGATGGCCTTTGTATAAAAACTCACTGCCTCATCATAGTGCTGGGTGTCAAATCGCATGGTACCCAGGTTATTCAAGGCATCTGCATAGCAAGGATCAATCAGCAAGGCTTCATTGAAATACTTTTCGGCTTCATCGGTGTATTGACCCTTCAGCGCCATATTACCCTTTAACAGGAATTTCTGCAGCCGCATTTCTTTAGAGTCTGCACATCCAAGCAGAAGAAAGAAAATAAAAAAATAGTATACCTTCATTTGTAATCCGGTTCAGGTCGCAAATTTCACCAATCTAATATGAATAAAATAACACTCCTACTTCTTTTGTATACCCTCACCTACCATGTTGGAATGAGCCAACCGGTCATGAAGCAAGTCGAACTTAAGCCCATCCACTATCAGGGAGGACTTTACTATTACGATGGCGTACGCCTGCATGCGGGAGCATACGGAGTGCAAGTACCCTTGATGGCTATGCAGGACGATGAAATAAACCGTAGATACAAAAGGTTCAGAACCATAAGAAGTATAAGCAATACCGTCGGTGGTCTTCTTCCGCTTGCGTACCTGTTGTACTACGCCAATGGCGGATCGGGCGGCCGGACTAGTTCATCATCTGAATTTTGGACAATATGGGGAGGTAGCATTGGCATTCTGTTGATTGGCGATGGAATTGCCCGCCATCAGCTCAATCTGGGCATCGACCGGTACAACATGCTGTTGCTCAGGCCGTCCAGCAAGTCAGTAGGCCTGTCACTGGAATATCGTTTTTAATTATCCATGAAAACGATTGCATTGAGTTGCTTGCTGAAATTGGTGTGATTCTTTGGTATTTCACCAGATCCATCCTTTCTTTGCATCCATGATTCAAATCAACGACGTACACGTGCACCATCACCATGCTTCAGCATGTTGAGTGGCAGGTTTATGTCTTGATCATATAATCTAAGCATAAGAAGGCTTGCCACCCGGCAGGCCTTTTTTGTTTAATGGGATTTTTCATGAGGTTCTAAAAATTGAATATGAATACACTACTGCGCATAGCCATTCAAAAGTCCGGTCGACTGCAGGAAGGTTCGCTGGCATTACTCAAAGACTGCGGTCTGTCCATCAACAATAGCCGCGATCAACTTAAGGCAACAGCAAGGAATTTTCCGGTGGAAATCCTGTTCCTCCGGGATGATGATATCCCCCAATACCTGGAAGACCACGTTGCCGATGTCGGCATCGTAGGCGAAAACGTGCTGATTGAAAAACGTAAGAACACAGTACTCGTCACGAAGCTGGATTTTGCAAAGTGCAGACTATCTATTGCAGTGCCTCGCGGAGAGAACTATACAGGACCAGCCTGGCTCCGCGGCAAGAATATTGCCACCTCCTACCCGGTAATCGTTAGGAAGTACCTCAATGATCACGGGATAGAAGCCGGAATTCACGAAATCAGCGGTTCAGTAGAGATTGCTCCAGGCATTGGCCTTGCTGACGCCATTTGCGATATCGTAAGCACGGGCAGCACCCTGCTCAACAACGGGCTTAAAGAAGTAGCGCTCGTACTTCAATCGGAGGCCGTACTCGCTTCCAGTCCTCGACTGGCACCGGAGAGACAAAACATTCTCGATCAATTGTTGTTTCGGATTGCAGCCGTAAACTCTGCAAGAAACAACAAGTATATTTTGTTGAATTGCCCGGATGAAGCGATACCCAACATCACCTCACTGATACCCGGGATGAAGAGCCCTACGATCATGCCCCTGGCCCGTCCGGGTTGGTCTTCGTTGCACTCCGTGGTCAATGAAAATGATTTTTGGGAGAAGATCGGTTTACTCAAATCCCATGGCGCTGAGGGCATTCTGGTCATTCCCATCGAAAAAATGATTGCCTGATGAAAGCCTACAACAATCCGCCGCGCGCTCACTGGCCGTCATTGACCCAGCGGCCGCAACTTTCACTGGATTTCCTCGAGAGCCAGGTCCGAAACATAATTCAACGTGTGCGGTCAGCGGGCGATGCCGCCCTACTCGAACTCACGGAGAAATATGATGGCGCTGTCCTTCAACAAACAGAAGTTTCTGCCCAAGAAATAGAAATCGCAGCAGCTTCACTTAGCGCCGATATCAAACAGGCCATACAGGTGGCATCACGGAACATAACAGCATTCCACAGTGCCCAAACCCGCGCCGACGTCAAGGTCGAAACCATGCCTGGTGTGGTGTGTTGGAGGAAGTCTGTGCCCATACAAAAAGTAGGCATTTACATCCCGGGTGGCACGGCTCCCCTCTTTTCCACGGTGCTCATGCTCGCTATACCAGCCCGGCTTGCCGGGTGCCCGGAAGTGATCCTGTGCACACCCCCCAATCGCGACGGATCGGTGAACCCTGCCATTATCTATGCCGCTTCACTTTGCGGGATTAAACGGATATTCAAGGTCGGAGGTGCGCAAGCCATCGCGGCCATGGCCTACGGCACACAAAGCATACCTGGCGTATATAAAATTTTCGGCCCTGGCAATCAATTTGTAACCAAGGCCAAACAACTTGTTGGTCAGGAAGGGATTGCCATCGATATGCCCGCTGGCCCATCAGAAGTGCTGGTGATCGCGGATGAATCTGCCGATCCAGATTTCATTGCCGCAGATCTATTGTCCCAGGCAGAACACGGCGCCGATAGTCAGGTAGTGCTAGTGACCACTTCACCGTCCCTCCCGGCAGCTGTGCAGTCTTCCATCGAAAAGCAATTGGATCAATTGGCACGAAAAGCCATTGCCTCTGAAGCTTTACAGAACAGTCTGTCTCTAACGTTCGTATCCATGGATGAGGCGGTTGCTTTCGCAAATACCTATGCGGCAGAACACGTGATCATTCAGACCACAAATCCGGAATTGGTCGCAGATGCGCTCACCAATGCCGGATCCGTATTTCTGGGGCCATGGACACCGGAGGCTGCGGGGGACTATGCGTCGGGCACCAATCATACGTTACCCACGGGCGGGTTTGCACGCGCCTATAGTGGTGTTTCCCTGGAAAGCTTTAACAAAACCATCACCTATCAACAGATCAGCCCCAAAGGGATCCAGCTATTGGGCCCGACGGTAGAAGTCATGGCCAGTGCCGAACTGCTCGACGCTCACCGCAACGCCATCCGTTTAAGACTGAATAAGGCGCTATGAAGAAGATTGACATCACAGCATTGGCCAGGGACAACGTAAAGAAGCTTCAGCCCTATTCATCTGCCCGCGATGACTTTCAGGGAACGGCTTCGCTGTTCCTTGATGCCAACGAAAATCCATTTGAATCCGGATTCAATCGATACCCAGACCCTCACCAAAAGGAGCTAAAGCAGGTGATCGCCACGCTGCGAGGAGTCTCCCCTGATCAATTGTTCCTTGGCAATGGCAGCGATGAAGCCATTGACTTGCTCTTTCGCACCTTTTGTGAACCAGGTCGCGATGCCGTACTCATCCCCCAACCTACGTATGGCATGTACGCCGTAAGTGCGGCTACTAATGATATAAAGATCAATTCAGTCCTGCTTACACCCGATTTTCAATTGGACACACAAGGAGTATTGCAGGCTGTCACTCCGTCAACACGGATCATATTTCTCTGTAGCCCCAACAACCCTTCCGGCAACCTGCTTCGTATTCAGGATATCGAGCACTTGCTTAGTGAGGTCAATTGTCTGGTCGTGGTGGATGAAGCATATATCGATTTCACCGATCAACCGTCGTGGTCTCAGCGGTTGCCTGAATTCGAAAACCTGATTGTATTGCAAACCCTTTCCAAAGCCTGGGGCCTCGCTGGGCTACGCATAGGCATCTGCATCGCACATCCCGAAATCATCGCCCTGCTCAACAAGATCAAGCCTCCCTACAACATCAATTCATTTACACAAGCCGAGGCCCTGCGCAGGCTCACTGAAAATTCGGCAGCTACCATTGAGCAAGTCAATCTGCTCCGCCAGCAGCGTATGCAACTTTCAGAATCGCTTAAGAGGTTAAAAAGTGTCCGGAAGGTATTTCCATCCGATGCAAACTTTATACTCGTGCAGATCGACAATGCCACAGATGTTTACCATAAACTGGTATCCAAAGGCACGGTAGTAAGGAACCGGTCGGGCGTGGTCCGCTGTGCCGATTGTCTCCGGATTACGATAGGCACACCTGCAGAAAACAGACTTTTAATTGAACAATTAAGCAATTTATGAAACGTGTACTTTTCATCGATCGCGACGGAACCATCATCATGGAGCCTGCTGACCAACAGATCGACAGCCTCGAGAAATTGGAGTTTTATCCCGGCGTGATCTACGCACTAAGAACCCTCACACTAAGTCACCAATATGAATTAGTTATGGTGACGAATCAAGACGGCCTTGGCACTCCCTCCTTCCCGGAGGAGACTTTTTGGCCGGCGCACAGTAAAATGATGAAGACCCTGGAGGGGGAAGGTGTGATATTCACCAAAGTGTTTATTGACAAATCATTACCAGCCGAAAACAAACATACCCGGAAGCCAGGAACCGGCATGTTGCAGGAATACCTTCAGGGGAATTACGACCTGGCTAACTCCTACGTCATCGGCGACCGCTTAACTGATGTTGAACTCGCGAAAAATCTCGGAGCGAAAAGCATACTGATCAGCAGCCGTGATCAATCGGCTGACCTGAATGATAGAAAACTAACTCCAAATTGCGCACTGGTTACACCATCCTGGGAGACCATCGTTCAACACTTGCTGACCCCTCATCGTTCTGCCACAGTTCACCGAAAGACCAAAGAAACGGACATCCAGGTTTCAGTAGCCCTTGATGGGACCGGCAAAGCCGATATACAAACCGGACTGGGATTTTTCGATCATATGCTTGAGCAAATTGCACGTCACGGCCGCATTGATCTTTCTGTGAAAGCTGCCGGTGACTTACATATTGATGAACACCATACCATCGAAGATACCGGACTGGCATTGGGTGAAGCTATCTTCAAAGCCCTTGGGGACAAGCGGGGTATTGAGCGATATGGATTTTGTCTTCCCATGGACGATTGCCTGGCGCAGGTGGCCCTCGACTTTGGGGGTCGGCCCTGGTTGGTGTGGGATGCTGAATTTAAGCGCGAGAAGATCGGTGAAATGCCCACGGAAATGTTCATGCATTTCTTCAAGTCATTTTCTGATGCATCCCGAAGCAACCTGAACATTCAGGCCACCGGCACCAACGAACACCATAAGATTGAATCCATCTTCAAGTGTTTTGCACGTGCGCTGCGGCTGGCCATCCGACTTGATGGAACGACGGACTTACCTTCCACCAAAGGCACCTTGTAGTCATGCATATCGCTGTTATTAAATACAATGCTGGCAATATCAGGTCTGTGGCCTTTGCATTGGACCGACTGGGGGTCTCCTATTCAATCACTGATGTGCCTGACGAGATCACCAGCGCTGACCGGGTAATATTTCCGGGCGTTGGCGAGGCATCAAGCACCATGCGATATCTGCGCGATCATCATCTGGACAAAATAATTCAACAACTAACACAGCCTACCCTGGGTATCTGCCTCGGCATGCAACTCATGTGCTCGTTTTCGGAAGAAAACAACACCACTTGTCTGGGGATTTTCGAGGAGCGTGTGTTGCGATTTCAGGGATCGGGACTAAAAGTGCCCCATATGGGATGGAATTCACTGGATCAGGTCAACAATTGGCTTGAACCCGGACTGCAGGACCAGTTTGTGTATTTCGTACACAGTTACTTTGTACCAGTGTGTGGTAGCACAACCGCACAAACAACATATGGCCAACCCTTTAGCGCCGCACTGAGAAAGGGAAACTTCCATGCTGTACAGTTTCACCCCGAAAAATCCGCTGAAACCGGGGTAATAGTTATCCGGAATTTTCTTAACTCGCAGCCCACGCGATGAAAATAATACCTGCCATCGATATCATCGGAGGAAAGTGCGTCCGCCTGACGCAGGGTGACTACGGGAAAATGAAGATATACCGTGAAAACCCCGTTGAAGTAGCCAAAGAATTTGAAGAAGCAGATCTGGAATACCTTCACCTGGTAGACTTGGACGGCGCCAAAAAGGGCCGTGTCGTCAACTGGAAAATTATCGAATCCATTCAGGCAGAAACAGCGCTGAAGGTTGACTTCGGTGGTGGCGTAAAAACAGAACAGGAAGTAGAAGAATTACTGGACCTTGGAATTGAGCAAATCAACATAGGTAGTATGGCGGTCCGCAATCCGGAATTGTTCATCAACCTGATGCAGCAGTTTGGTCCTGAAAATTTTATCCTGAGCACCGACGTCAAACACGAGCTGATTCAAATGTCTGGCTGGACCGAAGAAACCCCCCTTACCGTATACAATCTCGTCAATCAGTTTATCTCCAAAGGACTTGAGTACATTTCCTGCACCGACATCCACACCGATGGCATGCTGCAGGGGCCTAATTTTGGGCTCTACAAAAAACTGAAGAGCCGGTTTCCAGAACTCAACATCATTGCCAGTGGGGGCATCAGTTCTCTCAAAGACCTCGAAGAACTTAATTACCTCAAAATTCATGGTGCCATTGTTGGCAAAGCGATCTATGAAAACAAGATCAAGCTCTCTGAACTGAAGAAACTATAAGCATTTTCCGTGCTTACCAAAAGAATCATTGCCTGTCTCGATATCAAGAACGGTAGAACCGTCAAGGGTACTCATTTTGAAAATCTTCGCGATGCTGGTGATCCAGTAGCATTAGGCGCCCTCTATGCCAGTCAGGGTATTGATGAATTGGTGTTTCTTGACATCAGTGCTACCCAGGAAGAGCGAAAAACTTTCAGTTCGCTCGTGCGTGAAATTGCCCGACACATCAACATCCCCTTTACGGTTGGTGGCGGTATTGGCTCACTCCAAGATGTGGCACCCCTGCTCGACGCCGGTGCCGACAAAGTAAGTATCAACTCAGCAGCCGTAAAGCGCCCGGAACTTATTGATGAACTCTGTAAAGAATTTGGATCACAGTTTATTGTGGTGGCCATTGATGCACGCAAGGTGGATAACCCCTGGGTCGTGCATACCCATGGCGGCACCCGGCCTACGGACCGCAAACTATTTTCTTGGGCGAAAGAGTGTCAGGAACGGGGAGCAGGCGAAATCCTGTTCACCAGCATGGATCATGACGGCACACACGACGGGTTTGCCATAGACCCCCTGGAAAAACTCAATCAACTGCTTACCATCCCCGTGATTGCGTCAGGCGGGGCAGGAACACCTGAGCATTTTCTGGATGTCTTTGTGCGTGGTAAGGCCGACGCAGCGTTGGCGGCAAGTGTTTTTCACTTCAATGAAATCTCGATTTCCAACCTCAAGCAGTATCTTAGGAGCCATCACATCCCTGTACGCTAAACACCCCCTCAATGGAACTTAATTTCAACAAAATGAATGGGCTACTCCCCTGCGTCGTGCAGGATGCCCAGACAGAAAAAGTGCTCATGTTGGGCTTCATGAACAAAGAGGCCTATCAAAAAACCATCGACGAGAAAAGAGTCACATTCTACTCCCGATCCAGGGAACGGCTCTGGACCAAAGGTGAAACATCTGGCAACTACCTCGAAGTAGTTACGATAATTCCAGACTGTGACCGCGACACACTACTAATCAAGGCTAAGCCACGCGGCATTGTTTGTCATACCGGTGCAGACACCTGCTTTCAGGAAAAAAATCAAAAGGCAGGTCTGGGTTTTCTGGAAGTGGTTATTGATGAACGCAAGCGAAATCCAAAGTCAGGCTCCTACACCAACCATCTATTCAATCACGGCATCAACAAGATCGCCCAAAAGGTAGGTGAAGAGGCTGTAGAATTGGTGATCGAGGCCAAAGACAATGATCGTACCCGGTTTCTCAACGAAGCCGCTGACCTCATGTACCACTACCTGGTTTTGCTTTCAGCCAAAGGCTTCTCCACCACAGATGTAGAACAAGTGCTGCGGGAACGGCATGCTGACTAGCGGCACGCCACCTCCCGCATCACATACAACATCTCCCGACCGATTTCATCTGCACGCAATGCGTAGGTGGCTGATTCTTGTGACGTGCCATCTGAAATCTTGGGGTCCTGGTAGCGTATCGGGAACCGGGCTTCGGCACCGGGTACAAATGGACATGCCGCATCCGCCTCAGAACAAGTCATGATTGCTGCAAATGACTTTTGGGGAAGGGTGATGTCATCATATCGTTTGGAGTAGGCTTCCCAACAGACGCCGTCGGCTGCGGTGATTCTATAGATCGGATTATTCCCGGACGTTATGGCCTCAATCGAGAATCCGGATGCTGCCAGTGCACGAACAGCATTTGGATGAAAGGAAGTTACCTCCGTGCCGCCGGAGTAGGACCTGATAACCCCCAACCCATAATAAATGGCTGCGGCCTGTGACCACACCTGCGCCATATGGCTTCTGCGTGAGTTGTGGGTACAGATAAAGATAAGATCCACCGGACGTTGCTCTTTCAGACGCAAGCGAATATAATCCGCAAGCAGCTTGAGGTTGATAATACGCTCCGGGTTGATTTGTCCGAAGCTATTGATCAAAGTGTCAATTTTGTGACTCAGTGCAGATAGCAACATAGGTACTATTTATCACAGCAACCAGGCGCACAGCAGGCGGCAGGCTTTTCAGCATAAACGGTGATACTGAATATTCCCGTGTCTCCGGCGGAAAACGCTTTCATTTCTTCCTGATTCAGATATTGATTGGTGATTTCAGTCGGCAATACAATCACCTTGCGTTTTTGAATTTTGATATTAGTGAAACCCACGCGTTGAATGATACCCAGGTAGTCAGATTCCTGTATAGCCCCGGCTACGCATCCCGCATACATCTCAGCACTTTTTTGCAATCCCAATGGGAGTTTACCCACCAGCACGATATCCGATACACTGAAATGACCTCCTGGCTTCAGGATGCGGAATGTTTCAGCAAAGGCCAACTCCTTGTTAGGAACAAGATTCATTACACAATTACTCACCACCACGTCAGCTACACCACCGCCCAGGGGCATTTGCTCAATGTCACCTTGTCTGAACTCAACATTATTGAACTTTAGCTTGTCCGCATTCTCGCGAGCTTTTTGAATCATCCGTTCTGTAAAATCAATCCCAATTACCTTTCCGGACGGACCCGTAATCGAACGCGCCACAAAACAATCATTTCCTGCCCCCGACCCCAGGTCCACCACCGTGTCTCCCTCCTTGATTAAAGCAAACTCCGTAGGCAATCCGCAGCCCAGCCCAAGATCTGCGTCCGGGGTATAACCCTTGAGGTGGGTATAATCATCGGCCATGATCGAATAGTCGACGGTGGCACACCCGCCCACACCGCAACAACTGGAGGCGTTGGCTTCTTTGCTTTGCATGGCAATAAGACTGTATTTGTCCTTTACCAATTGCTTGATTTCTTCGGATGTCGTTGTTGAATTCATGGCTGTGACGATTAAATTGATGAATAATTATATCAGCAGCATTTCTGCGTGTGATTATTGAAAAATGTGGTTAGCAATTGCTCGGCCTTCTTCCATTGAACAGTGTCAATACAATAGCAAATGGAAGGTCCTTCAATCTCCCCCTTGACGAGCCCAACTTTTTTCAGCTCCTTGAGGTGTTGCGATACTGTTGATTGCGAAAGCGGCAATTCCTCAACAATGTCACCACATACGCAGGTGGTTTGTTGTGAAAGAAACTGCAAAATGGCCACCCTCGCCGGATGACCCAATGCTTTAGCCAACGAGGCCAGCTCGTTCTGAGAAAGGGTGTATTCTTCTGTCTTAGTAATTCCCATATCCTTATATCGTAATATTACGATAAAGGATTCAAAAAATCTATGATTTCTTTAAAAATGCCGTTTGTAGCTCAAAATTGAAGGTCTTCATACACGCCCCCTGAGAAACGTTTGGCGGAAAGATGTCCAACCAGGGCCTCTGGTTTGAGCAGAGATTTACCCATCAGCATGCGCACACATTCCTGAATTCCTTCGGTGATTGACGGGTGTGGATGCACACATTCGGCCAATTCTTCAATGCCTTTGTTCATGGAAATCAACACCGCTACCGCCTGGATGGCACTGGATGCGTGATTACCAACCACTTTCATGCCAAGGATTTTCATTTGATGGTCATCGGTGACCAGCAATTTGATAAAACCTTGAGTATTGCGCTTGGCGATAGCGCGGGAGATCGTGCTATAGTCCAGGGTCACCACCTTGTAGTTGATGCCCTTCTCTTTGGCTTGAATTTCATTGAGGCCTACGCCTGCCACCTCGGGGGTAAGGAACATAATGGTACTGATATTTTCATAGACCAGCTTGCGCTCTGGTTTTCCAAACATTCGCTCTACGGCATAGCGTGCTTCCAATTCACCAACATTCACCAAAGATATATCAGCAGTAAGATCCCCAACCGCATAGATATTCGAGATGCTGGTCTGCGTATCGTGGTCTTCAATTCCTTTCTTCGACATCCGAATACCGACTGACTCATCCCAGAGGTTTTCAAGGTTAGGAACACGCCCTACGGACACCAATGCCTTCTCGACGTGGAACACTTCCCTCCGGTTGTCGGTATATTCCAGTTCGTATTCAACTTTACCTTCCTTCACTTCCATCCGGATGAGTCTTGAATTGCGGTGGATGAGCACACCATTGCGTTCCATGTTCCGCTCTACAATTCGCACAGCGTCTTCGTCCTCAAATGGGAGGATACGATCACCTTTGTCAATCAAATGCACTTTGGTCTTGCCGAAACCACTGAAGATGGTGGCGTATTCACAACCAATAACACCAGCACCCACAATCACCATACTCTCCGGGAATTCACTAATATCTTCAATGCCTTCGCTGGTCATCACGACCTTCTCGTCAATGGGCAGCTCAGGAAGAAAACGGGGCCTACTCCCGGTAGCCAGCACGATATAATCGGCGTGCACCACCTCTTTGGTTTTGCCAGATGTAATCTCAACTGTATTCTTGCTCAACAAACGTGCCTCACCCTGACGGGTATCCAGACAACGCGGTTCGGCATTTTTCAGGAAGGTGATTTGGGATTCCATCAGGTTCTTTCGCTCGGCGACGGCGCGTCTTACTTCTTCCCGAATGGCGGCATAACTCACCTCTGGCACAGGCAGGTTGTAGCGCTTCAGGCTTTTGCGAAAGGCTGATACTTCTCTGGACAACTCCCAAAGGGTCTTGGATGACAAAGCCCCATTGGTGACGCCCGCACCGCCGATCCGGTTCCGCTCCACCAGCAGCACTCGCTTTTTGAAGTCCACTGCACGCATCGCAGCAGCAAAACCTGCAGGGCCTGCACCAATCACAACTAGGTCATAACGTTCCATAAGCCAATCCTATAAAAAAATGATACCCAAGATAATTAGATCCGGACATCCACCAACACTTTTGGGTGTCCATTCTTTGTACATTTGTCGGTGCTCGATCAACTCAAATCATGGGATCAGGAACTGCTGCTGTGGTTCAATCAGTTTCACACGCCGTGGCTGGACCCTATTGTATTCTGGGTAACCAAGACTGAATTCTGGATCCCCCTATACGTCCTTCTGATTTATCTCATATTCAAGGAACACAAGCGAAATGGGTGGTGGATCATGGCCGGCCTTGTGCTCACCCTCGTCATCTCCGACATGGTGACTTACCGCATCATGAAACCGATGTTCGAACGTCTGCGTCCCTCGCATGAACCTTCCCTGCAGTCCGTTCTGCACCTGGTAAACGATTATAGAGGTGGGCTTTATGGATTTGCCTCAAGCCATGCAGCGAACACCGTAGGGGTTGCTTACTTTATGTTTTTGTGGTTCCGAAGCCGTTATCGCTGGATCGGACTAATGTTTGTGTGGGCCTTCATCATGTGTTACACCCGTATTTACCTGGGGGTGCATTATCCAGGCGACATCTTGGCGGGTTGCCTGGTGGGCCTATTTGGTGGCTGGGCAGGCTTTACGTTTAGCCAATGGCTGATCAGACGAAGGGCAGCAACCTCATCCAGTTCTTATTAGATCGATCTGGTTTATTTCCCGAAGAGCTTTCCAAAGACATTACCAATGCTGCCAATAGCACCTTTAGGTTGCTGGCTCAGCATTCCGGAAATGTCCAAGGTGCTGTTGCCACTCATGGTGCGCATCATCTGTTGGAGATCAAAGTCAATGTCCTTTGGATCATTGGCCTTGCGTATCACCTGACCGATTACACCAGGTACTACTTCGGAGGCTACTTGCTGCGCCAGAGAAGCATTTAATCCAAACTTTGAAACGAGGCTATTGACAACCGACTGATTAATGTTACCTATCACCGGGTGAGCATTCAGTGCCTTACCGCCTGATTGAAACAGTCCGACAATTTGCTGCATGTTGCCGTTGGCAATTTCGGCCTTCAGCGTCGACAAAATTTGCTGGGTCACATCCTTGATAGCAGCATTGTTAAACTGATCAGGGATGGCTTTGTTCTGAACAATAGGCTGCTGAGCACTTTGTTCTACCAGTTTGAGCAATTGATCTAACATACGGATAGGATTTATCTTCAAAGAACCGCAATCCAACCAGATTGTTTACAGCAATCTGGCTCCATATCTTACGTCATTCTTACATCAATGCTTTACCAAAGTAATCTCTTTGGGCTTAACGAGGGGTTTAAGCTGTACCAACAAGCCGTCGGATGTACTTTCCAAGGATGTCAAACTCAAGGTTAACCTGATCACCGGCACGCAGTGTACCAAAGTTAGTATGCTCAAAAGTGTATGGGATGATGGCCACGGTAAAGCTGCCTGGCCGTGCATTGAAACAGGTGAGACTTACCCCATTGATTGCGATAGAACCTTTCTCAACGGTAATATTGCCAATACCCGCATCATATTTGAAGTCAAACACCCAGCTGCCGTCAGCTTCGGTTACTTTGTCACAAACCCCCACCTGATCAACATGCCCCTGAACAATATGGCCATCAAACCGCCCATACGCTGGCATCGAACGTTCCAGGTTAATGAGGTCGCCCGCCTTCCACTTACCCAGATTTGATTTCTGGAGTGTTTCATTAATGGCGGTGACCCAGTATTGTTTGGCGTCAACCCGCGTCACCGTTAGACACACACCGTTGTGTGCCAGACTTTGATCCACCTTAAGTTCTCCCGTCAGGGTGCTAGCCAAACAGAAATTTTTGTTTGCGCCATCTTTTTCAACCCGATCGACAATGGCGGTAGCTTCGATAATACCAGTAAACATAGGACGCAAAACTGGGGAAAAGATCTGCAACAAACTAAGGACGATTCAATAATTCACTATACGAATACAGTATCCCGTTCCTGACCACGCCCTGTACTTTCCAAACATCTTTGATTTGCTTCAGCGGATCCCCACGAACGATGACCAGATCAGCCAGTTTACCCGCCTCAATCGTACCCAGGTCCTTCTCCACACCCAGCGCTTGCGCTGCCTTAACCGTTGCTGCCTGTATGGCTTGTAGTGGCGTATACCCCGCGTCCACCAGGCATTGCATCTCCACATGTAAACTCAGCCCATAGGTGATGAATGGTGAATCAGTACCTGGGGTGATATGAACTCCACCCTTGATGTAACCATTCAGTGTGCGAATTGAGTTTTCATACCGTTGTGGCAAATCGGGAGTAGTTTTCAACTGTTGTTGAACCGAGGCAGACACAAACTCAACATAATCTTTACCAAACAAATCTGTTACTTGCTGATTACCCTTCAGGTCAGGGTCAAGCCTCCACTTGGTATTGAATCCTCCTTGCAGGGATATGGTGGGCGTCAGGTTCATGCCAGATCCACGAAGAACCTGAAGCACATCATCGTAACTGCGGCCAATGGCTGTCATCTTGGGTGAATAACCACGACGACTGGTTGCACTGAGGTGCTCTACTCCGTCCACTCCATACCGCGTAGCCGGAAATATTTCATGCGAAGAGACCGGAATACCATGGGCATGAGCAAAGGCGGTAACACGCTGTTGATATACATCCGGAAACCGGACATAGGTCTTCATGAAATCATATCCCAGACGATCTGCGCGGTTAAGCTCCATGTCCAGGTGGGCGCCACTAACAATGCTTGTCGCGAGGTCATAATACACGCGCTCCCCATCCATTAACGGACCGGTAAAGAATAACCGGGGACCCATTCGCACACCACTGCCCCACGCCTCTTTGCGCTCAAGTGCATCATATGGATCACCTCCAGTTTCGCGCACAGTCGTAATGCCATAGGACAACCAGATTCTTCCGAGTCGCTCGCCACCGGTTGCATTTTGATGTGTATGCATTTCAACCAACCCCGGAATGACTGTATTCGATGACGCATCAACCACCTTACCGGATCGACCAGGTTGATGTGGAACAATTTCCTTGATGCGGTTGTCGACGATCACGATGTCCATGTTCTTCCGATAAGTAGACGACACTCCATCCAGCACCTGACCGGCATGAATAACCCAGGTCTCGTGATTCTTCTGTTGCCTCCATTCCAAACCACAGGGCACTGCGCGCACCTGACCCGTTACTACATCCACCAGGTGAAGTTCATCATTATTGAGGTACAACAATTGTTTCCCATCCGCTGTCCATGATGGAGACTCGGTCATTTCATTGTTCACTCGCACTGGTGGTGCAATGGGCAATCCACTTTCATTTAACCGCTGGGTCCAGAGTATACCTGCCTCTACAAAGGCAATCTGGTTGGCAGCCGGTGACCAAACTGGACCATTCTTCCCTCGTTGACCAATGGCTCGCCCCTCAGTCGGTGACCAGAATTGTACTGGAGCGCCGGATACAGGAACCACCAACACCATGGACAATCCTTCTCGAAACCGGCTGGAGTAAGCCTGCAATGCTGACAGTACGATAAGACTTCCATCCGACGACCAGGATGGACGTCCGCTGGTAAACATAGGTTTGTGATAAGGCGTTGGGATACCGCCTTCAATACCAATCACATGTAAGGTTGCCGTAGAGAAGCCCATGGGACTATCGCTGAGCAGGAAAGCAATCTTCTTTCCGTCTGGTGACACAGCAGGTACAAGGGCATGGCGATTAGATTTTGTGATTTGACGCACTTCGCCGGATTGCACATTCATCCACCAGAGGTTCATCACCTGGTCATGGGCACGATCGGAACTAAACACAATTGATTTTCCATCGGATGTCCAGGCAGGATCTGCATCCAGAGCGGAATCGTGGGTAAGTTGTACAGGAGCCTGACCGTGTTTCAACAACCAGATATCTCCCAAAGCAGCAAACACAGTTGACGTACCATCGGGTGAGATGACCGGACCGGAGATGCCTTTGGCCTTTTGTCCAGCTTCTGTATCAAAATCCCTTACCCGCGAGTTGTATGCGAACCGACCAACCTGCATGGTAACCGTAAACGGTATGGGAAACGACTTACCTCCCACCATTCTGCGCAAGACTTTCCCAGTTGATGCATAGATTAGTTCTTGCGGTGAGGTCCATGCTGCCCTGAACGGGAACACATCTTCACCAGGATCACTGACTTTTCGAATTTGCTGATCGCGGACCTGAGCAACCATCAGGTCACTTACCCCATCAGCATAGCGGTTGAAAGAAAGGGAACTGCCATCCGTGCTCCAGGCAGGGGCATTTAATATGGCACCTTGGGCAGGTGCTATCAGTTGCTCCTTGCCGTCTTGTCCCACGGTCATGATGCCTCCGGCACTCCGGGTCGAAGAAAAAGCGATGGTGCTTCCATCAGCCGCATAAGCCGGTTGGATGTCATGGGCAGCATCCTGGGTACGCGCCCTCAGTTCACCCGTCGTCATGGTTAACTCCCAGATGTCGTAGTTACCATTGCGGTCAGAAGAAAATGCCATATGATTGCCATCAGATGAGCAATAAGGTTCGCGATCGTCGTAACGGCCAAATGTCAATTGTCTAAGATCAGTGCCATCCCGATTGACTTTCCAGATATGATAGTTCCCGTCGCGATAAGATTGAAATACGATGTATTTTCCATCGGCGGACCATGCCGGTTGACGGTCGTCGCCCATTCCATCGGTAAGGGCCTTTGCATTTCCGCCTATGGCTGGCAACAGATAAATGGTCCCCTGCACGTCAAATGCTAGCCATTGCCCATCCGGACTCAAGGCCAACGCCATGTTGGTGCCTTCTCGGGCTACTATTGAAGTTACCTCTTGTGCATTACCAGCCGTTGAGCACATCAACAGGGATAACAGCAGCAGCGCGCGCACTTTCATGGCTTTTTGGTTGCATCTAGTTTTTGAATAGCGTCCTTTTGGTCCTGACGTACCGTCGGGTATTGGATACCCAGCTGCTCCAGATAGGTCTTGTACTTCGCGGGGTTGTAATAAAGAGGCTTAAGCTTAGGCACAAATTCACCCATGATCTTTTGGTTCAGGTAAATCGCAGGAATGTCCTTCTCACCTATCAGTGGCGTATACTTGATGTCTTTGGTTTGTTCTGAACGGTAATATTCCCACGCGTTTTTCAATATCTCCGGCTTGAGCAAGAGATCAAGCAATGTCATTACCTCTGCCTTGGCACCGTATACAATTCCTTTGTGGGCGATCGGGGTTGCCATGGAGATTGCATTGCTCCAATGGTGACCTGGTAATCCAGGAATGTTCGAAGGATAACGCAACACGATTGTAGGTAACGACCAGCTGATATCAGCAATGTCATCCGAACCGCCGCCCATGGCCATTAATTGCCGGCCCATTACATTAACCGGACCCGTAGGCGTTGGCAATCCGAGTGTATCGAGTTTTGTAGCTAAGCCATCTACCTTGGGAGCTTTCAATTCTATCTGAGATGCCTTGGCCAATAGTTGATCTTCAGCGGACCAGGAAGGCAACCCTACTTTTTTGATGTTGCTATACATTGCTTCAGCCATCGGCTTATTGAAATGTCCTGGCCAGGCTGAGCCCAGAATCTCATAGGTGAACTTGGTGTCGGTCATTAATGAAGCACCTTCAGCCATCTTCACACCTACATCAAACAGTTTGCGGATGTCGGGGTATGTCCGTTCACGGAAGTAATACCATACTGAAGCTTTGGAAGGCACTACATTGGGCTGATCACCCCCATCGCTGATCACATAGTGAGAACGTTGTGTCAGTTCCAGGTGTTCACGTCGGAAATTCCATCCAATATTCATTAGTTCCACCGCATCCAGGGCACTTCTGCCCCGCCACGGAGCGCCGGCGGCATGGGCCGCGGCCCCTTCAAAACTAAACTTAACGGATACCAATCCATTGTTGCCGGCATCACCATACGATACACCCAGGTTATTTGCCACGTGCGTAAATATGCAGGCGTCCACATCTTTGAAGTAACCAGCGCGGATATAAAAGGCTTTCGTGCCCACCAATTCTTCAGCAATACCAGGCCACAGCATAATGGTTCCGGGAATTTTTTCCCGCTCCATAATCTTCTTGAGTGCCAGGGCAGATATGATATTCAGCGCCTGCCCGGAGTTATGCCCTTCGCCATGACCGGGCGCACCATCCACGATCGGGTCATGGTATGCCACACCTGGCTTCTGCGACGCTTTGGGAATGCAATCCACATCCGAGCCAAGGGCAATTACCGGTTTGCCACTACCCCACGTGGCAATCCACGCGGTAGGAATACCGGCTACCCCCTTTTGAATTTTAAATCCATTCTTTTCCAGCAAAGCCGTGAGGTAATTGAAAGTCTCATATTCCTGAAATCCCAATTCGGAAAAGCTAAACAGCATATCATTGATCTGTTGGCCAAGTTGCGCATTGCGCTCCACCTCGGCGACAGCCTCTGCCTTCAGTTTTTCTACCTGCTGTACCTCCGTCTGCGCTTGCAGTAACATGCCCCAGGTTAACAAGAGACCTACGAGCCAAATTCGCTTTATCATAATCAGGTTATTTTGATTTGTTCAACTTTTCAAGGGCCTCTTTTTGATCGGGCCGAATGGTGGGATACTGAATGCCCAACTGCTCCAGGTACGTCTTGTACTTCGCAGGATTGTAGTACAGGGGCTTTAGCTTAGGCGCATAGTCTTTCATGATGCGCTCGTTCAGTTTTATGGCCGGACGATCTTTATCCGAGATCAGGGGGATATACTGTTGATCTTTGGTTTGTTCGGTACGATAATATTCCCATGCATTCTTAATCAACTCTGGCTTTAACAACAAGTCAAGAATAGTCATCACCTCTGCCTTTGCTCCGTAAACTATGCCCTTGTGAGCGATTGGTGTTGCCATGGCAATCGCGTCTGACCAGTGATGACCCGGCAATCCGGGGATATTTGATGGGTAACCCAGCGTGATGGTGGGCAGTGACCAGGAAATATCCGCAATATCATCAGAGCCACCACCCATAGCCATAAGTTGACGGCCCATAACATTCACAGACCCAACCGGTGCCGGGAGTCCGATGGTATCGAGTTTCGTAGCCAGTCCATTGGTCCGGTTTGATTTCATTTCGATTTGTGTGGCTTTGGCCAAGGTTTGATCAGCGTCAGTCCACACTGGCAAACCTACTTTTCTGATGTTCGCGTAAGCGGCTTCAGCCATAGGCTTATTAAAATGAGCAGGCCATGCTGAACCCATAATCTCATAGGTGAATTTGGTGTCGGTCATCAGGGCCGCTCCTTCGGCAGTCTTGATCCCTTTATCGAAAAGGGTTTTGATGGCAGGATACGTACGTTCACGGAAGTAATACCACACCGAAGCCTTGGAAGGCACAACATTGGGTTGATCCCCTCCATCAGAAATCACGTAATGCGAACGTTGCGTCAACTCGAGGTGTTCACGCCTGTAGTTCCATCCCACGTTCATAAGTTCAACGGCGTCCAATGCACTGCGTCCCCGCCACGGTGCACCCGCCGCATGCGCTGCAGCACCTTCAAAGTTGAATTTGACAGAGATCATGCCATTGTATCCGCTGTCGCCATAGCTCACACCAAGGTTACTGGCCACGTGGGTGAATATGCAGGCATCCACTTGCTTAAAAGCCCCTGCCCTGATGTAATATGCCTTTGTACCCAGTTGCTCTTCAGCAATTCCAGGCCAGAGTACAATCGTACCGGAAATCTTCTCACGCTCCATTATTTTCTTAATGGCCAACGCCGAGATAATATTCAATGCCTGACCCGAATTGTGGCCTTCACCATGGCCGGGTGCGCCCTCCACGATGGGGTCATGATACGCTACACCTGGCTTTTGTGAAGCTTTGGGGATACAATCCACATCAGAACCCAGGGCTATAACCGGCTTACCGTTGCCCCAACTGGCCATCCACGAAGTAGGAATTCCCGCAATCCCTTTTTCAATCTTGAATCCATTCTTTTCGAGCAGATTAGTGAGGTAGGCCTGTGTTTCCACTTCCTGAAATCCCAATTCGGAAAAACTGAATAACATGTCATTGATTTGCTGGCCCAACACTGCGTTCCTTTCTACTTCCTGAGCAGCCTCTGATTTAAGCTTCTCAAGAAGTTGCACTTCCGGTTGTGCATTCGCCAGCATGGGTATGACCACAAAAAGCCAAAGTATTTGTTTCATGGAGGTAGGTTTAGAAAAGAAAGTTAAATAATTCATGCCCCTAACCAAGCACCATTTACAGAGAAGGCCAGGCAAAATTCTCAGATCAGTCCATTACAAACGGCTCAACCTATTGATCCGTAACATTCTCGTCTCCAATTTTGGCCACCGGTTATATGAAATTCACTTTCCTTATTCTCTTCCTTTCTGGATTAACCCTCATCGCATCAGGTCAGTCGCCCACGGTGAATGATGAGTTTGATGACGAGCGCTATGGGTGGTGGACAGGCGAATCCAATGGGGGGTCTCAAAGAATTGCCAATGGAAAGTTGCAACTCAATTCTCCGGCCGGAGGATGGGCTTCAAGCATTAATGTGTATGTTGACCTAAAGGAAGATTTTCGGCTGGCCGCCAACATTACCCAAACAGGCGGAGTTTCCAACAAGGGTTTTGGCCTGATGTGGGGGTATAATAAAGTCCGAAATAGTTATAACTATTTTGTAATAGCATCAACGGGGTACTACTTTATTGGATCTACAGATAAGGTTGCTAACAACCTGAAGCCCGGGAAGGGATGGGTGCAGTCTTCGGTGGTTAATCCTTTGGGCAAGGCCAATCAAATTGAGGTAGAACAGTCCGCTGGTGTATTGCACTTCATCATCAACGGAACAGAGGTGGATCAATACCCTGCCTTTCCCTGGGATGGTACCGCCATCGGGATCATCAACTATGATCAAATGAACCTGGAAATTGATCACTATCGGTTCAGCCAACCCGGTATCGTCATCAATTTACCTCCCAAGCTCACCACCGGATTGGTAAAGGTAAACCTGGGGCCGGGCGTGAACACAGCGGTCAATGATGTCATGCCGCGTATTTCGGCCGATGGTAAGCTTCTCTATTTTACACGTCAATATTATACTGGCAACCTGGGCGGCGTCGAGGATGCTGAAGATTACTACTCGGCCACCTGGGATGGAAACAAGTGGACAGATGCCATCAACCTGGGCGAACCCTTCAATACAAAGACAACCGACAATATTTCCTCCATCAGCACAGACAACAATACGATCATTTTTGTGGACGCTACCCAATTCTGGAAACGAACCCGAAGTCTCACGGGTTGGAATGAGCCAGAACCGCTGGGCATTACTTTTCACAATGAGGCCAAACACTTTGAATCCTACCTCTCCTCCGACGGAAAAGCCATGCTGTTTACAACGATGAACAGTAAAAACCTGTTTTACGATTCCGCACGTGAAGAACGAGACATCTATGTTTCACTACAGAATGATGATGGCGTGTGGGAAGACCCGATCAACTTAGGTCCTACCGTGAACACACGGTTCGACGAAGTGTCTCCATTTCTCGCAGCCGATGGTAAGACCTTGTACTTTTCATCCCACGGCCACCCAGGATATGGCAGTGCTGATATTTTTATGACGCGCCGAACCGGTCCCGGTTGGACCGAATGGACCAAGCCTGTAAATCTGGGGCCGGAAATCAACAGCTATTCATTTGATGCCTACTATGTACTGCCTGCCTCCGGCGAAATTGCATTGATGGTGACTGATAAAGATGGATATGGAAAAACTGACATCGTTTCCATCCGGCTACCCAAGGAAATCAAACCTGATCCGGTGGTCTTGATCCGGGGAAGGACGCTGGACGCCAAAACTCAAAAACCAATCAGTGCAGATATTGTTGTCGAAAACCTGGGCACCAACAAAAATGTGGGTGAAGCCATTTCAGACCCTGCTACCGGTGAATACAAAATCACCCTCCCCTATGGCGACAACTATGGATTCCACGCTGCAGCCCCAGGACATCTATCCGTGAGTGAGAACCTTGATCTCACAGCGGTAAAAAATTTTATCGAACTATCTGAAGACCTCTACTTGTCTCCCATTGAAGTAGGTCAGACCATTAAATTGAACAATGTATTCTTTGAGCAGGCCAAAGCCGTACTGAAGCTGGAGTCCTATGCAGAATTGGACCGTCTGGTTGCAATCATGAAAGAGAATCCAGCCATGGAAATTGAACTGGGAGGATATACCGACAATCAGGGGAACTCCGTTCGGCTGATTCTGCTTTCACAGGACCGCATTAGCACCGTGAAAAAATATATGACCGACAAAGGAATTGCCCCTCGACGGATTGCGGGCAAAGGCTATGGCCCCGCCAACCCAATTGCCCCCAATGACACCGAAGAACACCGCAGGCTAAACCGACGGGTAGAGTTCAAAATCACCAAGAAATAGTGCCGGGCAGCCACTCAACCGCCTTCCTTTTTGTAGCTTCGCGCGATAAATTTCCTCATGAAGCTGTACGAACAATATCCGATATCTGTCACCAACTCCCTCAGTGGAAAAAAAGAAAAATTCACGACCATCACGCCGGGTTTTGTAGGCATGTATGTGTGTGGTCCCACCGTGTATAATTTCGTCCACCTCGGCAACACCCGCACCTTCCTTACATTTGACATCATATCCCGATACCTGAGGTTCCTTGGATATAAAGTGCGTTATGTCCGTAACATCACCGATGTTGGCCACCTTGAAAACGACGCCGATGAAGGAGAAGACAAGATTGGAAAGAAGGCACGACTGGAGCAGCTCGAGCCCATGGAAGTTGTAAAGCGCTATACCGAAGACTTTCATGGCGTGATGCGACAATTTAACATCCTCCCACCCAGCATTGAGCCTTCCGCAACCGGACACATTGTAGAACAAATTCTTATTACCCAAAAGCTTATAGAGCAAGGGCTCGCCTATGAAGTGAATGGATCAGTCTATTTCGACGTAAAGAAGTACAATAAGAACAATCATTATGGCATACTGTCCGGTCGAAATATTGATGAATTACTGGAAAGCGGCCGAGACCTTGATAGCCAGGACGAAAAGCGCGAGAAGATAGACTTCGCGCTGTGGAAGAAAGCATCACCGGAGCATATCATGCGTTGGCCATCGCCATGGGGTGATGGCTTCCCGGGTTGGCACATCGAGTGTACTGTCATGAGTACGAAATACCTCGGAGAAACATTCGATATCCACGGCGGTGGCATGGATCTCAAGTTTCCCCATCATGAATGTGAAATTGCACAGGCTCAGGGAGCGAATGGCAAGACGCCAGTTCAATATTGGATTCACAGCAACATGCTCACTGTGAATGGGCAGAAGATGAGCAAGTCGCTGGGTAATTCGTTCCTTCCATCGGAGTTATTCACGGGCAATCATCCCATGTTGGAGAAGGGTTTCTCACCCATGACCGTTCGCTTTTTTATGCTGCAGTCACATTATTCCAGCACCCTCGACTTCTCCAACGAAGCCTTGCTCGCTGCAGAAAAGGGATACAAGAAACTAGCAACCGCACTGAAGCACATCAAGGGGATGCGGCACCCCGGCCATGAAGGTACTGACCCCATCAATCAAACATTGGATGGCCTGGTGGCTGAATGCTACCAGAACATGAGCGATGACTTCAACACAGCCAAGACCCTGGCGGTGTTGTTTGAAATGTCCGCCCGCATCAACGACATGCACTCTGGAAATCTACCCTTAGCATCCATTGATGGTTCTGTATTTACGCGCTTTCAGGCTGCCTATCAGGGATTTATGGAAGATGCCCTGGGCCTGCGCGAAGAATCGGGACACGATGACCAACTCCTCGATGGAGCCATTAACGTACTGATTGAACTCAGGAAAAAGGCACGGGTGGACAAGCAATATGCCCTCTCGGACAAGATCCGTGATGACCTGAAGGGCATCGGCATCCAACTCAAGGATGGTAAGGATGGGTCAATCAGCTATTCGATTGATTAGGCCATGGACTGGCTGAGAAAAATATACGTGTTCCCAATTCGAATCTATCAGGCTACCTTGTCGCCGATGATGGGCGCCCACTGCCGGCATACCCCGAGCTGTTCTCAATATACCATAGAGGCAATTTTTGAATGGGGAATCATTCGCGGCTCCTGGCTGGGAATGAAAAGAATAGCCCGTTGCCATCCTTGGGGAACCTCAGGATTTGATCCGGTACCGAAAAAGGAAAAATAATCCGTTCCCG
>DAOMGC010000042.1:0-30749 GCA_035430125.1 Cyclobacteriaceae bacterium | reverse complement strand
AAAAAACAAGCCCTTCAGTTTCCCGAAAGGCTTGTAAACCTTAAACCCGAAAATATTCCAGGGTGCTGCGGGACACAAACCCATGACGGAAAGATCCCCGGCAAACGACCACCACTGGTACTACATATATACCGAATGGTCAGCCCAGGTAACCTTACTACCCGGCTTCCATTTTAAGGTAAAGTACGCCTAAAGAAGTAGGTTAGCTCAAGGCGTTATTGATATCGCGCTTAATGTCGTTGATATTTTCCAGTCCTACAGAAATGCGAATAAGTCCAGGCATAATGCCCACCGCCTTACGTTCAAGATCTGTCAGTTTGGAGTGCGTTGTTGAAGCTGGATGCGTGGCTATGGTGCGTGTATCACCCAGGTTTGCAGAATGAGAGATCATTCGCAATTGATTCAGAAACTTACGGCCAGCATCAATACCACCCTTTACTTCAAACGTGACAACGCCACCACCTGCTTTCATTTGTTTTTTGGCTAATGCAAATTGCGGATGGGAAGGCAGAAACGGATACTTCACCTTTGCTACTGCGGGATGCTGTTCAAGATATTGAGCAATTTCCAAAGCATTTTGACAATGGCGGTCCATGCGCACCGCAAGGGTTTCCAGGCTTTTGGAAAGGATCCATGCATTGAATGGCGACATGGATGGGCCCGTGTGGCGGGCAAAGAACCGGATTTCTTTAATGAGTTCACGCGTCCCGAGCACTGCTCCGCCAATTACGCGACCCTGACCATCAATGAATTTTGTTGCCGAGTGAGTGACCAGGTGCGCACCCCACCTGGACGGGTTTTGCAAGTAAGGCGTCGCGAAACAGTTGTCAACATTCAGGATGAGGTTGTGCTTTCTGGCCAGAATACCAAGGGCTTCGAGGTCCATCAGGTCAAGTGCTGGATTAGACGGAGTCTCAAGGAATATCATCCGGGTATTGGGCTGAATTTTCTTCTCCCATGATTCGATAGATTCACTGAGGTCAGCGTATGTGTGACTGATGCCCACGCGGGGAAATAAGACAGTAAGGATTTGGTGGGTAGATCCAAAGACCGACCTGGAGGCCAGTACGTGGTCGCCCGACTTAAGCAGTGCTGCCATGCTGCTATACATCGCCGCCATGCCCGAGGCGGTTGCAATACCATCTTCTGTGCCTTCCAAACTGCATAGCTTTTGAATAAGCTCGTTGTTGTTGGGGTTGGAAAACCGGGTGTATATGTTGCCCGGTATTTCATCCGCAAAAAGCGCCCGCGCCTGCTCAGCATCATCAAACACAAAACTGGAAGTCATATACAAAGGCACTGCATGCTCCCGGTATTCAGTCCGCTCCTGTTGGAGACGGATGGCATTTGTTTCAAAATTCTCAAATTGATCAGGCATGTATTGAAATTATTTTTGGGATATAAAAGTACAGGATTAATGGGAGACCATGCCCGTGTTCTTACTGCTCAGCAGGCTAACAACCACCATTGTGGCGAGGCTCACCAGGGTCGAAGGTACCAAACTGGGTACACCCAGCGGCAAAACGAATTCAAATACTAACCAGGATACGAATCCAAGGATCATGGCCCATACAGCACCCGCGCCGTTGGCCCGGCTCCAGTAAAGTCCCAGGGTCAATGGTGCAAACAAGGTGACAAGGCTCAGGATGGATGACTCGCCCACGAGTTCATAGATATTTGACCGCATCATGGCCATTGCCGTAGCAATCAGGCTGAATAGCAATACCGATATGCGTGTTAACACAAGCATTTCCTTGTCGTCCATGGTCTTTCCCAACAGGGGCTGTACCATATTCTTACTGAAAATGGCGGCAGGTGCCAACACAGCTGAACTGGTGGTACTCATGATGGCCGAAAGCAAGGAACCAAAGAACATGATTTGAACTGCCCAGTGGGTATGCTCCATCACCATGCGGGGCAATGTGAGTTGGGTGTCACCCTGAAGTTGATGCGGGTACAAGTGTTTGGTGCATAAACTAATAAACAACGGGAGCATGGCTACTGTGAGATAAAGGATGGCTGCATAGTAGCAGGATCTTACGGCGGTATTCGCGGAGCCAGAAGACATCGATCGCTGGAACACATCCTGTGACGGAATGGAGCCTAATCCAAGTACCGACCAGGCAGCCAGCCAGGTGATGAGGTCACGCCAGTTGTTATGCGGCAGAAACCTAAAGTTCTCAGGGTGAACTTCGGTAAGTACCGCCTGAATGCCCCCCGCCTGCTGACTCAGGACTACAGCCAGGACCAGTAGACCTGCTATTATTATGATACTCTGTACAAAATCAGTTACCGAAATGGCCCACATTCCTCCGATATAGGTATAGGCTGTGACAACACCTGCGCTGACGACAATTCCAATCCAAACGTCCATCCCAGTCACTACATGGAGGATAAGCCCCATGGCAACCAACTGGGCAGCGATGTAGCCCACATATGGTGGTGCCAGAAAAATGCTGGCCACCAACTCCGTCTTCTTGCCGAACCTGACTTCAAAATAATCTCCCAGGGTAAGCAAGTTCATGTTATAGAGTCTGCGCGCAAAGAAGAGGCCAAAAAGGATCAGACACAATGCCGCACCAAATGGGTCTTCGATGACGGCATAAAGACCACCATTCAGGAATTCGGCGGAGGCACCAAAAACCGTCTCCGATCCAAACCAGGTTGCAAAGAGTGCCGAAGAACTCAGGAGCATGGGCAAACTTCTGCCTGCGAGCATAAAGTCACCTGAGGTTTTGACCCGACGGGAGGCCCAATATCCGATAAGGATAGTGACGACAAGGTAAAGTAAGATAGATGCGAGAACCAACCGACGAAGTTTGCCGACAAAAATAGCATAAAGAGTCAGGCGGCTAAAAAAAGAAAATCCCCCAAAGTCCTTGACCCCGGGGGAAATTCCTGTCTATAGTTGGCTTATGGTTCAAATGTAGGTGCCAGGCCTGGGGTGGCCAATGCACGGTCGACGAATTGCCCTAAACGGTGTTGAGTTGCCAATCAGGCCGACCAATGACTGTGTGGCCTTGCAAAACGGCTTGTTTGGCCTTGTTTCGTTTGCCCGGAAATGTTGTTTTGCGTGAGATATCAATTACCATTCCGATGAGGAGCAGCGCGAACAGTAATGCCAGGAAGGCGAATAGTTTTTGCGATCGGTTCATGGGCATAAACAAAAAAGGGGCTTGCGCCCCTTCTCCTATTTTACTTTGTTAACTACCTCAGCGAAGGCTTCGGGATGGTTCATGGCCAGGTCGGCCAATACTTTCCGATTGAGGTCGATACCCGACTTCTTCAATTTGCCCATCAGTTCGGAATATGACATTCCGTGGAGGCGGGCACCTGCATTGATACGTTGAATCCAAACAGCGCGGAAATCGCGTTTCTTGGCTTTGCGGTCGCGGTATGCATATACGAGACCTTTTTCAACGGCATTCTTGGCAACGGTCCAAACGTTTTTCTTCCGGCCGAAGAAGCCTTTTGCGAGTTTGAGCACCTTTTTGCGCTTGGCGCGGGATGCTACATGGTTCACTGAACGTGGCATGATGATAATTTTTTGGTGGAGGGCGACCCGTTAAGGTTCTTATAGCCCGGCACCGGGTTAAACATTAAACTAAACCAATCCTTCCTTTCGGAACGGACTACAGGGCATAGGGCAGCATCGGACGCACGTTGCCTTCGTCAACTTTCTTAACGACGGCGGCGTGGCTGAGTCTGCGCTTTTGCTTTGTACCTTTTTTGGTCAGGATATGACGCTTGTAAGCATGCTTGCGCTTGATCTTACCGCTTCCTGTAACCTTAAAGCGCTTCTTGGCGCCTGACTTTGTTTTTAATTTCGGCATTGTCTTATCTAATAAACGTAACTACTACTTCTTGGCACCACCAGGTTTGGGTGCTACCATCATATACATTCTCTTTCCCTCCAGTTTAGGCAACTGCTCTACCTTGCCCACTTCCTCCAGTGCCTGAGCGAACTTCAGCAGCAGGATTTCGCCACGCTCTTTGTAGACAATCGAACGACCTGCAAAGTGTACGTACGATTTCACTTTCGCTCCCTCCTTCAGGAAGTTGACGGCGTGCTTCACTTTAAAGTTGAAGTCATGCTCGTCGGTATTGGGACCAAATCGAATTTCCTTTACAACGGTCTTCTGCGCGTTCGACTTAATCTCCTTTTGCTTCTTCTTCTGTTCGTACTTAAACTTGGAATAGTCGATCACCTTACACACCGGAGGATCGGCATTGGGCGAAATCTCCACCAAATCCAGTCCCTGGTCCTGAGCCAACTTAATGGCTACGTGAATAGGATATACATCAACCTTGATGTTCTCTCCAACGACCCTCACGCGGGGAGCCGTGATACGCTCATTAACGCGATACGGTTCATCAACTACTCTCGGGCGAAAACCTTTATTCAAAGGTCTCGGACGATTACTTCCAGGTATAAATGCCACTCGTTGGGTTTACGTTTAACAAGAAAAACAAGCCTGCCTTTACAAACAGGCCGCAAATATCACCAAATTTTCAATTTTTCCATGTAGGAAACGCCACTTTTTTAGGAAATCAAGCCGTTAAGGGCATCGAGTTTTCCGTCAAAAACTGCCCTATAAACGCCGCCAGGCTTACGGTGCCCTGGTCCCCTGCTCCATGCCTCCGAACAGAAACAGCACCCTCCAGGGCCTCCTTTTCGCCTACAATGAGCATATAGGGAACTTTCTTCACCTCCGCATCACGGATTTTACGGCCGATCTTTTCATCACGATCATCCAAAAAGCCTCGGATATCCTGATTCTTAAGCTCCTGGATTACTTTCTCAGCATACGCATTGAATCGCTCAGAAATCGGCAACACGGCCACTTGCTCTGGTGAAAGCCAAATTGGAAAGTTGCCGGCACAGTGTTCAATCAACACTGCAATAAAGCGCTCCATCGAGCCAAAAGGTGCGCGGTGAATCATCACCGGCTGATGCCTTTGGTTGTCAGATCCTACATATTCCAGTTGGAAACGCTTTGGTAACTGGTAGTCTACCTGGATGGTGCCTAACTGCCAACTTCTGCCTAGCGCATCCTTCACCATGAAGTCTAGTTTGGGTCCGTAGAAAGCCGCCTCACCTTTGACCGCAACTGTTTTGAGACCGCGCTCGTCGGCGGCCTCCTGGATTTCGCGTTCCGCCTTATCCCACAGCGAATCCTCCCCAATGTACTTCTCCTTATTGGCGGGATCACGCAATGAAACCTGGGCTGTATAATTTTCAAATCCCAGCGACTTAAAAACGTGCAAAACCAAATCAATCACCTTAATGAATTCCCCTTTGACTTGGTCCGGTCGACAAAAGATATGCGCGTCATCCTGGGTAAACCCACGGACGCGTGTGAGGCCGTGTAGTTCACCGCTTTGCTCGTATCTGTAAACGGTACCAAATTCAGCAAGCCGGATCGGGAGGTCCTTGTACGAGCGTGGCTTAACTTTGTATATCTCGCAATGGTGGGGACAATTCATGGGTTTCAGTAGAAACTCTTCCCCTGCATCAGGAGTATGAATGGGCTGGAATGAATCTTTTCCGTACTTCTCATAGTGTCCGGACGTTACGTACAATTGCTTAGCTCCGATATGGGGAGTTACAACTGGGTCATAACCCGCCCTGATCTGCGCTTTACGCATGAATTGTTCAAGGCGCTCGCGCAGCACAGTACCCTTAGGCAACCACAGCGGCAAGCCCATACCCACGTTTTCAGAGAAGGCAAACAATTCCAGCTCCTTGCCCAGTTTGCGGTGGTCACGTTTCTTGGCCTCTTCAATCATGACAAGGTATTCCTCCAACTCTTTCTGCTTGGGGAACGTGATTCCATACACTCGGGTGAGCATCTTGTTCTTTTCGTCACCGCGCCAATAGGCACCCGCCACATTGAGCAGCTTCACGGCTTTAATCAATCCGGTGTGCGGGATGTGCGGACCACGGCACAAATCCGTAAAGCTTCCTTGCTCGTAAAAAGTGATGCTGCCGTCGGCGAGATCACGGAGCAACTCCAGTTTATATGGATCGCCTTTCTTTTCAAAATAGGCAATTGCTTCCGCCTTGGGGACGTCGCGTCGCACGAAGACACTATTCTTTTTGGCGAGTTCAGACATCTTGGCTTCGACCTTCGCCAGGTCATCTTCGCCGAAGGTTTTATCTCCGAGATCTACGTCATAGTAAAACCCATTGTCAATGGGTGGACCGATGCCAAACTTTACACCTGGATAAAGGGCTTCGAGTGCTTCGGCGAATAAGTGCGCCGAAGAGTGCCAAAAGGCGTACTTGCCACCCTTGTCATTCCAGGTAAATATCCGGATGGAACTATCCGAAAGGATCGGGCGATTGAGATCCCTGATTTCACCATTTACTTCAATAGACAGGGCCACCCTTGCGAGGCCCTCGCTAATGCTTTGGGCAATCGTTAGTCCTGTGGTACCAGCAGGATAGTTGCGGGTAGAACCATCGGGCAGGGTAATTTTGATATCGCTCATGAACCAAGGAAATTTTCGGGTGCAAATATGCAACTTTTGCACGTCGATTGCACCCTGAATGCCAAGGCTAAAGCTTGAATTGGGCGGTGATCAGTACCCCAAATTTGCGCACATCTGGATTGCTTAGATAGGTCAGGCGGTGCACGAAGTCGACCCGGATGAACCTGAAGATGTTTTCTACCCCATACCCCATTTCTACATAAGGCGTTCCGGTGGTAAAGTAGCCGGTTCTCAAGGCGGGGTCTCCCCTCGGTGTGAATACTGAAATCAGCCTCCGGTTAGAACGGGTGAGTCCACCATAGATGACATTGGCCGTTCCCACCAGCCTCCACTTGAGTTTGTTCATCAACGGAATCCTGTTTAGAATAAGCCCTTCAAAGAAGTGCCTATACCGCAGGGTGACTGATTCATCACTTACAAATTCGCCGAAGTTCATCAGGTTGTATGTAAACTGAGAATAGATAGGCGACTGGTTTCCGAGGTGGACAGTAAGCAACGGGTATGGGAGCCGGTCAGGTATGTATTCTCCGGACAATGACAAGTTCCCGACGCCAAGAAAGCCCATGCGGACCCGTTTGTCAATGGACAGCCGGTACTTCCGATAGGTGTAGTCACTACCAACAATTCCTTTGATTCCCTGTGTAAACCGGAATGAAATTGCCGGCCATTTCCGAAGGCCCAGGCTGACCCGTTCATTTCCATTCTGAAGAAAAGTCTCATCCCGGGCCCATCTTGTTTCCAACTGAAGTTCGGCGGTATTAAAATCCTGAAAGATTGGCGGGTTAAGGTCTACGATGTTTCGGTGGTACCCAAATGGGTAAGTGGGTTCAAAGGTGTAGGTCTTAAACGCAATCTTGGTGGAGAATCCACGCACAACTTCACGCTGGAGGGCCGCATAAAATTCATCATAATAGTACGCACGCTTGAATTGTCCCCACCTCGCCGCGGTAAGGAACAGCGGGTTACCAACGAGGGCTTCTTCGTCCACACCAAGTCGTTGCACATCCCTTCTCACCCGCATGGTGAAAGTTGTCCAATGGTTTCGGGAAAAGATGCGCTGCCCGGAAGCTGAGAATTTCAGGTGCGTATCCTGAAATCCATAAGCCATGTAACCACTAAACATCACTTTTTTGCTGAAGTGCATATTGGTCTTGAATCCTGCCTGGACCCTAATGCCTTCCACGGTATTCCAGGCCATGGTGCGGAGATATGGTCCCACCTCGATACTGCCAAAGTCATAGTAGCCATCCACCACCGCCTTAAATACTTCCGTGTATGTTTTGACGATGGGGATATGTTTGATGGTGTCAATCATCCGATAAACATTCTTCTCAGCCCGGCTCAGGGGTTCGTGGCGCAGGGAATCCCAGAAAGCATCACGTTCCTGTAACTGGGCCTGTTCATCCACCACAATGGGCTTGCCATAAAATGATGCGGGATGGGGACGATTTACTACAACGTGTTTGTTGCTCGTGTAAAACTTACCAAGGAGCCCTGCAGAATTCTTGCTGATTTCTCCGATGTTAACCAAAACGCGGTTCTTGACCGGCAACCAGGGGCCTGCATCTGTTGGAGCTGACTCTTGCTGGATGCGGATTTTGTCTATGAAGTTGACGTTGGCTGATTTACCTATGGACGCATCAATTTGTTTAAGGGCGTAATGGTCTTTGGTAATCCACATGGATCCGGTAAAGGCCAACTCCAGGGGATTCTTGGGATAAAAATCCAAGCGATAGCAGAAATCATCACCTACCATCAGGCTATCGATCAGGTCATAGTCATAGTAAGCGCGCCATCCATCGGCGATCGGAGAAACAAAATTCTTATTAATGATAGTAATCCAGTTCTGGTAAAAATTATACTCCTGAAAACTGGATCCGACGAGCTGGGTGACCATTGACCCATCGTCCAGGCCTACACCGCTGATTCTTGTTTTCAGAATTTTTTCCGTCTTGATGGCGGGCGCATTCCGGTAATAGAACCGCGAACTTGATTCGGTAATGAACAAGGGCAAAATGGGTTTGCCATCTTCACCCGTTACCTGCTCCATGCTGTCCAGGACCTGAGCGATTTTCTTCATCACCTTCTTGCTGCGGAGTTTTTCAGAAATGTTATCGACATCGACTTCCATTTTGGTATAGACATCGTATTCATAGGCAGACAAGTTGCGCTTATCATTCCGGTCTTTGTTTCGTACAACAGCCCGGAGCACATCGAAAGCAGGGTTCTCACCGGCCTTGACAACCACCTCTGGCAAATTGGTTACATCTTCTTCCAGTTGGAAATTGATTACACCATTGTTACCCGCAATGGCTTTGGTCTTGCTTTTATAACCTACATAGCTGGCAACGACAGAGTCAGCCTGTCGGTTGGTGCGGATTTTAAAGTTACCATCGAAGTCGGTGGTCGCGCCCGTACCGAGGCCTTTGAAAACCACATTCGCAAATGGAATGGGGTCGCCTGTGGCCGCATCCGTGACCCTTCCCGAAAGGGAAATCTCCTGAGCAAAAGCAGCGGAACCGGTTAGGGCCAGAGCAACCCAAAACCATAACCGGAAAGTGTTATTCAAGGGTGTTAGCGTGTTTGGTAGAAACCGGCGCAATTATCAGGTATAATATCCAAAAATGCAATCTGTATCCAGGGGTGGATCCTGGATCAAAGCTGAAATTGTGCTGTAAAGAATACGCCAAAAGGGCGCACGTTCGGGTGATCAAGATAACTGAGGCGGTGAATGAAATCTACACGCAGGAAACGGAAGATGTTTTCAACCCCGTAACCCAGTTCCACATAAGGTTTGCCGGTAAAATACCCTGCGGTGAGGGTTGGGGCACCCGATGCAGTATGCTGGGCAATCAGGTTTTGATTGCCGGAACGCATTCCACCAATGATCACATTACCCGTGGCCAATAGCCGCCAGTTAAGCTTGTTCAACCATGGAACCCGGTTGACCAGAAACCCTTCAAAGTACTGACGGTACTGCATAGATGCGTAATGATCGCTGATGAACTCACCGTAATTCATCAGGTTGTACGTCACTGCAGCGTACAATGGAGTTTGGTTACCCAGGTGAAGTGCCAACAAGGGGTACGGGAGGTCATTGAAGATATACTCTCCGGTGGCAGTCACTTTGCCTACACCCAGCGGTCCCATCTTAATCCTTTTAGTCACGTTGAGCCTTATTTTATCATAGTTAAAGCTCCCACCCATCAGGTCTTTAAATCCGTGCGTATAGCGGAGTGTTATCGTAGGCCACCGAAGTGCTCCGAGGCTCACGCGCTCGTTGCCATTCTGAATGAACAATTCATCGCGTGCAAAACGGGTCTCCCATGACACTTCTGATGCAACGAAAGAGTCGAGTATGGGCGATGAAGTATCATTGGGGTCCTGGTAATAACCAAAATCATAGGTAGGACGAAAGGTCCATCGCCGGAACGAAAGCCGTTGGCTGAATCCCTTGAAGAACTGTCGGGCGACACTTAGACGAGCCTCATCGAAATAGTATCCACGCCTGAATATGCCCCACCTGGATGCAGCGAGAAATAATGGATTATCAGCGAGATTCTCATCATCGATTCCAATTCTGGCAATATCACTTCGGATTCGGAAGTTGACCGTAGTCCAGCGCTTTCTGGAAAGTATACGGGTAACAAATGCGGAGTACTTCATGCGCTGATCAGTGAAACCATAAGCCACCTGACTTCCCAGCATCCACTTCCTGCTGAAGTTCTCATTTGTTTTAAATCCACCCTGCCAGCGAAAGCCTTCAATATTGTTCCATGCGGCAATAGCCAGATAAGGTCCCACTTCAATTTTTCCCATGTTATAGTATCCATCAATGGCGACCTTGATAATGTCTGTGTATGTCCGGATTACAGGGATATTCTTCAGGGTGTCGATCATTCGGTATACACTCTTTTCGGTGCTGCTCAAAGGCTCATGCCGCAGGCTGTCCCAATATTGGTCTGACTCGCGTTGGGTGGCCGCCTCTGCCACTTCGATAGGCTGCTGATAGAATGATACCGGATGTGGTTTGTCTACAACAAAGTTTTTATTGCTCGTATAGAACTTGGCAAGCATACCGGCTGAGTTGGGTGTTAGTTCTCCGAGATTTACAAGGAGCCTGTTCTTTACCGGCAGCCAGGGTCCCAAGGATGTCTTCATCAGCTCTTGCTGAATCCGGATGCGCTCCACAAAATTAACATTGGCCTGTTTACTCATCACGGCGTCAATTTGCCGCAAAGCATAGCCTTCACGAGTGACCCAAATGGTGCCTGTGAATGCGAGGTCATGGGGACTCTTCGGCACAAAGTCCAGGCGGTAACAGAAGTCGCTTCCAATCACAAGGCTATCGGAGAGTTCAAAATCGTAATACAGCCGCCAGCCGTCGGCGAGTGGTGACACGAAGTCCTTCGATAGGATGTTAAGCCAATTCTGGTAGAAGTTATATTCTTGAAATGAGGAGCCAATCAGCTGCGTAATCAGGGTACCACTCTCCACGCCTACCCCATTGATTCTTGTTTTGTCAATATTTTCCTTTTTGAGCCTTGGGTTATCGCGGTAATAAATCTTAGAGATGCTCTCGGTGATGAACAAAGGCAAAATCGGCTTACCGTCTTCACCAGCGATACGATCAACACTGTCCATAACCTGTGCAATTTTCCTCATGATTCTCTTTTGGCGGAGCTTGTCAGAAATGTGATCCACATCCACCTCGATTTTAGTATAGGTATCATACTCATACGCACTGAGCGAGCGCTTATCGTTTTCCCCTTTGTGCTTTACCACTTCACGCATAACCGACCAGGCCGGATTTTCGCCTGCGTGCACCACGACTTCCTGCAGTGCGGTTGTTTCTTCCTCGAGTTGGAAGTTGACAATCTGCGATTGACCCCTGCGGATGGCCCGGGTGCGTGGCTTATATCCTATGTAAGACGCCTGGACAGAGTCAACCGGTAGGTTGGTCTGAATCGTGAACTTACCATCAAAGTCGGTTGTGGCTCCAGCAGAAGTGCCACGAAAGACGACATTGACAAAAGGGATTGCGTCGCCGGTACCTGCATCCGTTACCTTGCCCTGCACGACCGTATGTTGTGCGTGCACGTTGTTGCATGCCGCCCAAAGCAAGAACAAATGGAGCAGTTGATTCCTTTTCATTGGTTGCAACGCCGGAAAAATACAAAGATTGAATGCGGCAAGCCGAAGGAGTTGACTATTTCAGATGGTGATGGGTTCCTTTTCCCCCAAATGACGCGGGGCGGTCTTTAGCACATACAGGTCCAGTATTGCCTTTGCCCGTGCGAAATATTCCCGGACATGTACCTTCACGGTTGACTCTTGTTCCGGGTCGGCCACGACCACGGCGACTGCATTGATATCATAGAACTGACTGATGAAAATAGCGCGGTACGAGTGAAAGGTCTGTGTGATGATGGTGATACGATCCTGCCCAAAGATTTCTTTGCTTCTTATAACGGAGTCCAGTGTTCGAAGTCCTGCATAGTCCAGGGTAATAGCCGAATCCGGGATTCCCAGTTTAATGAGGGCCTTCTTCATTTCCAGCGGTTCATTGTAATACCGGGTGCGGTTGTCGCCGCTTACGATGATATGACTGATCTTACCCAGTCGGTAGAGTTCGGCTGCAGTCTCCATACGGTTATTGAAGAACGGGTTTGGCGCACCCGAGGCCAGGCGGCTGCTGGTGCCCAGGACGAGACCAACGGGGTTACTGGGCAGCTGGGTGTAATCAGAGAAGATTTCGTCCGTTGTGCTTTCGACTACCCAAAAATTCGCAAAAAGCACAAACAAGCCTGCAATGAGCAGTACACCTCCCCCAACGCGTACCAGCCAGACACGGATAGACATGAGATCGAAATAAGCCAGCCTAAAATTACTCAATTGATCGCATAAACTCACGTTCCAGCAACTCAGCCCTTCGAACTACTTTCTTGTACCAATTCAGTCGCAATTGATCCTTCTGCTCTGCCGTCAGTTGCCAGGGAAGGTCGGCTTGACGCAGGCGGTGAAGCATAGAGTTGAGGCAAATTGCCGCACTCACCGAAATATTAAAACTCTCGGTGAAGCCAACCATTGGGATGTTTACCTTCAGATCGGCGTGCTCCAGGGCATATGTTGAACTACCGTGCTTTTCATTACCCATCACCAGGGCTACCGGACGATCGAGGGGCACATCATGAATGGGCACTCCATCCGGCGTTGGATCGGTAACGGCAATACAATAACCTTGCGCACGAAGGCTTTCAAAACACACGGCGGTATTATTGGTTGCCTTTTCCTTATAACGCTTCAGGTCAAGCCATTTGTTTGATCCCTTAAGCACTTGCTTATTGGTGGACCAGGAACTGCGCGTTTCGATGATGTGAATATCCTGAAGTCCGAGACACTCGCAGGTGCGGATTACGGCACTGGCATTTTGGGACTGGTAAATGTCTTCAAGCACAATCGTTATGTAACGCGTGCGATTATCAAGCACTCGTTCCATGAATTCTCGTTTATGGTCCGTAATAAACTGACCGAAATAGGTAGTTAGTCGAAGTGTTTGCTCGGCGCTGTCCATCAAAACAATTGTCCCCCTTGTTTGTTGAAAACGCTAAGGTACAACGGTCATGGCGCAAAAAAACTTTCTTTTAGTCGGTGGCAACTCAGGAATTGGAGCTGCCATAGGTGAATTGCTCGCCAGAGAGGGACATGCGGTATGGACCGCTTCCCGGACCAATCGCGCATCATCCGACAGGCACATAACGGTTGATGTCACACGTGAGGAGTTGCCCACCCACAGTCTACCGGCACAATTGCACGGTTTTGTTTATTGCCCCGGGGCTATAAACCTCAAGCCGTTCCATCGTCTAACGGATGAAGAATTCCGAGCAGACTTTGATCTTCAGGTGTTGGGCGCAATACGGTGCGTGCGCACGGTTCTGCCCCTTCTTCGTGCGGCAGGTACCTCGTCCATTGTGATGTTCAGTACCGTGGCGGTACAACAAGGTATGCCGTTTCATGCTTCTGTGGCGACGGCCAAGGGAGCAGTGGAAGGCTTGGTGCGCAGCCTGGCTGCTGAACTCGCACCACATATCCGCGTGAATGCCATTGCCCCCTCACTCACTGACACACCCCTGGCATTCAAATTCTTATCGTCTGAAGAAAAACGAAAAGCCAGTGGTGACAGACATCCACTTCGTCGTGTTGGCGAGCCACAAGAGATAGGTCATGCGGCCGTTCATTTGCTGCTAGATGCAACATGGACAACGGGTCAGGTATTGGCAATTGATGGCGGATTGTCCACGGTTAGGATTTCCTGATACTAAGACGGTGGGTAATGCGTTATTAAGCGCAATTAGATCTTTTTCTTATTTTTGTTGGCATTTTTTAAACGATTGATGCGTTTATTTTTTGTTTCAACCGTTTGTTTGCTCTCGCTGTCGGCTCTGGCGCAGGAATCACACCCACCCCTTACTGCTTCAGCACAGGCCAACCGCTTAGCGTTCGAACATCATTTCAATCAGCCCGTGCCAGAGCGCACCTGGGATCAAGACTCTATGGCCACCTGGCAACAGTGGCAATTGGTAGAGAATTTTTCATTTGGCAAGAACCGGGGCAACCTACCAATGATTGCTGACCTGAATTCGCTTCATCCCTATTTCCGCGATAAGGTCATTACGTTAATTCGTCAATGCGAAAGTAAAGGGATTGAGCTCGCGATTGTTGAAACCTATCGCACACCAACCAAGCAGAATGAATATAAGTCCATGGGACGTAAGTACACACGTACTAAAGGTGGACTATCAAATCATCAATACGGTCTCGCTGTGGATGTTGTTCCCATGGTGAATGGCCAGGCACAATGGCATAACATCGCCTTGTGGCGGAAAGTAGGCCAGGTTGGCGAACGACTCGGACTCCGTTGGGGTGGTCGCTGGCGCTATCTGTTTGATCCGGGGCACTTTGAATGGACAGGACCACGCGGTACCTATTCATTGGTACATGGAAAGTTTCCGCCCATTCCTGCAGCCGCACATTATCCTTGCCTGGAAGAAGACCTAAAAGAACTGAAAGCAAATTGGAAAGCGTGGGAGGCCCAACAATCCAGGCTAGCCCAGAACAAGAATCAAGTGCCAGCCAAAGAGCTAGGCAAGACGAGAACACACGCCACTTCCGGTCAGGATTAAGCAAACAGTTGCCTTTCTTGACGGCAGGTTAATAATCACGTTCACCACAAAATCGAAAGAGTTCGAAAGCCGGGTTCAGTGATCGATTCTATGGCAATGCCACGTGATTTGTCGCGGTGGTCTTCCGTTCAGCCAGGTACTTTTGGTAGTTGTCAGAAAACACCATCCGGTTACTGATCACTTCATCATACCATCCTGCGAGCCCCATGATCATTTCCGCTGCCTCGCGCAGGCCATGGTTGCCACCATCACACGCGGTGATATAGTCTGCTAAATGATTGGTACTCACCCACTGCTTGAACAACACACCACTTTTTCTTCCTATAATAATACGTACACCGCATTGTCGGGCTACATCAAGATCCAGAACATCATCGCCAAAAAAAAGCACCTGTTGGGGTGTACATTTATATTGCTCACAGAATAATTGAAAAGCCTTGCCTTTGTTTTTCGTGCCGGTAAATGCCGCCGTGAAATTTTCCCTTTTGGCGAAATGTACTGCTGAGGGGTTTTGCTCACCGGTCATTATAGCCGACACGGGTACGGTTCCGTGGGCACGCCAGAGTGCGTAGCGCAACAGGTTAGTGCCCATCGCATCGACTTCAGAGAAAATACTCCCCTCCTCACCACGCTTGAACCCATCGTTAAACACACCATCCCAGTCGAATAACACGACGCGGATGGGCTTCATCTTTTCAACAAAATGCGAAGGAGGAGAAACGAATTCTCCTCCTTGCTGAATGTATTGATCTGCGATGGAAATCAGGTTCATTGTGCGAGATCCTGAATATCCACCATACCCACTGGCTTGGTGCCATCGAGTACCAGGATCGTGTCCACATGTTTCTGTTTGAACAGGTCATTGGCAGCCGACAGCGGATCGTTTTGTTGTACAGCGAGTGGAGCACCATAGGTAAAGTCAGACATCCGCTTTTTCAAGGTCTCCTGTCCGTCTTTCTGAAGGGCACGACGCATATCACCATCCGTGAAGATGCCTTTTACATTGCCATCATTATCCACGATGGTAATGGCACCGAATCCATACTCGGTCATTTTAACGAGTGCTTCCGTGATGCCGGTGTTGATGTTCACAGTCGGGTTTACCGGGCTGATCACATCGCGTACCCGCATGGTTACGAGGCGGGTATGCTCAATGAATTGCTCGGTACCGAGGGTGGTTAGGTTATTGTCTGTCAAACCCTTCATGATCTTCCACGGCACCGTGATGGTGTGCACGCCGACATTAATGGCATTGCGGAGGTGCTCCGCGTTGCGCACGGAAGAGAACATGATCTTGGAATCATATCCATAGTGATCCACGGCAAAAACGCACTGGGCTACGAGGTCGAGGGCATCGTGACCCTGATCCTGCAGGCGTCCTACGAGCGGACACACGTACGAAGCACCGGCCTTCATGGCCATATAGGCCTGTTGCAGGGTGTAAACGAGGTGTACGTTCACCAGAAGGTTTTCATTGCGGAGCATGCGACAGGCACGAACGCCTTCCAGGGACACTGGAATCTTAAATACTGTCTTTTTTGGATCAAGCCCCAGCTTGAGTTGACGATGGGCTTCTTTGACTACTTCTTCGGCCGTATTACCCAGGGCTTCAATCTGAAGCACCGGTACCATCTTACTCAACTTCACAATAAGGGCGTCAACATCAGTTACGCCGCCGCGGTGCATGAAGGTAGGTGTTGTGGTGAGGCCGTCAAGAAAGCCCAGTTTAAAGGCTTCTTCAATTTCTTTTAAATCAGCTGAATCGAGGTATAATTCCATGACTAAGGTTGGGTTGGGTTATGCTAACACTACTTGTTTATCGCGATACTTAACTTCTACTGCATGAAGTTCGAGGATTGGCTTCATGAATTCTTCCAGGTCATACACGCACAACTGGCTGGCGGCATCGCACAAAGCTTTGGCGGGCTCGGGGTGCGTTTCGATAAATACGCCGTCCACACCGGCAGCGATACCAGCGCGTGACAATACCGGCAGAAACTCACGTGCACCACCTTTGGTGTCCGCACTCGGGATACCATATTTGCGGATACTGTGGGTGATATCAAACACCACCGGATAGCCAATATTGTTCAGGTGATAAAAACTGCGTGGATCGACCACCAGGTCGTTGTAACCAAAGGTATATCCACGCTCAGTAAGAATGATCTTGTTGTTGCCGGCCTCCTCAATCTTATGTACCGGGTGCTTCATGTTCTCTGGCGCCAGAAACTGACCATGCTTGACATTCACCACGCGACCTGTTTTAGCAGCCGCTACCACCAATGTAGTTTGCATGCAAAGGTAGGCGGGAATCTGAAGTACATCGACCACCTCGCCAGCAGCTTTCGCCTGGTCCGGATAATGAATGTCCGTAAGCACAGGAAAGCCGAATTGTTCCTTGATCTTGGCGAGCATCTTCACGCCTTTATCCAGGCCCGGGCCGTCATAGTATTTGGCTGAACTGCGGTTGTCTTTTTGAAATGATGATTTATAAATGATGGGTAGGTTCAATCGGGCAGAAACTTCTTTGAGCTTCTCGGCCGTTTTCATCATAATCATCTCATCTTCGATCACACAGGGTCCGGAGATCAGGAACAGATCTTCCGTGCCGCATGAAATATTACCTACCTGTACGAGTTTCTTCTTCATGTCTTAATGATTATAGTCTTCTGAATAAATCCTTCACCGTATCCAACGTAACTTTTGTCTTCCAGTCCGTGCCAATCGCATGATTCCACATGTGCTCAAGGCGGATGGACACATGGGCCATGGCCGTAATGGTTTCTTCGCTCCAGTTCTTAGCGAGGCCGGTCGGGAGTTTGATATTGTGCTTACGCACCATCTCGCTAAACTCCTTCACCCCGTCCGGGTAATAGTCTCCGAGGTGTTGAAAGGCTACACAGTTTGCATAGCAATGCTTCTCTCCCAGGATTTTGGAAAGACCATAGGACAATGCGTGAACAATACCCACTTCCGAATAAGTAAGGCTAAGGCCGCCCATAAGGGAAGCCACCATGAGTTTCTCGTCGTTCTCGGCGGTCTGTCCTGATTGACCGCCCAGGTAAATCTCGCGGCACAAGGCCAATGACTGCTCACCAAACGCTGTGCTGTAGGCGTTGTTGAGGATACCATCCCTGGACTCTATGCAGTGGATATAAGTATCCATGCCCGTATAAAACCATTTGTCGCGCGGGACAGAAGCAATCAAATCCGGATCCAGGATCACCTGGTTAAACACCGTCCACTCGCATTTGAGGCCCAGTTTCTTTTCCGGGCCGGTCAATACGGCAGTCATGGAAACCTCAGCACCTGTACCCGATATGGTTGGGATACCAATATGATACACGCCGGGTTTCTTGATGAGGTTCAGGCCCTGATATTTCACAGAAGAGCCTTCATTCGTAAACATCAGGGATACCGCCTTGGCAAGATCCATGATACTACCTCCTCCTATCCCTACCACGGCTGCAGGAATGCCCTTGCTTTGTTTGGTTTGATCGCGGAGTGTATCTACTTGTATCGTAGTTGGTTCTTCCGGATCCACATCCATAAATGTGACAACATCGCCCGGCGCCGCCGGAATCCTTTTCTCCAGTTCTTTCCCTTTGAAATAGTTGTCTACGAGGAACAACACAAACTTATCATTCTCTCCGCGGCGCTCGTCGACAATCTCTTTCAATTGGTTGAAGCTACCTCGACCGAAGACGGTCTTTTCAATACCCTTGAAGTTCTTATGCATACGCAGTAACGCCCATCGCTTTCTCTACAGACGTCTTGATTTTGTTGGTCAATTCGATCACCTCCGACTCTTTCCAGGTGCAGCGGATGCCGAAAGAAATCAATCGGCCAACGACTTCCTGTGATTTGGGCAGGGCAAGTTTGTTATAATCCTGTGGGCGCTGATAATGATGCACCGGCAGCGGGGCTGCAGACTTCAGGTCTTTCAGATGCCCCCACTGGTTGATGAAGTGATACATGTTGATGAACCAGTAGTTAAACCCAGCGACACCTTGTTTGCCGAACTCTTCCACCACGCGCGCTGCGGTGGCCTGGTCGGGCAACATGAGGTTAAGGAATGTTGCTGAGTCACCTGCCGGGTCCGGGATGGACGCAAAACCAACTCCAGGTATTCCTTTCAGGCGATCCATCATCAATTGCTTGTGACTGCGATTAACTGTCTTGATATGTGGCACCTTCCGCGTTTGGGCTGCACCTACCGCTGCATGAAGTTCGCTGATGCGGTAATTGAAACCCAACACCGGATGCTGTTCCATGCCGCGATTGCTGCCAACATGGTCGTGGCCGTGGTCGCTGAAACTGTCGGCAAATTTGTAGCATTGTTCGTCATTGGTGACAAACACGCCGCCTTCGCCTGCGGTGGCAATCTTGAAAAAGTCGAAGGAATAGCAGCCTGTTTTCCCGAACAAACCAACGGACGTGCCTTTGTAGGTGGCGCTGAATGCTTGACCGGCATCTTCCACCAGCACGAGGTTATGTTCCTTGACCACCTTGAGTATCTCGTCCATGTTGGCCATCTGTCCGCACATGTGCACGAGTACAACGGCTTTGGTCTTAGGCGTGATTGCTTTACGGATACCCTCTGCACTGAGACACAAGGTTTCATCAATCTCTGCAAACACCGGTATACCACCAGCAAAGATCACGGCCTCCACCGAGGCGATATAGGTAAAGGGGGGTACAATCACTTCATCACCCGCACCTACCCCTGCTGCGGCCAGGGCGCATGACACCGCCGTTGACCCGCTTGAAACAGCGTGAGCAAACCGTGCTCCAGTGATCTTCTTTACTTCGCTTTCAAAGTCACGGGCCTTCCAAATGTCTTTGCGTTGTGCCTCGTGGTTGTACCGGAACAAAACGCCGGTACCCAATACATCATCTATTTCTTTGCGTTCCTCAGCTCCAAAAAGCTCGCTTCCAGGCATAATTTCCCTATTTAAGGGTGCAAAGATAAGCTAAAAATGGATTTTTTTGGGCCTGACGCACGCCCATCAGTCCTGGAGAATACGCATCTCCACCCTGCGGTTTCGCTTGCGCGCTTCGGGTGTATTGGCGTTCAGGATCGGTTGTGTACCACCAAAAGCCTTGGTCTTTACACGGTCTTTGGGAACACCTTTGGAGACGAGGTACTTCTTGACGTTGTCGACCCGGTCCTGCGAGAGTTCCATGTTCTTTTTGGCATCGCCCTGGTTGTCGGTATGCCCTTCGAGCTGGATAACGAGCCGGGTATCTTCCTTCATCATAGCCACGACTTCATCCAGGCCTGGAAATGATTTGGGATCGATAACCGCCCTGCCTTGCTCGAAGATCAGGTGATCCAGTTCAATCGTTTCTCCCTTTTTCGTCAACACCAGGTTGCGGATGATGGTGTGATTGCCATCAACATCCCTGGGATCAACCAATGCCGTACCGGGATTATATCCTTCGGCCTCTGCGGTAATGTGATATTTGGATGAGCCAAAAATGGTAAACGTAAACGTGCTGTCGCGAAATCGACCGGTGATTCCTCCTGTGGGATAACTCTTGTATAGGATCGATGCCTTCACCCCTTTGCCAGTTTTTGCATCAGTTATTTTTCCTTGCACGCTTATGTCTTGCGACAGGGCACAGTGCACAACAAGGTAACAGATAACTAAGGTGGTGACTTTCATGGCAACAGTAGTTTTTCTAGGTCGAGGTACTTTACATACGATGGACGAATGAATCCTGACACCGGATTATCCAGGTCGAAGATGGTCAACATGGTAAGGTCCGTGAGAATAAAGAAAATTAATGGCACAAGGACACTGTGTTCGGGATTGAATCCGCTGGTGAAGCCGATGAGAACACCCACCAGCCAGGAACCGACCAACAAAACGATCATAACCAGGGTTGGTGTGCGTTCCAGGAAACCGTAACCAATCCGTAGGTCGATGGAGTGCAACATGGCTAACTCATGGGTGATCTCAGCAATATCATCTTCGGCGAAATCATGTCTTGCCAACTCTTTCCACATACCCGTATAGGCGGCTTCAGTTTCCTGTTGCAGGCGTGCCAAGGTCGACCGGTCTGCATTGATTGACTCCTTCTTCAAGCCAATCAAGCGAATAACTTTCTGTTTGACCCAGGCCTGGGTAGAATCAGGCATCAGAAGGCTCCGTCTATAAAGATTACCCAACGCATCGACGTGTTGGTAGATGAGGGTGTTGCGTTCCTTATTCAGGTTACCTGCGGTGAGCAACGCAAAGGACAAGAGCAAACCGTAAAACCCGATTATTCCGTTCTCCACCCCACTTGCACGCCAGGACCTTTCGCGTTTCAGATAGCGTCGGTGCGCATAAAAGTATCCACCCACAATACCCGCCAGGAGTACCAAGGTGAACAGAATGGGGAACAATACAGAATGATAGACAGCACCCATCATAGATCCAGTTCAATGGAGTCGCCTACGGTGAATGCTTTTGATGCCGGCTTGCCACTATTTACGCCTTCCTTTTCCCCGAATAGGCTTGCTTGCGCGACGTCCGGCTTTTTGGGGACGAGCTGTGGCTTTTTTGGACTGCTTTTGGGGTTTTCCGCCCTTTTTGTTTCCCCGAAAAGGCTTGGCTGGCTGGCTTCTTCCCGATCCGTTTCGGATTTTTTTTTTGACGATCCAGCGTCTTTCGACCCTGTCGTATTTCCTTTTGAAGGTGCCTCGACCAATTCATTCTCGTCGTCTCCCTCTTCGAGACCCGAATCTTCAGGGTCCTCAACAGGTTTCACCTTTACTACCTTGTGCTGTGAAAGCCGGTTACCCAGCGCCTTCCATCCTTTCACATCGATGATGTCTTCCAGGTTCACGACCTCGTTCTCTTTGTCTTTACCCTTGCCTTTCACCAACTCTACCTCCACTTCAGGCGTATCCGATGTGGTCACATATTCGAGGCGCGAGCCGATACCTTCCGAAATGAAACCAAACTCCTTGTCGTTGGTGGTGGTTTCAATCTGAAAGCGCTTCACATAATATTGTTTGCTCTCACCATCGATGTATACGGCAGAGATAACCTTCTTGGGATTGAACTTCTCCACCAGGATCGTCTTCTCCGGCTCATACCGGTTGTTGAGGTCGTACGACGTTATCTTATAGTTGCCGCTCCTGGTGATTGCCAGGATTTGGTCATCTCCATCAAACTTGCCGACATGCTTACCTCGCTTGTCTTTGTTGAGGCGACCAGAGGCTTCATCGAACCACAGGTCCAGTCCACTCAGGGTCGTTCCCTTCGCTTCCTTGAAATCTACCTTCCGTACAGGGTACTTGGTAATGGTATTTCCACGGGCTCCACGGCCTTTGATTTCGAGTTCGGAAAAATCAAAATCGAATACCTTCTTCCGGGCCGTGCTGGACTGGCTGAGTTTTACTTCGACCACCTCCGCCTCGCCGTTGGGGTTGGCACTGAGGTATTGTACCCGGCTGTTGGGGTTGCCCTGATCCAGGTTGTATTCCTTGTCCCGAATGATGGCGGGCATGGCAAAACGCTTGGCAAAAGACTTACCACTCTTACCGTCGCTGTAGATCATGTTGTAGACCATCCGCTCGTCGCCCTTTTTCCAGATTCCTACGTGCAAAATATCTTTACCCATGAAAACTTTCTCAGAAATACGACTCACGAGGGCTTTTCCGTCGCGGCGGATGACAATTACATCGTCGAGCTCGGAGCAGTCGCAAATGAAGGTATCCTTCTTTAAACCCCAGCCAATAAAGCCGTCTTCCCGATTGACATAGAGCTTCTGGTTGTTGGCAATTACCTCCGTAGCCGTGACAGACTGGAAACTCCGGATCTCGGTCTTCCGCTCCCGCCCTTTGCCGAATTTATCCAGCAGATTCTGGTAGTAAGCGATGGCATAATCCGTCAGGTGTTTCAGGTTGTGCAACACGTCCTTAAGTTCCTTCTCCAGGTCGCGGAGCATTTCGTTGGCCTTGAAGGAGTCGTATTTAGAAATGCGTTTGATCCTGATTTCAAGCAGGCGAAGGATATCGTCGCGTGTGATCTCGCGATAAAACTGCTTCTTGTATGGCTTCAGGCCTTTGTCTGTCGTGCTAATTACTTCTTCAAAGGTTTCGCACTCTTCGATCTGACGGTAGATCCTGTTCTCAATGAATATTTTCTCCAGGGACGAGAACAGGATTTTCTCCATCAACTCGCCCTTCTTTATTTCCAGTTCTTTCTTCAGCAGCTTTACCGTCTGGTCGGTGTTGTACTTCAGGATTTCGTTCACCTTCATGAACTGCGGCTTGTCCGCGACAATCACGCAGGCATTCGGAGAAATAGAGACTTCACAGTCCGTAAAAGCATAAAGGGCGTCAATGGCTATCTCCGGTGAAATGCCCGGCTGGAGGTAGATCATGATCTCCACATCCTTGGCCGTATTGTCTACCACCTGCTTCACTTTGATCTTCCCTTTTTCGCTGGCTTTCACGATGGAATCCATCAAAGAAGAGGTCGTTGTGCCGAATGGTATCTCTCTGATTACCAGTGACTTTTTGTCAAGAATTTCGATCTTGGCGCGCACCTTAATTTTGCCGCCGCGATAGCCCTGATCATACTCGGAAAAGTCTGCGATTCCCCCGGTCTGGAAGTCAGGGTAGATCTTGGGGTTCTTGCCTTTGAGTATATCAATAGACGCCTTAACGAGCTCAACAAAATTGTGAGGCAGTATTTTGGTGGACAACCCAACGGCTATACCATCCACCCCCTGTGCCAGCAGCAAAGGGAACTTTACCGGCAGCGTTACAGGTTCCTTTTTGCGGCCATCGTACGACAACTGCCATTCGGTGGTCTGTGGGTTATACACGACCTCCAAGGCGAACTTCGAAGGTCTGGTTTCAATATAACGCGGAGCGGCGGCGCTATCCCCTGTACGAACGTCACCCCAGTTACCCTGGGTATCCAGAAGAAGGTCCTTCTGGCCCAGGTTTACGATGGCTTCTCCGATGGCGGCATCCCCGTGTGGGTGATACTGCATAGTGGAACCAATGACGTTGGCCACCTTATTAAAACGACCGTCATCCATTTCACGAACTGCGTGTGCAATTCGACGCTGTACCGGCTTGAGACCATCTTCAATACGTGGCACTGCGCGCTCCAGGATTACATACGATGCGTAATCCAGAAACCAGTCTTCATACAGGTTATCAATGGAGGCCAGTTGGTGGTCGTCGTTACTGGTTTGGCTCTTTGCTTTCTTCTTACTCATTTCCTGCTAACCAATTAAGATTCAATACTTACGCTTCCTGAGGTTCTTCTACGTCTTCAGGCGCTACTTTGTCCAATTCGATCCGAAGGTTATCGATAATGAAGTCCTGTCGGTCGGGTGTATTCTTGCCCATATAGAATTCCAGGGTCTTGATCAGGTGCTTTTCCTTGTCTATGCGAACGGGCTGAAGGCGGATGTCCTCTCCGATAAAGGTTCCGAATTCTTCCGGCGATATTTCACCAAGACCTTTAAAGCGTGTTATCTCAGGCTTGCCGCCTAGTTTCTTCACCGCCGCCTGTTTCTCCTCTTCACTGTAACAATATATAGTCTCCTTTTTGTTACGAACCCGGAACAGGGGTGTTTCTAATATGTACACATGACTTGCCTTCACCAGGTCGGGGAAGAACTGTAGGAAGAACGTCATCAGCAGCAGGCGGATGTGCATGCCGTCTACGTCAGCATCAGTAGCAATAATCACCTTGTTATAACGGAGACCATCCAGGCCATCTTCAATATTCAAGGCATGTTGCAAGAGGTTAAACTCCTCATTTTCATACACTACCTTTTTGGTAAGTCCAAAGCAGTTGAGGGGCTTTCCGCGTAAGCTGAACACCCCTTGGGTCTCCACATTGCGCGATTTGGTGATGGAACCACTGGCCGAGTCTCCTTCGGTAATGAAGATCATGGACTCTGCTCCTTTAAGGCCCTTTTCGTCATCAAAATGGAACCGACAATCGCGGAGTTTCTTGTTATGCAGGTTGGCTTTCTTGGCGCGCTCATTGGCCAATTTCTTGATGCCGGCGATCTCTTTGCGTTCCCGTTCGGACTGCAGGATTCGCTTGAGCATAGCCTCAGCAGTTTTGGGGTTCTTGTGGAGATAGATCTCCAACTCCTTGGCAACAAAGTCACCAACGAAGTTCTTCACGGATGGGCCATCCGGAGCCATATTCACGGATCCCAGTTTGGTCTTGGTCTGGGATTCAAACACCGGCTCCTGAACACGAACGGCGATGGCCGCAACGATACTGGCGCGAATATCAGAGGCATCAAAGTCCTTCTTAAAGAAATCCCGTGCACCGCGTACAATGCCTTCCCGGAAAGCAGCAAGGTGCGTGCCACCCTGGGTAGTGTTTTGCCCGTTGACAAAGGAATAGTATTCCTCACCGTATTGCGTGCTATGGGTGATAGCCACTTCGATATCATCCCCCTTGAAGTGGATGATGGGGTATTGAATTTCTTCCGGATCAGACTTCTGTTTAAGGAGGTCGAGGAGTCCGTCTTTCGAAAAGAACTTCCTACCGTTGTAATTGATGGTAAGTCCGGCATTGAGGAATGCATAGTTCCACATCAAATCATCCATGTACTCCGGGATGAAGTGATAGTTCTTGAACATGGTATTATCTGGCTCGAACTCCACCAGTGTTCCATTCTTCTCGCTACTTTTCCCGGGCTTGGGGTCATTGGTAATGACACCCTTTTTAAACTCTGCCAGTTTGGTCTGCCCATCTCGGTAGGCCTGTACCTTGAAGTAATTGGACAAAGCATTAACGGCCTTTGTTCCTACCCCGTTCAAACCTACCGATTTCTGAAATGCTCCAGAGTCGTACTTGGCACCGGTATTGATCTTGGAGACAACGTCGACCACTTTTCCCAGTGGAATTCCGCGTCCATAATCACGAACAACCACCTTTTGGTCAGTAATTTTCACATCGATAGTCTTGCCGTAGCCCATCATGTGCTCATCGATACAGTTGTCAATTACCTCCTTTACGAGCACATAGATTCCATCGTCTTTGGCCGAACCATCGCCCAGCTTACCGATGTACATACCGGGGCGCATCCGGATGTGCTCACGCCAATCGAGTGAACGTATACTCGACTCGTTATACTCTGTTGTTTCCTTAGCCATGACTACTTACCTGTTTACTGCTTTGTTGCGTGCATGAAGACTAAAAAATCGGTTCAATCAAGGACCGTTCTATCGTCGAAAAAATCTGATGCGACGCTGACTTGTCCTAAGAAAGAGAATTTCGAATGTATTTCCATGAATGCAGGGAAAGTTTGAATTACAAATTTTAGCGAAATGAATATTCCTAAACACTTGATTATCAAGTGATAATACTTTTCACTTCAAACGTGCCGTTTACCTGGCATGCGCTTGGTGAATTGTAAAATCGGGAACAAAGTGGCCCAAATTATCAGGAGGCTGAGGCTTCCGTAGATGGTCCACCCGATCTGGCTATAATCGAATTTTTCAGCACTGTTGGTTACGTTGATGAATTGTAAGGCAACGTCGGCAAACAGATTGGAGATGGTGATGAGACCAAAGAACCAGGCCTGGAAAAAGCCGTCGTTGGCACCATATATTCGACTGCTGAAAAACACCAGGCAATTGGACAACGCCAGGAAAAGTGTAGCGGTATAGAATATCGACTCACGGGTAGCGGCCAGCGAACGCTCCCCCTCCCCGATGAGCACATCGGTTGGCAAGGAAGCGTACACATACAGAAGCAGCGCCACCGAGGCCAGCAATGAAAGAAACCAAACTGCCTTAAATATCTTAACGATCATATCCGTATTCAAAAATCGGGCGCAAGATAACAGTTTGAATCACCCGCAAATCAGTTTTTTGCAGCATGTCCTAAAAAATGAACGAGCAGCATAAAGGACTACCTTGAATTGATTTAATTTTACCTGAACTTTTTCCCATGAACCTCAACCCCATCGTTCTGTCGATCCCCGTGTTCTTCGTCCTGATAGGCGTAGAACTTATCGTTGAACGTCTGTCGCACCGGCATTTGTACCGGCTTCCCGACGCAATTGCCAACCTGAGTTGCGGTATCACCTCGCAGGTATCTGGGTTGTTTATGCGGGTGCTCGCTGTAGGCGTATACGAAATTCTCTATGCGAATCTGGCTCTCTTCCAGTTGGAGCGAACCTGGATCTACTGGCTTGCGTTGTTCCTGCTAACTGACCTTGCCTATTATTGGGCTCATCGGATGAGCCACGAGATAAACCTCTTTTGGGGAGGCCATGTGGTTCATCACCAGAGTGAAGACTATAACCTATCCGTAGCCCTACGCCAAAGCAGTTTTCAGGTGATCTGGACTTTCGCCTTCAGCCTGCCGCTGGCCATTGTGGGTTTTCATACGGCTGATTTTCTGCTGATCTCAGCACTCAATACCCTGTATCAATTCTGGATTCACACAGAGATGATCGGCAAGCTAGGCTGGATGGAATATGTTTTTAATACACCCTCGCACCACCGGGTGCACCACGGTCGCAATCCGAAATACATTGACAAAAACCATGCTGGCTCCTTGATTATCTGGGACCGCATGTTCGGAACCTTCCAGGAGGAGGAAGAACGTCCCACCTATGGCATCACCAAGCCCGTGAACAGCTGGAATGCCGTGTGGGCCAACTTCGACCATTATGCCACCATGGCCCGGGAGATCAAAACCATTCCGAAGTACTCTGACAAAGTCAAATACCTATTCAAGAAGCCGGGTTGGTTGCCTGAAGAATTGGGCGGCTATCGTCCCGCTCCTGCCATTGATTCATCCTCTTATCGAAAGTATGAAACTCCCCATCCTGTGGCGCTCAACTATTATGTGTTGTTTCAGTATGTCCTGTGCCTGCTGGTGACATCCTGGTTCCTCTTCCAGCAGAAGTCATTTGATCTTGGTCAGAAGGCCATTCTCGCCGCCTTAATTTCCATTATCGTGGTGAACTGCGGAGTATTGTTCGAGCAGAAGAGATGGGTGGTTACAGCAGAGTGGATCCGAATTGTATTATACCCCGTGGCTGTAATGGTCTGGAGCGCTTTTCATCCCGGCAACTATTGGCTCGTCGTAGGCGCAGGTCTGTACCTGGTGGTTTCCGTTAGCTGGTTTTACTTCGTCAATCGCAAACTAACACCCCATGCTGCGTAGTGTATTGGTGTGCCTCACGGTACTCACTTTGTCTTGTGGTGGGAAGTTGCCTGCTTTTGAGGCCATCGACTCTGACCAATGGAAGAAAGACCGCAATGCCTGTGGAGGATATCGTCAGGGCATCCGTAGTGCGATTGATCATGATATAGGCAAACTGAAAGGCTTATCTGAAAATGATCTGTTCAGTATGTTGGGTCGCCCCGACCAGAATGAGCTATACAAGCGGAATCAGAAATTCTATTCCTACTTTCTCACGCCGGGGCCAGGATGTCCTTCACCCGATAGTGTAGTCCACCGGGTTATTATCCGGTTTAATGCCATGGGTTATGCCCAACAAGTAACCGTAGAATGATTCAACTGTGCAAGGCATTTCCTGGTAAAACGTCCTGTGCGCCTCTTGCCCGCCGAATATAGCTTCGCAACGTAGCTACCTTCTGGTCTTGCTTTCTGAAATCTAGTGGATAAATTAGCGAAGGCTTAAATAGTATATTGTATCCTGACTGAATCGGATCAAAGAGAGTGACTTTGTAGATGCCACCGAGGTTTATAATATCAATTCGCTTGATGTTTTTCAATGGAACCACCACCTCGTATCCCTTTTCAAACACATATAGGAATTCATCATCAAACTCAACGGGTTTGATGCCGATGTACAGACCGTAAAATTGATACAGGAAAATGACGGTTGGTATTAAGGCCGTTCCGTATCCCTGATGCGTGATCAGTCGATAAACATCAAAACATCCCACTCCCATCAGCCCCGCAATCATTAGCAAGCAGAACGCCTTGTAGGCAGATATCTTTGCCTGACCCAGGAATACGAATTTCTGAGAAGATTTAGCCATTGCCGTGGTTATATTTGCCAAGTTATTTCAAAAACATGAAGAATGCAGCAGTCATAGGATCAGGTACCATGGGCAACGGCATCGCCCATACTTTTGCACAATATGGGTTCACCGTTACCCTGATTGATATCTCTGAAGAGTTCCTGGCGAAAGGACTCGCCACCATTGAGAAGAACATGAATCGCCAGGTGGAGAAAGGCACCCTGACTGCCGAGGTTAAGCAGCAGTCCCTTTCCCGGATAAAGACCAGTACGGTATTGAAAGACGGAATCCATGACGCTGACCTTGTGGTTGAGGCGGCCACTGAAAACATTGAGTTGAAGTTGAATATTTTCCGTGAGGCATCTGCACACGCCAAACCAGATGCCATTCTCGCCTCCAATACTTCGTCCATCTCGATCACCCGCATCGCAAGCGTGACCAACCGTCCCGACAAGGTAATAGGGATGCACTTCATGAATCCGGTGCCTTTGATGAAACTCGTGGAGGTGATCAGGGGCTATGCAACATCGGACGTTGTTACCCAGACCATCATGGAGCTATCGCAGAAGCTCGGCAAAGTGCCTGTCGAAGTAAATGACTATCCCGGTTTTGTAGCCAACCGAATACTAATGCCGATGATTAACGAAGCGATCTACAGTTTGTATGAGGGCGTTGCCGGCGTTGAAGAGATTGATACGGTAATGAAGCTGGGGATGGCTCATCCCATGGGGCCGCTTCAACTGGCTGATTTTATCGGATTGGATGTGTGTCTTTCCATCCTTAAAGTTTTGCACGATGGATTTGGGAACCCGAAATACGCACCTTGTCCCCTGCTGGTGAACATGGTTCAGGCAGGACACAAGGGCGTAAAATCAGGATCGGGATTCTATCAGTATCAGGCGGGCAGCAAGACCCTTGTTGTCGCTGATCGTTTCCGCCGATAGTTGATTACTTTTTCAGCAAGTCGCGAATTTCGGTGAGCAGAACGATGTCTGCGGCAGGTGCAGGCGGTGCAGCCGGGGTCTTTGATTCTTCCTTCTTCTTCGCCGCATTCGCAGCCTTTACAATCAGAAACAGCACAAAAGCGATGATGAGGAAATTGATCACGGCAGAGAGGAAGCTACCATACTTTACGGTACCAAACATGGTCAGGTCTTTTAGTTCACTGAGGTGGGCCGCGTCTAGGGCCGGCTTCAGCATGAGTGGGGTGATAACGTCGCTGATCAGTGATCCAACGATGTTGTTAAACGCACCTCCGATGATTACACCGACTGCAAGTTCAACGACATTGCCGCGCATTACAAAGGCTTTGAATTCGTTAAGCATAAGGGAAATGGTTAGGTAGTTTAGGTTTGTTACCTGAAAGACTCCAGGCAGCTCCAAAAATATTACATCATCCCGGTAAACCAACCAGCAGGCACCTATTTTCGGCGTCTACGCGTAGAAATGTTGTCAAAACCAGAAAAAATGGGCAGTTTGGCGGGATTTTTTGAAATAGCTTCCAGGAGAAAGAATGACCGACCCCACGACGCCCGTTGTTGCCGTTATCGACGATGATTCCGTTTATCAATTTACCGCGAACAGAACTTTAAAGGCCACTCAACTCGCTCATCAGGTACTGCAGTTTACCAATGGCCAGGAGGCCTTGGCATTTATCAGCAGCCACGCAGCCGAGGTGAACAAATTGCCTGACATCATCTTCCTGGACATTAATATGCCGATCACGGATGGTTGGGAGTTTCTGGATGAATACCGGAAAATCAAGAAGGCGATCGCTAAGCCGATCCGGATTTATATGGTCAGCTCTTCCATTGACCCCCGCGATATCAATCGCGCCAAAGACAACCCGGAGGTAGTTGAGTATGTAGAAAAACCAGTAAGCTTATCTAAGTTCTCTGAACTGCTGAAGGCGTTCGGGATCGATTGACCCTAAAAGATAATCTTAAGTTGATTTCGCAGTCCGCGAAAGCTTGACAACTCCAGGCCTGCACTGCCAATAAACATCTTCGCCTGGATTTTCACTGGAATTCGGTTGAGGTCATCGGATATCCAGCATGCAATGGAGTTCTCGCCATCAA
>DAOMGC010000041.1:0-30886 GCA_035430125.1 Cyclobacteriaceae bacterium | reverse complement strand
CAGGAGGCTAATGATCAAATATTTCGAAATTCTGTTGTTTGACTGCATTTTCGTACACTTCGTCTTCGAGCGCCCGCGCAAGTTCCACTTTTCTTTTGTTTAAGAGAATATTCCGGATGTCTTCTTTCACGAATTCCAGGGGTGAAATGTTATCAGAAATCTGATAAGCATCTACTTTCAGGAAATAAAGGAACTCCCCGTCGCTGATTTCATAGTAGGGATTGGTCTTGAGAAACTGGATCTTATTGGGAATTTCAGCAATAGGCGAGTTAACCACGAGCTTGTCAAATTCAATCCAACTGCTGTCGCTAAGGTGATAAGCCACAGAAAAACTCAGGCAATAGGATTTCAGCTCACTCTGGTCCTTTTCTTTACGGGAAAAGAGCATCTCCTTCACCTTATTGGTGCGTGGCGCTGACTTGGGAACTTTGATATAGGTTCCCTGAACAATATTCTGCTTCAGGATAAAATTATCTACGTGGGCCTTATAATAAGTTTCAATAGCCTTGTCGGTAATACTGTCTTTGGCGCTGAGGTTTTGCGCGATGTAATAGTTCTGGTATTCAAATCCAATCAAGCTGTAGCGATAGTCCAGTACCTTTCGTTCTACTTCTGCCTGATTGATGTTGATCTTCTTCATCGCTTCACTTATCAACAACTGTTTGCGAATCCAGCTGTTGATATAGGAAGTAATCCGGGCTGCGCTATCATCTGCTGTAGAGCTCTGATCAACCAGGCCGATCAATTCGTCCTGATAAAGATATTTATCATAAACACGGGCCACGGCCTTTCGCGAAGGTGTCTGACTGCCTTCATCTTTCTTTCTCTTGATCAGGTCGCAACCCTGCAACGAAAAGATAATTGCGATGAGGGCCGCCAGCACTATAGATGTATTATCAATTTGCTTCTTCACTTCTGTGTCAATTCCCGTATAACGGATTTCTGATTCTTCTTATTGACTTTCACAGGGTATTTTTCCCTCAATTGATTCAGCCAGATCTTTTCCTGTTTGTCCTGATAGTCGGCAAGCACCTGTGCCCGGGCTTCTCCTAAGGTGCGAATACCTGCCGGGAGGAGGCGCTCAACCTCCACAAGATACTCGGTTCCTTCCACTTCAGTACGGTGAACGCCAATTACCCATGACACCTTATCCACCGCTTTGTTATCGCCGCGTTGGTAGGTGCGAAAAGGGATCACGGCTTTGAACCTGGCCAGGTCGTCCTGCCTCAATGAGTCCCCCCGGGAAATACGCTGATTCATCTGATCCATAAAAGTCTTGTCAGTTGAAGTGAAAAGGCGTGCCCGCAAGCGCTCTCCCGCTTGATACCTGGTCTTGTTGGACTCATAGAAAGCCTTAAGCACCATGGAGTCTGAGGGTACATGCGTCCAGATTTCCTTTTCCATGATGGTAAACAACAAGATGCCTTCTTCATATTCCTTGAGCAATCGTCCCAGTTCAGGATGTTCACGAACGAGGCGCTGCTCTTCCAATTGGCCAAGTCTGGCGTCAATCATCAGGTCCATCAATTGTTGCAAGTATTCCCCGGGAGCCATCGCATTGGCCTTCTGATTTTGTTGTACGAAGTCAACAAACTCTTTCACTGTGACTGAGGAGGCACCAAATGAGAAAAGTATCTTTTTGCGGAGCGCATCATCACCCATAAACCTCCAGTGTCCTTTTGTGAGGCTGGTGTCTGCCAACGCAAATACCTGCTGTTTGGTGTCCTTCGATTCCGTATAAGATTGATTTCTCTTTTCCTGCTCACGGCGGTGTTTATCCGCCAGTTGCACGCGCTCATCCCGGCTTACTTTCTGCCGCAGGGTTGCCTCCAGGTCCGCATAGGGTGCGAGGGGTATTTTGCGTATCAGTTTCAACAAATGCCAACCATACGCTGTATGCACCGGATCTGAAACCTGTCCGGGTTCCTGAAGAGAAAAGGCTGCCGCTTCAAACTCGGGCACACTGGCCAACGCGCCAATTCCAAATGGACGCAACTTTCCACCACTGTTTTTGGTTGCCGGGTCTTCCGAGTATTCTTTGCAGAGGTCATCCCACGCCCTACCTGCTTTTAATTGGGCTTCAATTTCAAATATCTTGTCTTTGATCTTTTTGTCGTCGGCGCCGGTTGTGCGCAGCATCAAATGCGCAACTTCTACTTCTCCCCGGGCCGGTCTTCGATCGGTTACGAGGACGATGTGATACCCAAATCGTGTTCTCACCGGCGCCGATACCTTTCCGACCGGTAACGTGAATGCAGCCTCTTCAAATGGATACACCATCTGCATGGCAGAGAAGTACCCCAGATCACCCCGGTTTATTTTGGCTGAGTTGTCTTCAGAGGCTGTCGAGGCTAACGCATTAAAGTCTTCGCCCGCCAAAATCCGGTTGCGCAGGGTCACAATCTTTGCATAAGCCGTGGCGGTGTCGGCGGGTGCCGCATCCGGCTTTACTAAAACCAGAATATGTGAAGCCCTGACTTCTTCACCCAAGCGCTGATAGACCTCACGGGTTAGGCGTTCAATATCCTCCTTGCGCGCCTGATATGGCTTGCGTACCTCCTCCCGGTATGATTGAAATTCTTTCCTGAAAGCAGTGGTGGTGTCCAGTCCCCGTGCACGGGCCTCTGTAACCTTCAGCTTGAAATTGACCAGCAGGTCGAGATAGTTATTGATTTTCGATTCGGTAAAATCCTCTGGCTTGAGTGTATTTTTCTTATAGAGATAAATGAACTCTCCGGTAGTCACCGGTTCATCCCGAACTGTAAACAAGACTCTGTCCGCGTCGCTATTCTTGTTTTGCGCATGCGCGGAACCCAGCACAGCCATCAACAGGATAATGGGGACTTTTCGCACGAATTGTATGGGTTAAAAACGTGCAAAAATACAAGTCTGTGAACGGATAGCCAAAGATTGCTTTATCCCACCTTCTTGGTGAGCACGCACACGTTACGACCATTTCTGCGAACGTAGGTAACACTGTCCATGATTGACTTTACCAGGCGGATCCCTAATCCACCCTTTCGCTTGGTATGAATAAGATTATTAATAGCCGGTTCTTCAAAGTGATTGATGTCAAACATCTCACCTTCGTCCATGATTTCAAAAATCAACTGCCCCTGTGCCTTCGTTTCAATGTGGACCTCAAGCACATGATCCGGATTGCATTGGTGGGCATGAATCATGAGGTTAGAACACATTTCATCAAGGGCGAGAATAATTTCATTGAGCACCACATCAGAAACGACCGTGCCCCGCAGTGATTTCCTTACGAAATCACGCACCCCTTTCAGGTTTTCGAGACTGCAGCCGATTTTATATTGATAATTCATTTGCCAATTGCTTAGCCTCCTGTTTGGTGACCCGGATACGCAGCAAATCCGCCAGACCCAGGATCTGAAATGTATTCGCCACCTTTTCCTTCATGCCAAACAACACCATCACAATCTTCTTTTCCTGAAACTCCTCGATATAAGACATAAACACCCCCAACCCCGCAGAAGAAATATATTCTAATGCACTACAGTCAATCAGAATTTTCTTTGCGCCCTCTCCCACACTCTTGGCAATCGCCAGGTCCAACTCAATGGATGAACTGGCGTCGATTTCACCTACCACTGCCAGCAGTTCGGTTCCATCTTCCTGTAATCGCTTGATGTGTACCATAGTATTGTAACGAGGTTGGTTGGTATTGGTTGATCTAACTTTATTTATCTGAATTTTACAATAAGAACGGTATAGTCATCGTCTATCTCTTCGGTCCCCGTGTATTCATACAGTTTTTTGATCAAATGATCCTGAATTTCACGCGGGCTTCTGATGGCCACCTCAGCAATCGTGCGCCCGAGTAACTCGAGTCCAAACTCCTCGCCGCGTGGGCTCTTGGCTTCGGTAATGCCATCGGTGTACAGGACCATGACGTCTCCAGTCGCATAAGAAAAGCAGTTGGCCTCCACAATCTGTTCATATTCCTTTCCTTTCACCATGCCCAGGGCAGCCCCCTTGTCAATCAGGTATTCAGGTTTGGATGTATCCGAACGGTACCACAGCACCGGGCAATGACCTGCGCGGGAATAGAATATCTTTTTGTCTCGGGTATCCACCACAAAATAAGTGGCTGAAATAAATGAACCCCGCTCCAGACAATACCGCAACGCCCTGTTTGCCCGTACCATGAACTCCTTGGGATCAAGACCCTGCTGGGCAAGGCTGTGGAAAATCCCCTTCATCTGAGACATGTGAAACGCCGCAGTTGTGCCTTTGCCCGATACGTCAGCGATGATCAAACCTACCTGGTGATCATTAATACGCAATGTGTCGTAATAATCACCCCCGACTTCGTCGGCTGATTCTGAAAATGCAGCCATTTCAAAATCAACATCGGTTTCAAGCCGGTTCGGAAGCAAACTTTTCTGAACCGTCTTGGCGATTTTTAGCTCTTCTTTGTAGCGCTCATTTTGAATGGCTTCTCGCAACAACCTGAAGTTCTCGATTGAGATACCGGCCTGGTTGGCGAATGCCGAAACGATCTGTGTCATCTCTTTGTTAAAGCCGTCCGGCAACTCCTTAAGCAGTGCCAAGGTGCCTATCCGTTCACCTTTCACCTGAACTGGGAATGCCATCAAAGACCGATACCGTGTGCCCTTCAGGGTTCGAAGGTGATCTGATAGGTTGCGCGTGCGATCGCTTCCCGGCTCCAGTATGCCTTTAATGTTTTTGTTGATGAGGTGTTCCTTGATCCGGGAAGCTTCCCCCTCTGTTATTTGATAGGTCTGAAGCCTTGATTGCTCCTGCTCACCCTTGATCTCCAGCCACGCGGCATCGGCAAATACAGAACTTACGGAGCTTTCGAGTAAAATCTTATAAACACTTTCTTCACTCTGTTCGGTTTGCACCGACTGGCTGATGCGCTGAAAATTAACTACCTCTTCCAGCTTCTGCTCAAATACTGAAGAAGTAGGCAGGTTAAAGAGAATAACCAGAAAGGAGAAGATGCTATATAGCATCACGAAAGAGTACAGGTACACATTGAAAATATGTTCCGGAAAATCCAGAAATACTTCAGTCTGCATCCGGATTTGATCCGAAAAACGATTTACCGTAAACAGGAAGTAACCGAGGTAAAAAAGGGATAATAACAGCAAGAGCAGGCTGGTCCATTTCTGTTTGAAGTTGAGATACGCCACCCACTTCATGTTAGCCGATAACACCAGGGCCAGCAAACCGGTAACGATGCTGATGGTGGTGAGAATCCATTCATCGATTGGGAAGCGGAGGTTATCCGACAACAACACGAGCAAAAGGGCTAATTCAAATACCAACCATCCACGGATCAGCCATTTCGATTTTTGGTAGAGAATCAATCGTTTCCAGCATGTGGCGGCGGCTACAAGAAAGCTGATCAATAATCCCAGGTTGATCAGGTATTCGATGTCCAGAAAAAACACATTGGAAGCCAGGCTTGTGGACCCCAACAAAAAGTCAAGCATGCGCAAGGCCAATGAAATCACCGTGGCCACAAGACCGGTGGCAAATACACGCCACAGCAGGTCGGTAAAGTTGAGCGATTCATCCCGCTCAATCTTGAGTTTATAGTAATAGTACAGGCCGATCACATACAGGTCGAGCATTAACCTGGGTAACCAGGGGGAGTCGGCCGTAAGTCCCTTCAGTTCACTGAAAATGACAGTAACATCAGAAAATACCATCACCAGCCAGGCAGCGGTAGCAGCCAGAAAAGCCAGGCGAATAAGTGCTTTCGTCTTCAAGTAAACAGGATATGCATTCCCGCAGGAATGTGCTAAGATCGGAAAGTTTTGATATTACTTGCGGCTGTAGTTGGGCGCCTCCCGCGTGATGGTGATATCATGCGGGTGACTTTCCGTCACACCTGCTGCGGTGATTTTTACGAACTTCGCCAACTTTAGTTTCTCGATGTTTTTGGCGCCACAGTAACCCATCCCTGCTTTAAGTCCACCCACCATTTGAAACAGTACTTCAGAAACCAAACCTTTGAAAGGCACTCGGCCCGAAATGCCTTCCGGAACCAATTTCTTGATGTCCTCTTCCGCATCCTGAAAATACCGATCCTTTGAACCATCATCCATTGCTTCTATGGAACCCATGCCTCGGTAAGATTTAAACTTACGGCCTTCATAGATAATCATTTCACCCGGTGCCTCATCAGTCCCGGCAAGTAGTGAACCAATCATTACAGAATCTGCCCCTGCGGCAATGGCTTTCACCATATCACCTGAAAAGCGAATGCCACCGTCTGCAATGATTCTGGAGCCAGAACCTTTAACTGCTTTTGCCGCCTCGTACACGGCAGACAACTGGGGCAACCCTACTCCGGCTACTACCCGGGTCGTACAGATACTGCCCGGGCCAACGCCTACTTTAATGGCATCAGCACCGATTTTAGCCAACGCCTTCGCTGCTTCACCGGTAGCCACGTTACCTACAACGAGGTCGAGCTCGGGGTATTTTTTCTTCACCTTACGCGCAGCTTCAATCACGTATACACTATGACCGTGCGCTGTATCAATACTGATCACATCTACGCCTGCTGCACGCAACGCATCAATCCGCGCGATGATGTCCGGTGTAACGCCCACAGCCGCGCCTACCCGCAGGCGGCCAAATTGATCCTGGCATGCATTGGGTTTGTTCTTCTTCTTCAGAATGTCTTTATAGGTAACAAGGCCGGTCAGCTTCCCCTTCTTATTGATAATGGGAAGCTTCTCAATCTTATGTTTCTGCAGTAAGACCTCTGCCCGCTCCAAGGTAATACCTTCAGGTGCCGTGATGAGGTGTTCTCTCGTCATGATCTGTTCAATGGGGAGAGACATATCTTTCTGGAACCTGAGATCGCGGTTGGTAATGATCCCCACCAACTTGCCATTGCCATCAATTACGGGTATGCCACCGATTTTGAATTCACGCATGATTTTCTCCGCATCTCGCACTGTCGAATTGATCCGGAGGGTTACCGGGTCCAGAATCATACCGCTCTGTGAGCGCTTTACTTTGCGAACCTGATCTGCCTGCGCTTCAAGGGTCATGTTTTTGTGGATGAACCCTATTCCCCCTTCAAGGGCCATACCAATTGCCAAGGCAGATTCAGTTACGGTGTCCATTGCCGCGGATACCACCGGAATATTCAATTTGATGTTATTGGTGAGAAAAGTGGCTGTATCTGCCTCGCGTGGGAGTACCTCACTATAGGCAGGCACTAACAATACGTCGTCGTAGGTGAGGGCTTCGAAGAGAAATTTGGTGGAATCGAGGGGCATGGCAAATAATTTAGGATTCATTATTTGCCGGGCAAAGCTAAGGCCCCCGAGGGTCATTCGCTAATAAACCGGCACCCGGCACCTAATTAAATCCATCCGTCGGACAGGGGCCATGGCTCATTCAAAAAGCGGTAATCGAACACTATATTTGGGTATGAAACACGGATTACTTGTTATTTTTTGCTGCTTTATTTCATCGGCAGCCTCCGCACAATTTCAAACCGGTAAGGCTTCCTTCTATGCTGACAAGTTTGAGGGCCACCTAACTGCCAACGGCGAAAAATACCGTCATTCCCGTTTGACAGCAGCCCATAAAACCCTCCCCTTCGGCACCAAAGTAAGGGTCACCAACCTGGGTAATAACAGATCAGTTGACGTTGTCATTAACGATCGGGGACCCTATGCCGAAGGACGGATTGTCGACTTGTCGAAGTCAGCTGCTGAAGTCCTGGGGTTTGTAAGCCAGGGATTAGCCGATGTGCGCCTGGAAGTAATCGACGCCGGCAGTGGAAAGATTGTAACCGATGTTCGCCCTACTGATCAGGTAGCCGTAGACGAAAAAGAATACTATGACTTCGAGATCTCGAGAATGGTTCCTCGTGGTTACGGCGTTCAGATCGGCACCTATCAGGAATTGGTAAACCTGATGCGCCTGTCGGAGAACCTCAGGAACTCTTACAAAAAGCGCGTGGTGGTTCAGGTGAAAGTATTGAATGGTGTAAAGTATTATAGCCTGATACTCGGCAAGTTCCCCAGTCGTGATAAGGCCGATCGGTTCCTCAGTGGTATTCGAAAAAAATATCCTGATGCGTTCATCACGGAGTTTAATACCCTGCGCTGATCGGACTAAGTTCTACTTCATCCATAGGATTTGATTTAATCCGGTAATCGCTTTCAATACAGGTTACGGAATAATAGTTTTCGCAATATTTGATCTGTGGAATTCGCCGGTTACCTCGCCTCTGTTTTTATTGGTTTAGTACTGGGGTTGCTCGGTGGTGGTGGCTCCATTCTCTCCATCCCTATTCTGGTATATCTCTTTCATATTGACCCCGTTCGCGCATCGGCTTATTCATTGTTTATCGTTGGCACGACGAGCCTGGTTGGTGCAATTCCGAAACACCGGCTTCACCTGGTTCACTTCCGCACCGGTTTCCTCTTTGGGATTCCATCTATCGCCAGCATCTTCATCACGCGAAAATGGATCGTTCCGGCTATACCCGATATTGTCTTTCACGCTGCAGAGTTTACCATCACCAAACGTCTGCTCCTCCTCGGTGTGTTTGCCGTGTTGATGGTACTTGCCGCTATTCCGATGATCCGGGCTAAAAAGGATATCACCTCCGATTCAAAACGTTTTCGAATCTTTCTGGTGATTGTAGAAGGTTCTCTAATTGGCTTCCTTACCGGTCTTGTTGGAGCAGGCGGAGGATTCCTGATTATTCCTGCATTGGTCTTTCTGACTGGTTTACCGTTTAAAACAGCAGTTGGAACATCTCTTTTTATTATCGGGATTAACTCCCTGCTTGGATTTGCCGGAGACCTCATCAACTATACTATGGACTGGCCCTTTTTGCTCACGATTACAACGCTGGCCATTGTCGGTATTCTTATTGGAAATCAGTTTTCCCGACACATCCCAGCGGTTAAACTACGTAAGGCTTTTGGCTGGATGACACTCCTGATGGGGTTCTATATGCTGTACCGCGAAGTCCCCTCAGCTCTTTTATAAGGCCATTTTTTGGCCAATTTTAGCCATTTCACTGCTTTTTTTCCACCAACCCAAACAAAACGGGAAATCTCTCGTTTGAATGATAGTATTACTATCACCAACATGAGTATTAGTACCACAAGTAGCCTGGCTTTCCTGCTCAACGAGAAATTGTATTTGCGGGACCCGCAGCACACCGAGTTGGGCAGGAATATCATACAGGCCAGCATTACCATGATTGATGAACTGGGATTCGAGGCATTCACCTTCCGGAAACTGGCCGACAAGATCAGTTCAACAGAGGCTTCGATTTACAGGTATTTTCTAAACAAGCATCGCCTTTTGCAATACCTGGTTGCCTGGTACTGGAATTGGTTGGACTACCGCATTGAGATGGCTACGGCCAGCATCATCGAGCCACGCACCCGTTTGTTTGCATCGATACGCGTAATCGCCGAGGAAAAGAAGTTTGATCCGGCGTTTGCATTCGTTGATGAGTCGGCGCTTCACCGCATAGTGGTGAATGAACTCGACAAAACCTTTCTTACCAAATGGGTTGATCATGATAACCAGGCGGGGCTATTTGGTGGATTCAAAAACATCTGCAAAAAGATAAGCGGATATATAGAAGCCATTAATCCCAAGTATCCATATGCCCATGCATTGGTAAGCACCGTGCTGCTGGCCGCCAATCAACAGCAATTTTTTGTTCAACACCTACCTACCCTGTCTAGTCTGAATCCTGAAGAAACCCCGGCACAACAACACGAGCACCTGTACCAGTTTCTGGAAGGTGTTGTATTGAGTGCCCTTCAATAGAACAAGATGCTTACCAACAACACGATCATAGCTATCCTACGGGAAGCCGGAATTCACTTGCGCCATAGTATTGATCTTGCCGAAATCCGCCAGGTCGAGATGAACCACCGCTCCTATGCAACACAGGAGTTAGGAGAATTTAAGCGAGATCTTACAGAGGCCGCGCATCGACTGCGATTTCTGTTAACGGACATTTACCACCCGGCCGATACCCTCTTCGACTATCTGTCTGAACTGGAGAATCCTGTTCTTGGGTTTATCCGTCAACAGGAAGGCATAACAGCAGCAATAATAACCCCTGGGACTGCACCAACCTGCACGGTGCTCAAGGCAAGCGGAAATACGCGCGGTGAATTGACCCGCGAATTTGTCTCAAACTGGGTCCACGATGACCAGGGTTGTATTAATCTGATATCCATTGTTGCTTATCATACGCCCTTTAGCCCTGCTACTGAAGAAGAGGGCACTCCCAATCCTTTACGCCGATTGATCCGGTTGCTTGGTACCGAGCGGCGCGAGATCGCCTACATCCTGGTGTATGCCGTGCTTGTAGGAGTCGTGAGTTTGATTCTTCCTGTTGGCATACAAACCACCATTGAGCTCATTTCGGGAGGCGTTGTTTTTAGCTCCGTTTACCTAATGATTGGATTGGTGCTGGTCGGTGTAATTGTTGCCGGGGCACTGCAACTGGTGCAGATGAGCATGGTGGAGTACTTGCAACGGCGTGTATTCGTCAAGGCCGCTTTTGACTTCGCCTACCGCATGCCGCGCCTTCAGCTTGAAGCGCTGCAAGGACAATATCCGCCCGAACTTGTCAATCGATTCTTTGAGGTGATGACGGTTCAAAAAGGGTTGCCCAAACTGCTTATTGACTTGTCTGCCGCTGCCGTCTCCATCCTGGTGGGTCTGCTATTGATATCATTGTATCACCCCTTCTTTGTTTTGTTTGGTGTCGTGCTCCTCACCGTGCTCACCCTGTTGTTTCTAGTCACAGGACCTCGTGGACTGCGATCATCCATTCTTGAATCCAAATACAAATTCAAGGTGGTGCATTGGCTGGAAGAGCTAGGACGATCCATGAGCACATTCAAACTGGCGGGAAATTCAGATTTGCCCATTCAACAAACGGACTATAATGTCAACAGCTATCTGAAAAACCGGAAGGGACACTTTCAGGTATTGATGACACAGTTCTCATTTATCATTTTCTTCAAAGCTGCCGTTACCGGCGGATTGTTGATTGCTGGTACGATGCTGGTGGTGAACAGGCAGATCACCCTGGGCCAATTCGTCGCCTCAGAGATTGTAATCATCCTGATTCTTAACGCCGTCGAAAAAATCATTATGAATCTCGATGTTGTATATGACTTGCTCACCGCAGTAGACAAAATAGGTCAGGTGACTGACTTGTCGATTGAGCGGACTGGCGGACTTGATTTTCCTACCAGGCAGTCACCCGGGCTGCACGTGCAGGTTGGCAACCTTAGTTATCCAAAGGGCGGCGGCCTATTGACTTCCATTAATTTTAACCTGGACCCAGGTTCGGTAGTTTGTGTGGCTGGACCTGGTGCATCAGGCAAATCCACCTTGTGCAATATCATCAGTGGATTTTATTCCGGCTATGAAGGGGCCGTGTTGCTGGACGGGTATTCCATGCGCGATCTCGACTTAACACACCTGCGCGAGCGAATTGGCCGTAACGGACGCCACGAGGATCTGTTTGAAGGAACCCTGCTCGACAACCTCACCGTTGGAAACCGATCCGTCACTACGGAATATGTCTTGCGTGCCGCAGACCAGGTGGGCCTTACGCCGGAGCTGGCCCGACTGCCTGATGGCCTCAGTACCCGCGTGGTCAGTTCTGGTCACGGACTTCCCGCATCATTGATTCAGAAAATGCTGTTGGTTCGTGCTATTGCCAAACAACCTCGCCTCCTCATTCTGGATGACTTCGGAACCGGGCTTACCCGTCCCGAGAAACTATCCTTGATTGATTCTGTGGCCGGTACTTCAAGACGCTGGACAGTACTGATGGTATCAAACGATCCATTGGTAATGGCCTCATGCGATCGTGTGCTCGTGCTAAAAGACGGCGCGGTCTATAAAGAAGGAACATTTGCTGAAATAAGTAAGGATGCCTGGGTACAAACACTTATTGGATAAGCATGAAAAACGAAACACAAAATTCCCTGCGGCATCCTGAAGTCCTATACTCCCTCCGGGTTTTACAAACCCCCCGGTCCGGGCGACGACTTGCCCGCATCCTGCTGGTATTATTTGCGTTGTTTATTGCCGTGCTGTTTCTGCCTTGGCAGCAGAACATTCATGGCCGTGGATCGGTTACAGCCCTATCGCCAGGCAATCGACCCCAAACCGTGGAGACGACCATTGCCGGTAGGATTCAGCGTTGGGTAATTCAGGAAGGTCAATTTGTTCGTAAGGGTGATACCATCGTAGTGATCAGTGAGGTGAAAGAAAAATATTTTGATCCCAATCTCCTGATTCGTCTGCAGGAGGTAGTACTGTCAAAAGAGAAGAGTCTCGTTTCCAAAGAACTCAAATCAAATGCCTTGCAGCGGCAAATAAAGGCCCTGGAAGATGGAATGAAATCCAAGGTTGAGCAATCGCGAACCAAGCTTGAGGCGGAGCGGGTCAGGTTTAACAACGCCAAGAACCAGTACGAACGGAACAAAAAACTATTTGAGGCGGGTAACATTCCATTAACCAAGTTTCAGGATATCGAATACAAGTATCAGGGAAGTGAAGCCGACTTTGTGAACGCCGAGATTGAGATTGAGCGTGTTCAGGCGGAATACCTCGACAAAATCAATAAAGCAGAGTCAGATTTGAACAATACATTGTCCGAGCGTTTCGATACGCAGGCTGACCTGGCCAAACTACAGAATGAGTATGTCAATCAGCAGATTCGCAGTCAGCAATATTTCATTCAGGCGCCCCAGTCGGGCATCGTAGTAAAGGCCACCCAGGCTGGAATCGGTGCGACAATTGCGGAAGGGGAAGCCGTTTGCACTATTCTTCCGCAGTCGGAAGATGTAGCCGTAGAGATGTTCATCCGAGCCATGGATGTACCGCTGGTAAGTATCGGCCGCAAAGTTCGTATTGAATTCGATGGATTCCCCGCGTTGCAGGTTACCGGGTGGCCCAGTGTATCGGTCGGATCTTTTGGTGGCACGGTGAAGGTAGTTGACTTCGTTAATACCCATCCGGGTGAGTTCCGGATTTTGGTAGTTCCCGACCCCCAGGATGAGCCCTGGCCGGTGCAGCTCCGCAATGGCAGTGGCACAAAAGGATGGGTTATGCTAGACAATGTGCCGCTGTGGTACGAGTGGTGGCGACAGCTGAATGGATTCCCGGCCAGTTTGTATAAGGAGCCCGTTCAGGATGCTTCGATTCAGAAAAAGAAAGAAACCAAAGAAAAATGAGCCTGAGACTTTTCATTGCTGCCGTGTGCTGCACCCTGGTTGGTCCGGTATGGTCACAGCCTGCATCGCCCCCCGCTGACAGTTCAGTGGTGGTGAGCCTGGATCAGTTCTATGGCGAAATTCTGAAATATCATCCAATCGTGAAACAGATTCGCTTGCTGAGCGAAACGGCCCGACAAGAAGTAAGGCTGGCGCGAGGTGCCTTCGATCCCAAAGTTGAAGTGAAGTGGAACGCCAAAGATTTTAATGATAAGGAGTATTACAACAAATCAACTGCATACCTCCAATTGCCATCCTGGTTTCCGGTGGATCCAAAAATTGGTGTTGATCAGAATAGTGGGGCATTCATTGATCCTGAAAATGCCGTACCTCAGTCGGACAATTACCGCCAGGTATTCACCGGTATTTCCATTCCGTTAGGACGGGGATTGTTTACAGACGATCGCCGTGCAGCCCTGCAACAGGCCAAGCTATTCACTCGTTTGACGGAGGCTGAGCAAACCAAGCTGATCAACAAAATCCTTCTGGATGCCGCCAAGGAATACTGGCAATGGTATTATGCGTTTAACAACTATCAGTTTCTGCGGCGCAGTGTTGGGCTCGCCCAAGAGATTTATCGCCGGGTAAAACTAGATGCTGAGTTGGGGGAAGCCTCCGGAATAGACACTGTACAGGCACACATAACCTTACAGCAACGATTGGTGGAACGACAAGAGTGGTCTCTTGAATTGCAGAATGCAGAGATTCGGGTTTCTAACTACCTGTGGGATGGTGAAGAGCGGCCGGTGGCGCTCCTGACCAAGGCAATGCCGGTGATGATGATTGACACGGACGATCTCCTGAGTGAGGCGTCTATACAACAATTGGCTGACCAGGCCCGTACGCATCACCCTGAGTTGCGAAAGCTTTCCATCAAACTCCAGCAACTTGACGTAGAGCGAAAACTGGCGCGGGAATACCTGAAGCCGCGGATGGATCTCTCCTACAATTTCCTGAACCAACCCCTTCGTCCATCCGGTGAGTGGCAGGCTTTTTCCTTTGGCACCAACTACAAAATCGGTGTCGACTTCTCTTTTCCAATCTTTCTCCGCAAGGAAAGAGCAAAGCTTGGTCAGACCCAAATCAAAATAAGAAGCACCGAACTGGAGCGGTCACAAACCGAAAGAGAGATTCTCAATCAGATCCAGCAAGTACACAATCAATTGGTGAATACCCGTGCCCTGCTCGGCTATCAATCAGCCGTAGTGAAAAATTATGAGCGCATTTTAGAAGCTGAGATGCTTAACCTCAACAATGGCGAAAGTGATGTTTTCAAGATTAATGTGCAGCAAGAAAAACTGATTGTCTCACAATCCAAGTTACTCAAATTGAAATCTGAATATCAGAAACTCCGGGCTACGTTGTACTGGGCAGCCGGTGTGAGCAACCTCAGTTATTCAGCAACGCCTTGATTTATTTTTGGTTTTCAACAGCCAAAATGCTCTTTTCTATGATATCGCAGCATTCATGGACCTGATCATCGGTAATCACTAACGGAGGAGCCAACCTGATAATATTGCCATGGGTTGGCTTGGCAAGGAGTCCATTTCTGGAAAACTCCATGCATATATTCCAGGCTGTTTCGCTCTGCGGTGTATCATTCACCAGAATGGCATTGAGGAGTCCTTTCCCGCGCACACTTTTAATCAGCTTTGTCTTGCTCAGGAATGCGTTCATGCGTTGCCGGAAAATTTTTCCCAGGCGGGCGGCTTTGTCAGACAGGTGTTCTTCTTTTACGACCGAGAGTGCTTCAATCACCACCGCTGCCGCCAAGGGATTCCCGCCGAAGGTTGATCCGTGCTCGCCTGGCTTGATTTGTAACATGATTTCATCATCGGCAAGCACACAAGACACCGGCAGAACACCTCCGCTCAGGGCTTTGCCCAGGATAAGAATATCCGGACGCACGTCCTCATGATCAGAAGCCAGCATGCGACCCGTACGTGCTATGCCGGTTTGTATTTCGTCCATCATCAGCAACACTTTGTGGTGACGACAAAGGTTTTCGGCTGCTTTAAGATACCCATCATGGGGAACGTAAACACCAGCCTCTCCCTGAATAGGTTCCATCCACAAGCCGCATACATGGGGATTGGATAGTGCCTTTTCCAGCGCATCAACAGAATCATAGGCCACGATTTCAAATCCTGGCATAAATGGGCCGAAACCATTTCTGGCTGAAGGATCAGACGATGCAGAAATAATTGTTGTAGTGCGGCCATGAAAATTCTGATGAAGGGCGACAATTACAGCCTTATTTTCTGGAATTCCCTTTTTCGCGTAACCCCACTTGCGTGCCAGTTTGATTGCAGTTTCATTGGCCTCAGCCCCCGAGTTCATGAAGAGCGACTTTTGGTAGCCAAAAGTTTCACAGATATACTTTTCTGCGCGGCCCAGTTTGTCATTATAAAATGCACGGGAGGTGAGGGTCAATTCACGAGCCTGGGCCACCAGCGCGCGAACAATACGGGGATGACAATGGCCTTGGTTTACGGCGCTGTACGCAGAAAGAAAATCATAGTAGCGTTTCCCATTTACGTCCCAGAGGAAAACACCCTCTCCTTTTGACAAAACTACAGGCAGGGGGTGATAATTGTGTGCGCCAAATTGGTCTTCCAAAGCAATGGCATCCTGAGCGTTTGTGATGGTCTCTACCATAAAAATCGATTTATGATTAAAGATACAGAGTATTCGCCTTTCGGGACTAATTCAGCTACCTGATGCAAGTCCTTTTCAATGAGGAAAATCCTGAACATATTTGCGGAAACCGAACATCCGGAAATGAAATACAAGCGCGTTCTCCTCAAGCTGAGTGGCGAGGCCCTGATGGGCAAGTCAAAAAACAACAGCATTGACCATGAAGTCCTGGAGCAGTATTCCAGAGAAATTAAGTCGATCAAGGACCTTGGGGTTGAATTGGCCATTGTAATTGGGGGTGGAAATATTTTCAGGGGAGGCCAGGCTGAGGCATTGGGGATAGATCGGGTACAGGGTGACTACATGGGCATGTTAGGCACCGTGATAAACGCAATGGCCTTACAAAGTGCCCTGGAGCGCCACGGGTTGTACACTCGGTTAATGTCTGGTATTAAGATGGAGCAGGTTTGTGAGCCTTTTATTCGCCGCCGGGCTATCCGACATCTGGAGAAGGGCCGAATTGTAATTTTTGGGGCCGGAATTGGCAATCCTTATTTCACCACCGATTCTACCGCAAGCCTTCGCGCCATTGAAATTCAGGCCAACGTGGTTTTGAAGGGCACCCGCGTTGATGGGGTGTATACTCAAGATCCTGAAAAATATCCCAATGCCACACGCTATACTTCTCTATCGTTTCAAGAGGCCTATCAGAAGAATCTCAATATCATGGACATGACGGCCTTTACACTGTGTATGGAGAATAAATTACCAATTATCGTATTTGATATGAATCGCGCCGGCAACCTCATTAAAGTAGTGAACGGAGAAGAGGCTGGCACCCTGATTAGCTGATGCTAATGTCGAAACCTTTTCAAACTAATTCGATTGAATTATGGAAGAAATTGATCTCTATCTGGAAGATGCACGCGATCAAATGACCAAAGTGATCACGCACGTTGGACATGAATTGACCAAGATCCGGGCTGGCAAGGCCAACCCATCGATGTTGGATGGTATCATGGTGGCCTATTATGGAGCCACCAGCCCCCTGAACCAGGTATCATCCATCACTTCGCCCGATGCGCGCACTTTGTTCATCAAGCCATGGGAGAAAAGCATGATCCAGGAAATTGAAAAAGCCATTATGGTGGCCAACCTGGGGTTAACGCCGCAAAACGACGGTCAGCAGGTAATCATCAATATTCCCATGCTTACCGAAGAGCGCCGCAAACAACTGGTGAAGCAATGTAACCAGGAAGCTGAGGCCGGCAAGGTTAGTATCCGGGGTGTTCGTAAAGAAACCAACGAAAGCCTAAAGAAAATCAAAGGAGTGCCCGAAGATGACCTCAAGGGTGCAGAAGAAAGTGTTCAAAAACTGACGGACGAATTCATCGCCAAAATCGAAGCCCTGCTCAAGAAGAAGGAAGCTGAAATTCTGACCGTGTAGATACACAAATCGGATGCATCCGATTATTATCGAACTTGGTGACTTTACGGTTTATGCGTATGGTCTATGCATCGGCATAGGTGCTGTCCTGGCGGCGCTCTACGCCGTTCGTCAGGGCAAAAAAGAATTTGGACTTACCGTTGACCACGTTAATAACCTGTTGCTGCTGATGTTGGCTGCCGGGTTTGCCGGGGGAAAAGTATTTCTCCTGTTCGAAAATCCCGAATTCCTGAGGACTCCTGCCCAACTATTTTCCGGGAGCGGATTTGTATTCTATGGCTCCTTCCTTTTTTGCGTACCCGTATTACTCTGGTATTTGAAAAGAAATGCCTTGCCGGTATGGCCGATGCTGGATCTTGTGGCCGTCGCTACCTGCATCGTACACGGGTTTGGTCGCATGGGGTGCTTTATGGCCGGTTGTTGCTACGGCATTCCTGTAGATGCTGGCTGGGGTGTTGTGTTTACCAATCCTGCATGCCAGGCCGAGCCACTCAATACTCCGTTGTTCCCTACCCAGGCTGTTGAGGCAGGATTCATTTTTCTTTTGTTCGTCGTATTGTTGTGGCTGCAGGGTCGCCGTCAATTTCAAGGCCAACTTTTTCTCCTGTATGTAATCATCTATGCCATCGGTCGCGCTGTACTTGAGGTGTTTCGGGGTGACCTTGACCGCGGATTCATCTTTCAGCACCTGGTCTCCACCTCGCAGTTTATTGCAGTGCTCATCGTATTGGTTGCGTTGTACTTCTATCGTATCCGCAGAAATGCTAACTTGCTTAGCCGCAAAAAATAAGTGCGGGCGCATTTTCCAACCTAATCTGTTTCTGCGTGAAAAAGATACTGCTCATTGTTGTGCTCCTGATACTCGCTGTATTTGCGTTTCTGTATTGGGGGACGTATGAAAGCGGCGTAATGGCCGGCAAGGTCCTTCGCATCAGTGAAAAAGGAATTCTGTTCAAGACGTATGAAGGCAAATTGAATCTGGATACGTTTGGCGCACTGAAAGGTACAAGTCCCATTGCCGAATCATTTGATTTCTCCGTTGAAGGTCATGAAAGCACCATCATCAAGACCCTCGAAGAAGTTGCCCTGAGTGGTGAGCGGGTAAACTTACACTTCAAGAAGCGCTATGCGGCATTTCCATGGCGGGGAGAGACCAAGTATTTTGTTACCGAAGTAGAACGAATCAAATAAAACCACCGCTCCCCGTGAAATCATCTTCTTTAATCGTCGTGTATGGCTCTTATGGATATACCGGCAAACTGATTGTGAATGAGTGCCGGCGTAAGAACCTTTCAGTCATGCTCGCCGGAAGAAATGCTGAAGCCCTTAAGGCACAATCTGCACAATCGGGGTACACACATACCGTGGTAGATAGTCAGGATGTGGAGGGTTTGAAAAAGCTTCTTGAACCAGCTGCATTGGTGATTCATTGTGGTGGCCCCTTTCGCTACACCGCCAAATCGATGAGCGACGCATGTCTCGCCACCGGCACACACTATACTGACATTACCGGAGAGTACCTGGTATTTGAATCACTTCCCAACCTGGATGATCAAGCCAAAAAACTCAACATCACCATTATGCCTGGCACTGGCTTTGATGTGGTACCTTCCGACTGTCTTGCAGCACACCTGAAAACAAAATTGCCAACGGCGACACACCTGCAACTTGCTTTCACCATGTCGAAAGGCGGACTCAGCCGGGGCACATCCAAGAGTATGACTGAAGGACTTGGCGAGGGTGGACTCATTCGGAAAGACGGAAAACTCACCCGCATTGAACTGGGTGACCTGGTCAAGGAGGTAGACTTTGGCTCATTCAAGTCTATGACCTTGTGTATTCCGTGGGGTGATATCTCCACAGCCTGGCGCAGCACAGGAATACCCAACATCGAAGTGTACACCGGTGCAACTGCCAAAATGATCAGCAACGCCAAACGCAGCCGCTATCTGAACTGGCTGCTCCGTCAACGGTGGGTAAAAAACATCATGCTGAAGCAAATTGATAAGAAGCCTGCTGGCCCTAGCGACGAAAAACTGGAGACCGGACGATCTTTTCTTTGGGGCAAAGTCACGGATGGATCTGGTAAGTCCGCTGAAGCACGACTGGAGACACCCAGTGGTTATGCTTTAACGGCTATGACCGCTGTGCTCATTGCTGAGAAAATACTCAATGGAAATTTTAAGGCCGGATACCAGACACCCGCTATGGCCTATGGCGCCAATCTGATTCTGGAAATCCCAACGACCAACAGGACGGATATCAATTAACCGTGACAACCACATCGCTGGCAGGGATCAACCTGCCAAATGGTTTCGCGTTAATTCCATGCTTCTGAAGAACGGACTCCAATTCGGCTGTATGCGCGGGGTCAACTGAAATCAATAAACCTCCGCTGGTTTGCGGATCGGCCAGTATAACGCGTTGCGTGTCCGTCAAGGGACCTATTTTTTTCCCATAACTCTCCCAGTTGCGTTGTGTTCCTCCTGGCATTGACTTCTGTTGAATGTATTGCTCCAGAAACCCGAAGCGAGGCACTCGATCAAAAGTGATTTCAGCCGATAATCCACTCCCTTCGCACATTTCACACAAATGGCCCAGCAATCCGAAGCCAGTCACGTCGGTAAGTGCATTGACAAATGGCAGCCTGCCAATATCCGCTCCTGCCTTGTTCAGGGTGAGCATTGCCTTCACCGCTTCCTTCAGGTGGTCTGGCTCGACAATGCCTTTCTTCTGTGCGGTTGTTATAATGCCAATGCCAACGGGTTTGGTGAGGTATAATACTGATCCGGCTTTGGCCGTGTTGTTTTGCTTCAAGTGTTCCTTGCGCAATTTACCAGTGACCGCCAAGCCAAACACGGGTTCCGGGCAATCAATGCTGTGGCCCCCAGCCAATGGTATTCCAGCCTGCGCACAAACATTACGACTGCCTTCAAGTACGGCTTGCGCCACTGCTGGCGGGACATTGTTAATGGGCCAACCAAGAATTGCAATTGCCATAATCGGTTCGCCTCCCATGGCATACACATCACTGATGGCATTTACCGATGCGATGGCTCCAAAGGTGGTCGGATCATCAACGATTGGCATAAAAAAGTCAGTGGTGCTGATGATGCACGTGCCGTCACCGAGATCGAAAACTGCGGCGTCATCCTTTGATTCATTTCCAACCAGCAATTGTGGGTAGTTGGGTTTGGGCAAATTGGAATGAAGGATTGCGTCCAGCACAGCGGGTGAGATTTTACAGCCGCAACCGGCGCCGTGCGAATATTGGGTGAGCTTGATATCGTTGATCATGGTCATGATTGCCTGTTTATCTTTTGACTATTATCCAGATAGGTGATCAGTTCTTTGGCATACGCCAAGGGATCGGTCCCGTTCCACCGAACAACGGACCTGATCCGATCTTTTCTTTTTTCAATGCTGCCCAGGTATGCTTTGTCGTAATAGCTAAGCAGGACATCAATGGTAGTATGCATATCACCTGCAGCCAGCCGCTCTTCGGCAATCTTGAGGTTCTGACCCCCGAGTTTTTTCACAATCTTCCGCATGATACCCAGAAACTCATTGCGGTCTGCTGGGCCATACTCATTCACTAGCCGCTCAACTCGAATTGACCGGTCTACATCCATCTGTATCAGCGGACTAGAAGCCATTTGGTTCCAGAATTCCTTGGGTAAAAAAATCTTTCCGATGGCGATCGATTCATCTTCAATCCAGACTCGTCGGCTGGGATCAAGGATCATGATCTCCTCGAACAATTCATTTTGAAATTGCTCAGTGGTAGGCTGTGGCAATTGCAGCAAACCCCCGAAGGCTGATCCTTTGTGATGGGCCAGGTGTTCCAGATCAAGAATTTGTTCTCCAGCAGTTCGCAGGGCACGAAGTATTTCACTTTTTCCACTTCCGGTGCAGCCAGTAAGCAGCATGATTTTAAGCGGTTTCGTGTAGGATTCGAGGGCGGCCGTACGGTACGTTTTATAACCTCCCGCCAATGTTTGGGTTTTAATGCCGGCCATGCCGACAAACTGGCTGAAGTTCCGTGAGCGCATCCCTCCGCGCCAGCAATGCACTATCATCTCTCTTCCCTGGGCTTCTCCCACAGCACGGTCAATGATCTCTTCCAGTCTTGGACCAACCAGGCGAAATCCGGTCCGGATAGCTTCTTGCTGACCTTTTTGTTTATAGGCTGTCCCTACCTGTACCCGCTCTTCATCATTGAGCAGGGGGATATTCAACACGTTACGGATATGGCCCTGCTGATATTCTCCATGTGATCGGACATCCACAGCGCAAAGGTCCCTACGCAGGCGCAAAAAATCTTTAAGGCTGATGTCCATGCCGCAAAACTCGGCAATATTCTGCTGGCACAAAAACAATCAGACTAGTCACTGAAGTTTACCCCAATGGTGGATGCAATACCCAAACGGAAGCCAGTGTCGTTGTAGTTGCCATTGCGGAATGACACTGCGCCTTCGAGGCGAAAGATGCGCAGGATTCCGTCAAGGCCATAGCCCAATTCAGTATATCGTTGTGAACTTCCGGTGCCCAGATAATTGACAAAAACATTCTCCGTGATCCCGGCCATTCGAACATATGGAATGCGGGTGATGAGAAATTTACGCCAATGGTAATGGGCGCTGGCCGCGATATAATTTCCCTGTGTACTATTGGCATAGTAGTCGAGTAACCGAAAACTGCCGACTGGGTCAGTGGTGACAAACGGGGTGCGGTTGCCGAGAAAATGCTTGAAGTCCATGAAATACATCCGGTGCGTTTGAAAGAATGTACCGGCATTGATCTTCAGGTCAAGCGTGCCACGAATACCAAACTTGATTTGCTGGCGCAGGCCCAATTCCAGCTGTTGAAAATCCACGTCGCTGTTCAATGCGCCAAAGCCCTGGCGATATTCGGCACTGAAGAGCGGAGAGGAATTTTCCACCCTGAATTTTCTCCCGTTCCTGATGCGGTACTTCTGCCATGGCCGCGCTTCAATACCCACGACTCCGACGAATGCATTGTGGTCTGCAAAAGTTGTAGCCGTTAACTCACTATTTACCGGCGCATTGGGGGTGTAGGTTTTCTCTTTGTTATTGATCCAGGTGTAATTCGTTGTATTGAACAATTCACTTCGATGTGCCCAGGTCCATTGCGAGTACACCGTGTACGATGAGTTAAGTTGTTCTCGCCATTTCAGGTCTACGTAGTTGCGCTCATATAACTTCATGAGGTTGTCTTCTAAGAAGAGGGTGGTCAGGGTGTTGACCAAAGGATGAATGGGTTCTGCCCCATTATATTGCTGCACATATCTTCCCCCTTCGAGTGTGATGCGGCGCTTACCGCTTCGATAATCTGCCCGCAAAATGCCCGAAAGCACCTTCCGCGAAAATGCATAACGGCCAACAGGACTGATTTCCAAACGGTGCACCTTGGGAGGATCATCCGGACGCAGCGAGTCACGTCTCACCCATCGCTTGTAGTAACTCATTCTATAAATGAGGTTCCACCCTTCCGCAGTGTTAAAGCCACCCCATGGCGTATGAATTTGAAAATCAGATGTCTTCCCAAGACTATAGCGATCACCTGTAAGCAGGTCCCAAGGTTGAAATCCTTTGCTTTTGGAGGGTTTGAGTGAGTCTCCCTCTTCCCGCTTGCGCTGCACAACCTTCATGCTGTCAGCAACTTTATATCCCCTTGTCTCTTCTGGGGTTAGCTCAACAGGTCGAATTTCCGCCCAGAAGGTCGAGTCTTTCTTATAAGCCAGGGAATCAACTTTGAATACCGTTTCCTCCATTACCTCCGGCTCCTTCTGTTGTTGCTGTTCGGCCTTCTCATAGGCCTTTACCATCTGGTTCAGTTCTTTGCGGGTTACCTCCTTGCCTTCCTGCAAGCGTTGCTGAAGCTCTTGCTGCTTCTGGCTGTACTTCTTCTCCACTTCCTTGGCCTGTTCTTTTTCCACCTTCTCGTCAATCACCGTCATATCCTGAGGCAGTGCCGGATTCAGGGTGATCTTGTAGTTTTTAACTGTTGCGAGATAGTCGCCAACAAATTCAAACCCAAAAACCTTTCCGCCCACGTTAAATTGTTGCGTTACCGGTAGCCAGGCTTTGTCTTCTATTGGATTATAGATTTGCTTTACTTTAAATGAAATACCCATTTTGGTGGCATTGAGTTCCGCGCTGTGGATGCTCCACCAATCCTCAACAATATAGATAGTGCCATCAAATACATTATCACCTTTGGACCGTGGCGTGACTTTGATTTTACTCACCGTATAGGTGCGATCACGGAAGGTGCCCAGGTATTCAAACCGATAGTAGGAAAAAGACTTTGGAGACAGGGGCGAAATGGTTTCTGCGATTTCCGGTTCATACAAGCTTCCAAACACATAAGCATTCGGAGAAGTATTGCGACTGTTTCCATTGCCATTGGTATAAACCGCGATTACTTTTTCTTCAAACTTATTGGGGCGGGTGTATTTGATTTCACTTACCGATTCCGAGATGAAAACGCGGTCTTTTGTTATCCCTTCCTTCTCTAACGCTTTCTTCGCCAGCCAGGGATAATCTTTTAATTGACCTTTACCCTTGATATACACTTTTGCCGTGTACGCATCGATTTGTTGGGTATGGTACTTGGCTTTTGCTATGGCCTTTCGCATGATGGTATAGGCGGGGTCTTCTTTTCCGGCTTTGATGGTAACCGCTTGCAGTTGAACTACCTGCGTCTTGAGGGTAATGGGGACGTCCTGAAATGCATCTCCTATTTCGAGGGCACGGGTTTGGGTTTCATACCCCAGGTAATGAAAAACAAAGTCGTAGTGCCCGGGCGGCAGGCTGATTTCATAACGACCCTGGGTGTCACTGACTGCACCGGAACCGGTCTGCTTTACATAAATAGTTGCGAAAGGCAAAGGGACACCATCATCCCCCTGGATAAGACCACGCACACCACCCCCGATCGCCGGTAGTGTCAGACAGATCCATAAAAAAATCAAACCGTATTTCATGTACCTCACAGACGAAATTCCCACTTCCCGGGTTGCTCTTACCAAAGTTTATTGTTGATAAAATCCTTTATTTCGGATCATCTCTTCAACGGGTTCAGGAACCAGATAGCGTATGGACTTTTTTTCCCGGACACACTGACGGATAAAGGTAGCTGAGATATCCAGGTGAGGGGCCTCGACCATCCGGATATTGGGATGACGGTGAAGTTCGGTTTTTGTTACGCCTGGTCTTGGATAAATGTACAATCCGTATTGATTGAGCAGGGCTTCGTGATTTTTCCAGCGGGTGAAATTTTCAAGGTTGTCCTCACCCAAAATCACCGTATAGCGGTGATTCGGATTCCTTTCACTAAGCACCACCAGCGTATCGATGGTGTAGCTGGGTCGGGGCAGGTGAAACTCTACATCGGACACCTCCAACTTATAATTGTCCGCAATGGCAGCCTTGACCATGTCGTAGCGGTCAAACTCATGGAGCAGCCCTCTGGCAGGTTTAAATGGATTTTGCGGTGATACCACGAAGCACACCTTGGCAAGATCTGTGCTGGTGGCCATCAGGTTGGCAATGATCAAATGACCGGTATGAATGGGATTAAACGATCCAAAGAACAGGCCGATGCGTTGTCCGGGTGCTTGGGATGGAGACGCCGTTGCCAAGGTATCCGGGTCAACGTTTGGTAAATTCTTCGTACAGACGCTGCGCTTCCTGCAATGACTTTTCCAGGTCTTCATTAAGGAGCACGCGGTCAAACTTGTCTTGAAAAGACATTTCGAACTTAGCCTTGAACAATCGCGCCGAAAGGCTGTCTGGTGTTTCTGTGCTTCGGTGCTTCAATCGCTTTTCCAACACTTCAATAGACGGCACTTTAACAAAAACAGAAAGCGCTTTATCTCCGAAGTACTTCTTGAGGCTGATGCCCCCTTTTACATCCACATCAAATATCACATTTTTGCCTTCATCCCAGATTCGTTGAATCTCAGACTTCAGGGTACCGTAGAAATTTCCGGCGTAGACTTCTTCCCATTCAATAAATTCGTCAGCATCGATGCGTTTCTTAAATTCCTCGGGTGTTAGAAAGTAGTAGTCTTTGCCCTGCACCTCGGTGCGGCCGCGACGATCGCGGGTAGAAGCTGAAATTGAAAATCCCAGGTTGGGATTGTTTTGAAGCAAATGCTTAACGATGGTTGTCTTACCGGAGCCGGACGGCGCTGAAAAAATGAGTGCTTTACCTGCCATACTTATTTGGAGCCCTGGATTTGCGTCTTGATTTTCTGCACAAGCTCATCTGGCGCTGCGCCGCCGCAACAACGGGTGCGCAGCAATTCCTTGATTGCCATATCCAATTGGTACCCTTTAAAGCATGGTCCGCAATGATCCATGTGGGCTTTAAAATAGGCCCGCTGTTCATCACTGGCTTGCCCATCAAGAATCACCTGAAGCATTTCCATGCAGGTGGCTTTCTTGCCAGTGGGAGAAAGAAAGGGGTTAGGTAGGTTACTCATGACTTAAATTAATTATAGCCCATGCTTTTGGCGTATTCACTAAGCTTCTCCTTGAGCAATTGTCTGGCACGATGAAGTCGGCTACGAACCGTGCCAATGGGAATGTCCAGAATCTTCGCCATCTCTTCATACTTAAACCCTTCCAGGTCACACAAAATAATCACCGTTCTGAAATCAACATCCAGTGCATTTAGTGCATTGGATATCTCATCACCAATCATATCCTTGAGCGCATCCACCCGCAAATCCGGCGTAATCACCCGATCCACTTCATCTGAGTTGTAATAGGACTCCACCTCCTGATAATCTACTTTATTGGGCTCCTTTACTTTTTTACGGTACTCGTTGATGAAGCTGTTTTTCAAAATGCGGAACAACCACGCTTTGGCGTTAGTTCCTCTTTGGAATGATTCTATAAAGCGAAATGCCTTGAAATAAGTGTCCTGAACGAGGTCTTTCGCATCATCCCGGTCGAGGGCCAGGCGATAGGCAAAATTGTACATGGAGTTAATGTGGGGCAGAAACTCATGATTGAAGATTTCACCCTTCTCCTGCTCACTGTATGACTGTCGTTCGCCTTCTTCGATCTCCATGGAACGTCAAAAGTAGCAAAACATCAATGAATTCGACGACTGGCCTTAACCAACCAGCAATTCCGCTCGCCAGATGCTTCGTGTAGCTGGATTTATGGGGTCCGATTACAGTATTATGTAGTTCTTGTATTCACCTATTCTCCTGCCCATCAGGAAACTAAGTATCCGCTTGGCCCGCTCACGGGGAGAAAGCTTATTCTTTGACAAGTCATGATCAAATTGCCAATTCATGTTTTTGATCCGTTCGACCATCACTTCAGGATGAGTTCCCGTAAAACGCTCCAAGGAATCGATTTGGCTGTAGTCAAATGCTTCAGCTTTGGCTACATGTTCTTGTATCCATTGGTCGCTGTGGTACAATCGATTCATATCATGTTGTTTGCGCTGCATGGCCCTTGGATCACGCACCCAGCCGTAGTGATTTACCCAGGCATCAATCAGCTTCACTTTCAGTTTGTTGTTTGGCTTCTTTCTAAATCCTTGGGCATCCCGGTAGGAGAAAATGTCCTTGTTATTACGGATGATCCTGATCTCACGACGGTACCAATTCCAGGAGCTTCCTACATAATCATAAGATCCATAGAAATGCCTGTACTGAAATAACAATCCTTCTACACGCTTATTGCTCAGGTTCTGTTGCATGGCTTGGATAATGGCCGGATGGTCTTGCTCATGAATCACTTCATCAGCCTGGATGTAAACACACCAATCGCAATCGGCGGGAATCATGGCAAAAGCTTTATCCGTCTCCAATGCCAGCGTTCGACCACCCTCGCGTTGTGAGTCATCCCAAATAGATTCAGCTATGCGGATTTTATCAGAGCCGATGGATCGCACCAGGCCCAGGGTATCGTCTTCCGACTTGCCTACCAAAACATGCACCACATCACACAGCGGAAGAATAGACTTAATTGCCTCCACCACCGGATAATCCAGCTTGATGGCATTTCTCACAATGGTAAAACCACAAACTTTCATGTGTTATTTGGGGCGTACCACCGTCGCGAATTGTAAGTAGCGGATATCAGAAAAACGTCCCATCATCAACCAATTGAATAATACCGGGCGGATGGATTTGGAAGGATTTATTCCTTTATGAACCAGCACTTCATATCCCAGTCGCTCATACATGGCCGGGATACTCTTGATGGTAAAGAAGCGATAGTGGGTCTTATCCATAATGCCGTTGTCAGTATACTCCCAATTTTTATGGAACACGAAATCAAAGAAAGTCCTGAAGAACCGGATATTTGGCAAAGAGCTAATCAGTTGACCATTTGCTGTGAGCTTTGATTTAAGTTGAAGAAGCACACTGTAAGGATCGGTCAGGTGCTCCAGAACATCGTTGCAAACAATGGCATCAAAATATCGGGGCGGTAGTTCATTCAAAAAAACTGCTACATCTCCTGCAAATACACGGTCCAGTTTTGTACGGGCCACTTGTGCGTGAGCCGCATCGTATTCTATACCCCATACTTCCGCAGCGAACTTCTCTTTGAAATACACACCAAAGTTTCCCTCACCACAGCCGATCTCGAGGATTCGCTTCGCTCCCTCGGGGACGTATTGAACCATCTCGGGCCTATCGCCGGAAAAATACGTTTCAGGCTTAGCCAACAAATCCAATTTCATAGGGTTCAATTTACAATTCTTTCAGGCCTTATGCACAGGTCGATACCGCAGGCTCTCCTTTTCTGGGGCACCTCGCAGGATGAACCAGGCCAGACGACCGTAGTCACGATTGCTGAATACTTTCCTGCCTATCTTGAAAACATAAAATAACTGGATAAATAAGCGGTAAGCGGGTCCATAATTCTTCCCGAAATAGTACAAAAAGGAAATATAAAATTCCTTTAGGAAAGGCAAATTGATGGATCCAACTTGTTGGGTGCTGCGACTCACAAAGTGCTGGTATTTTGCCGCAGGTACCAGGTAGGTAGTGAATCCTTCACGGCGAAGACGCAGGGCGATGTCCTCCTCCTCACAATAGAGAAAGTACCGCGTATCAAATCCTTCTATTTTTTCAAATGGAATAGCCCGGATAAACATTGAACTTCCATTGACAAGATCAACTGCCGTTGGTTGTTGAAACCGAATGTGACGTGAGGGGAAGGCCTGAGGTTTGAATAGCCGTAGTGTTCCAGAGCCCAGCAATTTCAAGGCAATACTCGGGAAATAGCGGAAGTTATATTCATAGGTGCCATCGGCAATAAACATTTCTCCTGAAGCGTTGGCTGCTTCCGGATGACTACTCATGAAATTGTACAAAATGCCGATACAGTCGTTTAGCAGGACGCAGTCGTTGTTCAGGAAATAGTAATAATCAGCATTGGCTGATTTTACTCCGATCATGTTCGCGCCGGAGAATCCAAGATTTTCAGCACTGAAAATTACTTGGACGTCTTGGAGTCCAAGCAGTTCATTCAATTTCAATTTTTCTTCAGGCCTGGAGTTGTTATCGGTAATAATGATCTGATAACGTACTGTATGGGTCTGTGCATTTATTGATCGCACACAATCCAGGGTAAATTGACTGGAGTTGTAATTGACAAGAATAACAGCAACCTGATACTTTCGGGAACTCATTATCGTCAGTAACCGGCGATTGAACGCGGTGCGTTCACCTGATTGGAAAACCTCTCTATTCTCTCCCTTACCTGTGAGACGGTGATTTCATTTACGCAGGCACACTCTTTCATGCGACGACAATTGCTGCAGTTCTTATCAATCACCATGTATTCAGCATGTCTGCCCAATGGCATCCAACGACCTGGATGAATGGGTTTCATTGGCGAGTATAACCCAATAGTATACTTGCCCAGTGCAGATGCCAGGTGAAGCACGCCTGTACTGCAAGACAACAGGCCATCGATCTGACTAATGAATGACATGAGTTCATCCAGGCTCAGTTTTCCTGTCATATCGGTTACATGGGGCAGGCTGAAAAGCTCAGGTTTTTCCCTGCGCATCATATCACCTTCTTCCTTCAAACCGGTGACATACACGTGATAGCGATCCTGTGGTAGCGCCTTGGCGAGCTCATAGTAGTTATTAAGCTGCCATTCGCGAGCGCTGCCCTTCGATTTGGGGTGAAGGATGAGGTTGAACCTATCGGGTTTGATGGTGCCATTGTGGCTTTGCAACGGAGGCACCAAACCATAGTAATCAGCAATTTCTTTCAGATCAAAATCCCAGTAGATTTTGAAGGGTGACAGAAGTTTGAAATTGAGTTGACTTTCATGCAGCCTGGATCGAATCCGGCTGAAGTCAACCAGATAGTTGCAATAAAACCAATTGAATAATCGATGGGCCGTTGCTACGCGTCGCGGAATATTCAATCGTTTGGACAGACTGGCCAGCTCACGATCGGGATAAATAAACAAAATGGTATCAGCATGTAGTCCACGGAGGAGGTTCGGATCTTTCAAAACTTCTTCCCGATCCAGCAATTTGTCGACGTGGATACACTTATCAATAACTGAACTTGTGTACTTTTTCCCAATGAAGAATATCCGCGTTTCAGGCATGGTGGCCTTCAGGTAGCCCAGCAGCGGGAGCGTAAGAATAACATCACCGAGGTTATCCGTACGGCTGATGACGATTCTCTTGCCGAGAGCTGCCCGCTTATTGGCCTCGTACAATTTAGCGTACTTATAAAATACATGATTCCCCTCTGCTTTTGCTACCATGAGTCCTTCATAGCCATCCAGAAAACCGCGCTTGATAATATAGCTCTTAATGAAGGCAAACGTGGTATGTCCAAGAATCTTCAGGATGGAGCTCTTCTTTCTGCCGACATTCTCGCTGGCGAAGATGTCTGAGTATCGTTGTACTTTCTCGAGTGTTTCCCGCGAATCTTTGTAGGCCCGATGCAGGATATCGCCCTCCAGGTGGATAACGGGGGTGCCCTTGCGCAGCACTACACGGTCGTGCGGGTTTTCACCACCCCAAACACCAACATCGCGGTTCCATAACCGAATCTTCCGGTCAGGGTACCATGATCCATGTTTAATCCAACGGGTACCATAGCTTGATAACCGATTCATCCGGTAAGCGTCGCATGGCCAAGTCTTTTTTACTTCCAGCAAAGACTTGATCAGCTCTGGCGACAAGTACTCATCGGCATCCAGGGAAAGAATATATTGGTGTGATGCCTTGGTGACCGCATAATTTTTCTGGTCAATGTGATTCCGAAACGCATGCTCAAAAAAAAGAACGCCCTTCGCCAGACATAGTTCCTTGGTGCGGTCTTTGGAGTATGAATCGATCACGACGATTTCATCGGCCACTGATGTGACAGAGTCGATACAACGGGCAATGTTTTTTTCCTCGTTGTATGTAATGATTACGACGCTGATCTTAACCATCGGACAAAAATAGAGATAAAGATTGA
>DAOMGC010000040.1:0-31590 GCA_035430125.1 Cyclobacteriaceae bacterium | reverse complement strand
GCACCAGGTCATCGTGAATCTCATTGAAGCTCTTGGCCATTTTCTCCGTGACGGGGAAGCCGGTTAAGGCCAGGTCTACGGCAGGCTGAACAAGCTCGGCCCAAGTAAGTGTCCCGTACTTTTTGTGGGCTTCCATCATGCCATCAACGCTCCCGGGCACCCCTGAGGCGAGGTGGCCGTCTGTGCTGAGCTTCGGAATGATGTTCTTGTCTTTGTCCAGGTACATGTCTGTAGACGCAGCAGCCGGAGCTGTTTCGCGGAAGTCGAGCGCAGCGGTACTTCCATCCGCCAACCGGACCACCATGAAACCACCACCGCCAAGGTTGCCGGCACTCGGATGCACGACGCTGAGGGCAAACTGGACCGCGATTGCAGCATCCACGGCGTTGCCGCCCTTCTTCATAATGTCGACACCGACCTGAGAGGCGATGGGGTTAGCGCTTACAACCATGGCTGAGTCACCGACGAGGCCTGTCTTGGTTGGTTTCTCCGGGGCCTGACATGCTACAACAGTGGCAACCGCCAGAAATAAGATGATCTTGTTCATGATGAGTAGGTTAGGGCTATAGGTACTTTTTCAACTTAAAGGTATAAAATTCGCTTATCGAAAAGTCTTAGGTGAATTCAGGATTAATGTATTAATTCCGCCCACATTCTACCCATGAGCCTGAGAAAAGACAAAGCAGCACGGCTAAAACTCGCTGTGCTGGACCAAAGCCTGAAACTGATTGGCAAGAAGCCATTCGAAGATTTGTATGTGGAAGATATCTGCGCCAAAGTGAAGATATCAAAAGTAACCCTGTTCAAGTATTTTCCCAGAAAAGAAGATATCCTTGCTTACTACTTCCGTGTTTGGTGTATGCGGCGCCTCGTCGAGTTAAAAGAAAAGCCCAAAGAAGGAGTTCAGGGTATCCTCTATCTTTTTGACAAACTCAGTGACGATGCAGAGATGCATCCAGGCATCCACATGAGCCTGGTCGGTTATCAGGCTGATCCAGCACGGCCGCTGAAGCCTTTCCCGGTAAAATCAGAAGAAAAGAAGTTTTTGTTTCCGGCCAATCCCGAAGCCACTAGCATGGAGATACTTTCACTGGATCAATTGCTGGAAAAATTCACGTTAGAGGCCATCTTTAAAAAGGAGATAACAAGGGCCACGTCTACACGCGATGTTACCAATCTCCTGCTCACGTTATTCTATGGTTCACTGGTCACGGCCAATGTTCAGCAAATCAGTCCACTCAAGATGTTCCTTCGCCGGCAGGTTGAAATGGCGTTGAAAGGTTTGCAATAACCTTACCCTTTCATCTTTACCGGACGGGCGCCTTGCTTTTCGAAAAGGCGCACGCGCATGCGTCCAACCTGAATCCTCTTATGCCAACGGCTGTTCTTGTACCAGGTGTGGTGATAGATGGGTTTGATCACTTTTACGGTATGATACGTTTGCGATCCGCATGAACCGAGGGCAAATACCAAAACGAGAAGAAGGCAGCGTCGCATATACCTGAAACGATCAAAAATAGTTATTTATTTCTTCCTAATTTCGGCTATGACCTTAGCCTTCTTTTGCCGAATTCTTTTTGCAATTGCACTCCCCACCACCTTAGCTGTTGCCCAGGATTTGGAATGGGAGAAGCACAACATCAAGAACATCCGGTGGCAGAACGGTATTTACCCTGTCAACCGGGCGATCGTTAGGTATCAAATCGGGAACCATGTTTTCGATGCTGGGCAAGGTCCATTGCAAGTGAGTGTTTCCAGGGGAGCAGATCCAATAGACTTTGTGATCTTGTTTACCAACCCGACCCTGGATACGATCCGGTTGACCAATGTGGTGCCCTTTGCCCCGGGCCCCGACGATACTTACATTACAGGCCTTGGTGAACACCGGCTAAGCAGAACTCATTTGTTTTCCCCGGGACGAATACCTGTCAATGTGATTGTGCCTGACAATGCCTGGGAACTTGGGTTTATTGCTATTAGACTGGCTGATTCCCTGCAGCTCACCGCGCTCGTACGTCGCGATCTGGGCTCCATGCAGAAGGCCACGCGGAAGCGATTCGAAACCATCCTCATGCCGGGTGGCACCGTTACCTACCACCTTTATGCGGAGATGGCCATCGGTACGTGGAGAGAGGCGTTGAAAAAAGTGTTTCAGGAACATAAGTTGTATGATGTAGATTCATTCGATGAATCGATGTACCAACGCAAGGACCTTGCTTGGATAAAAGAGGCGTATGTGATGCACCTGATTATGGCCTGGGATAAAGAATATTATCACCGCGCATCCGGTCAGTTTCGACTTTCAGATTTTCAAAAATGGGGACAAGCATTGTACGGTGGTGATGATGTGATCGGGCTCTGGCCTACATGGCCCACACTGGGATTGGATCAACGAAACCAATTTGATTTGTACCGGGATCTCCCGGGCGGGCTGGGTACCCTGCGCCAACTGGCGGATACACTGCGACGGAACGGAAGCAAGTTCTTTGTGGCCTATAATCCCTGGGATGAGAGCACACGGCAGCAGTCGCACCTGCAAGGACTTGCTGATTTGATTCGTGACACTTCCGCTGATGGCGTTGTATTGGATACCAAGGGAGAGTCTTCAGCTGAGTTGCAGCAGGCCGCAGATGGAGTCCGCAAAGGCGTGATTATGTACAGCGAGGGAATGGCCGTTCCCAGGGATATGGTGAACATCGTATCTGGCAGGGTACACAATGCTTTGTATTATCCGCCCATGCTGAATCTCAATAAACTGATTCGGCCGGACTTCGCCATTTTCAGGGTAGCGGAAGTTTTTAAGGAGCCGATCCAGCGAGAATATGCAGTGGCATTCTTCAACGGGTATGGAACGGAGATCAATCAATTCGCCCCAGGTCATCCGGAGTGGGAAGATCAGCAATACAAGTACCTGGGAAAGACGACCCGGATATTGCGTGAAAACTCATCCAACTTTACATCCCGAGACTTGACGGTATTATATCCAACACTTCACGACAGCATTTGGGTTAACCATTGGCCGGGGGTAGCAAAGCATATCTATACCATTTTCAGCCTGAAACCTGAAGGCTTTGATGGCCCATTGCTTCACATACGCGAACGAGCCGGATATCATTGGATGGACCTGATGCACCATGAACCCGCTAAGGTCACTAAAACCAAGGGCGGAAGTCACGTTTCGGTGAGCCTGGACCCCTTCCATAAAAAGTGGCTTGGTACTAATAATGAAGGTGAAGCTGGTTGCCTGGCTGAGTTACCGGAACTCTTGCACGTATCCATGAATGGCTATTTGCTGGAGGTCGCTGCGAGCCAAGGTACGTCCATTCGGTTATGGAAGGGTGTACCGGATTATGCTTCCCATCCACTGGAAGTCAATCCGGGCACTCATTTGCTTGATCTCCGGGAAAGATTTGGCCGTTATGAAGGCAAGGTGGTGGTACAACTGATGAATGGTCGTGAATTGCTGGATGAGCAAGTGCTTCGTATCAAACCGGGAATCCCCAGGCTGGTGGCCGTTGAAACTAGGCCAACATCAACCGATGATCACCGGGGCATGGTGAAAATTCCAGCGGGGACATTTCTCTTTAAGACAACGCATGGTGATGATTTCATTCCATATCCGGCTGATGCGCCTGATAATCTTCACATGAAAGCATATTGGATGGATAAATTTCTGGTGACAAACGTTCAATATCTTGCCTTTATGGGAGCAACAGGCTACCGACCGAAGGACACCACAAACTATTTGAAGCATTGGAAGCATGGCAAGATTCCTGTGGGACAGGAAAATTATCCCGTGGTGTATGTATCACGTGAGGATGCCATGGCCTATGCGCAATGGGCCGGGAAGCGGCTGCCTACGGAGGCTGAGTGGCAGTATGCCGCCCAGACAGGGACAGGGCAGGAGTGGCCGTGGAAGCAAAGCAAACCGGTTACACGCAAACTGCAATATGTGACCGAGACACTCACCGTTTCTTCGCTGGAAGGAATTGATCCAAAGGTTTGTAACCTGGGCACTGGAAGCGCTTATGCCGTAGGAAGTTATCCGCGTGGAGTCAATTCCTTCGGCCTGCAGGACCTGGTAGGCAATGTGTGGCAACTCACCGCCGATATTTATGAGTCCGGCAGTTATACTTACAGCATCCTCAAGGGGGGGAGTTATTTCAAGCCATCGTCCAGCTGGTGGTACGTCCAAGGCGGACCCCGGGAGTTACACTACCGCCAGGCGCTGTTATTGGTGTCGCCCGGATTTGAACGGAATGCCACGGTAGGCTTTCGGTGTGTATCAGATCAAAAATGATTTTGAAAATACATTCACAGTCAATACTTTAGGGGCAATTACTTAATTTTTTAATCTAATATTATCCTTATGCGCGCCATTTGGAAAGGTCACATCCGGTTTTCGTTGGTTACCATACCGATTCGGGTCTATAATGCCATTGATTCGGGGCAGACCCTGAGTTTCAACCTGCTTTCCAAGGAGGGGCATAATCCAGTGAGTTATGAAAAGAAGGACAAGGTTACGGGTCAGGTACTTCGAACTGAAGATATTGTCAAGGGTTATCAGTATGAGCCAGGCCAATTCGTAATCGTTAACGACGAAGATTTTGGCAAGGTGCGTCTAAAGAGTACCAAGCTTATAGACATTGAAGGATTTGTAGATGCCAAGGAGGTACATCCTACCTTGTTTGATGCACCCTATTTCATTGGTCCGGATGGTGATGTTGCGGCCAAGACCTATTTCCTGCTGGCCAAGACACTCAAGGAATGTGGCAAGGTAGGTGTTGGCCGTGTAGTCTTACGCGATAGGGAAACTGTGGTGTTAATGACCCCGGAAAAGCATGGCATTTTGCTGTATAAGCTTCGTTATCCGAATGAAGTAAGAAGTATAAGTGAAGTTCCACAACTCATTGAGGATGTTAAGGTTGACAAGGAGCAAATCAAAATGGCGAAGATGCTGGTGGACTCCATGTCCAAGCAGTTTGTGGACATCGAAATGAAGGACAATTATCAGGATGCATTGCGCAGTATGATTCAGGCAAAGATTGAAGGGAAGGAGATTGTGACCCTGGCTGAAGAAGAAACCCCGGTGGTAGATATTATGACGGCCCTGAAGGCCAGTATCGAGAAGGCCAAAAAGCCAATGGAGAAGGCCAAGGGGGCAACGGTGAAGGCAAAGAAGAAGGCAGCCAAAGATACCAAGGTGGCCAGGCGCAAGGCCAGCTAGCCCTGTTTTCGAAAACAGACAACCACTTTTTTGAACTATCTTTGCGGCCGTGGCAAAGGTGGTCAAATTTCCAATTCAGGCACCCGAGAAATTCGGGTTTAAGCCCGTGCGCAAGCGGAAGCCCACGCCACCGGAGAAGCCTGGCCAACTCAATCTATTTTCAGGAGGTAAAGTTGTTAAGCTTAATCAGCTCAGCACTTTCGAGGAAGCGTTAATGCTGGACGAACATGGTGACGAAAGAGCAGGAGCGCTTTATTTGCAGGCCATTAAGGAATTTGACAGCGTACCCGATGCCTTGTGTAACCTGGGCATTCTCGAATCAAAGCGCAGAAACTATTCCAAGGCCGTTGATTGCTTTACCCTGAGCCTTAAAGAAGATCCCCGCCATTTCGAATCTCACTACAACCTGGCCAATCTCTACGCGGAATTGGGCAATCTGCCGCTGGCCAAACTGCATTATCAGATTTCGATCAGTATAGAACCTGAGTTCCCCAACAGTTACTTCAACCTGGGTCTCACGATGGCCATGAACCACGAAATCGAAGATGCGGTGCAGTCATTGCTGCAATACAAAAAACTCGCTGCTCCGGAAGACCGGCCTCAGGTTGATGAGTTAATCAGCAACCTGCTGCGCGTACAGCGTTAATCACATCGTCCAAAGCGTGAGATAGAATAGAATGATGCGGTACACATCCAGGGCCAGTTTGATCACACCCAGCATCAGGACCGATTTTATCACCAAACCAGCGCCGCGCTGCTCGTAGAATACGTACCCGGATCGGAGTAGAAAATAAATATTGGTTGTTGCAAAGATGATGGTCAATGCAGTGTCATCAAGCCAGTTCCCGAGCCCAAAAAGGCTCACAACGGCAGTAAGCAACAATACATTAATCAGCAAATTAAAGCACACCAACTCAACAGCGAGGCCCACGTGGTCAGTAAAATATCGTTGCCGCGACCGGTAGATAAGGTTAAGCGGGAGCGAAGCCAAAACAGCAAAGACGATCACGAGCATCTTAGCGTATTTCAGCGTCTTTTGTTCATAGATCAGCGAAAAAGCGTACACATCTTTTATGCCCAGTTGTATCATCTTCTGACTTACGGCCTGCAGGGCCAATTTGCCATGAAGTGAATTGAGTTGTGTGCGCAGGCTGGCATTGAACAATTGAATGAGCGGGAAAAGGAAATAGATCAGGTTCAGGAAGAAGAACATGGACAGGGGTCGCAGGTATTTCACCCGCCTGCCTTCTGAGAATTCCCGAGAAAGAAATCCCGGCTTCGATACTACGACCCAAACCGTCTTTACAAAACGGTTGTCTGCAAACGTGAGGGCCAGGAACATGTTGTTTATGAACGTCCGGAAAGATCTGTCCTGCGGCAGCATGATCTTCTCACCACACTGATTGCAATACAATCCCGTAAAGTGGTTGCCACAATTTCTGCAGGTATGCTCAGTTGGTATTTGTTCCATGCGTACGGTGCGCAAAGGTACTAGGCACCGCTATTACCGCAAGTACTTTTGGTTGTTGATCTGCTTCAATACTTTTCTTCCTCTCGATACAAACCCGGCGCTGCCATACGGCAGCTCATCTTCAATCAGTATGGCAAGTTCTTGGCCCAATTCAGGAAGTGTCATCGTCAGGTTGCCAAGAACCGTCATGGCAAATGCCCGTACCGCGATGGGCTCCTTTCGGTCCTGAAGAAATTTGAAACACAATTCAGCCACGCGTCCGCGGTACCGGGTTGGTACCTCAATGAACTGAAGCAGTCTCATCACGTTGCGCTTTACCGCGTCAATGGCGGTAGGGCTTTCCGCTGCCGAAAGCACCTTTCCCAAATGAGGGACAATCAGTTCAGGATGCTTTTGTAAACAATAACTCAGGGGCCAGGCTGCCCGCTGGGTAACCCGATAGGGGCCAGCCAGGAATACCTTCACCAACATGGCAAAATGTGCCTTTTTCTGACCTACAAACGCCACAATCCTGTTTCTGATGGCCCTGGAATGTTCCTTGTTTAGCTCTTTCAAGAGGTCCATTGTGCGATAATTTACTTTAGATTGATGTATATAATTGATTGATAATTAGGAAATAATGAATTCGAATAAGCACCGGTTAATCTCACTGCCCACGCGTTTTGGACGTCCGCTGGCTGCATCGAGCAGGCACCAGGTTGTTCGTGCTGTAGCGATCGGCTTGTGATCACGGTCCCGCACAAATTGTACCCATCTGTTTTGCCTGGGGCCATCGGGTAAATCAATCCACGTATAGGCATTTACCAGGTCATCCATCAGGGCGGGGGTATGATAATCTATTTCATGGCGTAGCACCACCCATTGCCATTGTTTCAGTTGATCAGCGCTGGCGCGGTTCTGCCAATGCAGGGAAGCTACTTCCTGAACCCACTGCAGATAGACGACGTTGTTGACATGGTTTAATTCATCTATGTCGCCAGGCTTTACCCGAATGGAGTGCTGAAATACGTCGCGATCAGTGGGGATGGTTGCCTTCATTTTACACGTCGTGCTGCAGCGATGAATCGTTCCTTTACTATTTTCCGAAACCAGGTAGGAGCAAGTCTCTTCATGCGCCACATTTTGCGCGCAGCCTTGGGGAGTATGATGTACAGTTCTCCGGTACTTGCCCGTTGAAGAATTTCCCGGGCCACCTCGTCAGCTTCCAGGTTAGAACGATCCAGAAAATACTGCGTGGTGCGCTTTACCAGCTCTCCTCCGCGTGCACTTTGGGCGATATTGGTTTTGACATATGCAGGCTGGATGCAGGAAACACGGACATTGAAGTCCATTAATTCACCATACAGCGTCTCGCTAATGGCCACGACGGCAGCTTTGGTCATGTTGTAGGCCCCCATAGTAGGCGCACAGGTAATGGCTGCGAAGCTTGCTGTGTTGAGGATATGACCTGATCGTTGCTTCTTAAAGGCAGGAACAAAGTAATGGCAACCATAAACCACGCTCATTTGGTTGATACCGGTCATCCATTCCCAATTTTCAAGGGAATATTCGCCGATGGCTCCGCCATCGCCAACGCCGGCGTTATTGAACAACAGATCAATACCTCCAGCCCGCTGCAGAAAGTCTTTGGCTGCCTTTTCATAAGCCACCTTATCTGAAACATCGAATGGATAGATGAGTGTTTTGGCTCCTTTGGCTTCGAAAGAACGGGCAGCATCTCTCAATCCGGCCTCGTTGTAGTCGGCGACGCCCAGGGTCCAGCCATCAGCGGCCAGTTCATCACAGAAGGCTTTACCCAACCCCGATGCGGCTCCGGTAATGAATGCGCGTTTCGCGGGGTATTCACTCGTAAATGTTACCATAAGCATGTATGTGTTTAAAGGGAAAGGGTGTCTAGGGCCCGACGGCCTCGACCAGCCAGGTTATGTATGACGTGAATAAGTTGGCCAAAGCGAGGATCGTTGGAATGTCCTTGTTTCCAACGGGCATAGATCTGTTGGGCAATGACTGCATTCTTGAACAAACCAAAGACATAGTAAAATACTGGATCTGCTTGCCGGCCACTTCTTTCCTGATACCGTGCTACTACCTGCTTTCGGGTAAGGTTGCCTGGCAGCCATGATACGTTGAATACTTTGGCGAGATCCTCATCAGTTGATTCGGCCCAATAGGCAAGGCTTGCACCGAGGTCCATCCAGGGGTCGCCCACCGTGGCCATTTCCCAATCGAGGACCCCTCGAATGGTTGGTAGGTGCTGCTCATCAAGCACGATGTTGTCGAACTTATAATCATTATGCAGTAGGGTGGGAGGGTGCTCAGCCGGGATATTTGCGGCCAACCATTTTCCTACTTCCTCCATGGCTTTGATTTCATCAGTCTGTGCAGCTTTATATCGCTTCGTCCATCCATCGACCTGCCTTGTAATATACCCTTCAGGCTTGCCTATGGTGTTGAGCCCGGAAGCATGGATATCAATAGCATGGAGGGCTACCAGATTGTCCACCAAAGCTTCGCTGATAGCCTTCATTTCCCCAGGTGCGATTTGAATATTCTTGACCAGTGATGGCCGGAGGATGACACCATGCAACCGTTCCATGAGGTAAAAGGGTGAACCCAGTATGGTGCTGTCTTCGGCGAGGTGAACGGGTTTTGGTATCCGGGTATAATGTGGTTGAAGTGCGGTCAGCAGATTATACTCCCTACTCATGTCGTGGGCTGATTTTATGGCAGCGCCTTTCGGTGGACGACGGAGAATATACTCTTTACCAGAAGCGGTGGTCAATAAATAGGTCAGGTTGGAATACCCGCCCGGAAATTGCCATTGTTGGATCAGGGTCTCAATCGGAGTATGCGCAGACAAGTACCGGTTAAGTTCATGCAGGTTTATTTCTTCACCTGATCGTACCCTCTCCGGTTTATCCTCGGCTATCATGCCCTTTTCTTCTTGCGGATATCCAGTCCGTATGCCTTCAGAATATTCTTGGCCAGGCTTTCTTTGTGAACTTCGTCAGCACCGTCCCAGATGCGGGCTCCGCGTTCATGCTGATACATGGTCGCGAGCATGGTCTCATCGGTAAGCCCCAAGGCGCCATGCACCTGGATGGCGCGGTCAAGTACCCGCACAACCATGTTGGCGGTATGGAACTTTATGCCGGAAATTCTATAGCGTGCAGCTGCCGGACCTTCCTGATCAATCATGGAGGCCACGCTCAGTACCAGCAGTCGGCTGGCATCAATCTCCACGCGGCTTTCGGCGATGAAGCCCATGATAAATTGCTTTTCACCCAACATAACACCCTCATCAATCTCGCGCGATGCAGCACGTTTGCACATCAGGTCAAATGCTTTTTCAGCTATCCCGATCCAGCGCATACAATGATGAATGCGGCCGGGGCCCAGGCGCTCCTGGGCAAGCAGAAATCCAGCTCCCTCTTCTCCTATGCGATTCGTGATGGGCACTTCACAATTCTCAAATCGTACTTCGGAGTGACTTGCCCAGCCACCACCTGCTTCGCCGAAAATGGGCGTTTTACGGATGTGCTTAAAACCCGGATTGTCTAAGGGCACAATGATCATGCTTGCCCGCTGATACTTGTTGGCGTCTGGATTTGTAACAGCCATGACGATGGTGAAAGTGGCACCTTCGGCACTGGAGGTAAACCATTTATGCCCGTTGATGATGTACTTGTCACCCCGCTTCACGGCGGTAGTACCCAGGCGAGTTGGATTAGAGCCCGCAAATTCCGGTTCAGTCATCGAGAAACAGCTTCTGATTTTTCCTTCGATCAATGGATGAAGGTATTTCTGTTTCTGTTCGGCCGATCCAAACTTGGAGAGCAGCTCCATATTGCCGATATCCGGAGCCTGGCAATTAAATGTATAATGTCCGTAAAAGGGTGCGCGGGCCAAGGCTTCGCTGATTTGTCCAAACTCACACAGGGTTAATCCCTGACCACCTTCGCTAACGGGTATATGCAAACCCCACAGCCCGGCTGATTTTACTTTTTCCCGCTTGGCGTCCAACAGGGCATAGGTACCAGCTGGCGTACGATGATGATGATCGGCCTCAAGCGGCACGAGTTCGTCGGCAACGAATGCTTCAATGCGCGGAAGGAGGTTGGCAAGTCGTGGAGAGGCAAAGGCTTTTTCCATAAGCAAGGAGGTTATATGGTGGTGCCACCGTCGGCATGAAACAGACTTCCAGTACAATACCCTGAGACATCAGAGGCGAGGAATACGGCAAGTGCTGCGATTTCGTCAACTGTGCCCATCCGCTTCATTGGCACCATTTTCATAAACCGGTTCAAGACTGCCTCATCCTGCCAAAGCGCCTGTGAGAATTTGGTCTTTATCAAACCAGGACAGATGGCATTTACGCGAATTTGATCAGGACCCCATTCTTTTGCCATGACGCGCGTCAGCATATTGAGTGCTGCCTTCGAAACGGAATAGATTCCCAAACCAGGGTCCGGCCGATCACCGGCGATGGAACTGATATTAATGACAGAACCGCCGCCCCGGGATTTCATAATCGGATAAGCCAGTTTGGCCAACTCAAACGGAGCCTTAACGTTCACGGCCATGATTTTATCATAAGCCCAGCCCTCTGTTTGAACCACGGGTCCAAATGCCGGGTTGGATGCCGCGTTGTTCACCAGGATATCGATCCCGCCAAACGCCGTTACTGTCTTCTCGATCATCTGTTTGATTGCAGATTCATCTCCGGCGTTTCCCGCAAAGGTGAGGCACGTGCCGCCGGTCTTGGTTATTTGTACAGCTACCCCATCCAGATCCTCCTGCTTTCTTGAATTGATCATGACCTTGGCGCCATGGGCTGCCAATGCGATGGCAATGGCTTCACCAATGCCTTTGCTGGCTCCGGTAATGAGGGCGACTTTATTTGTTAATTTAAAATCCATAGTGTCGTTGGTTATCGCAATGGGCTCAGTCCAGATTTTCTTAATTGGGTATTCAACCGAGGTAACTCAACGGTTATCCAGTTGTTCCACAACACCTGAATGGCAGAGAGTTGATCGGTAGCTTGCCTGATGCCAGCTTTGGCCTGACTCGTCACGGGCATGTCCGCCTCTTGCACGATCGAGAACAGACCACCAAATGTGTCAGCCAGTTTTGCAAATCCGGGGGCATTGTCAATACGTTGGTTCGATTCGAACTGGGCCAGTTGATCATCAGCTTTGGTCAGCACAGCTGGAATGGTTCCTCTGGCTTGTGCTTTGAGTGACTTGATTTGTTCACGATAGCTGCGTACCTGGGAAGCAGTGGAGAGGCAGGTCTTACGGCTATTGTAAGTCGACAGGGACAGATCAAATTGCGCTTGTAACTCGGAGGTGGCCATCTTTACACGCGGATCCATTCTTACGGTGAGCGGCTGCGTGAACGACTTCCCACCAACGGTGAGTTTAACGAGATAATTGCCTGGCATGACAAAGGGTGAGGTGGGCTCAGGTGCTGTCTGCTGGTAAATAGCACTGATGGGGTATGATGGTGGAACATCCAGGGGAGCATAGCGCAGGTCCCAGAGGAATCGGTGGGGTCCCTTCGTAGCAGATAGAATTTCCTGAGGACGAATCCAATACAGGGGAATATTCACATCGCCCACAGCATACTGTTTATCATCACTGGAATACTTCCGTACCAGGTTGTTATTGGCATCCCATATCTCCAGGGTTACGGGAGTAGTTGAGTTATCTTGCAAATAATAGTCGATCATCGCACCATCAGGAGGATTTTGGCCGGCCGGCTCTTCCGGTGGCAGCGGAGTATCCGGATACATACTCCACCGCACCCGATACGGTGCCGCAGGTTTAAACAATTGTGTTCCGGTAATACCTGGTAGTTGTCGCAATGGGGAGACATTATCAAGAATCCAGAAAGAGCGTCCGTGGGTGCCGATCACCAGGTCATCTTCCTTGATTACGAGGTCGCGGACCGACGTGGCGGGCATATTAAGTCGCAGCGATTGCCAGGAGTCACCGTTATCAAATGAAACCGATACACCCGTTTCTGATCCGCAGTACAATAAGCCTTTGCGAATCGGATCTTCTTTTACCGCATTGATCGGCGAGTCCGGCAGGCCCTTCGTAATTTCTTGCCAGGTTGCTCCACCATCCTGCGTCCTGAATATATGCGGTTTCATATCATCGATACGGATGGCATTCACGGCGGCATACGCCGTGTTTACATCAAAATGACTTGCATCCATTACCGAGACTTTCATCCAGGAAGTAATAGCAGGCGGAGTCACATTCTTCCAGGTTTTGCCGCCGTCACGTGTTACGTGGATAAGTCCATCATCTGTACCGGCCCAGATGGTGTTGCCATCGACATAGGAAGGAGCCAGGGTATAAACCACCCCACGACGGGGCATCTTCTTCATGTCTTCGGTTGTATAAACACCAACACTCTTTGGGATGTCCCACGCTTCGCGGGTCAGGTCCGGACTGATTACTTCCCATGCTTCACCTCCGTTTTGAGTTATGAATACTACGTTGCCCGCAAAGTACAGGGTCTTGGGATCGGTAGGTGAAAACAGTACCGGTGCGGTGCGGATGAAACGGTATTTTCCCGAACGAACTGCTTCCGGTGCAATATTCTGAACCTGACCGGTTCGCTTGTCGTACCGTGTAATCTTTCCGCCATAGATCATGTTAGGGTTGAGCGGATCTACAGCCACATAACCATATTCTTCAACACCAACCGGATGCCAATCACGAAACGTAATCTGGCCGTCATTGCTGCGGCTCGCAATGCCCACCGAGCCACTTTCTTGCTGTCCGCCATAAACGTTATATGGAAATTCATTGTCGGTACTGACATGATAAAACTGGGCCGTGGGTTGGTTATACCAGGAGCTCCAGGTTTGACCACCGTTCACCGTAATCGTCGCGCCCTGATCCAGTCCGAGCAACATAATGTCCGGATTGTTAGGATTAATCCAAATGCGATGATAGTCGTCGCCCCCGGGAGCACCTTTAATGCCGGTCCAGGTCTTGCCGCCATCGGTTGACTTCCAGGTAACCACGTTAGCGCTGAAGACAACATCCGGATTTTGAGGATGAACTTTTACTTCGGCGAAGTCACTGCCCCGGCTCCAGATTCTGGCGTCAGCCGTTGTGCGATACCAGGAGGCACCTGCATCATCGCTTCGGTATATGCCGCCGGCTTGTGGTGAATCCACGGTGGCATACAGGCGGTTGGGATCACTGGGCGCAATGCAAAAACCAATACGGCCCAGTCCTTGCTCGAAGGTGGGCAGGCCTTGGGTGAGTTTACTCCAGGTGTTGCCACCATCGGTACTTTTATAAAGCCCTGATGCCTTGCCTTGCCATGAGCCGTTTTCCCATGGGCCTTGTCTTGCTGCCCAGATATCGGCGTAAACGATATTGGAGTTCCTGGGGTCGAGTGTCACCTGCGCAGCACCACTGTTCTCATCGATATAAAATACACGCTCCCAGTTTTTACCGCCGTCCGTTGTGCGGAATACACCACGCTCCGTATTGGGACCATACGGGTGACCCAATACGGCTGCGAAAACGCGGTTCTCATTTTGCGGGTCTATAGCCAGGCCGCCAATTTGTTGGCCATCGCGAATACCTGTATTGGTCCAGTTCTTTCCACCATCCGTAGATTTATAGATGCCATTGCCAATTGACAAGTCGGGTCGCTGAATACCTTCGCCGCTTGCGACGTAGATCGTATTGGGATTTGAAGGTGCAACGACCACGTCGCCCACAGAACCTGTCGGTTGGTCATCAAAGATAGGTTTCCATGTCAGACCAAAGTCATTGGTTTTCCACACACCGCCATTGTTCACACCGATGTAGAATACACTGGGCTGGGAGGGCACACCCACGGCGCCCACCGTGCGACCTCCGCGATGGGGGCCGATCATGCGCCATTTGATGGCCTGATAATAGGATGGATCAACCGATTGGGCAGGCGCCCACGACAGGGTGATCATGAGCAATAAGAAGGCGAGGAAAGATTTCTTCATAGGTTTGGATTTGACAGAGTCTAAAAATATCCAGAACGGGAGTCAATTGCTATACATATTTTGTGAATGATTACCTTGGTCACCTGTAAAATTCAAATGCATATGAAAGCCGTTTCAATTGTAGTGCTGGCATGCCTCATCCTCGGCGGATGTGGTTCAAAATCAAAAGAATCAAGCAGCAAATTGTTGGCGGAGCGTATCATACAGCAATGCTCGATTCATCCTGGAGAGCGCGTGTTGATGATGGTACAGCCTGGAAAATTTGACTCATTGGTATTTCATCTGAACACCCTCATCAATCAGGCTGGTGCGGTAAACCTGGGTGTATTGAATGTCGACAGCACTGCATCGCCGGCCGGTTGGGAGACTGATTTCACGAAATCAATCCTGGGGAAGTCAAAAGAGGAACTTGTGGCCTTGTTTGATGATGTCGACCTGGGTCTGATGTTGCCGGGTGCAACGCCGGATCAGGTGCCGTATGCGGCCATGCAGGAAGTGTTGAAGAAAGGAAAGGGACGAACCGTTCACTTTCACTGGTCTGGGCTGTATAATTTTGAAGGATTGGCCATTGAAGTCGATTCACTGAGTGCCGCGATATATGAGAAGGCAGTGCTGAACACCGACTATGCCAAGTTGAGTAAGATTCAGGATGAATTTGAGGCAGCCCTCCGGTCGAAGGGGGGTAGAATCATTACACCTGAGGGCACGGACATAACCTTTAAGATTGGAGATCGCAATGTGACCAAGCAAAACGGTGACGCTTCCCTGGCACATGCCAGAAATGGAAAGGTGCTTATCGACAGGGAGGTTGAATTGCCCGCCGGAGCGATCCGGGTGGCGCCTATTGAGGAAAGTGTTGAGGGTACCGTATTTATTCAGGATTCACAGTGGAGGGGACAGACTGTGCGGGGATTGAGAATGAAATTTAGTCAGGGGAAAGCTGTTGATATTGAAGTCCAGGATGGTATGAAGAACGTCTTCGAAGAATTGCGGTCAGCCGGTGATAATGCATTGATGTTTCGGGAAATCGCTGTGGGCTTTAATCCCTGGCTGCAAGTACCCCTGGACAGGGCCATTATTCCGTATTATGGTTATGGGGCCGGTGTCGTCCGTGTATCGCTGGGTGATAATTCAGAATTGGGTGGCAAAGTTACTGGTGGATACGTACGCTGGAATATGCTGGTGAATGCAACGTTGATCATTGGTGATGAGGTATGGATTGAAAATGGAAGATTAAAAAAATGAGATCATCGGTTATAATTCTTTTTGCCCTCTGCACTGTTCAGGGCGTTGCCCAGAAGCCGAAGTCAAAATCACCCGAGGTTTATTACCCGCCGGCATTCGAATGGAAAACCATATCGCCGGAGGCCGCAGGTCTGGTTCCTGATAAGTTGAAGGAAGCTATAGATTTCTCCGTTACGCATGAAACGAAGAATCCGCGCGACATGGCACTTAACCACTACCAGACGTTTGGAAAGGAACCCTTTGGTTATGGTATCGGTCCTTTCAAAGAAAGAGGTGATGTTACCGGTATCATTATTCGCCATGGATACCAGGTCGCGGTGTGGGGTGAGCCCGATCGGGTTGATATGACGCACAGTGTCACCAAAAGTTTTCTATCAACTGTGATTGGACTTGCGGTTGAGCGAAACCTGATTCGAAGTGTTCATGATTCGGTGTGGAAATACGTACCGCCTGTTTTGCCCTATACGCCTATATCATTGGGGGATAAGGCAATGCAATTGACTGATAAACAGTTAATTGATCCATTTGAATCAAAGCATAACCGGAAGATTACCTGGGATCATCTTTTGCGGCAGGTAAGCGATTGGGAGGGCACCCTTTGGGGAAAGCCAGAGTGGGCCGATCGTCCTTCTGCAAAGCCCGAAGAATGGCAAACCCGAGCCCGTATCGAGCCTGGGCAAGCGTATGAATACAATGATGTACGTGTAAATGTCCTTGCCCTTGCCGGACTTTGCGTTTGGCGCAAGCCGCTGCCTCAGGTTTTGAAAGAGCAAATCATGGACCCGATCGGTGCCAGCAACAGTTGGCGCTGGTATGGATATGAAAATTCATGGGTAGTGCTTGACGGGCAGGCGATTCAGTCCGTAAGTGGTGGTGGCCATTGGGGAGGCGGTATGTTTATCAATGCCCGAGATATGGCCCGTTTTGGTTACCTGACCTTGCGTAAGGGTAAGTGGCAGGACCGGCAACTGATATCGGAGACCTGGGTAAAGCAGGCGCTTACGCCCACGGCGGCTCAACCGACCTATGGATATATGAATTGGTTTCTTAATACGGGAAAGAAACTCATTCCCGACGCTCCGGAGACAGCCTTCTATCACCTCGGCAATGGCAACAACGTGATTTATGTTGATTTTGAAAATGATCTTGTCGTTGTGGTCAGATGGATAGACAATGCGTCAACCGCTGAGTTCATCAGTAAGGTATTGGCTGCAATTAAACATTGAAGGCAGGCTATGTTAATAAAGGTGTCCTACACCTAATAGGTGTAGGACACTGTCATTTCATCCTGAAGTCCGGACTTAGCCACGGTTCGGGAAAAATCACATTGTTAGTATTTCGCTGGTTGACCCTTCTTGGGTGTGGTCTTGATGATAAACTCACGGATATCATCATTAGAGGTAATCAGGTCTTCATTGCGCAGGTACATCATGTGACCCGAACGATAGCCTTTGAATGAAAGTCTATCCTTCATCTTGCCACTGGGATCCAGTTGCCACATGGTGTACTTAGCATTAAAGTAGTCGCACGCTCCGTCATAATAGCCGGATTGAATCATGACATGGAGGAATGGATTCTCCGCCATGGCCATGCGAAGGTTCTCGCCGGTTTTATCGTTTTCACGATTCCAGGGGTGGACGGGTCCAAACATATTGTATTTTACATCAGTCTTATACTTAAGCATGTCGCGCAGGTAATAATTGATTGCTGGCGTGAACGCATGCAACCAGGAGGTGAGTTCTGAATTGAAATCAGGCTGGCTGCCGGCTTCCATTTTGTCGATGCCTCTGTAACGGGAATCCAACCGGCCTACCGTATAGCCGCCTTTTTCACGAAGCAGGTCTTTCCAGAAGAATTGGGTGGGGACATCAAGGTTGTGTTGAAGAATGACCTTTTCCGAGAGCCCAGAATAGCGCGCCATCTTAGCTGCGATTTCCTTCTTTTTTGCATCTGGAAGGAAGCCACCACGGCTAATAGCGGGGATCAATTCATTGAGGGTGAACTCTTCAACTTCCGGCAGCATGTCCACCAGGTCTTTCTGCTGAAGATCAGAGGGCAGCACTTTGTGATACCAGGCCGTTGCTGCATAGTAGGGAAGTCGCAATGCAGCATCTACGGGACCGGATCGGTCGATGCCCAGTTCGACAGGTGACACGAGGATAACGCCATTGAGGTACATCCAATGTGCATTTTGCAATTCTCCGGCGAGGCCAGCGACACGAGCGGTGCCATAGCTTTCACCGATCAGATACTTGGGTGACGTCCAGCGGCTCTTGCGAGACACAAAATTGTTGAGCCATTCTGCCAGGTATTTGATGTCCGCATTAATGCCAAAGAATTTCTCTTTGGGAGCATCCTTGATCAGAAAGCGTGAATAGCCGGTATTCACCGGGTTAACGTACACAATATCAGCTACATCCAGAACAGAGTAGGGGTTCTCCTTGATGCCGTAAGGCTGCACCGGGTACCCTTCACTGTCGATCTCCAGCAAGCGGGGGCCCGTGTAGGCAATGTGCATCCACACCGATGCTGAACCGGGACCTCCATTAAAGGAGATGATCAAAGGACGAGAAGCCCGATTGGTGACATCGGTACGTTCATAGTACGTGAACTCCAATGCGGCAATCGCTTTACCCTCTTCGTCCCAAACCGGTTGCGTTCCGGTGGTGGCTGTATACGGGAAGCGTTTTCCCTTCACGGTCACCTCCCAACTGGTGGTAATGGTAGAGTCGGCGTTGAGTTTTCTGGTCTTTTGTGCAATCAATGCTGTACTCAACATAAGCAGCAGCAATAAGGAGTTAAGTTTTCTGGTCATAGTTATACGTATTAATACAGGTGCGTTTATAGGTCTTAAGCAACAGGTTGTGCAATGGAAGGACTGGGTTGGGTAAACCACTTCACGCCAGATTCTGTCATGTAGGCACAGTCCTCGAGGCGAATACCAAACTCGCCATAAATTGAAATCGTTGGTTCGATACTGAAACACATGCCCGGAACGAGAATTTGCTTGTTGCCGAGTACCATGTTGCCCCACTCATGTCCATCCATTCCAATGCCATGTCCAGTGCGGTGTGGCAATCCGGGCACTTTATATCCCGGACCAAAGCCTGCGCTGGTAATTACTTTGCGCGCAGCGATGTCAACATTCTCGCAAGGCTCACCGAGTTTTGCGGCATCAAAACCTGCAGCTTGCGCTTCCTTTTCAAGGTTCCAAATTTCCAGTTGGCGTTTGGTGGGCTCTCCAAATACAACCGTGCGGGAAATGTCAGAAGAATATCCTCCAACACGGCAACCACCATCAATCAATACCATATCACCGGCTTTCAATTGCTGGGGTACATTGCTGCCATGGGGAAAGGCGGTGGCTGCTCCAAAGCTTGAAAAAGCACCGCCAGAAGCGCCCAATCGCTTGTGTGCATCAGCAATGATCCCGGCTAGTTCGCCCTGGGACATGCCTTCCTTCAGCATGGTGAGCGCTGCCTTGTACGCGGTGATGGTGATATCATTGGCGCGCTGCATCAATGCCAATTCCGCAGGGCTCTTGATCAAACGGCAAGCAGCAGTTACGGCATCGGCACTCTGATATTGCAAATGCGGTGCAGCCTGTCGGATGCCATCGTACAGAAAGAAGCGAACCCGTTCTTCCATACCGATCTTTCCCGTTCTAATGCCTTTATCTTTGAAAATTCCAGCGACGACCTGATAAGGACTTTCATGCTCTTCCCATACGCGCACCTCTGTACCGATCGTCATGAGTTCGCGAATGCGCTCTTCTTCAAAATGAGGCCCGACATATACAATCTCGCCATGTTGTGTGATGATGGCCGCCATCATGCGCTCGCTGTTACCCCATCGGATGCCGGTAAAGTACTCCATGCTGGTGCCGCCATCGAGGTATATGGCCTCGATCTTATTTTCTGTCATAAGTTTTTGTGCTTTCTCGATCCGCGACTTTCGCTCGTCGACAGTTATTCCGGGCACCTCTGTTGGAAAAGGCCTAAGCTCGTCAAGCGGTCCGGCGGCGGGGGTAGCAGCCTCTGATTTGGGCTCACAACTTTGCACGCCTGAGAGCAGGGCAACCGATCCGGCCGTGACGGCGGATGAGCGGAGAAAATCCCGACGGGATAACGACATAGTTTATTCTTTTTGGTTTGGGCTAAACTAAGACTTTTTGGGGCAAGGCCGTAGTTGTATGGTCGGTTCTTTTACAGGCGGCAGAAACTAAAGCTATCAGGATGACCGTTCAGGAAGTTATCGAAAGAAAGTTGCATTTTTTGAACTACATTTTAGTTCCAAAACACTTCGACCATGACCAGACCATTTCTGTTGCTTCTCTTGGCAGTTCTTAGCCTGGGTGCAGTTGCGCAGCCGGTGACCCTGGATGCCATAAAAAACTATCCGTTTCCTACCGAACTAACTGCGGCACAACAAGGTTCACGAATTGCCTGGGCGCTCGATGAACTGGGGAGACGCAATGTCTATGTTGCTGAAGGGCCGGATTTCAAACCGAGAAAGCTGACCAACTATGCGGATGACGATGGACAGGAAATCTCCAGCCTCTCCATATCGGCCAATGGCCAATGGGTGGTGTTTGTCCGCGGTGGTGATCACGGCTCTAACTGGGATCCGGAATTGGCGGTGAACCCTGCCTTTACCACGGCTCCTTCGAAGGTGAAGGTTATGGTGATTCCGTTTGCTGGTGGTGAAGTTAAATCCGTTAGTGAAGGCGACTCGCCTGTGATTTCTCCCAAGAGTGATGTGGTTGCCTTTGTGAAAGGAGGGCAGGTGTGGACCGCACTCCTGGATGGCAGCACCGAGCCCCGAAATCTGTTCACTGCGCGCGGTTCACAGCATAGCCTGACGTGGTCACCCGATGGATCGCGTCTTGCTTTCGTGAGTGCTCGTGGGGATCACTCTTTCATTGGAATCTATTCTGCCGCAGATCAGCCCATCGCCTGGATGGCACCTTCATTTACGCACGATGATTCGCCGGTATGGTCACCCGATGGAAAGCAGATTGCTTTTATTCGTGTACCCGGGAGCGGTGGTGCGCCAGACTCCCTGCTTGTGCGTCGTCATCAGGCCTGGTCCATCTGGACCGTCTCAACGGTCAATGGCAAAGCGAATAAGATATGGCAAGCGCCACGCACACTTGAAGGATCATACCCGACCACACATGGCACGACCAATTTGCATTGGGCGGCTGCAGACCGGATTGTCTTTCTTTCTTATCACGACAAGTGGCCGCACCTGTATTCTATGCCTGCCGCGGGAGGGACTCCCTTGTTGCTCACACCCGGTAATTTCATGGCAGAACATATCCGGCTTTCGCCTGATGGTAAGTGGCTCACTTTTGATGCAAACACGGGACCTGATCCAATGGACATTGATCGCCGACACATGGTCCGCGTTCCGGTGGACAAGCCTGCTATGGAAGTGTTGACACCAGGCACGGGCCTGGAGTGGACCGGTGTAGTTACCGGAGATGGTTCAACGATCGCTATGATCAGTGCCACGCCGCAGCGACCTCCGGTGCCAGCTCTGATGAACCTTAACCCGAGAGGAACTGTGCGTCTCATAGGGGCAGATCGTATTGTAGCCGGATACCCTGAAAAGAAACTGGTTACCCCCAAACAGGTAACCTTTACAAGCAGTGACGGGGTAGTGGTGCATGGACAATTGTTTGAGCCTCCAGCACCATCCAGCGGAAAACACCCTGCCATTATCTATATCCATGGTGGTCCTCCGCGCCAGATGCTACTTGGTTGGCACTATTCAGACTACTATTCAAATGCGTATGCTTCCAATCAGTATCTCGCGAGTCTGGGTTTTACGGTATTGAGTGTTAACTATCGGTTGGGCATTGGATATGGATTTGATTTTCATCGACCGGCCAATGCCGGCGTGTGGGGTGCCTCTGAATACCTTGATATCAAAGCAGCAGGGCAATGGCTGGCCAATCAACCCAATATTGATGCAAGCAAGATTGGTGTGTACGGGGGTTCTTATGGTGGCTTCCTCACAGCGATGGCCTTGGCTAAAGATTCAAAGCTCTTTGCTGCCGGCGTGGACATTCATGGTGTGCACGACTGGACTGCAGAGCGAATCAGAGGCCTGCTCTATCCCGATCGGTACGAAAAGGCACCAGACCTCAATAAAGCGCTGGCCATCGGTTGGGATTCTTCACCCGCCTCTCACGTGGCAACGTGGACATCCCCGGTGCTGATTATTCATGCTGATGATGATCGCAACGTAAGATTCAACCAAAGTACGGATCTGGTGCAACGCCTGGAGAAAAAAGGAGTACCCCTGGAAACCCTGGTGATTGTGGATGATACCCACCATTGGTTCAGGCAAAGCAACTCCGTAATCGTTTACAAGGCTGCGGCAGAATATTTTTCAAGAAAATTAATGGGCAAACCGCTCCCTGAATGATTTCTATCATGGCAGATGGAGTAATGATTGTTTAGGTTTACCAAAAATGAATATGAAAGCGCGAATCCTATTTTTTGTGTTGTTAACGGCAGGGTTGAGCAGTTGTATGGTGAATATCAAAACCTTGTACGACAAGCAGACTGACTTCAAATCATATAAGACCTTTTGCTGGATGGATGGATGTGAGTTTAAGATTACGGGTATTGCCCAGGACAGCGCCCTACGGGAAAATGTAAAGCGGGCGATTGTCAGTGAGCTCACCAAACGTGGGTTGACGCAAGACAATAACAACCCCGACCTGTTAGTCGGTTTTACCATCACCATGCAGGATGAGAAAGTCATCGTCTATCACCATTCTGCAGATATGCCCTTTTACAGGCCTTTCGAGCACGATTCTGATGTCGTCAACTACCTTAAAGGAACGCTCGTTATCGGACTAGCGGATAAAAAACAAAGCAAATTGGTATGGGAGTCATTCGCGGAGAGCTTCATTGACTTTGAGCCCAACCTGGAGCAGGATGAAGTCCTCAAGGGAGTACGCTTGGTAATGAAACGTTATCCGCCCCGCAAATAATCATGGCTGAAAAGAACACACAGGTACTTGTCTCAAAGGAGATCGGAAAAGTTTCTGCTTCCATTCTCCAGGCAAAGAAACCCATTGCCGTTCTCGTCATAGCCCATGGTGCAGGAGCGGGTAAGGACCATCCGTTCATGAAAGCCCTGGCGCTGGCTTTTCAAGAGGCAGGGATTACAACCATCCGATACAACTTTCCTTTCATGGAAAATAAAAAGGGAAGGCCAGATACCCCAATCGTTGCCGGTAGGACCGTTGCTGCTGCTATTGCTTTTGCCTCAAAGAAGTATTCCAAACTGCCGCTCTTCGCTGGAGGGAAGTCCTTCGGAGGACGCATGACTTCTCAACTGCTATCCAAGACACCTGATGAACGGGTAACCGGTCTTGTTTTCTTTGGCTTCCCATTGCATCCACCCGGTGCGCCAGATACCAAACGCGCAGAGCATCTGCGCGACATGCCCATACCTTCGCTGTTTCTTCAAGGCACACGGGATGCGTTGGCAGAAGAGAAACTAATCAAAGGGGTTGTGAAGAAATTGCCGAATGCCACACTCATGCTCCTGGAAGGAGCAGATCATTCTTTTAAGTCCGGCAAAAGCCAATGGATAGGAGAGTTGGCTGAAGCAACCAAAGCCTGGATTGAAGCACTATAATCACCCAACATGAAATTTATTTCAACCATTACAGTAACCCTGATGCTGGGAGTTGTTCTCCCGGGATGTAAACAGAGCGATATGCAGTCAAGTCCGGAAGAAACCCTCATTCGCGAAGCGAGAACCAAATCCAACGAGGCCATTGCTGCACATGATGCCAAAGGCATGGCTGGATTCTGGACCAGTGACTTTCATATCATCACCTCGCGAAATTCGGAGATGTCGGGTAAGAACACCAACCGGGAGCGGATGGAAAGTGAGTTCAGCAGTAAGCCAGACGTATTGTATGTACGCACGCCACAGACCATACAGGTATTTGACGCATGGAACATGGCTTCCGAGAGTGGAACATGGACCGGTAGTTGGACCGATAATGGTCAAAAGATTGAACTCACCGGCACGTACATGGCCAAGTGGCATAAGGTGGACGGAGCTTGGCTGATTCGCGCAGAAGTGTTTGTTCCGCTAACCTGCTCTGGAGGAAATTATTGCGATAAGTCACCGATCTAGGAAGGTCGTGTAATAATTGCCTCCGCCTCAATCTCTACCAGGTAGTTTTCTCCAATTAAATCGGCCTGTACGAGCGTATTGGCAGGTTGTATTTCGCGGAAGCGGTCTCCATGCGCTCGGGCAATCGACTCCCAGTCTGAGATGCGTTTGGTGAATATCCGGGTACGGACCACGTCCTCCAGTTTACTGCCGAGTGACTGCAGTGATCCTTCAATCTTATCGATAATGAAGTGTGCCTGTGCCCCAGCATCAGATCCACCTACAACCCGATTGCCTAACGTAGCCGTTGTGCCAGATACATAAATGCGATCGCCTTTGCGAACAGCCCGGCAATAACCAGCCATGTCTTCCCACACGGTGCCACTAAATGCCTTGATGCGTCCATTGCTTTCCCGGCGGATGGGATAGGGAGCAGGCATACTTTCAACATGGTGACTGAGGTCGCCAGAGGCTGTCAGGAAAGGAGGTTTTCGATACTCATCACCACAGTCGCCAGGTACAGGCTCTAGGGTTTGTAATACTTGTCTGATCTCCTTCCGGTCCTGGTCATCGAGTGTGAACTGGAATAGTCTCACATTGTCGGCCACATGACTGGATGCGCCTGGTCGTGCTCCGATGATAACCCCAGCCACGGCAGGTTGTTCAAGCATATAACGAGAAGCAACGGCAGCCACATTAACATTATGCTTTTTTCCAATATGATGAAGGACATGTAATAAATCCTGAAGTCTGCTCCATCCGCCAACCACGTCAATGAAGCGCTTGTATTTCATTAAGGACCAGTTGTTGAGTTTATCAGCCATGGGTTCTGGCTGACCCATCCATTTATCCGACAAAAATCCACCAGCCAGCGTTCCAAATGCAAGCAGATGGATACCCCGTTGTTGACAGTAGGTAGTCATGGTACCAGATGCCCGTTGATCCAGCAGCGAGTAACACACCTGATTCGTGGCGATAGGAATACCGCTCTCAACCACCATGCGCAGGTGCGCCGTATCGGTATTCGTAAGCCCCAGGTGATGGATGCGTCCTTCCCGCCGCAGTTCATCAAGCCAAAACATACATTCCAGCCACGATGGATCGGCATAGTTCCAGCTGTGGAATTGGAGCAAGTCGATGGTCTGTGTATTCAATCTGGTGCATGCCAGATCAATAGCCTTTTTGACATCGCCCCTGGACCGTGTTCCCGGTGTTGGTACCCACTTTGTTAGCAACTGCACTGAAGATGGTGCGATAGCCTTATAGTGTCCCGCAATGATTTCTGCCGAACCATAATGATCGGCCATGTCAAAAGTTGTTAATCCAGCTTCTCCATACGGCATCATGGCCCGTGCGGTGGTGTCAGGATCCAGAACCTTGCCGTCTTTTTCCATATCGGCAATTTGCCAAAGACCAGTTATGAGTCTTGATATGGTAAGACCAGGTGCAATTTCCAGGGAGGGGATGGAGTGAGTCATTCAGGTGGAAGTCTAGAGAATTTTTCTTGCGGATCGACGGATGATCGCCAGTGTTGAATAAAGATAATTGATCCGGTGATCATCACTGCGATCCAAACCAGGGTGGTATGCAGGTACCAGGGTACTTCAGCGGTCAGGTCCTTCTGCACGTGAATAACCAGGAACAAGAGCAATGCTATCATTGAAATCCATCCGAGGAACAATCGTTGCATCGGCGACCGGAATAAGGTCATGGCGCTGGCCAGATCGGGATTGCGTTTTCGGATCATCAGCAACGTCACGGCCATGAGCAGGAAGTTTACCAGCATGGATGTAACCAGGATATCCACGCCAAGAAAAAAGTCGCCTGCGAGGTGACTGCCCAGAATACCAAGGCTGGCCACGCAACCTGAAATCACCAGGGCCACGTGCGGAGTCTGGTAGCGTGGATGAATGCGGGTCACCTGAATAGGAAACATACCATCCTCGGCCCAGGAGAACATGAGTCGTGAAACAGACAACAACATGGCCGGCAAGTCATTCGTTAATGCCACCGCCGCGCCGGCCACCATGGCTACGGTCCATCCCGGTGATAGAAAATAGCGCATGAGTGCTGGGGCGGTGATGTCATGGCGGGCAGCCTCGTCTGCAATAAATTGCCAAGGCACTGCATGGTACACGGCCAACGTAAATAGTAGATAGAATGAACCAACAACCCCAACAGAAATACCGATGGCCAAGGGTAGGTTTCGTTGAGGATGCTTTGCCTCTCCGCCAGCCTGGGCAATGGAATCAAAACCAATGAAACTCGCAAACAATACTGCGGCGCCTGACCAAATGATATTCCATGAAAATGAAGATGAAGATGAAGTATTCGGCTGCCAAAATTGACCGCTACTTGTTAAGCTTCTTTGAAAATCTTCATGATCAAAAGAGAAACCCGCTATGATCACGATAATCCCCAGTGCAAACATGAGGATCATCAGGGGTATTACCGTTCGTTCATAGGCTTTGGCACCGCGGATATTAATCAACACGAATGTCCAAAGTAACAGCAACGATACGCTGACCCTAATCCATCCTGTATCCAGAAATCTGGATAGTTCCGGATAGTCTAAAGCCGTGCAGATATCTCGGAAGAACGGTGGGATAACATACGACACCACGCCAATGGCGATACATAACCCGAACCATTGAGAGAAGCTGGCCACAAATCCCAGGTAGGGGCTCAGGCCACGACTCGCATAGACATAACTTCCGCCGGCGCGCGGCATGACTGACGCAAGGCTGGCGTAGCATAAGGCCGCAAGTATGGCAGGCACCGCAGCCAACATGAAGGCTGGCACGACATAGGGTCCGATGCCCGGCACACTGCGTTGGATCATAAAAGGCACGACATAGATGGAAGCGCCCAGCATCGAACAAATGCCTGTAGCCGCGAGGCCGACCAATCCAAGTTGACGGCTAAGTCCGGAAGCAGAAGTCGGTTTTGTATCCATTACAATTTGCAAAGAAGGAAAAGTGCAAGCGCTTTCCTACTCTCTGGCTGTGCGTATCTTTGCGCCTCATTTTATCCAAAAGACGTGAATTTTCTCTCTGCTGAGCTTATTTCCAAGTCCTACAACGACAAGTGGCTGTTCCGTGACATCTCCATCGGCATCTCCCAGGGTGAAAAATTCGCCCTGGTAGGTAATAATGGCACTGGTAAGTCAACTCTACTGCGCATTCTGACCGGCGAGGTTAATTCCGACAGCGGTAAAGTTGTTACGCGTGAAGGGGTGAGGTTGGGATTTCTTACTCAACAGCCTTCCGTGCCCGCCGATACCCTGGTCAAGGATGTACTGTTTGATGATTCCAATCCGGTGGCAGCCGCAGTAAAAGAGTATGAAGAATGCCTTCACCATCCGGAGGTTTCCGCCGAAAGAATGCAGGATGCACTCGAGCGCATGGAGCAATACAATGCCTGGGATTATGATTCGAAGGTTCATGAAGTGACCTCTAAACTGGATGTGCCGGACCTGGACCGTGCCTTTGGCGAATTGTCGGGTGGACAGCGCAAGCGGATCTTCCTCGCCAAACTCCTCCTGGCCAGTCCGGACCTCATCATCATGGATGAACCGACCAACCACCTGGATCTGTCAGCCATTGAATGGCTTGAAGAATACCTGGCAGGGCCTGGCATTACATTGATCATGGTGACGCACGATCGTTATTTCCTTGACAATGTCGCGTCGGTGATCTATGAATTGGACCGTGGCAAGCTGTATCGTTATGATGGCAACTATGCCTACTTTCTCGAGAAGAAAGCTGAACGGGAAGAAATGCTGAAGACCGAAGTGACCAAGGCAAGGAACCTATTGCGCAAGGAGTTGGAGTGGATGCGAAAGCAACCCAGGGCGCGTGGTACCAAAGCAAAATACCGGATCGATGCCTTTTACGAACTCAAAGAAGTCGCATCGCAGGACCTGAAGAAAGATCGACTTGAACTGGACATTCAGGAATCGCGGCAGGGCGGAAAGATTCTGGAAGTAGAACACATCACCAAGAAATACGGCGATCAGTTGGTGGTTGATGATTTCTCATACGTGTTTAAGAAGTTCGATCGTATCGGTGTGGTCGGCAAGAATGGCATTGGCAAGTCGACGTTCCTGAATATGATTACCCAGCAACTCAAGCCCGATAAGGGTATTGTTATGCCGGGACTTACAACCAAGTTCGGGTACTTCACCCAGGAGTCGATGACCCTGAATCCGGCCAACCGGATTATTGAAGAAGTGAAAGAGATTGCGGAGTTCATTACCCTTTCTGACGGTACGTCTATTTCTGCATCCAAGTTTCTGGAGAATTTCCTGTTTCCTGCCGAGAAGCAATACACGTTTATTGAGAAGCTGAGCGGGGGAGAGAAGAAGCGATTGCAATTGCTCAAGCTCCTGGTGCTTAATCCCAACTTCCTGGTGCTCGATGAGCCGACCAATGATTTTGATATTGATACATTGAACGTGCTGGAAGACTTCCTGGAGAAGTTCTCGGGGTGCCTGGTGCTGGTGTCGCACGATCGTTATTTCATGGATCATCTCGTCGACAACCTGTTTGTTTTTGAAGGAAACGGGAAGATAAAGTTGTTCAACGGCAACTATACCTTTTACCGGAATTCCCTGGCGGAAGCAGCGCCGGAGCCCGAAAAGAAAAAGAAAACTGATCCGGCGCCTGAGGTTGCACCAACACCCGTTGCCAGGAAAAAAGGAAATACCAAAGACAAGCAGGAGTATGCAGCCCTGGAAAAGGAGATTCAGGAGCTTGAAAAATCAAAGGCAGGCTGGATTGAAAAACTAAATGCGGGAGGGAATCACGAGGAATTGCTGCAATGGTCACAGGAGATCAAACGCCTGAGTGATCAGATCGATGCAAAGTCCATGCGGTGGCTGGAGCTGGGTGAGGTGTTGTAGTTGAGGCCGGTGTTAGTTGGTAGTTCAGGCCGAGCCCGCGCCAGATTGAGATAATTCCATCGATAGCTTTATTGATTTCATCAATATGATACAGGATGCGATAGCCTCTCGAGTTTGCCGGGGTCATCAAGACAACACCTGTTCTAGTGCGCGCGTGGGCCCGGCGAAACGGCGGGGCGGAGCGATGGCACTGCGGGGAGAAGCATCGTTTCGCCTTGATCTTTTTTGGTCCTTTTTTGGATCAAGCCAAAAAAGGACGCTAAGCAATGATTCCGTTCAATCGGCTACAATATTTTCCAGCCCTCCACGTCTTTTGACTCAATCATGCGCATTATAAAAAATACTCTTATCGGAATCCTGGTGCTGGCCGCCGTGCTGGTGCTGGGCCTCTATCTCTTTATGCAACAGAAATCATTTGGTACCGCACCGTCGGGCAAGCGCCTCGAACGGATTCAACAATCTCCGAATTACAAAAATGGCCAGTTCATTAACCTCGACGAGACGCCGATGATGGCGAAGGGAGTAACCTATCCCGATTTGCTTTACAAGTACTTCACGAAGTCCAAAGACACAGAGCCAGCCCAACCGTTGCCATCCATTCGTACCAATCTCCTGAACCTGGGCGATCAACCGGTGATTGTATGGTTTGGTCATTCTACCTATCTGATTTCCATCGACGGAAAGAATATTCTGGTCGACCCCGTCTTCAGTGAGCGCGCTTCTCCGGTACAGTACATGGGACCCAAGGAGTATCCGTTTACCAACAGCTATACGGTCAATGACCTGCCGTCCCTGGACCTCGTCATCATTTCGCATGATCACTATGATCACCTGGACTACAATACCATTAAGGCTATTCAATCGAAGACGAAAGCCTTCTGTGTAGGACTGGGCATTGGTGCGCACCTGGAGTATTGGGGCGTGAAGCCGGAGGCCATACATGAACTTGATTGGTGGGAGGGAGAAAATATTTTACCGGGACTCCGGATCACTTCTACACCGGCGCGGCATTTCTCAGGCCGTGGCTTTAAGCGGTACCAGACCCTGTGGAGTTCGTTTGTGCTGGAGGTTGGTGGGAAGAAGATTTTTGTCGGCGGAGATTCCGGGTACAGTGACGTGTTCAGCAGGATCGGAGAGAAGTTCGGTCCCTTTGATATAGTGATGCTTGAATGTGGACAATACAATTCATCCTGGCCCAACATTCACATGACACCCGAGCAGACCATTCAGGCCGGTATAGATCTGAAGTCATCCGCGCTGATGCCGGTACATTGGGGTAAGTTCACGTTGTCATTGCACCCCTGGAACGAGCCGGCTGACCGCGCGTTGGCAGCTGCCGAAAAGCAACAGGTAAATCTGATTACTCCGTTAATGGGCGATCCGCTGTCCCTTGACACATTACGGGCCGAGAACCGGTGGTGGAAGGGGTTGAAATAAGTCGGTGTTCTACACCTAATAGATGTAGGACATTTGGGCTTCCTAACCTTTGCGCAAGAAGAGTCGAAGCAAGGGTACCTTATAGCAGTTTTTCCTCCAACAATTCAATTTGTAATTGCTGGTTTTCCAGATGAACTGACAGTGTCCTACACCTAATAAGTGTAGGACACCTGCGGCTTTGCAGCAACCATAGTGCGACATCCTTCAATGTTTTTCGGACAATCCCTAAACCATGTGGCTACACTCACCCGACTCAGACGCTATGAGTTTCGGGGAATGTTCGGGGAATGTTCGGGCGGTCTTCGGGTATTGCTCGGGAATTCCTCGGGTAATTCTCGGGATTGATCGGGGCTACCATCGCAAGTTCACGTTGGTTCAATGTCACCAAACTGTAATTCTCCCTCTGGCTACAGCGCACTAAGATGTGCATAGAACCGAAACCCACGCAATCCACCCAGCTCCAGAGGAGCGACATGTTGTCCAAGCTAGCGTATCATGCGACATATTTGATAATTGAAGATTGGCAACACACGATTCAGGAGACGCGCGTGATATTGGGTGGCAGTCAGGAGACTGCCGTCATAGGGGCACAAGTGATCGCTGGAAAGATTTGTATAAGATTATTAATTCTTGGCCGGCGAACACTTGCGCTAGTTGCGCCATCGTGCACCACATTTTCAAATCCTCAAATTTCCAAATCTTCAAATCCTATTCGCGCGCCCGCGGTGAAAAAACCGCTATACTTGCATCCAACCATGAAGTCCGCCACCGTACACGAAATCAAAAAGGAACTTACCACCCTCGAAAACAAAGAACTGGTGGATATATGCCTGCGACTTGCCAAGTTCAAGCAAGACAATAAAGCCTTGCTCACTTATTTACTGTATGAATCCCAGGATGAAAAGGCATTTATTCAGGGGGTGAAGGCAGAGCTGGATGAAGCAATAACAGAGCTGCCGGTTAGCCAGATTTACTTCTATAAGAAAGGCCTCAGGCGCATTCTCCGAAACCTGAATAAACAAATCCGATACTCCGGCCAACCGGCAACGGAACTGGAATTGAGGGTTTATTTCCTCACCTTGGTCAAGAATTCTGGCGTGGACTTGGACAAAAGTCCGGTGCTTCTAAATTTGTACCGGCAG
>DAOMGC010000039.1:0-31718 GCA_035430125.1 Cyclobacteriaceae bacterium | reverse complement strand
AGCTGATGAAGGATGAAGCCTTCAACAACCTGGCGAAACGCGAGCGTCTCATGATTTCCCGCGAGAAGGCCAAACTGGAGAAATTGCTCGGCGGCATCACAGATCTCAACCGTCTGCCTGCCGCCTTATTTGTAATCGACGTGAAGCGCGAGCACATCGCCGTAGCCGAAGCACAAAAGTTGAACATCCCCGTGTTTGCCATGGTGGATACCAACTCTGATCCTTCGAATATCGATTTCCCGATCCCTGCCAACGACGACGCATTCAAGTCTATCTCTATCGTAACCAAGCACATTGGTAAGGCCATTGAGGAAGCCCTCATGGAACGCAAGAAAGACAAGGAAGAGTCCGGCATGAAGAAGGACGAGGACGAGAAACGCAAAGTGGACGAAGCCGTTCAGGAGGCTTAAGCCGATAGAAAGCATACGTATTTATTGCGTCCTGCTTCCTTCATCGGTGGCAGGACGTTTTATTTCAAACCCATTCCGAAATACATAAATCACAATTCTAAATAGTTAAAGAGATGTCAGCAATTACCGCAACCGATGTTAATAAACTGCGCACCATGACCGGTGCCGGTATGATGGATTGTAAGAAAGCCCTCACCGAGGCCGATGGTGATTTCGAAAAAGCCATTGAGATCCTGCGCAAGAAAGGCCAGAAAGTTTCGGCTTCCCGTTCCGACAAAGAAGCCAAAGAAGGCTCTGTATTTGTAAAAGTTTCTGATGATAAGAAAGAAGCTGTACTGATCGCGTTGAACTGCGAGACGGACTTCGTAGCCAATACCGAAGACTTTAAGAACCTCGGCAAGAGCATTATCGAGACCGCCTTCGCCAAGAAGCCAGCTACGGTAGAAGCACTGTTGGCCGAGACAGTCAACGGACTTTCACTGAACGATCGCATCACCGAACTGGTGGGCAAGATCGGCGAGCGCCTGCAGGTGACTTCGTACATCGTGATGAAGGGTGAAGCTATTGTTCCGTACATCCACGCCGGAAGCAAACTGGGTGTGTTGGTGTCCTTGAAAGGCGTGAACGGAAAAGATGTGACCGATGCGGGTAAGGATGTTGGTATGCAAATCGCTGCCATGAATCCCGTTGCTGTGGATGAGAAGAGCATTGATCCGGCCATCATTGCGAAGGAACTGGAGATTGCCAAGGCACAGATCATTGCGGAAGGCAAGCCCGAGAACATGGTAGAGAAGATTGCCATGGGCAAACTGAACAAGTTCTTCAAAGAGAGCACCTTGTTGCCGCAGGCATTTGTGAAAGATAATTCAAAGACCGTAGCTCAGTACCTCGACGGCGTGAGCAAAGGACTAACCGTTGCCGAATTCAAACGCATTGCTATTGGTTAATTCCGATATAATTGGATAATAGAAAAGGGAGCGATGAGCTCCCTTTTTTGTTGTTTTTTGCCGCGAAGGCGGAGAGACGCGGAGGTTAGTATGTACCGGTGTTCTTCACCGGCACATAGTAGCGGTCCGCTGGTTGGGAGTTGTAATCCAGGCCGAGACAAGAGGCAGTCGTGAGACTGCCACCATGCCAGGGCACAAGTGGTCGCTATTCAAATCGGTAAAAGCGATTTAGATCTTGTGGCGCGAACACTTGCGCCAGTTTGATTTAAACGAGACTATTTAATAAGTTTCTATGAATCTTGCGAAAATGGCATTGTTGAACGTTACTGTTTGTTTAAGGTCACGATCATACTTTAATGTGCCGTTCAGCCAAACCTTAGTAACTATCATTGAAAGCCCTGGCTTGCTGATCAAGCATTTAACTGTGTCTTCCTTACTATTGTCACTCCAGTGAATATATGTAGTAGTCTCCTCATTATCAGTCTTACCTTCATAGGGATAAAGTGTCATGAGATAATCGTTGCCGAAATTCTTTCTAATAAGGTAATTCCGGGCGGCATCCAGGTTTGGATTGAAAAACTCTTTGCGGACGCCATCCTGAACGTAAAAAATCCGGATATTTTGAGTATTCAGTGTGCCCGGAACGGCTGGATCGAGCAGGTTGTTTCCGGATTTGTCATGGACATACAATTGAACATCCATTTCTACGATTAATGGATCGACTTGTTTGGTGCATTCAATAATGAGTGAAGCACACAGGATTGTCATCACTAAGACTAATGTGTGTTTTTTCATGGCTTACCACCAATGATAACTTCCTGACCAGCCCCAATTCATGCTAAGGAAGATAGGAAATGCAAGGAGGAGGTACTCAAATGATCACAAAATTCATCTGATTCACTATGATTCTTGTCAGGGTGCCCGCTTAAATCATTTATAATAACTCAGTGTACGTGTTCGCGTCGGTAATTAAGCGTCAGGAAACGTGCGCGATAGCGGGTAAGAACGATTAAGAACTTGTGGCGCAAACACCTGTGCCAGATACATCGGAAAACAGGATTCTGAAAGTGAAAACCCGTTGCTATCTTTCATGTATGGATGTGAAAGAACCAGATCTCGCCGGGACTTACACCTATGCGGACTACCTGACCTGGGAATGGGAGCAAAGGGCCGAGCTTATTCTTGGAAAGATTTTCAAGATGTCACCCGCACCAAGCCACAGTCACCAATTGATATTGGGTAACATACACGGACTCCTATGGAATTACTTTCGTGGGAAGTCCTGTCAGGCCTTCCTGGCGCCATTTGATGTCCGCCTTCCTGGGCCTTCCAGGAAAAAGGGAGACGAGGATATTGTGACTGTTGTTCAACCTGATTTATGTGTAATATGTGATCCTTCCAAAATTGATGTCCGTGGTTGCATTGGCGCGCCAGATTGGGTGGTTGAAATTTTGTCCAGGCACACTTCTGCCAAGGACCTTACCATCAAGTTTGATATTTATGAAGCAGCCGCAGTAAAGGAGTATTGGGTGGTTGATCCGGAGAAGAAGTCGGTACTTGTATTTGGGCTGAACGATGCGGGAAAATACGCGGGCTCAACAGGACCATTTGTGGAGACTGATACTATTTCGCCGAAACTGTTTCCATATCTGAAGATTGATTTGGGGATTGTATTCGGGGGTTAATAGCAATCAACTCATTCTAGCCTGGTGCCTGTTCTGCTTGGTTTGGATTTTAGTTTGCGGGCTCGTCGGGGTTTGTAATATTGCAAATCCTGACCAGCATAAAGACTTTATTGCACCGAAAAGTATGCCTTTGAGCGAATGATGAGCGAAAGATGACTGCACAGCTAATGTTTCGCGACTTAGTAAGTGCCCGTGTTCTTCACCGGCACATAGGTAAGGTCCGATGGTCGGGATTTGTAATCCCGACCTTAGGCCTGGGCATTCAATCGTTTGATTAGGAGCCCTACAGGAACAGCCCCAATCAACAGACCTGTCATCATAACAACAAGGGACGTACGCACCGCATGAAAAATAGCTGTCGTCACCGCTTCCTTTCCGCCAACCTCCATCAAATCAAATGCACCCAGCAGTCCGAGCAATATGCTAAAGCCTGTCCAGCTGGCAGCCAGCAGAAGAACATGGGCCCGCAGTGCGGGCCATGTCTTGCGTACTTGTTCAGAGTTAAGCAGCTTTTGAACCAAGGCGACTTAGTTTGATAATGATGTACAGAAACAAGGCGATACAGTATACAGCGAGACCATACAATACCGTGATGAGCGCTACTTTCATTCCACCGCAAATGACGGGAAATGGAATCACGTCCTTGGCAGCTTCAAGTGCACCAAAGGCCTGAAACAAACCAATCAGGGTTGACCAGGTACCCCATGCGGCCGCAAGCCCGCCGATTTGCTTAATGGATTCCAGCCAGTAGTCTCCGATCGTTTTCTTTTGAAGCTGTGACAGCACAACAAAGGCAGCAATGCCCAACAGGATGACAAACATCAGGGTGATGGGTACCATAAATACGATCCCGCCCGTAACGTGAAATTCTGAGATTGACATGGTAGTAAAGTTTAGGTTTGAATTTTGTTTTAGCAAGTATAGCGCATATTCATGTTCACAAATCTGAATAATGACTAGTTGAAAACCTCAGTGTGGATACTACTGCTTTGTTCACCCCAATGGCGAAAGGGGTTGCATTTTGGTAGAAAGGGCCCTTTTGGCGGTTGAGAATCCGGCCACAACAGACCGGTGAGGGTAATTTCGTTATTTAGCGTCTATGTCCCGTCAGGATCAGTTCATGGATGCAGTCTTCACCCGCTACCGCTGGGTGCTGCACGTAATCTTCTGGATCGCGGTACTGGCTTTCTACGTTTTGTTCTTTGGTCGCCGCACGAGCAACTATGTCCAGACCTTGTTCTTCGTGGGACTCTTGATGCCGGTGACTATCGCCACCACCTACCTGTTAAACTATTACCTCGTACCTCGTTACCTGCTTAGGGGGCGCTATGGATTCTTTCTGCTGTATTTTGTGTATGCACTTGTGGCCTCGCTTTTTCTGGAGCTTACCATTGCCATGATTACTTTCCTGGTGATGGCCGGCCAGAACACCCGGAACATGAGTCCTGCCTCTATCGATATTTTCTTTCTGCTGGCTTCCCTGCTGGTGGTGGTCTTTCTGGGTGTAGCGGTGAAGATGCTCCTGTATTGGCGCAGCGCGCGGCTTGACAATGAAATACTGATCCGTCAGAAACTGGAGACGGAATTGAAGTTCCTCAAGGTTCAGCTTAACCCTCATTTTCTGTTCAACACGCTCAATAACCTGTACTACCTGGCTTCACAAAAGTCAGACAAGGCACCCCAGGCTATTTTACAATTAAGTGAAGTCCTCGACTATGTAATTCATCAAAGCCAGCACGCCGAGGTGCCGCTCCCTGCTGAATTGCAGCAGGTGGATAATTACATTGAGTTGGAATTGCTGCGCTACGGAGATCGGGTGACGGTGGAGAAACAGGTTTCCGGCGATCCGAATCTCCATGCCATTGGCCCTATGTTGCTGATCACCCTCATGGAAAACGCCTTCAAGCATGGCGTGATGAACAGCACCGGATTATCATGGATTCGATTTGGTCTGGACTGCACACCGGATAGGGTAGAAGTTATGGTGAGCAACAGCCGTACACCTTCTGTATCGGGATCGGGTATCGGCCTTGCCAATCTGAAAAGCCAACTGATGCACCTTTATGGTGAACGGCACAGTCTGGTATTGTCAGATAATCTGGATCAGGAATTCAGTGTTAAACTTTCCATACACCGATGAAGACCACCTGCCTGATTGTTGATGACGAGCCGTTGGCCAGAAAACTGATCGCTTCGCACATAGCGCAGATTGACAGCATGGAAGTGGTTGGTGAATTTGGACTGGCCATTGATGCGGCCAACTTTCTGAGAAAGCAAAAGGTCGATTTGATATTTCTCGACATTCAGATGCCGGAGATCACCGGCTTGCAGTTGGCGGCAACATTGAGAAATCCGCCCGCCATTATTCTGACTACTGCATATCGCAATTTTGCTCCTGAAGCGTTTGAGCTTGAAGTAGTAGATTATCTCCTGAAGCCAATTTCGTTTGAACGTTTGTTGAAGGCTGTGAATCGCTACTACGATCGCAAATCCGGCGGACCCGTTGCTTTTGAGGTGAGAGAAGAAACAGACCCCTGGGTACTCATCAAATCCGAACGGAAGCATCACCGCATCCTGTTGGAGTCCATCCTTTACCTCGAAAGTCTTGATGATTATGTCAAGGTCTATCTGGATAGGGAGGTGTTGATTACCCGCGAGAACATCAGTTCCCTGGATGAGAAATTATCTCCTTCGGGCTTCGTGCGTATTCATCGCTCGTTTCTGGTGAATGCGCGCCACGTGAAGTCACTGGGTGCGGAGTCGGTGGATGTGGGTGGGAAGGAGCTTCCATTTGGAAGAGCGTTTAAGAAGTCAGCGGTAGTGAGGTTGGGGGGGTAAGTTGCCAAGAAGACCCTATTGCGCATCGGGTCCAGCAATCTCCGTTTGGAACCCCTGGTAAATTGGTTGCCTTACTCATACCTCAACGTATCTGCCGGATTAACCGCCGCCGCACGGAAGGTATGATAACTGACCGTAAGCAGTGCCAGCACCAGTCCAGCCAGTACGCTAAAGGCGAAGAGTTCCCAATGCAAGGCAATCCTGAACTTAAAACCTTCCAGCCATTGACCCATCAAGTACCAACTCGCCGGCGCAGCGAGCAAAAAAGAAATGAACGACATCCAAAGGTAGGGCTTACTCATCATCACTACGATGCTGGAGGAGCCGGCTCCCATCGCTTTGCGCACACCAATCTCTTTACGCCGGTTGAGGGTATTGATCCCGGCCAGTCCAAATAATCCTAAGCACGATATCATGATGGCAAAGCCGGTAGCGGCAAGTGACAAGTTCGTCCAGCGCTTATAGCTCGCATACTGCGCAGCCACATCTTCATCCACAAAGGAGCACTCAAACGGCCGGTCCGGTGCTACTTCTTTCCAAAGGGTCTTCAGTTTGTCAACAGCGCCGGTCAGTTCACCTGCTTTTAACTTCACAAGAATAGCCGTGAGGTAACCGACATCTTTCTTATTCATGGATAAGAACATGGGTTCGATATTCTCTTCCAACGACAAGTAGTGATAGTCTTTGACTACCCCGATTACCGGCGAGCCCAGCCCAACCGAATCTTCTCTCCAGTTGAGATGTTCTTCCAGAGGATGTTCCCATTTCATGTCCTTTACCAGGGCTTCATTGACAATCACGCCCAGGGTGTCGGAAGGGATCGCCGGATCAAAATTTCTTCCTTCCACCATCATCAGGCCGAGTGTTGTAATGTAGTGGGCATCAACACCATACACGTACGCGGCTTTCTGTTCATCATTGATCTTATAGCCATATTGGGAAATTCCCTTGTTAAATGAGGCAGTGGTTCCGGCCACACCAGTGATGAATGGTTCCTGTGCTGCACGGGCACGGAAACGCTCCGCGGTTTTATCCGCTTCTTTATTCCATCCGGTTTGTGTTTGAATCACCAGCAGTTGGTCCCGATCATAACCGAGATCCTTGGTGGTGATGTATTCCATCTGGCGATTCATGATCACCGAACAAATGATGAGAACGGCTGATAACGTAAACTGGGCCACCACCAGGTAGCGCGTAGCGCCGGCATTCATTCGGGTCTGAATGCCTTTGAGCACCAGGGCCGGCCGGAACCGTGATAAATAAAATGCCGGGTATCCGCCAGCAAGAATTCCAACGAGTACCGTGGTGACCAAAGAAGCCCCCAACAGCATCGGAACATTTGACCAGTTCAATTCAATTCCTTTTTCGGTGAAGTCATTGAAGAAGGGGAGGAAGGTGACGACCAGCACCATGGCGAATACCATGGAAATCAGGGCCAGGGCCAACGATTCTATCGTGAATTGGCTGATCAACTGCGATTGTTGCGCACCCACCGTCTTTCGAATGCCCACTTCAGTGCGCCGGGCCGCAGACGTGGTGAGGGCGAGTAGAATATAATTCACGCAGGCAATGGTGAGGATGAGGAAGGCGATGCCGCCGAGAATCCAGGAATACTTGGGATCACTCACCTTGCGCCAACTTACCTCTTTCTTCATATGTATTTCTGCGAGGGGTGTGAATAGGTATTCGAACATTACCGCATCGGCTGGAATCGGCACCGTAGAATTTTTTCTCCATTTCTCCATTTTATCACCAAAGTACTTGGTGGCCAGTTGGTCCAGGTTGCGTTTAAACAATGTGAGGTCAGTACCTGGTTGCAACATCACAAAGGTGGGCGTATTGAAATTCCCCCATTGGGTTAGTCCGCGCTCGTAATAGGGTTTGTTCTCCTGTGGCAGAAGCAGATTGTAAGTCAGGCTGGAGTTGGCGGGGGGTGATTCAATGATGGCGGTAACGGTGAATAATTTCTTACCCTCATTTTCAAACTCAATGGTCTTACCGAGTGGCTCCTCATCACCAAAATATCGGCGTGCGACCTGTTCGGTCAAAACAACCTCAGCAGCAGACTTGAACAGTTTATCGGCATTCCCTTTGAGAATTTTGAACGTGAACATTCGGAAGAAGTCCGGATCAACATACGTAGCTTTTTCCATGAAGACTTTATCACCATAACGGAAAGTGCCTTCGTAATCAGCGTTGTATCGGGATGCATATTTCACTTCTGCCAGGTCGGCTTTCAGCGCGGGCCCCAGTCCTGTTTGCAACCATGCCATGGTGTTGTATGGGTCAGCCGATTCCTGTCGCCAGGTATCATAACTGCGGCCCTCCATCCGGTACAGGTAGTCCTTGTGCGTATGCCATTGATCAAAGCTCTGTTCATCGCGGATGTACAGAAAGATGAGCACACAAAAGGCGATACCCGTGCTGAGCCCGAAAGCATTGATAAATCCGTAAAGGCGGTGACGGGCCAGGCTGCGGATGGCGATGCGGATGTAATTCTTTAACATAGGTCTTATTTGATGGGCTTGCCGATTGAGATGAATAAAGATCGGATAAAGTTTAACCAATGTCTGATTATTTGGTATGGTTGACTGGCGAGAACACGTGCGCCATTTAAAATCCGAAACTTTTGTTCATATTTGACGTATCACCTGTTTCAACAGGATTGCCATTAACGCCTATGAAGCTGTTTTGCTGATTTGACCCCGCGTCAAATTTCCCCGATCTCCGCGAGGAGACTGTGTTTTTATTCCCAACTTCATAAGCGCAACAATGACCCGTTCTAATAAATCAACGTCTATTTTTTCCCTCTTCTGGCAAGCCCTGAAAGGTGAAGAACAAAACTATACCGAAGGCAGTATCAACCGTGCCATTTTTCTCTTGTCGATTCCCATGATCCTGGAAATGGCCATGGAGTCCTTGTTGGCCGTTGTCGATATTTTCTTCATTAGCAAATTGCATGATAACAATGCCGTCACAGCAGTAGGACTAACCGAATCCGTCATTGGCATTGTCTATTCATTGGCCATGGGGTTGGGTATGGCGGCTACCGCCATGGTTGCCCGACGCATCGGTGAGAAAGATGCTCCTGGTGCTGCCGTTGCCGCCGTTAATGCATTGTATATCGGATTGATTATTGCAGTAATTGTTGGCTTCACCGGCATTGTGTTTTATGCGGATATCCTTCGCCTCATGGGTGCATCAGATGAAGTCATTGCTGTTGGATCCAGGTATACCCTTTGGATGCTTGGGGGCAATATTACAATCGTATTGCTCTTCCTGGTGAATGCCATCTTTAGGGGTGCCGGCAATGCCGCGATTGCCATGCAATCTTTGTGGATAGCCAACATCCTGAATATGATACTGGATCCGATCCTTATTTTTGGCTGGGGCCCGATACCCGCAATTGGGGTGGAAGGTGCTGCCATCGCCACCAATATCGGACGCGCCGCCGGTGTGCTCTATCAGGTGTATTACCTGATGGGTGACCGGGGTATTATCAAGATTCACAAAGAGAATATCAGAATCGACACAGACATCATTGGTCGGTTGTTGAAAGTGTCTGCGGGCAACGTAGGTCAGTTTCTTATCTCCACCGCCAGTTGGCTTTTCTTGGCGCGTATTGTTGTGAACTTTGGGAGTGCTGCCTTTGCGGGATATCAGATCGCGATCCGCGTTATCATCTTCACGATCCTTCCTTCCTGGGGGATGGCCAATGCTGCAGCTACGCTGGTGGGCCAAAACCTGGGAGCCGGTCATCCCGAAAGAGCGGAGCAATCAGTTTGGAAGGCAGGGTTCCTGAATATGATTTTTCTGGGATTAATTTCCATTGTATTCTATTTCATCTCCGAACCGATCATGGGTGTGTTTTCCAAAGACCAACAAGTAATCGATTACGGAGCCCAATGCCTTCGCATAGTTGCGTTTGGATACGTGTTCTTTGGCTATGGGATGGTTATCGTGCAAGCCTTCAATGGTGCGGGGGATTCACGCACACCGACCATCCTGAATTTATTCGGCTACTGGATGTTTCAGATCCCGCTGGCGTATGTGCTGGCCATGAAACTTGACTTCGGGGCATCCGGCGCATTCTGGGCCATCGCCATTGCAGAATCGGTTCTTGCCATCATTGCCATTATGCTGTTCCGTAGAGGAACGTGGAAGACCGTCAAAATATAGTGAGAGGTAAGTGGTAAGTAGTAAGTAGTAAGTGGTGGAATTACTAATGACTACTTACTACTTACTATTTACTTTTTCTACTAAATGCTGTCTTTGCAGCCTTCTCCAACTCCTCCGCGGCTTTCTTTAGGCTGGTCTCCACTTCCTTCCACTTTTCTTTGTCCTGGGTTTCTTTTTTCAGTTTCTCGGCCGCTACACGGAGCTCTTCATATTTCTTTTTCAGGTCCGCCTCAACACGTGTACCGGCCTCTTGAGCCTCCACCAGAAATCCATCCAACTTTTTGCCAAACTCTTTAAAGAATTTTTCGGCCTTTCCTTCCTGATTTGCGTCCATATAAAAGGGGAGATTATTTGAATGCCTAAATTACGCACTAATTAGAAAATGACCATGGAGCAGGAGCAGGACCCGTTGGACAGGATTCAGCGGTTGTTGGAAAATAAATCCACAGCCAAGCAAATAACCTATAGAAACCTGCTGGCAGCATTCGACCAGTTGAGCAAAGAAGCCAAGCGGGTAGCTGGCGAACTAAAGAAGAAATCTAAACCCGGCGACCAGGATGTGACGGTTGATTTCAAGAAAATAAATGATCATGAGTTTCAAATCAAACTGGCCGGTGACATGCTGGTGTTTGTGCTCCACACCAATATTGTCACTTTTGAAGAAGAGAGTGAAGTGATGAAGGACCCCTATATCCGGGAGAAAGAAATCAACCGGTACTTTGGACAGATCATGATTTATAATTTCATGTCCGACTCAATCAAATATAACCGGGTCAATGATCCGGGTTATCTGTTGGCCCGTCTGCTGGTAAATCACGAGGGGCGTTACATTGTGGAAGGTGAGGGCAAATTGGGAGTCGTGTTCAGCCAGATTTCCCCTGCGCCGCTCAGCGAAAGTGATCTTAATATCCTGGTCAAGCTGGCCCTTACGCTCGCCATCGAAAACGACCTGATGGCACCTCCGTATCCGCAGGTAAAGTTCATTACCCTGCTTCAGAAGATTGAAAAGACCCAGGAATTGGGGGGTGGTCAGAAGATCGGTTTCCGAATGAGTTACCATGGCAAACTGGATGCCTGACCGCTGAAATTTGCTTGGGCTCCGTACTAAAATAAGTTACTTTTGATTTGAGTTAGTTCCCCATGTTATTGATCGCATTTCGTCGGATATTATTGACGCTGGCGGTTGCATGTGTAGTAGCCTCGTGTGCTTCGACCCATCACCAGCACAAGAAACTAAAACCAGGAAAACCAATTCCTTGTCCGAGAAAGGATTGCTGAGGTATGCGGAAGATTATTATTGCGATCGATGGCTATTCAGCCTGCGGAAAAAGTACCACCGCTAAGGAGGTGGCCCGCGAGTTGGGCTATCGGTATATCGATTCCGGTGCCATGTACCGGGCGGTGACCTTGTATTTCTTGGAACGCCACGTGTCCCTCACCAACCCTAAAGAAGTAAACCGGGCGCTGGAACAAATCCGGATATCTTTTCAGGTCAACAGCAAAGGCAAAACAGAGACATTCCTGAACGGGATTATCGTGGAGCGGGAAATACGCGAAATGCGTATCTCCGAAAACGTGAGCCAGGTGAGCACCCTCGCAACGGTCAGACGAGCAATGGTGGACCAGCAACGGCGGATGGGCAAGGACCGGGGCATAGTCATGGATGGCCGGGATATCGGTACCGTGGTGTTTCCGGATGCGGAACTGAAAATTTTCCTCACAGCTGATATGCTCGTGCGTGCCTTCCGGCGTCAGCGGGAACTTCTGGAGCGTGAGGAAATGGTAGAGATTGACGCCATCGTAGAGAACCTGACCAAACGGGACAAAATCGACAGCACCCGGGCCGAGAGCCCGTTGCGAAAAGCAGACGATGCCACCGTAATTGACACGACGCACATTACCATCGATGAGGAGGTGGATGAGGTCATCCGCCTGGCTGTTTCCCGCATGCTCAGGGACCGGAAGCCGGTGACATCCCACTCGCGTAAAAACGGTTAACAAAAGGCCCCCAAGCCCTTGTCAGGCAGAGATAATTGCTAATTTTGCCCCGGCCTAAATCTATTTAATTGCCAATTATATCCATGGGCAAATTTATTCGTCTAAAGAAGGGATTTACCATTAATCTCGCCGGCAAAGCAGCCCCTAAAATCGTTGAAATTGAACCCGCCGAAACGGTGTCTGTCAAGCCAACTGACTTTCATGGGGTGTATATGCCCAAGGTCGTGGTGAAGGAGGGTGATTCGGTAAAAGCCGGCACCCCGTTGTTTCACGACAAGCGTTATGAAAATGTCCTGTTCACTGCCCCGGTCTCTGGTGAAGTGGTGGAGATCAAGCGTGGTGAAAAACGCGCCCTGCTTGAGGTGAAAATTCTGGCCGACAAGGTCAGCCAATCGGCGGCATTCAATAAGTATTCCATCTCGGAGATTGCAAACCTTTCTGCCGAGGAAGTGAAGTCGCAACTGCTTGCATCTGGGAGCTGGCTCAATTTTGTGCAGCGTCCGTTTGGCATCATTGCGGATCCGGCGGTAACACCCAAAGCCATTCATATTTCAGCGTTTGATACAGCGCCCCTGGCACCGGACTATAGTATTTTGTTCCGTGGCCAGGATCAATTCTTCCAGGCCGGTATCGATGTGTTGAAACGGCTTACCCAGGGCGCCGTGCACGTTAATACCCACACCACAAGTGAAATCTCCACCGTATTCTCTCAGGTGAAAGGTGCCGAAGTGAATAAGTTTTCTGGTCCCCATCCTGCCGGATGCGTGGGTGTGCAAATCCACCACATTGACCCCATCAACAAAGGTGATATTGTCTGGACAATCAATCCATTTGGTGTTATTCAGATTGGTAAACTATTCCTCACTGGTCAGTATGATGCCAGCAAAATTGTTGCGGTGGTAGGATCTGAAGTGAAGACGCCACAATATTATAAGACCGTTTCAGGCGCATCTATTAAAAAATTGGTTGCTAATAATGTGAACAGTAACCATGCCCGCTATATTTCCGGCAATCCGCTTACTGGCACAAACATTGGCGCGGAAGGTCACCTTGGTTTCTATGACCACCAATTGACTGTATTGCCAGAAGGCGATCATCACGAGTTCCTGGGATGGATCACACCGGGCAGCAACAAACTGAGTATGCACCGAGCCTGGGGACTTTTCTCGTTCCTCATGCCTGGTAAAGAATACAAACTGGACACCAATACCCACGGTGAACATCGCTCATTTGTAGAAACGGGCGTGTTTGAGCAAGTGGTTCCCATGGATATCCTGCCCACCTACCTGATCAAAAGCATCCTGGCAGATGATATTGATGAAATGGAGGCCCTCGGTATCTATGAAGTAATTGAAGAAGACCTCGCCCTCTGCGAGTTTGTTGATGTGTCCAAGCACGACATCCAGGAGATTGTTCGCGAAGGACTTGAATTGATCAGATTGAGCTAAGTGACCTATGAAGTTTTTGAGAAACCAGCTTGATTCTGTCAAGCACAATTTTGAAAAGGGAGGCAAGTGGGAGAAATTCTATTTTGCCTATGAGGCGTTTGATACGTTCTTGTTTTCCCCTGCTACCACCACGGGCGCTAAAGGCGTGCAGGTGCGCGATGCTGTCGACCTCAAAAGGTTGATGATGACGGTGGTGATCGCCATGTTGCCCTGCCTCGTGTTTGGTATGTGGAACGTAGGTCACCAGCATTTTCTGGCCATCGGTCAGGCGGCTACCTTCGGTGAGAAGTTCTTATTGGGCCTGGGAAAAACGGTGCCCATCATTATCGTGGCTTACGCCGTAGGTCTGGGTATTGAATTTGTTTTCTCCACCCTGCGTCGCCACCCGGTGAACGAAGGCTTCCTCGTGACGGGTATGTTGATTCCACTCGTGATGCCTGCAGACATTCCCCTGTGGCAGGTAGCCATCGCTACGGCATTTGCTGTTGTGATCGGCAAGGAGGCATTTGGCGGTACCGGTATGAACGTTTTAAACGTGGCGCTTACGGCCCGTGCATTCTTGTATTTCGCATACCCTTCACAAATTTCAGGTGAAGTTTGGACGGTGCTCGGAGAAGGATCAAAGACTGTAGCGGGATATTCGGGTGCAACGCCCCTCGCCATCGCCGCCCAATCTACCGGCAACGTGGTAACAGACCTCAACACGTTTGGTGCCGGATGGGCAGATGGTATCTATGACTTTTGGAACATGTTCCTCGGCGTGATGCCAGGCTGTATCGGAGAGACCTCTACGCTGATGTGTCTGATTGGCGCAGCTATTCTCGTGATAACCGGTGTAGGAAGCTGGAAGATTATCTTCAGTGTATTTGCAGGTGCATTGGCCATGGGCTTCTTTCTGAATGCCACTGGATCAACCCCCTTCTCACAGATGCCTCCCCAGTATCACCTTGTCATCGGTGGTCTGGCGTTTGGAGCCGTGTTCATGGCAACTGATCCGGTTACCGCTGCTCAAACCGAGACCGGAAAATGGATTTATGGATTTCTGATTGGTGTATTCACCGTGCTGATTCGGGTATACAATCCGGCTTATCCGGAGGGTATTATGCTGGCGATTTTGTTGATGAACGTTTTCGCTCCGCTGATCGATTATTTTGTGGTATCTGCTAACAAGAAAAGAAGAATACAACGTGCGACAGTCTAACCTTTACATCGTTTTGTACTCCGCTGCGATCACCGTCATTTGCGGGGGCCTGCTGGCGTTTGCGTCCACCAGCCTGAAGGAAAAACAGGATGCCAACATTGCTATGGAGCAGAAGCAGAATATCCTGTCTTCTGTTTTGACCCTCAATGAAGGAGATGACATCAATGAAATCTACCAACGGAAGGTCAATGGCTTTGTGATTGACTTTGAAGGTTCCGTAAAGGAAGGCATGAAGCCGGAGGATGTGGTGGTGGCCGCTGAATACAAGAAGGCACCCAAGGATCGTCTGCTTCCGGTCTACGAATTTCGCAGTGATTCGGGTCATGTTGAATTTGCCGTAATGCCCGTTTACGGTTATGGGCTGTGGAACAATATCTGGGGATTTGTTGCCGTGAAATCTGACTTCAACACTATTCAGGGTGTTAAGTTTCAGCATGCCGGTGAAACACCCGGCCTTGGTGCCCGCATTGAATCTGAGGAAATTCAGGCCCGTTTTAAAGACAAAGCTATTTTTGACAATGGCAACCTGGTCTCTGTCGTTATTCAGAAGGGTGAAGGTCACGACTATGCCGACAGCCCGCATAAGGTAGATGGGATGTCTGGCGCTACCCTTACCGGAAAGGGAGTCAATAACATGTTAAAAGACTACCTTACCTGTTACGAAAAGTACTTGAAGAAGCATTCAGAAGGTTCTAAAACAGCATCGTTATGAGCACAGAAACAGCAGAAGTAGTAGAAGTTGCACCGAAAAAATCGGAGCCACTCTTCTCCAAGAAAAATCGCAAGCTCATATCCAATCCATTGGATATGGATAATCCGGTAACGGTACAAATTCTCGGTGTGTGTTCTGCCCTGGCGGTAACCACACAAATGAAACCGGCCTTTGTGATGTCTTTGGGTCTCACCATCGTAACAGCTTGCTCCAACGTGGTAATCTCCATGATGCGCAACAGTATTCCTTCTCGCATCCGTATCATTGTTCAGTTGGCTATCGTGTCGTTGTGGGTAATTCTGGTAGATCAGATCCTGAAAGCATATGTATATGATGTCTCCAAACAGTTGTCTGTATTTGTGGGATTGATCATTACCAACTGTATTGTTATGGGCCGCCTTGAAGCCTATGCCATGGGTAACAAACCCTGGCCTTCGTTTCTGGATGGTATTGGCAACGGACTTGGTTACGGAATGATCCTGATGATCCTCGCTTTTGTTCGTGAACTCTTCGGAGCCGGATCATTGTTTGGATTTAAAGTTTGGTCGGAAATGGGTTTGCATTATCAGGGCAACGGCTTGTTGTTGCTCCCGGCCGGCGCTTGTATTCTGTTGGGTTCCATCATCTGGGTACAACGCACACTTAACGGATATCGCGAATCGCACTAATTGACTGACTATGGATAACCTGATTAATATTGGTGTTCGGTCGATTTTTATCGACAACATGATTTTTGCGTACTTCCTGGGCATGTGTTCTTTCCTGGCTATTTCCAAGAAAGTGAAGACCGCTTTTGGACTTGGAATTGCGGTGATTTTTGTGATTGGCATTACAGTGCCGATCAACTGGCTGATCCAAAACTATGTGCTAACTGCAGGCTCATTGGCCTGGTTGGGTGAAGATTTTGCCAACATCGACCTCGGATTTCTCCAGTTCATTGTATTCATATCTGTTATTGCTGCATTTACGCAGTTGACGGAGATGGCGGTGGAGAAATTCTCTCCGGCGCTGTACGGTACCCTCGGTATCTTCCTGCCCCTGATCGCTGTAAACTGTTCGGTACTTGGTGCCGCCTTGTTCATGGTGGGCCGTCCTTATAACCTGGCTGAAGCCACTGTCTTTGGACTGGGCTCTGGTACCGGATGGATGTTGGCAATTGTGGCCCTCGCCGGGGTACGTGAGAAAATGAAATATTCAAACGTACCTGCTCCACTTCGTGGATTGGGTATCACCTTTATCCTCGTTGGGCTCATGTCGCTGGGCTTCCTGAGCTTCATGGGATTCTCTTTGTAAAATATATTATGCCATCAAGCAGAAAGGCTTCCGCGAGGGAGCCTTTCTCGATTAAAGCAAAATGAAAGGTCTGTTCGGTAAGATTGTTCGCTACTTTTTCAATGGCACGCTATTTATCGTACCGTTGGTGGCTACCGTGTATTTCTTTGTGCAGGCATTTCAATGGCTTGACAGCCGCCTAAACTTGCCTTATCCAGGTGTCGGATTCGCTATCATCATCGTAGCTATTACGTTGTTCGGCTACCTCACCACCAACTTTGCCTTTGAGACTTTTTCCAACTGGTTTGACCATTGGATCAACCGCATTCCCCTCGTAAAGTTGATTTACTCCTCGGTAAAAGATTTGCTGGCGGCATTCGTTGGCGACAAGCGCAAATTTGATAAGCCGGTGCTGGTGACGATCAATAAGGAGAATGCGCTCCACCGGATTGGCTTTGTAACCCAATCTGACCTGAGTGAGATTGGTCTGAACGAAATGGTTGTGGTCTACTTTCCGCAGTCGTATGCATTTGCCGGCGACCATTTTCTCGTGCCCCGCGATCACATAAAGCCCCTCAACATCTCCGGATCGGTGGCCATGAAATTCATAGTTTCCGGTGGCATTTCCGGATTTAAAGAATCCTGATCGTATCTTTACCCTATGCGATACCTGATCATTTTATGTGCAAGCCTGTTGCTGGCGTGCCAGGACCCGGAGCCGGATGCCCCCAATGTGATCACACAGGATGCACAGCAAATAGGCAGCACCAGTGTGGTGATGGGTGCTGAGATCAAGCAAATGGGCCCGATCAAACCCATGAACTACGGCTTTTTATTTGATAGCCAAAGCGACCTTTCCATCCTGGCTGCTTCAAAGAAAATCGTGTTGGGCTCGACAAGTGATCCCAAACTGTTCAGTATCAAATTGGAAAACCTGAACCCCAATACAAAATATTATTACCGTGGCTTTGCGGCCAATGGAGATTATTCAAAAGTGTACTACAGCAACACGATCACATTCACCACCCTTCCCTGATCGGGGTATTTTATCTGCTCATAATATTTTAGTTCTTTCGGTGGTGAAAACACGGCTCGTCATCGCTCTATTATGCCTACCGTTGTCCCTGGCGGCTCAAATGCCCTTGGAAGATGTGATGGGTCGACTGACCTCGGCGGTTTCTATCCGTGACGAAGAACGCATTATCAGGGAGGTGGTGCGCCTCAAACCATCCTTCCAGGAGCTTGCGGCATTGATCAGGCGCGGTCCACAATCCGCCAACGTGCGTCGTGGATTTTTTACCCGGTCACAAAATAACCCATTGCTTCCTCCGGCTTGCCTGGTGTTTGTTCCGTACGACTATTCACCCGCAAAATCATATCCCGTTCGCATATTCTTGCATGGTGCTGTATCCAACAATGATCCTGATTTTGTCTTCAGGGGGGTGGATACTACCCAATCGGCATATCGCACTTCGCAGGTGATTCAGTTGTTTCCCGCAGCCTGGAGCCTGGCGCCCTGGTGGAGTGAAACTCAGCTGAAGAATGTGCAGGCCTTAGTGAAGTTTCTGAAGCAGACTTATCAGGTGGATGACAACGATGTGCGCCTCGCCGGAGTTTCAGATGGCGGTATTGGCTCATTTTACATGGCGAATGCAGATATAACGCCATGGTCAACCATTACACCATTTATCGGATCACTGGAAGCCTTGCAACGCATACATGTGAAACCTGTTTACATGAGTAATTTATCGGGACGCCCGTTTCTCATAGTCAATGGGGCGAAAGACAAGATATTCAGGAAGGAAATGCAATTGCCGTACTTTGAGTTGCTCAAATCGGTGAACCGAAGGGCCAGAACCATCATGGTGGATTCAGCCGGTCACAGCATGAGCTGGTACCCAGTGCTACGGGATACCATACAGCAATTTTACCTCCGTCACCGGCGTGAACCATTTCCTGACACGCTCACCTGGCAATCGGAATCGGAGGAACAGTTCAATCGATGTCATTACGTAGTTATCCGGCGGCTTAAGGTTGAGCCGGATGCTGGACCTGATGTAAATCAACTACCCGGGGTGGACAAGAGAGCGACTTTCTTCCGGAATCCCGTCACCGGATATGTGCAGGTGATCCACGAAGGAAACAACTATCGGATCAAGACACACGGTGTCACCCGCCTGAGCTTGTTGATCGGCATTGATGAGATCGACTGGAATAAACCCGTGACAATAGAGTTGAATGGAGCCCGACGGCAGGTACAGGTACTGCAAGACATCAAAACGCTGCTGTCTTGGTTCGTCCGGGACCATGACCGGCAAATGCTATTTGGCGCAGAACTCGACCTGACGGTGCGCTGATTACAGCGGATTAATGGTTATTTTTGTGCAACACCCCACCCGTGAGAAAGGTAATTCGAACCCTCTTCTGGCTGATCTTCGGATTGTATCTCGTGATTCACTTTTTTGATGGAATCAAAGGAGAGACCATCAGTACCACAACGGATAACCTGGACGAATTGCGGATCGATACCCTGAGTCAGGATACATTGATTTTTCATAAGCGTGTGTGGAATGATCCGTCGGAAGACACGCAACGCCAGATGTCCTATACCGTGTCAGCCAATGAGATGTTGAAATCTCACTACTATCGGGATACATTACAAGTGGAGGAAGACGGTACAGAAAAAGGTTTCTGGCGCAACCTGTACTATGACATTTATGAGAACGATAGGCAAAGCCTGGTGGCATTCGGCGATTCCATTCGCGAGCTGGCCAGGAAAGACCAGATTTCAGATCATAACCTAGCCTATACCACAGTATCGATGATACAGGACATGCCGTATCATTATGTGCTATCTGAAGATAGTTGTGCGGTGCATACCGACTTTCCCTGTATCCCTTCCCAGCGGTATGGCATCCTGTCGCCGGTAGAATTCTTATATTCATTGTCCGGCGACTGCGACACCCGCACCCTGACCTTATTTACCTTGTTCAAGAACCTGGGGTATGATCCCATTATCATCAACAGTGCGCAGTATAAACACTCCATGCTGGCGATTGACCTGCCCTCTGAAGGAGATTACTTTGTGCACAAGGGAAGAAAGTTTTTTTATTGGGAGACTACTGCCACGGGCTGGATGCCTGGCATGTTGCCGCCAGATATGAATAATCCTGACTACTGGACCATAATTCTAGACCATGAATTCCAAGCTGACCCTACTCGCAGTTATTGAAATTATTTCCGCGCTGAGCCTTGGCATTGCCATCCTCGCGGCGACTTATCAGGTGCTTAAATATGTAGCCCAGCGTCGCTATGGTATCGGAGAGAACAACCAGGCCTTCGGCATATTCATGGCCAGCACGTTGTTTTCAGTGGGCTACCTGGTGAGTGGTGTGATACGCCCGCTGCTCTCTTTGTTCCGGATTCTGGCCACCCGCGACATCAGCACGGTGCAGTTGGCAGCGACATTTATAGGCTATGGTGCACTATATGTGTTCCTCGCATTTATAGCTGCCCTGATCGTTATTTTTCTGAGTGTTACGATCTACAGCTACATTACGCCAACCGATGAGGCGGCCGAAATGAAGAATAACAATATCGCAGTGGCTCTGGTAGTGGCAAGTATCATCATTACCCTGAGCCTGATGACCAGCGATGGGGTAGAACTGCTCATTGAGTCGTTCATTCCCTATCCGCCGATGTATCCGAAGTAGGTCAGGAGATTGTCCCTGAGCCGATCAATTCTTCTCCATCATACCACGCAGCAAACTGTCCGGGGGTAACCCCGCGCTGCGGCTTGTCAAAAATGATGTACAACCCTTCCGACCGTTGGTGCAGGGTGCAGGCTTCCAGGGGTTGGCGATAGCGGATGCGAGCTCGGTAATTACGAAAGGCACCCGCTTCCAATTTCAGGTCTGGGCGAATCCAGTGTACTTCGGATGAAGGCATAAAAAGTCCTTTCCGGTATAAACCCGGATGATCTTCTCCCATGCCGGTATAGACCACATTGTGATCCGTGTCGGTACCAATAACGAACAAAGGCTTTTCGAAGCCACCAAGGTTTAGCCCGCGACGCTGACCAATCGTATAGAAATGAGCACCCTGATGTTCACCCACTATCTCGCCGGATTCCGGTGTAAGGACATAGGGTTCAGCGATGTGAGCCAACTCAGTGTCTGCCCATCCGTTCTTAAATACAGATGAATTGGCAGGCACTTCGATTACGTTTCCTTTTTTGGAGGCAAGACGTTGTTGGAGAAAATCGGGGAGGTGCACTTTACCGACAAAGCACAAGCCTTGTGAATCTTTTTTCTCAGCGGTGGCTAACCCTGCCTTACGGGCCAGATCTCTTACCTGCGGCTTCAAAAGCTCGCCGATTGGAAACAAAGCTTTTGAAAGCTGTGTCTGGGTGAGCTGACACAGGAAGTAGCTTTGGTCTTTGTTGGGATCCTTGCCAGCGAGCAATTGATACCTGACTTCACCGTTGGTACCCCTGATTTCACCTTTGCGGCAATAGTGACCCGTGGCCACATAATCAGCACCCAGCTTTAGGGCAGCCTGAAGAAAGACATCAAATTTTATTTCCCGGTTGCAAAGCACATCAGGGTTAGGTGTTCTTCCTGCCTGATACTCCGCAAACATGTAATCGACAATACGCTCTTTGTATTCTTTGCTGAGGTCAATTGCCTGAAAGGGTATCCCCAGGTGCTGCGCAACAATATTGGCATCGTTGCTGTCGTCCAGCCAGGGACATTCGTTGCTGATCGTGACGGTGTCATCATGCCAGTTCTTCATAAACATACCAATCACTTCGTAGCCTTGCTCTTTGAGCAGGTACGCCGCTACACTGGAGTCTACTCCACCCGATAAACCGACAACAACGCGTTTTTTCATGTTCAGCTCAAGAACCGGTTTTTTCGCTCAATAGTTCGTTCACCCGATTGTTGAATTGCCTCTTGAATTCATCAAAGTGCTCACCGGTACCCGGACCTTCAAATCCAGTGCGGATGTGTTTCACTTTGCCATCCTTACCGATAAAGATCGTCGTAGGGAAAGCCAGAACCTGATTGAGCATGGGCAATGTGCTCGATGCCTGTTGTTTGTCATACGTTCCTGCGATGACATAATCGAAGGCAACACCCAGTTTTTCTTTCATCTTTCTGACCCGTCCGCTGGCATAATCAAAATCATTTTTGCGTTCATAGGCCAGCCCAAGTACTTCCACGCCGCGATCATGGTTTTCGGCATACCATTGGGTAAGAAACTTGGTTTCATCCATACAATTGGGGCACCATGTGCCAAAGATCTGAAGGATCAACACTTTTCCGGCGAAGCGGGGATCGGACGGTGATACAGGCTTACCATCCAAACCAGGAAAGCTAAAATCAATTTTTTCATAGCCAGGTTTCAGGTAGGTTAGCGATTCCGGGTCAGGTAACGTGGCCTGGGCATTCCGGATGCCTTTCCATTGCTGATGAAAACCCTTTCCCGACCAGTAGTCGCCATGGATAGAGTCGCCTTGAAGGGTGGCGGTAAATAGGAATGCATGATGACCATCAAACGTACTGAGGCGCATGATACCATGATCAACGCTGCCTTCGAGGTAGCGGTAGTCGCCCGTGGGTGTAAGAAAAGTGCCGGTTACGCTACCTGCCGTCTGGGTAAAAATACCGACTGCATCAGTGGATTCATCCGGGTTGCTGAAGTACACCTGAAATGTTCCAGAGAAGTCAGGCGCAGCTTCTGCGGTCTGGGTAAACCGATAGTCTTGTCCGGCTTTTGCTTTGAACGGCAACCGATAGTTGGTTTCAAAATTCTTGATATAATAACCCACAAGGCTGTCGCCTTGAAGTCGCGCGCGCAATTCAGTATCAAAGATGTGCATGGCAAATATGACCGTGTCACCTTCGCGCCGGATGTCGTCAAGGGCAAGGCGTTCCGTCACATTTTTGAGGGCAGCCGAGTATACGCCATTCTTCTCGGATACTTCAAAGTTGAAAGGCAGGGACTGACCCTGGAGCAGGATTTCTCCGCGCCACCAGCCGGTTGGCAATTTCTGGGGTGGGGTGGAACATCCATAAAACAGGGTGAAAACGGCGATTAGTGACAGTAACCTCATTACTTTTGGTAGTTAAGTAGCCTCAAAACGATACAAAATAAAGAAATGTTCACGGGATTAAGGGTAGTTGAATTGGCGTCTGTATTGGCAGGCCCTAGTGTTGGACAGTTCTTTGCAGAGCTAGGTGCAGTGGTGATCAAAGTGGAAAATCTGAAATCGGGTGGTGATGTCACCCGAAGTTGGAGATCAGCCGGCGAAAGAACGGACGACCGCTCAGCATATTTTTGCAGTTGCAACTGGGGAAAGAAGTCTGTCGCCGTCGACTTAACAACGCGTGATGGAAAGGAGGCTGTTGCCCGACTGATACAGCAAGCAGACCTTGTTATAGCAAGCTATAAGCCGGGTGACGCAGAGAAATTGGGTGTGGCGTATACCCAATGGCGAGATAGACATCCCCGACTGATTTACGGACAGATCACTGGGTATGGTCATGAAACGGATCGCGTTGGTTATGATGCGGTCGTTCAGGCAGAAGCCGGATTTATGGACTTGAATGGCACTGAAGATGGCCCGCCAACAAAGATGCCGGTCGCTTTGGTGGATGTGCTGGCTGCGCATCAACTCAAAGAAGGTCTCTTGCTGGCGTTGCTCCATCGCGAACGGACTGGCAAGGGAAGCTGTGTTGAAGTCTCTTTGTTGGATGCCGCACTGGCATCGCTTGTGAATCAGGGTTCCAACTGGTTGGTAGGAGGAAATCAGCCCAGGCGACAGGGATCAGCTCATCCGAATATTGCGCCCTACGGCGATTCATTTGCTACCCGTGATGGTGCCCTGATTCTGCTGGCCGTGGGGAATGACAAGCAGTTTGGTGCGTTATGTATGTTGCTGGATATTTCTGGGTTGATAGCCAATCCGGCATATCAGACTAACGAAGGTCGCGTCAGGAACAGGGCGGAACTCACTCGACAACTGTCTGAAGCCATTGGAAAGCGCTCGAGCGCTGAATTTCTGTCTGCGCTCCACAGTCGCAAAATACCTGCAGGAAAAATTCAAACTATTCCCGAGGCATTATCGATGCCCCATGCACGGAAGCTCATGGTGCACAACGACGGGTTGCGTGGGCTGCGGAGTCTGGTGGCGCGATCCTCAGCCTGGTCAGAACGGGATTTGAGTTATCCGCCGCATTTGGGGGAGCACACAAATGAGGTGCTGGGCGCCCTGTAAAGCAGCTCAAGCCTTAGGTGAGGCGTTGAAATGTCGTATATTGCCCCCTCACTTGTCCCGGAAAACAACCTTATGTTTCTTGAATCCAATCCCTACGCTGCACTTTGGAATAAATACCGCCCCATGATCCTCAAATTAATGGTGGAAGCGAACGAAGATCCCAAACAATACCGTCTGTTTGAACATGAATTTAAGGCAGTTGGAATCAAGGAAAAGACGGGATACCATTTTGTGATGGAGATTTTCCAGGGCAAGGCGGTGAATTCTATCAAAGGTTCGACGGTTGCCCGCGATCTGCTGGCTGTACTACAGCAATCCCAGAAGGCAGGTCAGTTAATGAATGAACACACCTATGAAATGAAACTGGACAAGCAGTTCATGTTTCATGTCAAGCGCAAGCCGACTGAGCAGACGCCCGCTTAGTCTGATCAGGTATTGAGCCAACGGAGAAATTTTCCCATCCACGTTTTGGGTGGCTCTTTCAGTTCTTGCGCACTGAATTCCTCTACCGGCTCATCGACGAGCCGTACACGCTTTATCGGGGGCTGAGCTTTTACTTTCCGCTGGTAGTGCAGTGCCTTCTTTTCTTTTAGTTTTTCTAACTCCAACTGTCGCTTGGCCTCAGCTTCTCGCTTCTCCTGCTCGCGTTGAATCGAAATTGGATTCTTGCGCGGCGCTGATGCCTGACGATCCCGCCGGTTGTTGAATGTTTTTCTTGGGACCTCTGGTTGAGGTTCTGTTTCCGGTTTCGGCTCTTTCTTTTTGGGCTCAGGCAATTCAATCTTGCCCAAAACCTTAAGGCCAGCCAACTCTATCTTCGGCGCCTTGATCGTCTCCGGCAATGCTGTGATTATTTCCGCAGGAGGTTCAGTGGAAGAATCAATCGTGTTGATGACAGCCGGTGGAACTTCGGGTTCAACAGGATCCGGTTCGACTAATGCTTCCGTGATTTTCTCCTCTGATAAATCCGGGGCAAAATGATGGATAATCATTTTTACATGACTATCCTCCAGGCGCGTGTTGTTGCCTGAATCAATAGTAATCTGATGCTGATTAAGAAAGGTCACCAGGTCAGAAGTTCTCAGGGCCAGTTTTCTTGCTAATTGTCCAAGCCTCATGGGAGTTTTGAAATTTCGATGGAGCCGTAAATATACCACTGAGCAGCGAAGTGAGAAATGTACCTGAAGCCGGCGGTAATAATCTATATGCCTTTGTCAGCAGTTTAAATTATATTTAGTTATCTAACCAACCCCTCAAAACTCATGAATCAACCAAAAATTAACCATGTGGCGGTACTTGTCAGCACGGTACTGTGTTTCGTCATCGGTGGTACCTGGTACGGGCCCCTTTTTCAGGATCAATGGCTGACGATGGTTCACCTTGACCTGGAAACCGTGAACCAAAATCCTCCGTCAGCGGGCGCCTGGATTACCAACGTACTCTCAGCCGTTGTACCGCTGTATGTGATGGCATGGCTGTTTGGGAAGCTGAACATAACCACCGGCGTAAAGGGTGCCGTTACTGCATTTGTGCTGGTGTTTGCTTTTTATCATTTGCCGACCATGACGGCAGGGATGTTCAGCAAGTTTCCTTATGGCCTTGCCTGGCTAACGGGTGGCTTTGAGATGGTCAGCCTAACCCTGGGCGGATTCATCATCGGCGCCTGGCAGAAAAAATAGACTACTTACGCATCCGTAGCAAGTAGGCGTTTAGCTCTTTAAGGTGGTCGGTATTGATCAAATCAACACCGGCCTCCATTAGCGCTTTCCATGCTTCCTCCCGGTCTGGAATAGCCCATAGGCGAAGCTTCTTTCCTTCCTGATGTACGCGCGCTGCCAGCACCCGGATTTTCTGCAGGTCGTTTTCAGTTGCCGGTGTTTTGCCCTTCCACGAACACCAGTTGCTGTAATGATCGCTGATCACCGGCATCAGGGTTGAATCATATCCTTTGCCCACATCCTCAGGCCGACCATCGATGCCAAGTCCTGAATATCCATCCTTCACCATCAACTCAAGCGGACGATTTCCTGAAAGAAAAATCCTTACGGGACCCTTGTCACCCTTGCTCATCAGGGCGGGGTACTTCCGAATGGCCTCCCGGATGGCCTCATAGGTCCTGGTTGATGTTTTACAATCAATCATCAGCCAGAACGGACCTTCGAAATTCGCATACACATTTCCGCCATTAGCCTGAATCAAACTATCCAAAGGGCGTAGGTAGAGTTGCTCCAGGGTTTTTGCTTTTGGACCCGGGGTGTTGTGGGATACCAATAGCGTTCCATGAACCAAATATACGTCTGCTTCCACTGATCCAAACCCATTTGACAACGCATCAAACAGGGGTCGTGTGTGTTCATAGTCGTTGTGGGCATGCGCATTGGGGTGAACCTGCGCCAGAACAGAATGGCTAACCAAAAGCAGAACAAGCAGGGACTTCATGGTTGCAATGGCGTAAGCACGATATTCTTAAACTCGACCTCGGCACCTTCTGCCTGTATTGCTATCTGACCGCGGTCGGCTGTACATCCCGTGCCTGCATTGACCAGTGTATCATTTACCCAAACGGTGATGCTGTTGCCTTTGCATTCAATCACATAATGATTCCACTCACCCAACGGTTTTTCGGATCCATCAGTTAGGTTGATGATGCGACGCTGTTTTCCCTCAGTAGCACCCCATTCTGCCTGAGGTCCCCGTCTTCTTTCCATATCGGGTACGGTGATGTCTTCACCAATGCACCAGAAGTCGCCTGCGTCATCGGTGTGTAGCTGGGCTTCAATAGATTGAGGGAACATTTTATAAAGCATGCGCGGACGCGAGACGTGCACCAGTACACCACAATTGCCTGCTCCCTTGGTGAAGCGATAGTCAAGAGACAGTCGGTAATTGCTATAAATGGAATCGGAAATGAGGTGGCCTTCAGGTTTCCCCAAGCTGACCAATACGCTATCGCGTACAACAAAGGAAGCGGGCAGTCCGGCCACGGTATCCTGCTGGGGAATATCCGCATGCCAACCAGTCAGATCACGGCCATTAAACAATGAAATAGTTGTGGGCTGGGTCCGGCATGACGCAGCGGCCAGAACCACCAGGAGGAAAATGAAATTTTTCATGACGTAATATAAAAGTTATGCGTTTTATTCCGAGTAGCTATTTGATGGGGTGCAACCAGATTGGGTAACTTTGGAATCAAAACTGGCTGTATATGAAGAAAAAAAAGTTGGGACCTCAGGGGCTAATGGCTTCAGCCATGGGATTGGGATGTATGGGTATGTCAGAATTTTATGGCGCGGCTGAAGAGGCTGTTTCAATCAAGGTGATACATCGCGCCCTGGACCTCGGGATTTCATTTCTAGATACGGCCGATATGTACGGGCCATACAAGAACGAGGAATTGGTGGGCCGGGCCATCAGGGGAATCCGTCAGGAGATTACCCTCGCTACGAAATTTGGTGTCGTCCGCGATGTCAATGACCCCACGAAACGTGGCTTCAACGGAAAACCCGAATATGTAAAGCAGTCTTGCGAGGGAAGCCTGAAGCGACTTGGTGTGGATGAAATTGATTTATACTATTTGCACCGCAAAGATCCGGCTACCCCGATTGAAGAAACGGTTGGTGCGATGGCAGACCTGGTTAAGGCAGGAAAGATCAAAGCCATTGGCTTGTCGGAGGTTTCGGCCGATACGTTGCGTCGCGCACATGCCGTGTACCCCGTTACGGCGATACAAACGGAGTATTCGTTGTGGAGCAGAGACCCGGAAGACGAGTTGCTCAGCACCTGTCGGGAATTGGACATTGCCTTCGTGGCTTATTCACCGCTTGGTCGTGGATTTCTTACCGGTCAGATCAAAAGGTTTGAGGACCTGGATCCAACCGACTACCGCCGGTATTCCCCGCGGTTTCAGGGTGACAACTTTGCAAAAAACCTGAAGTTGGTTCAGGCCATAGAAGACCTGGCCAGGAGGAAAGGATGTACTGCATCACAACTTGCGCTGGCCTGGGTCATGGCTCAAGGCGATCACATTTTCCCGATACCAGGGACCAAGAAGGTTAAATATCTGGAAGAGAATGCAAAAGCCATGGGGGTATTACTATCTCAGGCAGAATGCAAAGAGATTGATACTATTGCACCCAAAGGAGTAGCGGCCGGAACGCGTTATCCGGCTGAAATGATGAAAGTGTTGAATGCCTAAAGAAAGTGATACAAAAACACCAGCAAGCCCCGGAAGGCCGGCTTTGGGTTGTCTTTGATCTCGAGTGTAACATCAACTTCAAATTTTGCAATGCCACGGAGATTGGTGATGGAGTGAAGCTTGGCACGTAGGCGTACCTCGCTGTTAACCATTACCGGCTGATTGAACTTGAGTTTTTCAATCCCATAATTGATCATCATCTTGATGTTATGGAATTCGGTGATCTGATCCCATAGGTGCGGCACCAGTGATAACGTGAGATAGCCGTGGGCGATGGTCGACTTGAATTCGGTTTCCCGGGCTGCCCGTTCCGGATCGGTGTGAATCCATTGATGATCCAGGGTGGCGTCTGCAAACTGATTGATTTGAGGCTGGGAGATTTTCACCCAATCTGAAACACCCAGTTCTTTACCAGCATATTGCTCAAACTCTGCGTAACTCGAAATGACTAGTTTGGACATGGTACCCGTATTGGTATCACCGAAGATAAAGAATTTTTTTACTCTACGGCGCCGGTGCTGGGGTTACCACTGGAAGACCTGCCGCTGTCCAGGCTTTTATACCGCCGTCCAGGGTCATGACATGTTCAAATCCTTGTTCTCGCATGAAATCGGCTGCCTTGCCGCTGCGCATGCCACTGAGGCAATACACAAAATAAGGCTTTGTCTTGTCCATACCGGCTATAAGCAGTTTGAACTCCGGTCGTTTGTAATCCATGTTGATTGCCCCTTTGATATATCCGGATTGAACCTCCTCGGCTGTGCGCACATCGATCAGAATGGCTTCCGCAGTGGTCTTTGACTGTTCATCAAATTCGGCAGGGGTGAGTGATGTCTTCTCGTTGGTGGAATTACCTCCTGCACAGGCGCCCAGTACTACACAACAAATGACGATGATCAACTGTTTCATGGTGAATTTATTCGTTCACCCCAAAGATACTACAACAGTTCGAACGGTAAACCTTCAATCGTTTCTTAATGAATTCACTGGATTGGCACGTGCTGCTCGCAAGGCCTGCGTGGCTACTATCCCGATGGCAAATAGCAAAGCAATTGCGCCGGTCACGGGAAATATCCACCAGGGTACATCTGTGCGGTACGTGTATCTGCTGAGCAATGCATTCATGGCCCACCATGTCAGGGGAGTGGCTATGGCCAGCGCGATAAGGACCAACCGGGAAAAGTCTTGTGACATGTGCATCACGAGTCCGTATACGGAAGCACCCATTACTTTTCGTATGCCAATTTCTTTGGTGCGCTGTTCTGCAGTAAAGGCTGCCAGACCAAACAGGCCTAGCCCGGTGATCAGGATCGCCAGGGTGGCAAATAAGGTGGCTAATTGCCCGGTCATGGTTACCGACTTGAACTTTTTTCTGAATTCCACATCAGCAAAATCATAGTCGAAGGGATAGGCAGGATTGAATTTCCTGAAGATGTGTTCCACCGTCCTGAGGGCTGATTGTAAATCGCGCGTTTTCTCAAGCCGTATCGTCACCGAGCTTGACCAATCGGGATCAAAAATCATAAACAAGGGCCGCACCTCATTATCGGGAGATTCCATGATGACATTGTCGATGATACCAATCAGTGTTTTCTTTTTACCCCACAGTTCTAGTTGTTGTCCGATAGGATCTTTGAGTTGCATCAGGTCCAGTGCTGCTTTGTTGATGATGATGCCGGCAGAATCGCTGCTAATGTCTTCGGAGAAGTCCCGTCCCTCGAGCATGCGGATGCCCATGGTTTTGCTGTAATCGTATTCACACGCAATTGTGCTGAACATCACTTTTCGGTCCTCGGGCTTACCCGGCCAACCCAAAAAGTTATTAGACCATATTGCGGTAATCGGGCTATTTGATTTGGTCACCGCACCCACCACTCCCGATTGGAGCAATTCATTTTTGATTGCTTTAAACTGTTTTTCAATTTCGCGGGTATACTCTACTGTGATAAGTCCCTCCTGGTTGTAACCAATATCACGATTCTTGACGTGTTGAATTTGCCTGTAGATCACCAGCATACTGATCACCAACAGTACTGAAACCACAAATTGCATGGTAACGAGTATTTTACGCGGCCTGGTACCGCCCTTCCCAACGGCAATTTTTCCCTTCAGTACCTGCGTCGGCTGAAAGGATGAAAGGTACAACGCCGGATAACTTCCGGACATAATGCCTGTGAATAGAACCAGGCCTACGGCAAATTCCCAGAATAGGATTGAACCATAGTTCAGGCTGAGTTTCTTTTCAACAAGGTCGTTATAGTAGGGAAGTGCTAGTTCTGTAAGTAGTACGGCAATACCAAAGGCCAGGGTGGTGATAAGTAGTGATTCACCGATAAACTGAACGACCAACTCTCGCCTCCGGCTACCCACCGATTTTCTGATACCCACTTCCCGTGCCCTGCGCTCAGACCGGGCTGTGGCCAGGTTCATAAAATTAATGCAGGCAATGACGAGGATGAAGACGGCTATCGAAGAAAACAGTTGTACGAATTCGATTTGCCCGCCAGACTCCACACCGTTTTCAAACCGGCGGTGCAACCGCCAACGCTCCAGGGGGTATAGAAATAACTCGCGCTTGACTTCAACTTCACCATGTCGGATGAGGAGGTCATGGATCTTGGATTCTACTGCGGCCTTGTGTTCTGGGCCAGTCAATTCGGCATATACCTGAAAGGAATAATTGCCCCAATTGTCTTTGTTTCTCTTTACCCAGTCGCGGGTCTCGTTGAGTTTCCATGGAATAAGGCAGTCGAATTGAAAGGATGAATTGTTGGGTACATCGGTAAGGATCCCTGTAACCTGCAGTTCATCCAGGTTATCCAGGCGGATCACTTGACCCATGGCATCCTTTTCTCCAAACAAGGCGCGCGCCGTCGATTCGCTGATGACTATGGAATTGGGTTGCGTCAGCGCCTGATGGGCACTACCGCGGACCAGGGGGAACTCGAACATTTGAAGGAATTCTTCACTGGCGTAATAGCCACGCTTGCTGATGCGGTTTTCTCCAACTGTAAGCAAATGATCTCCACCCCAATCGGTCACAGCAGTCTTGATCAGACGCGCATCTTCAGTCTTGAGCCCCTCATACATGGGCAAGGGTACGGAGGTCCAGGAGTTGATTTTTCCATCAAATTCCGCATTTATCCACACCTGATATAAGGTCTTCAGTTTGGGATGAAAGCGATCAAAGGAGATTTCATCAAACACCCAAAGCAGGATAAGCAGGCTGCAACTGATCCCGGTGGCCAGACCAAAGATGTTGATGAACGAGTAAATCTTGTTGCGGAACAGATTTCGGAGCGTAACGAGGAGGTAGTTCTTGATCATAAGTGGTTGCGAATCCAATACTTCAGAAACCGCAAAAGGTTGCTTAAGACCCTCGTGATTAGTCATGGAGGGATCAGGAGACTTGGCTGTTTTGACTCAGGAAGGCCACTCATAAGACCAAAATGGCTGAAAATGGGCCCAAAATGTAAAAAAGTGGCACAAAGTGGGGGAAAGTGGTTGAAAATGTAGTTTTTCTCTTTATGTTTGCTTTAGGAGAAAAAGAC
>DAOMGC010000038.1:18894-35319 GCA_035430125.1 Cyclobacteriaceae bacterium | reverse complement strand
GGTCAAAACCGATATATCCGGCAGTTATTTCCTTCTGCAACTGAGCCTCAGTGCCCGGCATCACGTCGTGAATCATGCCCCGCCAGGTGAGTTCGTTGACAAAGTTTGAGGTCATAGGTATTGATTTTTGCGGTGCAAATATAGGCACTCCAGCCTGCAGACCATTCCCGGCAAGGATTTTGAATGACTCTGCATATTCCTTTTCTTGCTTTTTCAATCAGACCAGTATGAAACAACCTGAATCACTTTCCCTTGTAGCCGAGTTCCACCGCACATTCCACCACCCGGTATTGAAGTCGCCGGCTATTCCCGACGAGAAACGATGTCGGTTGCGGGTAGAACTGCTGACGGAAGAACTCCGGGAATTGGATGAAGCGATTCGTGAGAAAGACCTCGTTGCCGTGGCTGACGCGTTATGTGATTTGCAATATGTTTTGTCCGGTGCCGTTTTAGAGTTTGGTTTGGGCGACTCATTCAAGGCCTTGTTTGAAGAGGTCCAGCGGTCGAACATGAGTAAAGCATGCCGTAGTGAGTCTGAGGCCATTGCGACGGTGGAACATTATCGTTTGAAGGATGGAACGGAGTGCTATTACCGTCAGGAGGGTGACGTCTGGCTGGTGTACCGTACCGCAGACAACAAGACGATCAAGTCGGTGGGGTATTCGCCGGCTCGCCTGGAGTCAATTTTGGGGCAGTAAAAGGGCGCCAAATCCGCTAAGAATTGGTATTTATAGGCTATTTTTGAACGAACCATTCTATTATCAGTTATCGCCATGAGTGAACAAGATGCTTTTTTGAGTGCATGGTACACCGCCATGAAATTGCTGGGTATTATTTCTTTTGCTCTTGCCCTGATCGTTTACCTGATCCACAATATCAGGGTGTCAATGGTGAAAGAGTATAAAGACAAATATGATTTTTTGATCCGTAATGAAATCAAGTGGTATCGTTGGTCAACCTACTTTATTGCCATCGGCGTTGCCTTTCTCATCAACCTGTATGGATCCAACGAGGCAGGACTTAACAAGGTAGGGGTATGGTTTTTTGTGCGGATTTTCTTTGGTTTTGCTGGTGGTACCCTGATTGGCTATGTGTCCTATCTGGTGTTGGAGTTTTACTATCCCACCAAATTGAACAGCAAACTGAAGAAGTGGAGGTACATGCCCCGCGTGAATCCGAAAAGCGGACACAAAATGCGACTCCTTTCCGAAGAAGAGGAAGATGTTCACCTGGATGAAGGTCGTCAGGCCGAAGAAAGCATTTTCTCCATCGACTATGATGTTTGGCTCGACGAAAAGACAGGCGACGTAAAGATTGAGAAGTACCTTGGACACCTCACTGCCCTTAAGTGTAACAATTGTGGGTTTTTCACCATGAAAGTAATTAAGGAGGAAATCACCCAACGTTATGAAGATGAATCTCCCAAGGAATTGCTGAAGCACTACAAATGTGCCTATTGTAAGAATATCCGGGCAACGGCCTTTGTTATTTCACGCAAAGAAGCCGATGACTATAAGAAGGACCCCAGTCGCGGGAAGCGCAACACCAAGAATATTGATATGGTGAAGATTGAAATCCACTCGATCCTTTCGGGCAAAAGGTTCTATGAATTTCCTTCGGTAGAGCAGGCCCAGAAATTCCTGGAGGAATTTGATTTGGACAAGGTATCCAAGGCCTAATGCATCCAGCCCAGGCTGCCTTACGTATACAGAGTTATATAATCGATTAACGGCTATGAAAAAACGGTTGGGAGTGTTGTTGTTCTGTGTGGTGATGGTACATGCGGGTTGGGCATCAGCGCCTGACACCGTTATCAAAGCCAAGCCGGTGTACGGCAAAGAAGCGAAGCTGGTAGCGGATGTATTGCGACAGGCCCATTTCCGCAAGATGCCTTTTAATGATTCATTGTCATCGGTCGTTTTTGACCGCTACTTCAAGGAACTAGATAATAACAAGATCTATTTTCTCTCGAGTGATATTGAACAATTTGAAAAGTTTCGGTTTCAACTGGACGACCTCACCCGTGAAGGTAATGTGAATATTGCCTTTGATATTTATAAGGTCTTTCAGGGGCGCAACCGGGCGAGGCTTCACCAAGTGATTGACCAGCTGGTGAAGAAGGAGTTTGATTATACCGCTGATGAATACTATGAAACCGACCGCGACAAGGCAGTATGGGCTTCAACAAATCTCGTGTTGGATGACGAGTGGCGCAAAATGGTCAAGAGCCAGGCGTTGAGCCTTAAGTTGACCGGGAAGAAGCAGGATGAGATTACCGACCTGTTGCGTAAGCGTTATGAGCGCCTCCTTAGGTCATACCAGCAACTCAACAGTGAAGATGTGTTCAGTATGTACCTGAATTGCATCACCGAGGCTTATGATCCACACACCAATTACCTCTCACCCAAGGCTACTGACCTTTTCAAACAGCAAATGAGTTTGTCGCTGGAAGGCATTGGGGCCCGTTTGCAGGTGGACAATGATTATACCAAAGTCGTTGAGATTGTTGCTGGCGGACCGGCCGATAAATCCGGCTTGTTGCATCCCAATGACCTGATTACCGGTGTGGCCCAGGGCGTTGAAGGTGAGATGGTTGACGTTACCGGTTGGCGCATCGACGATGTTGTGAAACTCATTAAAGGCCCGAAGGGGACGCTGGTACGCCTGCAGGTATTGCCGGCATCAACAGGAGTGAGTGGCCCGGCGACTACCATTTCTCTGGTTCGCGACAAAGTGAAGCTGGAGGATCAGGCTGCCAAGAAGCAGGTCATTACATATAGCCAGAACGGCAAAACCTTGAAGATGGGAGTGATTGTGCTGCCGGGCTTCTATCAGGATTTTGATGAGGCGCGCAAAGGCAATCCGAATTACCGGAGTACAACCCGTGATGTGCGGCGCCTGATTGGTGAGCTGCAGGCCGAAGGAGTGACCGGCATTGTGATGGATCTCCGCAACAACGGTGGAGGATCTTTGGCAGAAGCCATCAGCCTGACCGGGTTGTTTATTAAGGATGGTCCAGTTGTGCAGGTGCGCGATTCAAGAAGCCGGGTGGATGTGTTTGCCGATGATGACCCCAAGGTTGTGTATACCGGACCACTGGTGGTACTGACCAATCGTTTTAGTGCGTCGGCTTCAGAGATATTTGCCGGCGCCATACAGGACTATCACCGTGGGTTGATTGTCGGTGAATCTACCTTCGGCAAAGGCACCGTACAAAGTGTGATTGACCTTACTCCCTATGTAAATGATCCTGACAAAGTAGGTGAGTTGAAATACACCTTTCAGAAATTTTATCGCGTTACGGGCAGCAGCACCCAGCACAAGGGAGTGACACCGGATATTCAATTGCCGAGTGCCTTGAAGCCCGAGCAGTTTGGCGAAAGCGCCAGCCCGAATGCACTGCCCTGGGATGTGATTCAACGCGCTGAATTTCAGCGGGTATCCGACATTGATGACAAGCTTATCGCTTCCCTGAAAAAGAACTATGCCGAACGCCTGAAGTCTGATGCGGTCCTTAGGCGTTACGAGGGTGAAGTAGAGGAGATGCGCAAGAACCTGGAAGAGACACGCATCTCACTCAACGAAGCCAAGCGTCGTCAGGAGATCGATGAGGCTGAAAAGAAAAAGAAAGCCAACGATCCACTCGACACCAAGATTACCTCCAAGGAAGGAGTTCAGAATGAGGACCTTTCCAAGCTCAAGGATGAATACCTCCGGGAAGGCCTGTTGCTCCTCTCAGATATTATCACAAAGCGGATTGGTTAGTGGGTAACGGTCACCGGGGTAAGCGTATATCCCTTCTGACGCAACAAATTAAGTAGACCCTTTTCGCCTTCCAGGTGAGCTACCCCAACGGTAATGAATGACCGTTTGGTGCTAACCATCTTTTCTATTTTGGGAAACCACTCCAGGTTGCGTTTGATATAGAATTCGTCCATAAACACCGGATTGTTTTCTGTGGGGTGAAGTGAGTATTCAAACACTTTGTCCAGGTCTCCCTTAAGGAAAGCAATTTCCAGTTGATGGTATTCCTTCTTTTGCTGTTCGAAATTGTTAATGCTGTGCATCAATGCCGTTTCCTGGTCTTTCATGGGAAAGGCCTGGATGGCCTGCGCTTCCCGGTCAATTTCTTCAAGGCTGTAGGCATCCAGTTTTAGTTTCTTGGCCAGGGTAAGTAGCTCGATATCATAAAACCGCACCTTTTCCCCCAAGGCCATACGGGTCATATTCATAGAAAGCGCCAGGGGTATCAGACGGGCGAATTCCTTGTTGAATCTTTTGGCAGGTATCTTAAACTCCTTTTCAAAGAAGTCGGTCACTTTTTTGTAGTCTTCCGCAGACAGTTCTGTCTTTAGGGATTTTCCAGCTGGAAAATGCACGGCTTTGTTTAAGTGCGACTGAGCGTGGTGATCGACCTGGTCTTCAATGGCAAATAATTGGCATTGGCTCATTCGGTCAGTGGCTTCTTTCGGCAGGTAGAATTCCCGTTGGCCTATAAACTTCAGGGTGCCCATGATATAGGATGGCTTGGACAGACCATTTCCGGAAATTTCCCAAAGAATTGAGTTCTGTGCGAATACGTAAGGTGACAGGGTGATAAAAAACAGGGTGATCGATAGCCTTTTCATAGTCTTGGAATTGGAGAGCAAAGAAATGATAATTCGGTCAATATTGGAAGGTAGTCCAACGTAAGAAATGACGATTCAGGCACCCCAAGCACGCATTTTTTGCCTATTTTAACCCGGATTTGTGACCTGGCATGAGCGAAGAACTACTTAAGGCGATTATTCAACTCTTTGCCATCGTGGCGAAAGAGCGGATTACCGACGACGAAAGAACCAACATCAAGGAATTCCTTTCCCTGCACCTCAATCAGGAGGCGATCCGATATTACCTGAACCTATTTGATGAGTTTGTCAAAACCAACCGCAAGGTAGCCGCTGGCGATTTGAGCAATGTCGATGAGGAAACTTTGCAATTCGTTGACGATTGGTCACGGATCATGCAGATATCCAAAAAGGTAAATCAGGCGTTGACCATGCCCCAGAAGGCAGTCCTGGTGACCAAGATCATCGAGTTGGTATTTGCGGATGGTCAGATTTCTGAGCGTCAAGGCAACCTCATATTCTACATTGGTGAAGCACTCAAGATTCCCATGAAGGATCTGCAGGCAATGCGCACCTTTGTGATTGGTCAGGACAGTGAAGAACTGAATTCACGAAACATCCTGATCATTGACGAAGGTTCTGGTGACCTGCACCACGCGGGCCCCCGTATTATAGAGCGTAACCTCACCGGCCTGATTGCCGTCTTGCGCCTCGCCGACGTTGAAACCTATTTCGTAAAGTACCTGGGCATCACTAACCTGTATCTCAACAGCCAGCCGCTGAAAAGCCGGAAGGTGGATGTGTTTCCAACCGGTTCAACCATAAGGGGCAGCAAGATTGAGCCAATATATTACAGTGATATCGTTGGGAAATTCCTTAAGGAAGAGTCTGGAAGTGAGATCAGCTTTACGGCTGAGCATCTGTTCTATCACTTCAAGACGGGCAGGGCCGGATTGCAGAATGTTACCATTGCTGAACGGGGCGGAAAACTGATTGGCCTCATGGGTGCCAGCGGTTCCGGCAAATCAACGCTCCTAAACGTGCTTAATGGATCAGAACGACCTTCCAGTGGACGGGTGATGATCAATGGCATCGACATCCATGAGCACCCGGAGAAGGTGGAAGGTATCGTGGGCTTCATTCCACAGGATGATCTGTTGATGGAAGACCTGACCGTTTTTGAGAACCTCTACTTTGCAGCCCAGCTTTGTTTCGGTCATCATTCCAAGAAAGAAATAACCGAAAGGGTTGAGCGGGTCCTCATGAGCCTGGGCCTATCAGAGACGCGTGACCTCAAAGTTGGATCACCCCTGGAGAAAACCATCAGTGGTGGGCAGCGCAAGCGACTGAATGTGGGATTGGAACTTTTGCGCGAGCCAGCCATACTTTTTGTTGATGAACCAACTTCGGGTTTGTCCTCCCGGGATTCGGAAAACATCATGGACCTGCTAAAGGAGTTGGCCCTTCGCGGGAAAATGATTTTTGTTGTCATTCACCAGCCTTCGTCAGATATCTTCAAAATGTTTGACACCCTGATCATTCTTGATGTGGGAGGATTTCAAATCTACTACGGCAATCCTGTCGAGTCGGTGTCGTACTTTCAGGAGATCATTAATGCCGCCACCAAGACACCCGGAGCGTGTCCTGAATGTGGTAACATCAACCCGGAACAGGTTTTTAATATTATTGAGACCCGGGTTGTGAATGAATTCGGCCGGTTCACCAATACCCGAAAGATTTCGCCGGGGCAATGGTATCAGTATTTCAAACAGAAGATAAAGGTCCCAAAAGTTGATTTGTCCAAAGACCCCATCGTGGTGTCGCAACGGATACCCAATTGGTTCAAACAGGTAGCGGTGTTTATTCAGCGCGATGTACTGGCTAAACTGGCTAACCACCAGTACATGCTCATCAACCTGAGCCTATCGCCGGTGTTGGCCCTGTTCATGGCGTATTTCGTCAAGTACTATGATGTGATTGACGCCGATCAGCCTAAGTACTCTTTCTTCTATAACGACAATGTGCCAGTATATTTCTTCATGAGTGTAGTGGTGGCCTTGTTTGTGGGGTTAATTGTCAGTGCGGAAGAGATATTCCGCGATCGGAAGATTCTGAAGCGGGAGCGCTTCCTGCACCTGAGCCGCAGCAGCTACCTGATTTCCAAGGTGGCCGTTTTATTTTCAATATCTGCTGTGCAGACGCTCACATTCATGCTTGTGGGCAATGCAATTCTGGAGATTCCCTTGTCAGAGACCCGCTATTGGCTTATTCTGTTTTCCTGTTCCTGTTTTGCCAACATGTTGGGCCTGAATATATCTTCTGCATTTGATTCTGCGGTAACCATCTACATACTCATCCCGGTGCTGGTTATACCCCAGTTGGTGATGAGTGGGGTGGTGGTAAGTTTTGATAAGTTTAACCCCGCGGTCGGTAAGCCAAACGGAATACCCATCATGGGAGAGATGATGGCCTCACGATGGGCTTTTGAAGCATTCATGGTTACTCAGTACCGTGACAACCCATACGAGAAGCAGTTATACGAATATGACCGTCGCGAGTCCATTGCCCAATACAAATCGCAATACCTGATTTCAGAGCTGGAGACTGTACTTTCCGGGGTGATGCGAGAGCGGTCACATTGGCGTGATGCCCGCTATACAGCCGTCGTGGAGGATCTGGATTTGTTGCGCACCGAAATTGGTTATGAGCTTGAAAAATTCGGCCCTGAAAAGTTCCCAGATCTGGAGAAGTTGCAGGTAGGCAAGTTTGACTCTGCGACATTCATTCACACACGCGATTTTCTGCGGCTGTTGAAAGAAGTGTACATTATCCGGGAGGTGAAGGCCAAGAAGCAAAAGGATTCTCTGATCGCGGTAATGACAGACACTCCAGAAAAGAAATTGGCTTTTGAATCATTGCGGTACCAGTATGAAAATGATGCGGTATCCAAAATGGTGAAGAATGCGACCCAGACTTCCCGGGTGGTGCGCTACAACGGAAGGCTCGTACAGAAATTCTATCCGATTTACTTCTCCGATCACCAACCTGCAAATGCGTTAGACTTCAGGGCCATATTCTTTGCGCCCACCAAGTATTTTGCCGGCCGTACCTATGACACGTTTGGTTTCAACCTCACGGTGATTTGGATCATGACCATCATACTTTATGTGCTCTTGTACTACGACGTGTTCAAGCGACTGGTACATGGATTTGAGACGCGGAGAAAATATCGTAAAACTGCATAATTATGAATTTCAAAAGACTAATCCCGTTTTTCTTGTCAGCCACCATCATTGGCGCGTGTTCGGGCCCTGCTAAGCAGGAGGCCTCGATGGACGATGAATGGCCCACGCTGGACAAGTATCACTTGACCATGGCTGAAGCATTTCATCCTTACAAGGATTCGGCAAACCTTGAGCCTGCCAGGAAACTGGCAACTGAACTTGCACAATCAGCTGATGCCTGGGCTTCGGAAGAGCTTCCGGCACGGATAAACAATGCGGAGACGAAAGCATTGCTCGAGGCACTGAAGACCAGCAGTCATCGGTTGGCTGACCAGGTAAATGCAGGTGCCCCGAATGATTCCATCGGCGCCGCGTTGACCGCTCTCCACGACCGCTTTCACCATATTACCGAGGCTTGGCATGGAGCTGAGAAACACGAGCATTGACCGATGCTGAAAGTTGCCTGGGCTCCAACGTATGTCTTACCATTGCCGCCATCGCACCGTTTTCCGATGAGCAAGTACGAAGTGTTGCCACAGCAGCTGTTGCATGAAGGGACGATAACTACTTCTAACTTATTTGCTCCGGAAGCTATTGCATGGGCACCTGTTCTGGCCGTGCATGATAAGGCTTATTGGCAACGGTTATTGAACTTGTCACTTACGCCATCGGAAGTAAGGCGTACCGGATTTCCGTTGGATGCAAGGCTCGTTGAACGGGAAACGATAATATCACAAGGCACCCTTCAATGCGCTTTGTATGCCCTTGCGCATGGTATTGCCATGAATATTGCCGGCGGAACGCACCATGCGTACGCTGATCGGGGTGAAGGCTTTTGCTTGCTCAATGACCAGGCCATTGCAGCACAATATCTGCTGGATCATGGACTCGTGACGCGGGTGCTGGTGGTTGACCTTGATGTTCATCAAGGCAACGGAACAGCCCATATCTTCCGGGATGACCAGCGCGTGTTTACCTTTTCGATGCATGGGGCTAACAATTATCCTCTCCGGAAAGAGTCTTCTAACCTGGACATTGGCCTTGCGGACTTTACTCCGGACGTCTTTTACTTACAGACCCTCGAGGCCAACCTGGATGTGGTGCTGGATCAGTTCGAGCCTGATTTCCTCTTCTACCAGTCTGGTGTGGATATTCTGGACACGGATAAGTTGGGCCGGTTGTCTGTGAGCCGGGAAGGTTGCCGGCAACGCGACAGGCTGGTGTTGGAACGTTGCAAGCGGCACAGGATTCCCGTAGTGGTGACGATGGGCGGAGGGTATTCACCAGATTTTCGGGATATCATTGAAGCCCATGCCAACACGTTCAGGTCAGCACAGGATATATTCTTTTAATCGCAAACTGCTATCTTCACCCGATACTATTTTTCTGGCATGAAAGGACAATTTCTTACTGAAGCTGACAAAAAGAATCTGTGGTTTGTCATTGGCGCATCCTCGGTGGGGACACTGATTGAATGGTATGACTTTTATCTTTTTGGTAGCCTGGCAACGATCCTGTCTGAGCAGTTTTTTCCGACGACCAATCCCACGGTGGGTTTCCTGTCTACCCTCGCAACGTTCGCAGTTGGCTTTGTGGTCAGGCCGTTCGGGGCCATTGTATTTGGCCGGTTGGGAGATAAGGTGGGTCGCAAATACACCTTCCTGTTGACCTTGATACTGATGGGAGGATCTACCTTCCTGATTGGGTTGGTGCCGGGATATCAGGTGATCGGGGTAGCCGCCCCGGCGATTGTATTGTTATTACGCATCGTTCAAGGCCTGGCCCTGGGCGGTGAATATGGTGGTGCAGCAACGTATGTGGCTGAGCATTCACCAGCCGGCAACCGTGGGTACTACACCAGTTTTATCCAGACCACGGCCACCCTGGGTTTGTTTGTTTCGTTGGGAGTCATTCTCGCCGTGCGTCAGTCTGTTGGCGTGGAGGTATTTAGCACCTGGGGTTGGCGTATCCCATTCTTGTTGTCGGCTGTGCTGGTTGGTGTATCCATTTATATCCGGATGAAAATGGATGAATCACCATTGTTTGCCAAAATCAAAAAGGAAGGAAAGGTTTCCACCAACCCGATCATCGAGAGTTTTGGAAAGAAGGAGAATCTCAGGATGGTGCTCTTGGCACTTTTTGGCGCCACGATGGGGCAGGGGGTAATCTGGTATACCGGTCAGTTTTATGCACTCACCTTTATCCAGAAGATGTGCAACATTGAATTTGTTCAATCCTATTCGATCATCGCCATTGCCTTGCTACTGGGCACGCCGTTGTTTATTGTATTTGGAAAGATTTCTGACCGAATTGGCAGGAAGTACATCATGCTTACCGGCATGTTGCTTGGTGTCTTACTCTATCGCCCGATCTATCAACAGATGTTCGATTTAGCGGATGTAAAGACCAAGACCGAGCTCCCCGAACGCCTGAATATCAGCCGCACCACGGCACCAAACAGCGAAGTGGTCACGGTAGTAACCCAACACACGTATGCTGATGAAACCGTGGTAACCGAAACCGTAAAAGAAGATGCCAGCGGAAAAAAGTCCTCGCCTAAGAAGGAAGTTACACTGCCCAACCGGAAGGTAGCATGGATGATCCTGCTGGTGCTGATTCAAGTGGTATTTGTTACGATGGTATATGGCCCCATTGCGGCATTCTTGGTTGAGTTGTTTCCAACCCGCATCCGGTACACCTCCATGTCACTTCCTTATCACCTCGGTAATGGCGTGTTTGGTGGACTGGTACCTTTTATTGCAGTCTTTCTGGTGGAGCAATCCAAAACGAATGTACTCCCGGCAGGCGATCCACTGGCGGGCTTGTGGTATCCGATTTCCATTGCAGCCATTTGCTTTGTTATCGGGTTGATCTATCTCCGCAACAAGGCACCGCTTACGGTCGACTGATCATGGCCAAAAAGCAATCACAGTGGGTCACCATTGGAAAGCGAAAGGTCGAGTTATCCAACCTGGACAAAGTCCTCTTTCCCGAGGATGGCATCGTCAAGGCCGAAGTGATTGAATACTACCTCAAGATTGCACCCACGCTGTTAAATCATGTCAAGGGTCGAGCCCTGACGCTTATCCGATTTCCCGATGGGATTCACGGTGAGATGTTTTACCAGAAGAACCGGCCTGAATGGGCACCAGACTGGCTTGAATTTGCCCGCCTCGGCAAAGAACAGAAAGACTACATCATAGCCACGGAACCTGCTTCGTTAGTATGGCTCGCCAACCTGGCTTCCCTGGAGTTGCATCAATTGCATAGCCGCAAACCAAATTTTGACAATCCGGACTACATGGTGTTCGATCTGGATCCGCCGGAAGGTGCCGATTTTCGGTCGGTCGTGCCGATTGCAGAATCATTGAAGACATTTGTTGAAACATTCGGATATACGGTGTTCCCCAAGACCACGGGCGGCAAGGGTATTCATCTGTGTTGCCCTCTTGAACCCAAATGGGATTTTCATGCTGTATTCGAAGCAGCCCAAGCCATCGCACAACCTTTTGTTGATCGGTATCCTAAAGAGACCACCCTTCATATCAAGAAGGAGGCGCGGAAAGGCAGGTTGCTCATTGACATTTACCGGATACGGTCAGGACAAAGCATTGTTTCCCCATATAGTTTGCGTGGCAGGGTAGGTGCTCCCGTTTCGATGCCGCTGACCTGGGATGAATTGCACACGGTGAAAAGTCCGTTGGAGTTTAACATTCGCAATGCGCTGGATAAGATTGTTGCGGACGGCGATGCGTGGGAAGGAATCGGCGCCTTTGCCGTGGAGTTGCACACCCAGCGTCGGAAGATCGTTGCCAAAGAGTTGCCGCCGAACCGGAAACGAAAAACGCCTGAGCAGTTAGCCTCTTATGAAAAGAAACGCGACTTCACCCGGACCTCCGAGCCAGGTCCTGCGCTCGTAGAGGGGACGGGCAGCAGCTTTGTGGTACATCGTCATCATGCCACCAATCTCCACTATGACCTCAGGTTGGAACAAGACGGCGTGTTAAAATCGTGGGCGGTACCTCGCGGACTTCCGCCACATCCGGGTGTGAAGCGACTTGCCGTGCAAACGGAAGATCACCCCATGAAATACCTCACCTTCAACGGCACAATTCCCAAAGGCCAATATGGTGGCGGCGACATGTGGATATATGCCTTGGGCAAATATGTGATCACCAAAGAGAAGAAGGATGGATTTTACTTTAGACTTAACAGCAAAGAAGTAAATGGTGAGTATCGGATCTATCACACCAAAGACAAACAGTTCCTCTTCGAACGGGTGGATACTCCACAGGTGAATTATCTGCAGGACAACATAGAGCCAATGCTGTCCGACAGCGCTGATGCAGTGCCTGTTGGCGATGACTTTTTGTATGAAGTGAAGTGGGACGGCATCCGGGCACTGATATCCGTGGAAGACGGACAGATACGCATCAGGAGCCGCAACAACAACGACATCACGGCCCAGTTTCCGGAGTTGCATGCCGTGGATAAAGCGTTCCGCGCCACCTGCGGACTATTCGATGCTGAAATTGTATGTCTGGATAAGAACGGCAAACCTGAATTCAAGAAAGTCATCCATCGGCTCATGGCTCGAGGCGAAACCAACATTCAGAAACTCAGCAAGTCAAGCCCTGTTTATTGTTATGTATTCGATTGTCTGTACCTGGATGGGAGGCCGTTGATCAATGAACCATTGCTCCGCCGCAAGGAGTGGTTGGCCGACGCCATAAAGAACGATGGTGCCTATCGGATCAGCGAAGCGGTGGATGATGGACCTTCATTGTTTGAGGCTGCCCGTGAACATGCCCTGGAAGGCATCATGGCCAAAAGGAAAGATGGAAAGTACATGCCTGGCCGCCGAAGTGATCTGTGGTTGAAGGTAAAGGTGCGTAACACGGTGGAGTGTGTCATCGTCGGTTATACCGAAGGCAAAGGAAACCGAGGTCAGGTGTTTGGCGCCTTGCAGATTGCCGAGCGGAAGGATGATCAACTGATCTATCGCGGAAAAGTAGGTACCGGCTTTGATGACGCTGGCATGGCATCCTTGCTCAAAGAGATGCAGGGGCGAACGCAATTGAAGAAACCAGTTCCCATGTCCGGTGGAAAACTGGTAGATGAAAAGATCACCACCTGGCTGGAGCCTGGGTTGACATCAGAGATCAGCTATGCGCAGTTGACCAAAGACCAAATGTTCCGTGAGCCGGTGTTTCTCCGCCGCCGTCCTGATCTGGACTGATGGTTACTTACAGGCTTTTTGCCTAATGGCTGGATCAACTTTAACACCCGATTTTGCCGCGGCCGTGATATCCTCACAGGCCTCTTTATGAAGACCTGCATTGGTACGTGCAACACCCCGGTTGTATAGTGCCAGTGAATAGGTGGGATCGAGGTGAAGCGCGGCGGTATAGTCTGAGATTGCTTCTTTCCACCTGGCCAACTTGGACTGGACATTGCCATGGCCCAGCCAGGCTTTGGGGTTCTTGCTGTCTAGTTCGATGGCTTTACTAAAATCCGTAGCCGCACCGGCGAGATCGCGCATTTTTTCCTTGACGATACCCCGATTCACATAGTTCTCAGCATCCATTGGCTCCAGCCTGACAACTTCATCATAGTCCTCCAGGGCGCCTTTCAGGTCATTCTTCTCCAGCCGCTGGTAGGCACGTTGAGCACGGGGATAAGGAAGACGTTCATTTTTGGAAATAGCATCGGTGAGTAACTTTTCTGAAGCTTCGGATTCGCCGCTGGATTGTTTGAGCAATGCCAGGTTATGCAAGGCAAGTCCATTCTCCGGATCAAGTTCGAGTGCCTTCTGCAGGTCGGCGAGTGCTCCCTTGTTGTTTGCGGCCCTGGACCGTATCTGACTTCGGTTGATCAGGTACAATGGATTTCCGGGTGCCACCTTCACGGCGGAATCCATCCAGGCCAACGCCTGGGTGAAACGTTTGAGGTTGCTCTCGCAAAGTCCGAGGTAATTGTAGATATAATCTTTGGCGTCGCTGTGCCGGGTGGTGATGCGCACCGCGCCTTCGTTGAATTTCTCCTGGCTGTAGCGCACGGTATTCGTTTCACCCGGAGGCAAGGTGAGCAGTTTGAGAAAATCCTGCCTGGCCGGCAGCCATTGCTCTCCTTCGAAGCGCAATACGGCGCGTTCAAAGAGTACTTCTGAATTATCCGGCTTGAGGTCGACATAAACATTGAAGTCAGTGAGGGCTTTCGCTTTCTCTCCAAGGTATTCCCGCACCATGCCGCGAAGCCGGTAGGCTTCCGCAAAGTAAGGATCAAGACGAATGCATTCCGTAAAGTGGGCTTGAGCGCTGATGTACTCTTTTTTGGCCATAGACTGCTCGCCACGTTCAAAGTAATAGGCTGGCGTTTTTTTGTCCTGGGCCTTCGCTGGAACGAAAAACAGCGCAAGGAGTCCGAAAACGAAGAGGTTTCTCATGGCAACACAAAATCAGTTTATGGAATGAAACTTCCTGGCGTTTTGATTGTTAAAAATAGCATATGGAAACAACAAAAAAAGCCAAGCGTAAGTCTGGAGCGTCCACCACGGACAAAATCCTGGCTGCCTATCGCAAACATATTCTCACCGAGGGCAAGCAGCCCTCTTCGGTGTTTGTTTTTTGTCAGTCGTTGGGAATTCAGGAGGGCGCCTTTTATGATTCATTCGGTTCATTTGACGCCATAGACAAGGCAATATGGACGGGTTATTTCGAGACCACCAAAGACCGATTGGCAGCAGACGCCAGCTATGCGTCCTTTAGCCTGCGCGAAAAGGTACTTGCCTTTTATTTCACGTTGGCCGAAGTGTTAAAAAATGACCGAAGCTTTGCTATTCATGGACTCAAGGCCGCTAAGCATAGTCTGTTTCCTCCCGCCTTTGTCCGATCCTTCCAGGAAGCGTTCGTCACTTGGCTCAATCCCATTCTGCAGGAAGGTAAACAGCAAGGAGAGGTAGCCACCCGCCCTGGGCTCGACACCCGCTATGATAAGTTGTTCATCGTGCACCTGATGTTTATCCTCCAGTTCTGGAGCCATGATGACAGCACGGGCTTCGAGCAGACCGACGCAGCCATTGAAAAGTCCGTGAACCTCGCCATGGACCTTATTGGTAAAGGGATCCTTGACAATGCCCTCGACTTTGGGAAGTTTCTCTACCAGCATGCCCGATAGGACCTACCATGAAAGAACAGACTTCGATTCCGATCAGCAAAGTTCAGCGCGCTTCAAAGTTCCTGACGACCGGCGCTAAAATCGGTCGCAACTACCTCAAGCATTATGGTAAGAAGCTGGTCGATCCATCGACATCACGCGACGAACTTCATGAAGACAATGCCTCTGATATTTATGATTCACTCAGCAAACTGAAAGGCAGTGCCCTCAAGGTGGCACAGATGCTGAGTATGGACAAGAACATGTTGCCCAAGGCCTACCAGCAACAGTTTACCATGGCGCAGTACAGTGCGCCTCCATTGTCCTATCCGCTGGTAGTAAAGACCTTTCAGTCAGCTTTCGGGAAGTCACCTGATGAAATTTTTGACACCTTTTCGCGCAGCGCCCTGCATGCTGCCTCCATGGGACAGGTGCACTGTGCCACCCTTCAGGGTAAGACGTTGGCGGTAAAGATCCAATATCCCGGTGTTTCCGACAGTGTTCAGAGCGACCTGGCGATGGTCAGACCGATTGCGTTGCGCATGTTCAAACTTAACCCTGCAGAGTATGAGGAGTTCATAGGTGAGGTTGAGTCACGCCTTACCGAAGAAGCCGATTATAACCTGGAACTCAAGCGATCGGTGGAGATATCTGGTCGCTGTGCCGGATTGAAGAACCTGGCTTTCCCGGTATATTATCCTAAACTTTCTTCCACCAAAATTCTCACCATGGATTGGATGGAAGGAGATCTCCTCGGAGAATTCCTGAAGAAGGGTAAACCGTCAAGGGCCGTGGCAAATCACCTGGGACAGGCCATGTGGGACTTTTATCACTTCCAGATTCATGAATTGAAATCAGTTCATGCTGATCCGCACCCCGGTAATTTCATCATTACCCCTGAACATCATTTGGGCGTTATTGACTTTGGCTGCATTAAAGTGATACCCAGAGATTTCTACAGCTTGTATTTCAAATTACACCACAAAGAAATTCTGCAGGACAGTGAGCAACTCGACGAGTTGTTTTATGCCATGCATTTCATTTATCCAGACGATAAGCCGGCCGAGAAGAAATTCTTCAAAGCCTTATTTATCGAAGTGCTTGAATTGCTGGGCAGGCCTTTTCATTCAAATACCTTCGACTTTGCTGATGATTCTTATTTTGATACCCTGTATCAAGTCGGAGAGAAGCTCACCAACACACCGGAGCTGCGTGAATCTACCCGGGCACGGGGCATCAAGCATGCACTGTATATCAACCGCACCTATTTCGGGTTGTACAGTATTTTGCACGAACTGGGAGCAGAAGTAAATACGAAGTCGTTTGTTCCGCCCTTGAAGAGCCTGAAATAGTCCAGTTTACGGCCCGTTTGTTCTGAAAAGGACCAAAACCCTATTGGCAATGGGGTGCTTTTCTGCGATCTTGTTTGAAAATCCGCA
>DAOMGC010000038.1:0-18794 GCA_035430125.1 Cyclobacteriaceae bacterium | reverse complement strand
CCAAAACCCTATTGGCAATGGGGTGCTTTTCTGCGATCTTGTTTGAAAATCCGCAGTTATGAAAACAGACCGCAGGGGCTTTATCCGAACCTCTTCCATGGCAATGGCAGGTGCAGGCCTAACCTCGGCATTGCCTTTTGAGGCATTGGCTACACGTTCTGCCAACGACACGATTAACATTGGTGCCATCGGCATTAATGGCATGGGCTGGTCCAATCTCAACTCCATGCTGAAGGTTCCCGACACCCGCGTGGTGGCGATCTGTGATGTGGATGAAAATGTGCTGGCCCGACGCAAGGAAGAGCTTTCCAAGAAAGGAATTAACGTCACTACCTATATCGACTATCGCAAGTTGTTGGAGAATAAGGATGTTGATGTGGTGATTATCGGGTCACCGGATCATTGGCATTGCCTGCAAATGGTGGATGCCTGCGCTGCCGGAAAGGATGTTTATGTGGAAAAGCCGGTAGGCAATTCCATTGAGGAATGTAACGCGATGGTAGCTGCTCAGGTGCGATACAACCGGGTGGTGCAATGCGGACAATGGCAACGCAGTGTGACGCACTTCGCCGATGCCATGAATTTCCTTCGCTCCGGAAAACTAGGCAAGATCCGCACAGTGAAAGCATGGGCCTACCAGGGTTGGATGACCAACATCGAGCAGAAACCAGATGGCAGCGTACCGGCTGGCGTTCATTATGATATGTGGCTGGGGCCCGCGAGCATGAGGCCTTTTAATCCCAACCGTTTCCATTTCAATTTTCGCTGGTTCTGGGATTATGCCGGTGGCCTGATGACCGACTGGGGTGTTCATTGTATTGACTATGCGTTGCTGGGTATGAACTCTAAGTTTCCCAAATCTGCCGTTGCCCTAGGCGGGAAGTATGCGTACCCCGATGGTGCCCATGAAACTCCCGACACGCTGGCAGTGGTGTATGACTTTGGTGACTATAACATGATCTGGGAACATGCTCAGAGTATTGACAACGGACCATATGGAAGAAATCATGGTATTTCCTACATCGGCAACAATGGTACGTTGGTGCTGGACCGCGGTGGATGGGAGGTGATACCGGATTCGAAACGGATGGAAGCGGTGCCGTTGCAAGCTGTGAAAGGAAACGGCCATGATGTACACACAGCCAACTTCATCGACGTGGTCAGATCCCGAAAATTAGCTGACCTCCGGTGCTCAATTCAGGAAGGAGCCCATACCGCTATTGTTTGTCAGATGGGAAATATCTCCTATAAGTCAGGTGATAAGGTAAGCTGGAATGAGGCTTCCGGTCAATTCAATGAAGCCAAGGCAAACCCATTTATCAAGGCTACTTATCACAACGGATATCAGGTACCTAAATAACTTAATCTCATACGATGCGTTTACGGATTGCTGCCGGTATTATTTTGATCTTAAGTTGCTGTCTTTCCTGCGGACGGACAGTCGATGATACCGCCTATTTAGAGGAGATAACCATCAGGCAGTTGCAGGACTTATATGTCCGTGGTGAGCGCAGCGCTGAACAAGTCACGGCAGACTACCTATTACGGATTGAGCAATTGGACAAAAGAGGCCCGTCACTTAATTCCATTATCTACATCAACCCTAAAGCACTTGAAGAAGCCAGGGCGATGGATGCTGAGCGCAAGGCGGGTCGGGTACGCGGTCCGTTGCACGGCATTCCAGTTGTAGTGAAAGATAATCTGAACACCCATGATATGCCAACTACGGCAGGAGCGCGGGCGCTGCAAAATTCCATTCCTCCAACGGACAGTTGGCTGGTACAGCGATTGCGTGACGCAGGTGCCATTATCATTGCCAAAGCAAACCTCAGCGAGTGGGCCAACTTCCGTTCTCGCCCATCTTCCAGCGGCTGGAGTGGTGTAGGTGGCCAGACACGCAATCCCTATGTACTGGATCGCAATCCCAGTGGATCAAGTGCCGGTTCAGGTGCCGCGGCCAGCGCAAACTTATGTGTGTTTTCGATAGGCACGGAAACAAATGGTTCAATCATGAGTCCGTCCACCCGCAACGGTTTGGTCGGTTTGAAACCTACGGTTGGATTAATCTCCCGCTCAGGAATTATTCCGATTTCAGCGACACAAGACACGCCTGGGCCTATGGCGAGAACTGTAGAGGACATTGCCGTGAGTCTTGGCCAATTGGTAGGTAGTGATGCGGCAGACTCAGTCACCCTGGCCGGAGAAGGCAAACGACTAACTGATTATACACCCTTTCTGAAAGTGGACGGTCTACGTGGTAAACGTTTGGGTGTGCTACGCCGGAGCATGGGTTTTCATGGTAAAACAGATTCGCTGTTCCGTCAGGCGTTGCGCGACATACAGGCACAAGGTGCGGAATTGGTCGATCTTGATTTTACAATAGGCAATGATGTTGGGCAGGCTTCTTTTCAGGTGTTGTTGTATGAGTTTAAGGCAGGTGTAAATGGCTACCTGATGTCCTTGGGTGACAAAGCTCCTGTTAAGGATCTGGCCGCCGTTATTGCGTTCAATAAACAGGATTCATTGGGCTTGCGCTATTTCAATCAGGCATTGCTGGAGCAATCACAGGCGAAAGGTGATCTGTCAGAAAAGACCTATCGGGATGCACGCGCCCTGATGATCAAAGCCACCCGCGACGAGGGGATTGACAAGTTGTTAAGGGATTATAAGCTGGATGCACTACTCAGCCCTACCGGAGCACCCGCTGGATTTACGGACTGGATCAATGGCGATCATCAGGTAGGAGGAAGTTCTACCTTGGCTGCCGTGGCCGGATATCCCAGCCTAACGGTACCTATGGGATTTGTGGAAGCGTTGCCGGTAGGAATTTCATTTACGGCAGGTGCGTGGCAAGAACCTGTGCTGCTGGAAATGGCCTATGCGTACGAACAGGCCACCCGGCATCGTAGGAAGCCTGCATTGCTTACCTCACGGGGGTGGGAGGCACGATAGTTGTAATAGAATAGTCGACCCTAACAAAGAATTACCAATGACCAAGTCTGTGAATCGTCTCTCCCTCATAGCGCTCGTACTGGTGCTGCCGCTGGTAGCTGCAGCCCAGGATGTTGCTTCATTGAATGCCGTTGAAGCAAAGCGTGCTGAATACCTAGCTGCGCGTCAGTTTGATCAGGTGATTGCTTTGTACGATGTTGACTTTCGGGGCGTGCTTGCATCGGGCAAGCATGTCAACAAAACCCAGTATGGAGAATTATTGCATGCCACCAGTCCCCACATCAAACTCGTCATAGAGGAATTGAGTGCTACCGTCAATGGTCCGATAGGCATTGTGCGAGGGCGCATCCATACCAAGAGTAAATCAGGTACCAATATTGCGGGCTCCCGCTTTCTGATTGTTTATGTCTGGCGCAACAACGAGTGGAAGATACTCGAGTCGCAGGAGACGATTATGCTGGAAGAGTAATTAACCACAGAGGCACAGAGAGCACGGAGGTCGCCTTCGGCGCCGTTGTTTGTAATCGAAAATCCATTCAGTTGACAAGTCGAATAATTCCCTGCTTTAAGACTGGAACATTGAAATTTATAATTAGTCCCGTCTTCATTTTTGTTAGTTTCAGGTAAGTCAATAACTGGGCAACGTGTATATCGTTGATCGCTTCAATAGCTTTGATTTCTAAAATAACTTTGTTCTCTATTATTAGGTCTGCCCGGTATCCGCAATTCAATTTCATACCGTGAAAAGTCAGTGGTATGGGTACTTGCCGTTTGGCTGATATTTTATGTTCGTTTAAAACGAAGCAAAGACACGCTTCATAGGCCGATTCCAGCAGACCGGGCCCAAGTTCTCGATGCACTTCAATAGCGCATCCAATTACTTCTTTAGTTATATCTTCGTTGAACACATTTGCAACTATAATTGCAAATGTGAATGAAATTCAAGGTTGATTGAAGAAAACTGCTGATCTATTTTCCTTACAATATTCTAGATATCGAATCTTCTATGTGACCTCTGTGCCTCCAGTAGTTATGTATTTTCGGTACTGCTTTTCAACTTAGTTCTTCATGTACTTTGGTACCTGGGTGTTTTTTTGCATTCTGTATTCTTCGTGCCCTCTGTGCCTCCGTGGTCCTCTAGTTGGCAAACCCATGCCCGGCATTCACCCAATCCGTAATGGCCTGCTTCTCGGCAGTTGTCAATGCAGGCTGTGGTGACAAGGGCATTTTGGTAAGGGTGTTGGTGACACAAGAACCATTGATGCCGCTCCACGCACTCACAATTTTGCAATCGGTGTCAAAGTTGTAACCCTTCTGGGTTTGTCCATTCAGGTGACAACCGGATCCGCCGCATCGGGCGATTACCAGGTTCTTCACAGCCGTAAACTTGGGTCCGGCAGCCACTGTACTCACAACCACCGATGTGGTCTGCGTACAGCCATTGGCATCTTTCACACCCACCGTATAGGTCGCAGGACTCAAAGCGGTAAAGGTGGCTGAAGACTGATAGGCGCCACTGTTGATGTTGTACGTGAAGCCGGTTGAACCGGAAGCACTTGCTGCGATGCTGCCGGTGCCCGGCGTTACGCAGTTGTTGGACGCCGTGGGTGTGGCGGTCAACGTGATGGTCGTGTTCTGACATGGATTGATTGTACCTACCATAAACACAGCGGACCCCGTACATCCCGCGGCTGATTTGGCTGTTACTGTATAACTGCCAGCCGCCAACCCGGTAAACGACCCGGTCGCCTGAAAGGCTCCGCCATTGATACTATAGGTTAGTCCAGTTGCGCCGCTAGCACTCGCCGTGATCGAACCATTGCTTTGTCCGGTAGATGCTGCGGTAGTCGTTCCGGTTACTGCAATAGTAACACCTGCACAAGGATTCACGGAGTTCACCGTGAACTGCGCAGAGCCTATACACCCGGCCGCTGACTTGGCGACTATGGTATAGACACCAGCTGCGAGATTGCTGAATGTTCCGCTGGTCTGGTACGCACCATTGTTGATGTTGTAAGTAAATCCAGTGCCGCCAGATGCGGTTACTGCAATACTTCCATTGTTGGTTCCTGTTGTAGCACCAGTAACTGTTCCTGTCACCGTGATTGTGACGCCAGCACAGGGATTGTTACTACCGAGTGCAACCTGCGTTGTGCCGGTGCATCCGCCGGTATTGGATTTGGCGGTGATCAGGTAGTTGCCACTGGCAAGTCCAGTGAAAGACCCGGTACTTTGAAACGGCCCGTTGTTGATGCTATAGGTGAAGCCGTTACTGCCCGTGGCCGTCGCAGTGATGGTGCCGTCACTCAATCCGGTGGTTGGATTGGTTGATGTGGTTGTGACAACTACTGTGACGCCTGCACAAGGGTTATTGGCTGACAAGGTAATGGTGGCTGTGCCCATGCAGCCGGTGGCACTCTTGGCGGTTAGTTGATAGGTACCAGCAGCTAATCCATTGAAGGTATTATTGGATTGAAAAACTCCGCCATTCAGGGAATAGGAGAATCCACTTCCACCGGTGGCATTGGCTACAATAACCCCGTCGCTTTGCCCAAGGGTAGGTGAGGTGGTGGTGCCAGAGACCATAATCGTTACGCCTGCGCAAGGATCAAGTCCACTTAGGGTAGTATTGAATGTGAACTTACATCCATTGGACGTGTGCTGTGCTACCAGGGTATAGTTCCCCGCTGCAAGACCTGTGAATACATTAGAAGTCTGGGCAGTTCCATTATTGAGCGAGAACGTATAGCCTTGCGCATTGGTGAGTGATGCGGTGAGGGTTCCATCAGACAAACCTGTCGTGGGTTGTTTTGCTGTAGCGGTGAGGGTGATACCGGCACAAGGGTCGATGCGGGTGAGGTGAACAGAAGTTGTGGTTGTGCAGCCCCAGGAGTTACGGGCTGTGATGGTGTATTTGCCGGAATCCAGGCCAGTGAATTTGCTGGTTGCCTGAAAGTCCACACCGTTGATGCTGTACGTGAAGTATTTGGAATTACCCGCGGCAGCGACCAGAATGGTGCCGTTCTTTTGGGCAGCCATAGGGTCGGTAGTCGTCGCTTCCACATTGAGTTCTACACCTATACAGGTGGGGGCAGGCTCATGAATACAAGATAATGGGAATGAGAGGGTTACAGCCAAGAACAGGGCACGGAGCAGGGTGGATCTCATGGGTGGTGAGGTTTTGCATCAAATTCAATGATACAAAATAGCCCTCCAATTTGCGGTATTCCAAAGCCTGTCCGATAGATTGATTGAAGTTGGAGTTGATTGGGAAAATGAGTCGATGAAGCGGTTTCTGATTTAAGGCTTCTTTTTCAAAACAACCTGTTCGGCCTGTTTGGCGATTACTTGTCCATAGAATTCCCGCAAGTGCATGTATTCAGCAGGCTCAAAGTAAGTTTTATTGATTTGAAAAATGCTGGTGATGCTTATGGTATTTCCTATGGTACTGACGTTGTACAAGAATCGGCCTGCATTGTTGGGAAGGACCAGGTTCATGTTCTTGGGAAATTCTTCCGGCGCATAGCCGGGTGGCAAAGTAACTTGCACAGAGTAGGACTTATCGATGGCGGTGGGATACTCAATGGGATATTCCCGTTTTTCAGAGAGATATGGGTTTTGCTCCATTCTATCGGTTACAAAAGGATTGAAGTAGATCAGGTCATTGGCTCCGATGCTGTGATCTGCCAGGGTAATCCGGTTGTTGTACCGCACTGGTTTACTGATGTCATCGCTATTCTGAATCTGATTGGATTTCACCTGCCACAGTTTCTTTTCATGCATCATTTTGTTAAAGGCGGTTGAATCATTTTTTGTTAAGTACTTACGAATCGCAAAAGCTTCGTATCCGTCAAAGGTGTAACGCAAATCTCCCTCAAGCTGACCTGCCTCATCCATGACAAAGGTTGCTGTGATGGTTGTTTTGGATTTGGCCCGTGAACCAATTCTTACCCATCCGTGGTCAGTTCTTGAGATGATCAGGCCCTCACCGTTGAGACATCGTAGTGGCAGAACATCAAAAGGGAGCAACTTTTCAGTAGCGTCCAGGAGGTATCCCCGGTCTTTGATCCTGGCCATGCAGATCATATAATTCAATTGACTCCATACGGCAAAATCTTTTTCAACGGGGCCGTGGTCCTTTGTACTGAGCAGCACCCATTCAGTCTGGATACCTGCTTTTAACAGCATAGCGCAAAGCAACATGTTGAGATCGGCGCTGGATCCTTTCTTTTTTTCAAACACGTCCTTCAACGGGTCAGGGAATATGTCTTCGACTTCCGTCCATGAAAAATTCTTCTTTACGTAGTCACAAATCAGGGAGACTCGTTTCAAGGTGTCAGGTGTGTCTTTGACCAGGGACGAGACGATCGGATCAAGAAAGGTTGCTTGCTCAGGTGCCTTCCCGAATTCCGGAAGGTCAAGAAGTTCTTGATTATAAAGAAACCACGGTCCACTGGACCGGAGAAAATTGATCTGACTCAAGTATCCATCTGAATGTGGCATATAGGCCTCACGTCGAAGGGCAGGCACATGGTCGGCAGTCCATTGATGCGCTTTAACCCAATAACCATACATGGTTAATTCGACAGGCGGTGCTTCTACGGGTGTCACCGCCCCACGCAAATGGTAGGGATAATTTCCTTTCCTGGGCATAAGGACCCAGTATTCGCTATGCCTGACCGGAATGGTACGTTGAAAGTGCCAGCTTGGGAAGTTGATGGCGGTTCCGCTGGATAACGTATACGTAAACTCGATGATAGAGCCCACCCTCACCTGAGGCAGCGTGAATGTGAATTTACTTGTATTCTTATTGACCTTTGTTTTAAAGACAGCCTCTTTTGGCATTTTCGTCTCAACCACCTTGCCATTCTCCAGATTGAAGGTTGATGCTTTCAGGTTTTGAATTCGATCTTCATTCCCCACGAACCTGAACAGGATCAGGTTGACATCCGCCTGTTCGAGTCCATCCGGCTTGAGAATTTTTATTCGAACATGCCGATCGAGGTTGATGGCATCGTAGTCAGGAATGGGATGGGCCGTTCCAAAATCAAACAGGACTACAGCCTCCGCGGTGGAATCTTCCGGGTAAGCGGTCATTTGCAAATCTTCTGCTGGAATTTCCCCAAACTTGTAAGGGTCTTTTTGCGCATAGCTGCGGGAGAAACAAAGGAGGGCAATGCCGACAAGAACTACTTTGCTGATCATGATTTCAAAATATGCATTTTTCATTTTAGTTTGAATATGACGACCAATATTTCAAGACCACATCTACATCAGAAGTAGTATATGGTTCTTACCCATAAAATTTGTTAATTCAGGTAAATTCCTACCGATATGACCCGTTCTGTTGTTTGGCTGTTCGTGTGTTTTATTTTGGTTCAGTGTTCGAAGTCTAGTGATCCGGCGCCGGTGGCCGTGCAGCGGTTGCCGTTCGACGAGTTTGTGATGCAGACCAAACTGGGCAGTGTGGCGGTGGCCGCCGGAAGCAAAATCTACTATTTTGATACATGGGGAGTATTGCAGCCCAACACTACTTCTCAGGATGTATGGCACTATTATATCACCGATGATGGGGCAGGAGTGATGCCATCAGGATGTACCCGAACGTACATCAAGACCGGTAGTCTGATAACGGCTACGGTAAAAGGCGCCTTGACCCGGGCGGGTGGTACCAAGGCAAATGACCTGAACTGGATGACTACCTTGAACTATACGGTGCACATCACAGCCAATACCGGTACCAAAGTGGTTTCGGGCGCAACAATTGAGTTTACGGATTACGGACAGAAAATTGACTTCACGGATCTGGCTGAATGCAAGTTTGTGAAGTTCAACAACTGGGATGAGATGGTGCTGGGGGCCAGCAACATTACCGTGACCACCAACGACAATTTTACCCTGAAACTGAAGTGCGAGTTCAGGGAGCGGTTGAATTGATGTCGGTTCGGGGAAACAGACGAGCGGATTTGCATCCAACTGTAACCAATTGATCATTCATCTTGTCTAAGGTGCATGAAACTCCTCATGCTCCTGGTTTGTACATCCATCGTGGTGTACGGCCAAAACAAATCTTCGATTGATATCGGCAATAACCCGTCTGCAGGTGGTTATTTCAATAATGGTTCGGTTAGGCTCTATTACGAAGTTTATGGTTCTGGAAAACCCATGGTCATTCTTCATGGTAATGGTGGTTCAATCCGGGGACGTGCCTGGTTTATCGACGAACTTTCAAAAAAATATAAGGTCATTGCCATGGATAACCGCTGCCACGGTAAATCCGATTGCCCGCCTGTTCGTCTTACATACGATCAGATGGCAGGCGATCTGAATGCACTGCTGACCAGGCTAAACATAGATTCTGCATTGGTTTGGGGCCACAGTGACGGAGCCATCATTGGTTTTTTGACAGCCATCAACTATCCATCTAATGTCCGCAAACTCCTGGCGAGCGGGGGAAACCTGAGACCTGATACCACGGCCATCGACCCTGCTATTTTTCCGCTGTTGGATAAGATGCGACCGCAAGTGATGAAGGACAGCATTCAGCGCAAGCGACTTCAATTGTTGCTTGAGGAACCACATATCTCGTTAAAGCGTCTTCATACCATCAAAGCCGAGGTTCTCGTTATGGCCGGAGATCGGGATTTTATCCGAAATCGGCATACGTTGGAAATCTTTGAGAACATTCCAGGTGCGTTACTGTGCATTCTTCCCGGAACGACCCATTCTGTATATCAGGACCGGAACAGATGGTTTATGGAGATTCTCTATGACTTCTTTGACAATCCGCAGCAAAAGCTTACGTCGACGGAACTGATGAAGAAGCAGTTTAAGTAGTCTGGTATTTTTAGTCCTCGACTGGCGCAAGTGTTGGCCGGTTGCGCAAGTATGGTTTAGGGTTATTCCAATGGCGACCACTTGTGCTTATTATGCCGCAAGTCTCCTGACTTGCTATTTAAGGCAGTCTGGAGACTGCCGTCATGGAAGGGCACAAGTGATCGCTGGAAGGATTTGTGTGTTGATTGCATGCGGTTGGCGAACACTTGCGCCAGCTTCACGTTTGCGAGCTCTTCCAAGCTTGATCCCATCAATTCCTAAGCCTGATGGCTACTTTCGTTAAACTTATACTAAACCAGGTTCGGGCAATTCTCGGGCATGGTTCGGGCGGTCTTCGGGGATTGTTCGGGCGTTGTTCGGGAAATGCTCGGGCATTCTTCGGGAATAATTCGGTACCGCTGCCTGGGTAATTTGATGCCCCTGGCAGGGTTGGAAGGTGTGGCAGTATTACCTTAACTGAGTATCTAACATCTGGCCTTTAAGTTAATGCGCTCAGTCTTCCGTTATTGAATTATGAAAAAAATAAGAAAGAGACGACGCCCAAGTGATATCGGAGGCATACTCGGTGAAGTATTCATCCTTCGAAAGGTGCGTGGTCAATTGCAGTTGATCAGCCGGCCAAGACCCAAGCCGAAGAAGGCGACACCCATGCAGGCGGAGATGCGCGACAAGTTCAGGCTTGCCATGCGGTATGCTCAACATGTTGCCTCGGATCCGGAGACGGCAGCACTATATGCCTTGCGAATAACAGCAAAGCATACCACCGTCCGTATGGTGGCCTTGCGCGACTACATGAACCCGCCCGTGATACACGGTGTTACCCTGGAAAGAGACAGGATACGCATTCGTGCTACCGACGACTTCATGGTGAAGGAAGTCTATGTGAAGTTGAAAGACGAAGCCGGAGGAGTTATTGCGGAGGGAGAAGCTGTACACGATCCACTGCACAATGACTACTGGAACTTCAGGATGTCCAGGGAAGTTGCCGCGCTCCCGGCACTTACTTTTCGGATATCAGCCTGGGATCGACCCGGAAATGGGGTGAAGATGACGGTGCAGTTTAGGGATGGGAGGGTGGTTAGTGAAGTAGCAACAAGGTAAGGGCAAATTGGCGCAAGTGTTCCCTGGTTGTGCAAGTATGGTTAAGGGTTAATTCAATGGTGATCACGTGTGCCTATTATGCCACAAATCTCGTGACTTGAAATTTTTAGGCAGTCTGGAGGCTGCCATTATGTTAGGGCACAAGTGATCGCTGTCAATAGATAGGCTTCTAAAATGGCCATTTCTAGCCTTGATATGCATATTTTGAGATTTTTCCTCACAAAATCAATGTAAATGTCGATAAATTGATTTAAAATTGAATCTATTTTGAGAATAATTCTCAGAACTTCGACTATGCTTATAGAGTTTACAATTGGCAACTATCTTTCATTTAAGGAAAAAAGGACACTTTCACTTGAAGCCAGCCGAATTAGAGAGCATCCTGAGTCTGTGATTTTAACTGGTAGTCAAAAACTCCTAAGGAGTGCAGTTATATACGGGGCAAACTCAAGTGGCAAGAGCAACCTTATAAAGGGCCTTGAAACAATGTTTGAAATCATAAAAACATCAGCAAGCAAGAGCTCGGCAGACGAAATTGCAGTAAATCCATTTCTTCTTGATGATGTTTCATCAAGTCAGCCTTCTCATTTTGAGATACTGTTCAAGTTAGGACAAACTAATTATAGGTATGGTTTTGAGGCAGACAAGAAAAAAATTTGGAATGAATGGTTTTATGTTGATAGTGAGGGACATGAAAAGTTGATGTTTATAAGAACTAATGATAGTATTGAAGTCACTGACGAATTTCCAGAAGGGCAAGGGCTTGAAGAAAAAACTAGGGACAACGCACTGTTTTTGTCGGTTGTGGATCAATTCAATGGAGAAACCGCCAAGAAGATTATGAATTGGGTTCGATTTACTGTTATATTTTCAGGAATTGAGCATGAAAAGGTAAAAGGTTTGACTTCCGCCTTCTTGCGCAGAGATGGGTTGAGCAAAGACGTGAGAATGTTCTTGAGGCAATTAAATCTTGGCTTTTTGGAATTTGAGATTGAAGAGTTAGATTCGAGAACATCAAATGTGCTTACCGTCCATAATAAATATAACCAACACGGTGAAATAATCGACAAAGTTAAGTTTGACTTGCAGAAGCAGGAATCAAAGGGTACTAACAAACTGTTTGATATGGCAGCTAGTATCGTAAGTGGTTTACTTCTTGGTTCTTTGACTGTGGTTGATGAGTTGGACGCGAAGCTACACCCTGTATTGACTAGCTCTATTGTTCGATTATTTAATTCTCCAGAAACAAACCCAAGCAATGCTCAGTTGATTTTTGCTACTCATGATACAAATCTTCTTAGCGGTGACATCTTTAGAAGAGATCAAATTTGGTTTACAGAAAAGAATCAAGTTGAGTCAACTGATTTGTACTCACTTGTTGAATACAAAGAGCCAGACGGGGTAAAGGTTAGAAACGATCGCTCCTTTGAAAAAGACTACATCAATGGCAGATACGGGGCTATTCCATTTATTGGTGACTTCTCTAACTTAGTTGGTAATGGCACGGAAAGAGAAAATTGATAATGGAGTCATGAAACGATTTGCCCGCGAAAGAACGGGGCGTAGAGTTGACACAAAAGATCGAAGAGCATATTTTTTGATAGTGTGCGAAGGTGAGAAGACGGAACCAAACTATTTCGAAGGCCTTAAGAATGACCTTCCTCCTCAATCAGTACATATAGAAATTGATGGCCAGGGCAGAAACACGTTAGATCTTGTTAAATTTGCTATTGAGCGAAGACAAAGGCTTGGAAGAAAGCTTGATCGAACTTGGGTAGTATTCGATAAGGATGATTTTAGTGCTGACTCTTTTAATAGTGCAATCTCTTTGGCTAACCAAGAAGGGATTAATACCGCATGGAGTAACCAAGCGTTCGAATTGTGGTATGTATTACATTTTCATTATTTGGATGCTGCAATAGATAGAGACCAGTACAACAAAATAGTTGAAAACATTGTTAGGGAAAAGGGAATTAAGGGTTATAGTTACTCGAAGGGTGATAAAGGGCTGTATAAAATCATGAAAGAGCTAGGAGATGAATCCAAAGCTATAAATTATGCTGAAACCCTTTGTAAAAAGTATACTGACCAAAGGTACGCAGACCATTGCCCATGTACACGTGTTCATCTTCTAGTTAAGGAACTAAGGAATCCTGAGAGTGTAATAAATGATAATTAGGCACAGGTCCCATAAGTGTTTCTCAAGTTTGCGTGTCGTTGCCGAAGCCCTATAGTAAATAGAGCCCTCAAGAGGCTCTATACTTTGTTACCGTTTAGACGGAACTACATCCATTTTGGAAGCTTGTTCTGAAATTGTTTGATTTTCTTAGTTCCGTCCTAAGAGTTCTGTTACGACAATTAGATTAGAGCAACATCTAATGGAGAGCATAGAGCAACAAATCGAAAATTCGTTAGAATGTGCATTGGAGAATTTGAAAATCGTAAATTAGGTGGTTACCCTAGTCAATTATGGAGAGGTCGTCTGAAATATTCAACAGTATAAAGGAAAGGTTATCAAACCCATTCATTTTTTCTTTCATTGCTTCATGGTTAGTCTACAATTGGAGGATTGCTGTTGCCTTGTTTTGGTACAATTCCCAAAGCATTAAGACTGCAGGGTACGCCGATATTTTGGAATTCATTGTATCGGAGTTACAACAAGAAGGTTCACTTAAATATCCACTTTATTTTTCGGTTGCAATTACTTTGGCAATACCTATTCTTAGAATAACGTTTACAACATTCAATGCTGCAATTACTCGTCTTGGCAACTATTTGTTTTTTAGAATCTCGAAGGAGAGTAGTATTTCCACATCTCGCTACCTGCAATTGCGAGATAGATATCTGCAATCATTAGACCAACTTGAAAGTGTCATAAAGGCCGAAGGAGACTATGAGCTTAGGTATCGTGAAATTCAATCTAAGATGAAAAGGCTTGAAGAGGATTCTGATGTGTTAAAAAAGATGAAAGACGAAGAATTTCTACAGGGAAAATGGGAAATTCATTACAGTCAATCGGGCAAGAAGGTTTCATTAACTATCATGAGTAATAATGCTCAGTTTGTCGAACCAAAGGACAGTGGTGGGTACACCACGTATCCAAACGAAAATCTCTCTTTTTTCATGAGAGATATTAGGCCAACTGAAAAAATGGTTTTTCAAATAAGACGTGCTGACCAATCTCTTCTAAACTATAACTTATCTAAAATAGGCGAAGGTCGTTATGAAGGACTTGAGAATTTTGCTTTACAAATTACCTTCAGTAGAATTTCTTAAAAATAGAAACCAAACTTTGCAATTGGCAAACTTTTGCAAGTTGAGCTAAGATGCTAATAACATAACTTCAATTGGAATTTTTTGGGCGTGTAGCGGAGGAAATCATTGTTTGAAGCCACCATCTGATTCTTCAATTAGCTCCAAATTATTTTCATTGAACCATTCAGTCTTCATTAAGGCACTCGGGGTGCCAAAGTGACTTAATTGATATTCACCTTCTCCTTCTCCTTTGGTATTTACCCTCATGTCCTCAATTGACATTTTTAGTCCGCCATTTACGCTATGGTTTTTATGTCTGACATAATCCCCGATTTGAAATTCTTTGATGTTCATAAGATAAAAATACTGAACAAAACAACACGCATTTCACTTTGATAGAATCAATTTGAAATTTAGCGACCTATGTAGGAATCTTATTGGTTTTTTGGAAGCAAATCCGAACTGGTGATAGAGTTGGCCGGTTGCGCAAATAAGGGTTTAGAGATTATTTCAGTAAGGCAGTGGTTAGCGAACACTTGCACGAGCCACAAAACAAAAAAGCCCTCAAAGAGGGCTCTATATTTTCTTGCGGTCTGGACGGGACTCGAACCCGCGACCTCCTGCGTGACAGGCAGGCATTCTAACCAGCTGAACTACCAGACCTTACTTTGACTTAAACTCCCTGCTTTCGCCTGCCTTAGAGCAACTTGCAGTCACTTTTCCGGCGGATGTCTCAAAAACAGGCTGCAAAGATAACTTTCAGGCGAATTTATCCAAAACACGGTCTGCAATAATCCCAAATAAGTTAATTACCCGCCGTCAGCTTCAATGACGCCTCGGCCTCGTCCTCAAAATCACTGTCAAACTGGAAATTGGAAACCTCCCAGCCCTGGCTGTTGCGGTACAACGAAAACGTAAACCGAACCGGATCGCGCTCATAATACACCAGATAACTCACCACCCGGAACCGCGAACTCACCTGCTTATCCCTGAGTTTCTCCTGCCCAATGTAGTCGCCCATGCCCCCAAGCTTCTTGCTGAGTGTAACGATAACGTTATCCACCGCCTCGCCACCCGCCGGAATCCACCGGTTGGTGGACCAGGAATAGCGCACGGCAAACTCATATCCACGGGTCTTATACAGGTCGAAGAACTTGTCGATAATCTCCTGACCATCATTGCTCTGTGCCAATGCGCTGCCGCTTAAAAGCAGGCAAATCATCACTATTCCTGTTTTCATGGTGGTGTGGTTTACGTGTTTCTTGATGCCCTAATGGTCAGCTATGTAACACATGAGATCGCCGGACCATACCTCTTGGCACACAGGCGGTAATTAATGTCGATGAACAGCACCGGTAAACGTCAGACTGCCGCCTGCATGAGCGGGTGCCCGGTTGCAGGGAAGCGGACCGGGACGGCTGGCGATACCAAAAATCTGTTAATTTTGCCCCCTGTATCCAACCCGTGAAGATGAATCTGCTGGATTTTGAAAAACCCATCGCCGAACTGGAGTCCAAACTGCAGGACATGAAGCAACTGGCGGACGACAGCGATGAATCGGTGAACAAGGCCATCAAGGCACTCGAAAAGAAGATCCTCGACTTGAAGAAAGAAACGTTTGAGAACCTTACCGGCTGGCAGCGGGTAGCGCTCTCCCGGCACCCCGACCGGCCTTACACCCTTGACTACATCTACGAAATCACTACTGACTTCATCGAGCTGCACGGCGACCGCAATGTGGGCGACGACAAAGCCATGGTGGGTGGCCTGGGCACTATCGATGGCCAGACCTTCATGCTCATCGGGCAACAAAAGGGCCGCAATACCAAGCAGCGCCAGATGCGCAACTTTGGTATGGCCAACCCGGAAGGTTATCGCAAGGCACTACGCCTGATGAAGATTGCCGAAAAATTCAACAAGCCGATTGTTACATTCATAGATACCCCTGGTGCTTTCCCCGGCCTCGAAGCCGAAGAGCGCGGTCAGGGGGAAGCCATCGCCCGCAACCTGAAGGAGATGTTTATGCTGAAGGTACCGGTGATTTGTATCGTGGTAGGCGAGGGAGCTTCCGGCGGTGCACTCGGTATTGCCATCGGCGACCGCGTGTTCATGCTGGAGAACACCTGGTACTCGGTGATTTCACCGGAGTCGTGCTCATCTATTCTCTGGAGAAGCTGGGATTACAAGGAGCAGGCTGCCGAGGTGCTGAAGCTGACAGCCAAGGACATGAAGGATCAGAAACTGATCGATGGCATTATCAAAGAACCTCTCGGCGGCGCACACACGGATGTGAAGTGGATGTCCACCGAAGTGAAACGCATTATACTCGAAACCTATAAGGAGTTGGTTAAGTTGCCTACGGCAGAACTGATCAACCAGCGCATCGACAAGTTCTGTTCGATGGGTGTGTACAAAGAATAACCTATGAAGAAGAACGGCAATCAAAAGATCAGTTGGCCCAACAAGTTTATTGATCTGATCGTCGTTATTGCGGGCGTCAGCATTGCATTCGCACTCACCAACTGGCAACAAAACAGCCAGGCTGAGGCAAAACAACACCGGTACCTCACCCTGTTGCGCAATGATCTTGTTAAGGACCGCGATGTACTTACCGAAGACCTGAAAGGACTCCGGGTACAGATTCACAAGTGCAACCGACTGTTGGCGCTCACTTCGGAGAAGAATCCGAAGACCGATTCACTCAACTACTTCCTGTCGGGGATTATGTCACAGGCCACCTTTTCCCCTAACAACTTTACCTTTCAGGCCATCGGACAGTCCGGAGACATCAGCGGCATCGATGATGTTGACCTGATGCGGGAATTGTCCGAACTCTACCTCGGTAGTTACCCATCCATTCGTGAGGTGGAACGCATTGCATTGAACAGCTTTGAAGAACATATCGTCGGTCGAATAGTAGCTGGCCAGGGGTTTGGTCCCAATGAAATCAAGGAGCCCGGTTTTGCGGGACTGGTGAGTGTCCTGAACGGAATGAATGGCCAGCGCTTATCAAGGTATGAGCAGGCTGTAAAACAAATCAACACTTTGCTCGATCGTATTAACCCCCGATTGGAAGAATGAACCTGCATGTGATCAACACCGGTTTTTTTAAACTCGATGGGGGTGCTATGTTTGGCGTGGTGCCGAAATCCATCTGGCAAAAGTCCAACCCCGCGGACGCAAACAACCTCTGCAACTGGGCCATGCGTTGTCTACTGATTGAAGATGGCAAGCAGTTGGTGCTGATCGACAACGGCATGGGCGATAAGCAGGGTGCAAAATTCCTGAGTCACTACTATCTCAGCGGTGATGACTCGCTGATGAAGTCGATCGCGACAGCCGGATATTCACCCCGGGACATTACAGACAATTTCCTTACACACCTGCACTTTGATCATTGCGGGGGTGGTGTGGTGACGAACGGAGATAAATTAGAGATGGCCTTTCCCAATGCCGACTATTGGTCAAATCCCGATCACTGGATCTGGGCAACGGTACCCAATCCGCGTGAGAAGGCTTCCTTCCTTACAGAGAACATCATGCCGATGCAGGAGCAGGGACATCTGAAGATGGTAGATGTCGGCAAGCCGTCACCTTTTGGATTCATGGACATTTTCTTTGCTTCGGGTCACACTGACAAGATGATGATCCCCATGGTGAAATATATGGGGCATACGATTTGCTTTGTAGCTGATCTCATTCCTTCAGTGGGACATATCCCGATTCCTTATGTGATGGGCTACGATACCCGTCCCTTGATCACCATGGAGGAGAAGCAGCGGTTTCTCAATGCCGCCGCCGACCATGGCTACGTATTATTTTTTGAACATGACCCTGTCCATGAGTGTTGTACGGTAAAACACACTGACAAGGGTGTGCGGTTGGATCGCACGTTTGCCTTGCGGGAACTTTAGCATGAAAACAATCGGACTGGTACTTTCGGGTGGCGGGGCACGGGGTGTCGCCCACATCGGCGTGCTGCAAGCTTTGGAAGAATTTGGCGTACGCTTTGGTCGCGTGGCAGGCACCAGCGCCGGGTCGATCGTAGGGTCGCTATATGCACATGGCTATCCGCCTAAAGAGATTTATTCCATCATCCAACAGGTAAGTATTTTGAGGACTGTTCGTCCCGCCTGGACGTGGTCCGGGTTGTTGCGGATGGACGGCCTTCAGGAATTATTAAAGAAATACCTGCCCGAGAATGACTTTGCGGCACTGAAATTACCATTGACGGTAGCGGCGACCGAGATCCGGAAAGGACAAATAGAGTACTTCACGAGCGGAGAGTTGATACCGGCCGTGATGGCATCTTGTAGTATTCCGGCCGTGTTCAATCCGCTGCCCTTTAACGGTTCTCTTTATGTCGATGGCGGGTTGATGGATAATATGCCGGTGCGTCCCATCCGCAGCCAGTGTGACTTCATCATCGGGTCTCATTGCAATGCGGTGAGTCCGGTTTACGATGCTGCCAACCTCAAGACCGTGATCGAGCGGAGCCTCCTGATTGCAGTTGGGGCTAACACCTTGGTTAGCAAGCAACTCTGTGACGTTGTGATTGAGCCTCCGGGGCTGGACAAATACAGCAGTTTTGATATTGGGAAGGTGCAGGAGATTTATGACATTGGCTACAAGTTCACGAAGGAGAATTT